>JBPOJH010000152.1:0-27728 GCA_052033755.1 Bdellovibrionota bacterium | reverse complement strand
AAGGCGCTAATAAATTAGGATTAGGTTTTAACGTTCTATTAAATTACAATGGACTTAAATTAGCTTCCTATGATTCATTGAATAAAAATATTTATCTACATCAAATGACGTCTTCATCTTTAACTTTTACAAGTGGGCAAATATTAAACGCGCGAGCAGCAGGTAAAGGTCTAACAATAGGTACAAATTGGTTAGCTTATTGTGATGATCAAAAAATAAGTGGCAGTGATGAATCTACTGAAATTTATCTAGTGAATTTAAGGACATTAGAAAATTTAAAATTAGGCAGGGGATATTGTAGTGGGATGCAAATAGCTGGTAATGATAGTCAGTTTTATTTTGTCAGAAGTGGTAACGAAAGAGTACTATATGATATTAGTTCCAAAAAGCTAACTGTATTAAATCTACCTGGTACCTATATCCATTTAACTGCTGATGGAAAAACGATTTGTGTGGGCCAGGTTCGTACTGATGGTAAGCGTCGCACAGAAATAAAAATTTATTCTGTGGTTAGTAAATCATTATCAAGTACAGAGTTTTCTGTTGATATTTATAATACGCTAAAATGCTCTACCAATGCGGATGTTATTGTTTTTGATACTAGAGATAATTTTTCAGGTTATACATATCCTGAAGGAGGAAATGACCTGCAAGTGTATATGATTAAAAGAAAATAAACTTTTGGTTTTTTAGCAATCTTAATAGTAACCTATTTTAAGAGGGGGGGGAAAGATATGGATAGCAAGTCAAAAAAACAATTTAAAAAATCTGTCTTAGGTATATTTTTGATGGGTGGTTTGTTGGTCGTATCCTTTCAAAATTGCTCACAGCCGTTTGCCATAAAATTCAGAGATAAGGAAACGCTAGATACACCATCGCTAGTCCCTCCTCCTTCCGGCGGCCCACCTACACAAGTTGTTCAGATGGGCTCCAATAAATTAAGCGTTGTGGTTGGTGGTGAGAACACCCCAATAAATATTCAGTACGTAATAGATAATTCTGGAACTATGACTAATAGTCAAAAAAATCTAGCAGACGTCGTCAATGTAATGAACGCTAATTTAAATAAAATAGCCGCTAATAATTTTATTATGTCCACCACCTCTTCGGTAGGAATTCTTGATCGTCATTTCGATAATTTATATCAAAATGAGATATCTAAACCAGTATTTAAAGATTTAGCAGCGGAAAAAACAGAAATACGAAGACAGATGAGTTGGAATGTACACGGAGATAGAAGCCAAGTTTCATTCAGTAATCTAAAAGATCGGTTGATAAGCATGGGAACTAATGGCAGTGATGATGAAGTTGGTCTAGCGAAAATTAATTCTTTATTTAGTACTGGCCAAGCGACATCATTGTATCAACCCGGTGATAAGGTCGTCTTTATAGTGCTTTCAGATGAAGATGATGTCAGTGAAAAAAATAAAACATTGTGGCTTCAATCTAATTTTTTTGGTATTTATAAAAATCGCTATATAACGACCGAAAGGTATCAATCTGTTGATGGGTATGGGGTGGGTTTGACTGTTAGCTATACTTACAAAAAAGATGGCTTGCCGTATACAACAGAGGAATCTTTAGTCGATGTTTTATCGCCCTACTTTGTAAATACACAGCAAAGTTTGATTAAAGAAGGTTTGGCGTGTGAAAAAACCGATAAAGTTTCTAATGATTTATCGCCCTATTTAAAATACACAAATGCAGAAAATATCGTAATAAAAGATTGTCGAGTTTTACCTGTAAAGCTAGAGATTCAAGGTCAAAAATCGGATGAAAATCAATATTTCCGCGAGATAAATGGTTTTATTGATTTTTTGACTGCGTATCAAAATGTACTTAGAATTATCCCTGTTCCCGTAAATGAAACCTATAAAGCCAAATACAAACACAACAAGGGAACTAGCTTCACTAGCATTAATAATCCCTATTTTCCTGGTGGTTACTTTTTTGACAATAAAAACGAACCAGTGAATAGTGATGTAAAACACGTCAGGCTCACCGGAGTGGATACGAATTTAATTGCCGACGCAGCAAAAACAATGAGTGGTTATCCAGAGCGAGATCAGCTATCTGCTGTGTTGGGAATAAAGTACGAAACTGATCCTAAAAAGTTTTTACGATCCGCTTTGATTCATAGGTTGAATCAAGTGTTGGGTAAAGACAGCTATCATTTTTTATTTTTTGTAATGGATGAAAGTTGCCGATCTTCGCTGAAGGCGGGGCAATCTGTTGGCCAGCAGTGGATAGACTTAGCCAGTGAAATGGGACCAGATAATGCGACCTTGAAACCCTTGTGTCGCTTTCAGGATTTTACTGATGTGTTTTCTGCTTTAGCGGACAAGACCAAGAAAATCGCAACTAGAAGTATTCGACTTCCGAATATCAACGGAAACCAAATCAAGGCATTAAAACAGATTCTGTTGAATCGAAATTCGCAAAAACAAATTATCGATAATGCCAGTTATCAGTTTGTTCCAAGCACAAATTCAATTAATTTTTTAAAAGATGGCGTTATCGATGTTGGTGACCAGTTAGAAATTGAATTTGAAACCAATTAACATTGGCCATACACTAAAAATAGCGGATAATTTCAGTGTATGGTCAGCAGAGAATAAGAGCAGTGGGTGCGAAAGCTATTTTGAAATATTAGAAGATACTTTGCTAGGTTTTCGTTTACCGGGTTATGAAAAATCTTAATTTCCCAAGATCCTTTGAATCGAGAAATCTCCAATGTGTCATGCCTGCACTACGTGTCTGCTTTAAAAAAAATAAGTGAAGAATCGATACAGTTAAAAAGTTAAAGCTGATGCCGCAATATTTTGTTCTTTTTCCGTCCATTCACTCGACGAGTACGGTAGAGTAAACACAGTTAGAATATGGGTGTAACGACCGAGAAATCTCGACTGTTACCCATTTGTGAACTTTCATTTTTGCCCCAGCAATAAGGAGTGCCGTCACTTTTGGTGGCGCAGGTGTGATTTGAGCTGCTGCCAGCGGCCAGTTGAGTAATGCCTGTTAAGTTAGTAACGGTCACTGGGGTTAAACTATAATAGTTCGAACTTCCGTTGCCAAGTTGTCCATACAGGCCACTACCCCAGCACGTAACACTTCCGTTTTGAAGCAGAGCACAGGTGTGACTGCTGCCGGCCTGCACTTGAACGGCGTTCGACATCCCGCTCACACTGACCGGCGTCTTCGCCGTTGTGAATGAGTTATTTCCAATTTGGCCAGTTGAGTTTTGTCCCCAACATTGAACGTTGCCGTTACTTAGCACGGCACAAGTATGATAGTTTCCAGCTGTGATCTTGATGGCGGTCGAGATACCACTGACCGTCACCGGTGTATTTTGATTAGTGGTGTTGCCAATACCGATTTGGCCATAATTATTCAGTCCCCAACATTTAATGGTTCCATCGCTTATCAAAGCACACGAATGAGCATATCCAGTAACAATATCCATGGCTTTCAGTGCGGCGCTGGATCCGTCGATCACAGAAACAACCACTGGCGACGATGAAGAACTGGTGCCTCCATTTCCCAATTGGCCACTACTACCAAGTCCCCAACACTTTACCGTGTAATTACTCAAAGCTGTGCATGAGTGGGCATTGCCCGTCGCAATTTTTGACGTCGTCGGAGGAGTGGCCCCCAAGCTAACTGGGGTGGCCAAGTTGCGTGAATTCAAAGTTCCATCGCCAATTTGTCCGCTGGCACCATAACCCCAGCATTTAGCTGTACCATCAGAAAGAGTCGCACAGGTATGAATATTTCCACCAGCACTTATAGAGTTGGCATTCGACAGACCACTGACAGCTACAGGCACTATCGAGGAAGTAAGTGCATTACTTCCTAATTGATAAGCCTGGTTCCAACCGGCGCATGCGGCAGTGCCATCCGTCTTTAAGAAACACGAGTGAAAGGAGCTGGTGGCTATTGCCAAAACGTTGGAAATTTGCAAGGCTAATGAAACGGGTGTTAGGTAGCTGGATCTTTGCCCTCCACCTAATTGCATTTGGCTGTTGGCTCCAAAACATTTCACAGTTCCATTTTGAAGAAGCACGCAGCTGTGTTCGTAGCCCGCAGCGACTTTGATCACATTTGAAAATCCAGATACGGTTGTGGCTGTTGATTTCGAACTTGTATTTACAAATGACAGTCCTAATTGACCAGCACGATTGCCTCCATTGGCTTTTAAAGAACCATCACTCATTGCAACCAATTTATGAGCTCCACCTAAAGAAACATCAGCAATAGTTCCGCCATAAGCGATGCTGACGGGAGCGTTGCGTGTCGTACCAGTGCCGTCACCCAGCATGCTATAGCCATTGCTGCCCCAACACCAATAGGTGTTGTCGGTGCGAGTGGCGCAGAAGCTTGTCCAGGAACCATAAATAGCATTAGCTTGTTGTCCACCGGTGCCGTCAAAGCCCGAGACAGTCACAAGGCTGGTGTTGTTTGTGCCGTTGTTATCACCCAACTGTCCAGAGGTCCCTCCTCCCACGCATTTGATTGCCCCATTCTGAAGAAGGAAACAGGTGTTGGTGTTGCCTATCACGACTTTTACTTTGTAATCGGTTCCATTCACTAAAGTTGGTGAGTTGACATTGGAGGTGCTGCCGTTGCCAACTTGCCCCAGGTTATTGTAACCCCAACACTTAGCTGTGCCATCATTAATGGTGACACAGGTGTGATACCCTCCTGTGACTAAACCCAAAGACGTCACATGACTAAGGCCTGTAACGTCCGTGGGTAATGAAACACTTGTAGTATTGCCAAGCCCTAACTGACCTTCGTTATTTCGTCCCCAGCATTTAAGTGTGCCATTATTGATCAAGGCGCATGTGTGAGCGAAGCCAGTTCCAATATCAGACACATTGGACAAACCTGGCACCTGCACGGGGCTTGAGGACTCTAGGGTGTTACCTGTTCCCAGTTGTCCCCAAAAATTATACCCCCAGCACCAGACGGTGGCGTCGTTCATCAGGGCACAGGTGTGATAGTCACCAGCAGTAATCTTGGTTATACCCACAACAAAAATAGAAGAGGTGGTTAAACCGAGATCGGTTGTAGAGGCAGTCAGAGGGATCGTACCCAAGGAAGAGCCACTATAGTAAACAGTGGCTTGACATTGCCCCTCAGGAAGAGTGACAGCAGTTAGAGATTGACTGGCGCAACTAGCATCTGAATAAAAAGCACCAGCAGAGTTGGCACTTAGTTGGATGGATATGGCCGAAGATGCATTCGCACAATGATTTTGACTGTCTAAAGTTGAGATGGTGATAGCGGTTGAACACTGTGTGGTTTTGACTGTGGCTGGCATGGACCATTCTATATGAGTCGGAGGACTTGCGGTCGGTGTCTCCGGTTGTAGGGCTACGGATGGCAAGGTTGTTGTTGATGTGGACTCAGTTGTAGAATTATTTTCGGAGGATTTGCGATTGCTGCAACCAGCACATCCCATAATGACCATCAAGCACAATGGAAGAAGATGCTCAAGCGAAAACTTCTGAAAGAGCTGCCTATGATTTCTAAGAACCAACCAACGTGTAAACATACCCTGGCCGTGTCGGCAAACATTTGCAGAAACTAAAGGAAGTATTCATCGAAGAAATAATTCAAAATGAGGTGGTGTAAAAAACCATAGACAATCAAGTCAAAAATTCGGTGCTGATATTTTTGGACCCTAATTTGCAGATACTAACCATAAATATTTCAATTCGAAAAGAATGAATTTGTGGGGGCGCAAATTGGATATGAATCAGACAACTGTCAAAAATATTTTTGACAGTATTAAAATGATACAAAATCAAATACTGAAAAGAAACAATTTTAATTCAGATTTAAATAATGTTCTTTTTCAGTAGGGATTATGATGAGATCATTTTTATTTTTGATTATTACGATTGTTCTTATGGGATGTCAGAATCAATTGCAGGTCAATGAGATTTCGTCAGAAAGTCGTTCAGGTTCCTCAGAGGCGCCCTTAAGAAATTCAATACTAGCCCGAACACCAACATCAGGTTCAAATACCATTGATGATCAAATCACTGAAAATCCAAAATTATCACAAGGCTTGGATTTGATTCAATCCATAGATCTGATGGGGATTTCTTTAGATGTTCAACAACAGCCCTGGGATTTTTCCTTATATCGAAATGGTAAAACTGATTATGGTTATGCTTACGCGCCAACTACTTTTTTTGATTCTGCCACTAAAAAATATTATCGATATTTTTGTTCTTCGCCTGGTAACAATTCTGATGGAGTCCCCACAGAAATAGGATGGGATTACATTCGCGTGGTTTCCTCTTTTGATGCGGTTCTATGGTCTGCACCTAAAGTGGTTCTTTATTCCAAGGGAACAGTTCAGGATTTAGCGGCTTGTGATCCATCCATAATAAAAATGAAGGATTATTATTATCTTTTTTTTAGCAGTTGGCGCACAGGACTTGAAACATTTAATGCCGTGGCTAGATCCAAACAGCCCGAAGGACCTTTTGAAGTGTGGCGACAACAAAGCTCGAATTCATCGATTGGGTATTGGGGGTCTTTAGATGACATTAATCCCGCAAAGCCTATTCAAAGTCCGATCAATTCCGATGAAATAGATCAGGGGTATGATACGGATGTTGTTCGTTCTAATTACGGATTGGGTCAGCCAAGTGTCGTTGTTATTAACCAAGAATTTCATATGTGGTATGTGGATGATTCTCGTTATTTACCGTCTTGCAAAAACAAACTGTATGCGCAAAAAAATCCGTCGGCTTGTGGAACCAAAGTTTATTATGCCATTACCAATGATCCAGTTCGGTGGCCCAGACAACCCAGGACAGAATCAGATTTTTTAAATACAGACCCACGTAAAATGGCTGTGGAAGTGATTTCATCTAATGTGGCCAGCATGGATGTAAAATATGATCCAGCATTAAAAAAATTCTATATGTTTTATGGTGGTGGAGCCAAAGGTGGTGCCAGTATTTTAATGCAAACCTCGGAAGATGGTATTCATTGGAAAAATGGATTGCAAATTTTTGGGGGCAGCGATTGTTCGTCTTATGGTGGTAAACTTGGCTGTCCTGAATACATCGGCGAAGTAGGAGCTTTGGGAGATGAAAGCGGATATTTAATTCAAGGGGCAGCGATATTATCTATGAAAGTCGCCAATGATCTAGATCCCAGTCATAACGAAACCAATCGCTGTTCGGTACAAACTGCTCCGAATTGTTATGGGTTTTGGGATTTATATGATATTGGAATTAATTTAATAAAACCGGAATGGAACAAAACACTTTCAGCTTTGCAAAATAAAAAATCAAAATGGGGCGATAGTCTGGGGCAGATTCGATCCTTAGAAAATTTACCACCAGTGGGGCAGGTCCAATTTTCAAATAACACTATCAGTGGTTGGGCCTTTGATCCGGATTCTGTAACGGTGGCTAAGACGATAAAAATTCAAATTTTTGATGAAGTTGGTTTTCCGACCTATACACCCGTGACGGAGTTGAATACTTTATCCAGTTTTGCATTTAATTGGTCTATTCCGATGAAGTATTTTGATAATCAGCCGCACACCCTTTTTGTATATGCACTGGATTCCAAGGGAACTAAACATCTGCATCTGGGTACTTTTACTGTCAAGGGAAGTAATTAATGGAGCAGCTACCTACATAGGTAGGAAAATGCAATTAAAGTGTATTAAAATAAGATTCTGTCT
Organism: Bdellovibrionota bacterium; assembly: GCA_052033755.1. Lineage (GTDB taxonomy): Bacteria > Bdellovibrionota > Bdellovibrionia > Bdellovibrionales > Bdellovibrionaceae > JBPOJH01. The sequence continues at coordinate 20,011 of JBPOJH010000152.1, read as the reverse complement.
CAATATTTTATGAAAATAGTCCGAAAGTGGTATGCTTAAGTTTATTAGTAAAAAATGGGGGGGATGAAATGAAATGGAATCAATGGAGCCAATGGAATAAGTGGAGTTTTTCTACGTTAAAAAAATCCGAGAAATTTTGGCACAGTATTTACAGTGGATTTTTAGTTGTTAGTGGCTTTGTTGTTTTAGTTTCATTTCAAAACTGTTCAAAGGGTTTAAAGGTAAAAGTCAACGATCAGGCGTCGAAACTCGATAATGGTGATGGTGTGCAGTCTGTAAAAAAGTGTGAGTTAGATGGTAAATATTTAGATGATCAAGAATCCAAATATTTTTACTCCAGCCAAACTCCACCAGTTGGAAAGACTTGTGATGAAATTAAAGGGAATCGAAAATGCGTCGGTGGGCAATTAACGGGATTGTCTGCCTATCGATATAATGAGTGCACCGACGTTTTAGAAAATGGAACTTTAGTTTGTAATTCGGATGGTGTCAGTGCTTCAGAGGGGGCCTTCGGTGTTTTTTACTCTGAACAATTTTTAAATTCAGATAGTGAATGTAAAGATCATGAAATTAGAGCATCTTGCATACGTAATCAAAACAATGTGGCTAGTTTTTCTTTTGCAGATGATAATCATTTTGGTAGCTGTAAGGCGGGGAGGGCGTGTACAGACCCTAAGGTTGCAGGAAAGTCTTATCCACATGGTGCCATAGTTGTTTTTTCTAAAGAGCAGCAACCAATAGTAGGTGGAAGTTGTTCGTCTGATAATGTACATGTACAATCTAGGAAGTGCTATAATGGTGTTTTCCAGGGTGACGGTAGCTTTGTGTACTCAGATCCAAGTAATTCACAAAATCCCATTGGGGGATGTAAGAATCCTGAGGCCACAGCTTGCAATAAAACGAATGCTACAGGTATGGGCAGTATTCCTGAAAATATGACTGTAACATATTTCTCTATTGATCATGAAGGATCTGCTGCCAATCAAAAATGTGATAATAATAAAAAAACTTTTACTTGTAAGAAGGGTACGTTAACGGATGATAATGGCAATGATGTGACGGCTAGTAGTCTATCACCAGAGTCAAGTTATAAATTTGAGAACTGTGTGCCTCAAGACCAGTATTGTGATAATAACACTCCGTCAAACGACCCACGTTTCAGCAGATGGATAACAGGTACTTCATATAATTGTGCGAGTGAAGTGCAAACGATTTCATGTCAATCGAATCGTGTACCCACTGATGACATGTTTGATAAAGACCATCGGGCCAAAAGCTGTAAGGCACTAGGTGAGGACACATCCAAACCGAAATTTATTGGTGCGGTTGAATCAGTTATACCTTCGGCTACACAAATAAAAATTTCTGGTTGGGCCTGTGTAAATAAAGATCGTCATACTACAGAAAATGATCGAGTTTTTGATGTAGTGTTAAGGGCGCGAAATACAGACGATTCACTAATTGTTATGATTACTATTCCATCCACGGATTTAAAAACTCGTGGGGATTTGCTTACTTCCTGCCAAAACTATCAAGCAGGCGCTACAAAGGCACAATTTGAATTTGTAATTAATCAGGGTTCTGACGGAATTTATACTCAATTGCAATCGATGATGAATCAGTTCGTACAAGTTTGGGTTATAGGGAATAATACAGGTGGAGGGGAGACTAACGCTTTATTAAATCATCTTGAATGCACTACTACTTCATGTGTAAACAAAGGAATAAATTTTTATAACTACCCTGCATATGTTAACCCTAATACGCAGAAATTAGCGAAATGTGGATCTATAACAGTAGATGGTTCTGGATTAAATCCTGGTGTTAATTCAAGTAATATTACTAATGCGTGTTCTGATGGGTCGTCACTTGTGGCAAATTCTATGGGCTATGGATCTCTTGTTAGTGGGCAGATGAATTCATGGGTTTGGCAGTGTGGTGGTTCTGGTTATACTACGGTGGCTTGTTCAGCGCCTTTGCATAAGGCTGTTTGTAATAATGCGTACACTGGTGATTTAACCAATACACAAACCAATAAAACCGGCGGTTGCAGTTCGGGTTATATTCGCCCCCTTCCACCAACAAATGGTAATACAGATAATTGGACATGTGGAGAAAGCGCTGATGATCTCAATCGCCATTTTGAAATATCGGATTCTTGTCAACGACCGAGTAACAATGTTGTTACGACTACCACGACACTATCTAATAATACAGTAAAACAAGATCCAACATTTACTGTATCATCAGTGACTCAGAAAATTTCTGCTTCTTCGCCTAAACAATTAATATACACAGTAAAAATCGGAGCCACTGGATACGTAGATCCTAATACTAGCATTAAAGTGTCGTTGATGGGAAATAACATAACAATGATACAACAAAGCGTAAAGTTTAATTATAATAATAATGAACCGGACTCCATTGATTTTATTATCAATGAAGCTTCTATTTTTGATCCCATTGGTACTGGAGTGCCACTTCATCAATTAAATGGAAAAATCGAGTTAAAACTTGATAATGGTACAGTAGTTGGAAGTCCATACGGCTTACCTTTTCCAAATATTAGACCTGATATTAAGGATTGCAAATACTATTTAGAATCTGAAATTAAAAGAACTTTTTATTGGCATAATGAGCGTTTGGATGAGTATGGCGAACTGGACAATGGTAAGTTAAGTAGTAATGTAGCGTTATACTCTAATTGCCAAACTGACAGCCCTAATCGGGAAAGATATTGTTATAGTGAAGCATTGGAGACATATTATAATAACCTCACAAGCCATGTTAAAACTATTGGCTATAAAGATGGTCATTGTTTCGGAAAAGTACCGTAGTTGGTCTGAAATTCATATGCATATGGGATTGGAATGACTGATGTGTTTAGGAAACAATTTCTACTCATGCTAGTCCCGATGTTATTTGTAAATGTGATTGTGGTTTTTTAAAAGTGGCTAGTTTCATTTTGATACAAGTGATTTAAAGGAGATGCGAAATGAGCCACACTCTAGTAAACTGAAGATGCGTTCAACGTTTTTTTGGGGGGATAGAGCCAAATGCGTTTGTATTCATTGAATCGACAATCATTGAAGAAATCTTTTAAACTAGGGGTAGGCTTATTCTTTTTAGTATTAGGTTTTCAAAATTGTTCTTTTCAGCAAAATTTTGATATCAATAAAGTGGGTTTCAAATCAGACTCAATAAATGGATCTGGGAATAATTCTTCCCCTGAAAATTTACCATCACAAATAAACTCCAGTAACAACGATATTATCAATACAACCACATCAAATAATATTGGACCAGATGGTTCTATGAAAATAGAATCCTTTGTGCCAGAAGACCATCAGAATGCCGTTTATCCAACGTTTTCGGTTTTTGATCCCCAAGTTTGCTGGAATTAAAATTTGCCATGCTGATTGGGGATTTAAATACAACGGGGGTTAGTGAACCACAGACTCAATTTCAGATAAATACTTTAAAGTTTCCCAGTAATCATGAAATTGATTTGTCGCAATTTAAAATTCATCAAACCGAATTCTTAAATAACAGTAAAGTGATTATATGTTTTGAATACAGCTCTGATGGAAATTCTGGGGGGATTTCCGTTTCCACTATGTTGCCCGAACGTCCTTGCTATGAATTGTCGATTCTTAGTCAAAGTAATCGTCAGCCCTTTGTTAGGCCGCAACTGGTTTATTTAAATTGGTCCCGGTTTGGATTGCCAGATAACTCGAATGTGGTGCAAATGTCGCAGCTTTCAAACGGTATTCCAGACTGTATAAAAAATAAGGATGGATATTTATATTGCAACAACGGGAATGGCATTGGAGCCTTACCCGATGTGGCCTTTAAAGTCGGCCAAAGGTATAGAAAAATTGAAAGGAGTGGTTGGTTTCATTTATACAACTATCAAAAATTTCGCCCACTGGGTTGTTCTGGGTATCATGGCGACGGTTTTCAGTATTTAGAATGGACAGATAATTCAATGACTGGCAGTTCAGATAATGCTAGCGATGCAAGTAGTAGTGGGAATTATTCTGCATATGTGGTAGCTGATAATTTTTCAAATCCCAATTCTTGTCGAACAGAGTTGCGTGCCAATTCATTCCCTGATTTAAGTGTGGGGCAATCGATACGGTTGCGTTCGACCTCTGCCGCAAAAGGGGAAATTGATGTTTTTTGTGTGCTTAGCCAAGGAAAACCTAAATTATTAATTGGTAACAGCAATACGAATGTATTGAACCAATTAGGATTAGTAAATAACAACAAGCCCATTCAAACTTGTAAATAGTAAATTCTAGTTCATTTTTTTTTATAAATGGCCGATACGGAATCAAATGAGCTTTAGCAATTTACAGTTTTATTTTGCAGATAAAATCACAAAGAAAAGATTTGGTCCTTTTAACCAGGACCAAGTGCTGGGCTTTGTATTGTCCATTGATTTTTCTTTTGAGAATTTATATGTGTATACTTCAAATTATGGACAATGGTTGCCCATTCAAAAGTCGCCTTTGTGGACAGATTCTAAATTAGAACAAATTCTAAAAGTAGAAGTGACAAAAACCTATAATTCTACCGAGGCAAATACGAATACTAAGCAGAACTTATCCAACAAAGATGATCAAACTCAGACTAAAACTAACACTAACACCAAAAACAAAAGTGAAAGAAGAAAAAATCAACGTCATCCATGTCGTATGGAAATTGTATTTTCATACAATAAAAAAGTTTTTAAAACCTACACAGTGGATTTATCCAAAGGTGGAGTGAGTCTGGAAAAAGAACTACCTGAGCATTTTTTACAAGATGTTGTGGATGTATTTTTGAATTGGAGCGAACAAAATGTACGTCTTAAATTTCAAGCTCGACCAATTGTAATTGATCAAAAAAGTCATCGCATTGAATTCAAAGACCAAAACGACTTTAGTCGAAGTAAATTTCTTCAACTGATAAATTATATTCAGTCTGGACTGTCTAAAAAATCAGCCTAGTTTTATCCAACTTTTTCCAGGGTTTCAAAACTAAACTTACTTAAATCAAACTTGTGGGCATCCTCAATTTCGATACCGACGACCTCTCCATTGGCATTGTAATCAACGACAACACCAGGTTCTAATTCTGCGCTTTCAGTGGATGGTTCATCTTTAAGTTGAATATTTAACATTCCAGTTTGTTTATCAAAAACAATTTTCATTATTTCCTCGCAGACTTTGGCTTATAACTTCTATCATAATAAGCATTAAAGACGACTTGCTCTGTATTTTCTATTTCGATAACGACCTTTAAAAATTTTTTAGCTTTCAAATCATATCCATGATAAGCAACTCGACCATTTTCTTGAACGACTTTTTCCTCGTAATTTAGAAGAACATTTTCAATCATTTCCTCAGTTAAATAGGGTCTTCTAATAAAAACACTATTTAAAAAATAGGAATGGTATTTTAATTTCGAAATTTTAAAGTTCATTCTATTTTTCTTTTTAAGATGTTTGTAACACTTTAATATTATTTCTTAATAAAAGCAACTTGGTAATATTAAGTTTTAAAACGTATTTAAAGTTGGCAAGTATAAATATTTGAAGACGTTATTTAGTTAGACCTATTTCAGTTGGTTCAGTAAATTTTATATTTGTTTACTAAACACTAAAGACCCAAGTCCAGGTAATCGCAATGAGATAAGTCGAGTAATGTGCTCGTTATAAACTAAAAACTTGCGTCGCATTTAGTTTAATCCTTAAAATATATCATGACTTATTCACCTATGAATTTCAGCCCAAATGTTGCTAATTGCATTGCGACTAGTTTTTTATTTATTAGCCTAACTGCATTCAGTCAGGCGCATGGACAATCGAATAATAATCGCAACCGATCCAGGAATCCAAGCAGTGCTACAATCCCCGCAAGGGCCGAATCATCTACTAAAGAATCCCCAAAATTAGAAACCGATCCTGCCGTTTTAAATTATGAATCCGACAGTCAACTGTCATCCATTTTTAAAGACATCATAGTTGTGCAACGACAAGCCATTAAAAGAGACAAAAAGAAATTGATTTCTTTTTCTTCTACATTTGACTTTTCCGATGGTCCGATAGATCAAACCGGATTAACGCTGAAAGCAGGCTACGCGGTAAACCAAAACTGGGAACTGCATTTACTCTTTACGCCGACTTATATGAATAAAACACGTCCTGTTGCTGACTCCGTCTCTAATTTGACATTAGCCAATGGACAAAAAGCAGAACTAGTTTCACCAAAAGCAAAAAATTCATTGGGTGCAGAAATCAATTGGATGTTAGCTTATGGAAAAGATGCTTGGGGACCTTATACCATCATTCGAAGTGATACTTTTATTCAATTCCAATTAATGAACGTCAGTTATGAAGATAACTCTAGCGGATTAGCCTATAGCCTGGGTGTAGGTAAAAGTTTTTACTCGAAAAAATCGATTCACTTTCGAGTGGTCGCAGGTCTTGGTAGTCGTGAAACAAAAATAAATGAAGTCAAACAAAGTTCACAGTATGGATTTTTACAACCGGCCGTATTTTGGATGTTTTAGTTTTTTGCAGGAATCAATATTGGTAGCTTTAGACTGGACTTACTTACTAAGTTAGTCGAACTGATAAAGGAATAATTATTATGGAAATGATCAATGTTTTATTATCTCATGGGTTATCAGGGTATGCGATTCTAATAACAGCTGTTGGATTGATTGCCATCAGTGCTGATCGGTTAAATTACTTATATTTGCAAATCGTATATTCTGTCGAAATGGAAATGCAGATTTTAAAAAAAGAAATTTTAAGTCGCAAATACAACGATGCTTTACAAATCTGTAATCGACAACCCCTTAGTCCAGAATTAAATGTAATCAAAGAAGGTTTATTATCTTTGGACAGTGGTCGAGAGGCCATGAATTCGGCATTAACGTCGGCGGTTCTGAGAATAAATCGGAACTGTGAAAATCGTGTTTCTTTTTTGTCGTTGATCGCCAGTGCCGCTACTTTGATCGGATTATTTGGCACCATAATGGGTTTAATGGTGACATTCAAAGGCTTAGGGGGAGCAAACCCCGAAGAAAAAGGTAAGCTATTAGGTTTAGGGATCTCTGAAGCCATGAATTCCACTGCAGCAGGAGTCATTGTGGGCGTTGTCGCCATGGTTATTCACACTATCTGTATTTCTAGGACGGACTCGATTGTCGCGAAAGCTCAAGATGCAGCCTTGCAATTAGTAAAATGGGTCGAACAAGCAGAAAGAAAAACGGATTAATGTTAAAATTTGAAAAGCGAAAGCATCGCCATACTAAAGAAATTCCATTGGCGCCAGTATTAGATTTACTGACGGTGGTGGTATTTTTTTTAGTATTGTCATCGACTTTTGAAGTCTATAAAAAAAACGTTTTACCCCCGGCGCAAATCACTAAAACTGAAAATAATTTGAAAGAAGATAAATTAGACATTCCACTAAATCCAAAAATTTTAATTGTCTATGACAACGAAGAAATAAAAATAAAATTAAGATGGTTTGGAAAAACACCAGGTCTGATTGAAAAACGCGGCATATTACGCGATGATAACAATAAGTATAACATTAAGTTAAAAGAAATCATGCAGGGTTTACTAAATCAATTTGTCACTATTTATCCGAATGAAAAATCGATTCAATTGGGATTTAGTAAAAACATATATTATCAAGAAGTCTTATCTGCTTATGATGGAGTGTCTTCCATTATTAGTAATGTGGTTTTAATGTCTGACCAAGAAACACAAACACTATATGATGCGAGTTGATTATGATTAAGTTTATTAAAAAGCATCGACAGGAACCAGTTGAGCCGCAATTAGCGACGATGATAGATGTGTTTTCAATCTTAATCATTTTTTTAGTTGCGGGATCTAGTTTTGATCAACTATCTGTTAACTTACCCAATCAGTTTGTTATTCCATCATTGTTTAGCGCTAGCGCACAAAGTACTTCAGCACAGATGGTAGTATTGCACCAATTAGAAATACAATTTCAAGGTTTGCAAAGCCAGCCCAAAATTCCTATTTCTGTAGAACGTGATCAAGAATTAGAATTAAAAAATGCCAGCTACATTTTAGGCCTAATTCCAGAAGAGTATAAGAAACAAAACAATTATTTTAATCAAATTAGTTTAATTGCTAGCAAAGAAGTTAAATACGATGAGCTGTTTTCGGCTATTGCTCAACTTAGAAAAATAGGATTTAAAAATATTAATCTTATTGGAACAATGGCGACCCAATAATAGTAGCAGAGGCAGTTAAATAAATGTTTGGTATAGAAGGAACTTGAATGGATAATATAAAAAAAATAATTTTATTATTATTTACATCTTGTTATGCGGCGATAGCACTCCAAAACCAATTAGCCATCGCCAAGCCAATCAACTTGCAAATGAATGGTATTGCAAATTTTCGGACTATCTATCAAGTTGCCAAAGCAGATGAGTTGGATTTAGATTCGACATCCGATACGCACTTTCAAGGCAATAAAAATGATGATCTAACATTAGACCTTGATAATGTCGGTGACAGAGCTAATTCAGGTGGTCAAAAAATCGAAACGGAAGTTGTTAAAAAGTTACGTTTTCATATAGCTAGGAATCAGTGGATTGAGGCAAGGACGTTAATCAAGAAATTAAATCTTAGTAAAATAAATGACTATAATTGGAAACAAATTCGGCGACTGATTCATTCCCATCCACAAATTGGTTGGGATTTGACAAAAAGCTGGGATATGACAATGAATCAGTCTATGTCTGTTGAAGATATCGAGTTACAAAAAGCAGATAAAAATATGTTATCTGAAAATTTTTATTCGGCTTTTATGTCTTATCAAAAATTGGCCGTTCAGATCCTAAAAATGCCAACGGATTTAAAGAATCAAAATATGAAACTATATTGGACTTTAGTGCACTCGATGGCGCGGGCGGCATACGGCGCAGGTAACTTTGATTTATCTCTTCAGTACTATCAAAAAATCTCAACGACTTATGAGTTGTTTCGACAAGTTCAATTTGAAAAAATGTGGTCTGCTTATAGAGCCAATAAAATAGAAATGGCAATTGGGGCTGTTTCTTCACAAGCGTCAGCCTATTTTTCTTCTTTTTTCGAGCCGGAAACCTATTTATTGCAGTTTTACATCTTTAAAAGAATGTGCCGTGATTACGAAATCTCAAAAATAAAGCAGACTGTATACGAATTGAAAAAAAATATTGATAAAAATAAAATTAAAGATTCGGATTGGTTAGCCAAAGATATTGAAACGTTGCTGTATAAACAAATACTAATACATTCGAATGCAAAGAACGATGAAAAGAAATACTTGCTGGATTATATCCGACAACGCAAGGCGATGGATCTTAAAAGAATCAAAGAACAAATGGAAGATGTGGTGTCGTTTATCGAAATTCTTTCCGGCAATAAAAAAGCCTTAGCTCCGATTTATAATAAATTTCAGGTGTCCTCGGTCATTAACTCTAAACTTGAAAAATGGAACGTTGAAGATACAGAAGAGTGGATCGATGATCTTGGAAAACATATTTTTATTGGACAATCCGAATGCAAAAAATGATTCGGTTTTTGTTTTTATTTGGATTGTTGTTTTCCCACCCGGCACATTCACTGATGGACATATTTAATTTTAAAAATGAAAATAACTATGACAAAAATAAAAACGAATATTTTTCTACTCAAAGTAAAGACATAAGTAATAATAAAGAATTAACCAAGTCAGACCATAAAAATAATTTAAGTTCTGATATGCTTGGTAACGACACGGTAGCAGACTTAAAAAATAAAATATTATCGGCAGATCATTTATTAAAGAAAGCTATTAGCGAGCAAAAAAAGACAGAACTTAAAATATTTAAAACCATCACATTTGTACAAATGGCTAGGAAAATCCGCATTCAAGAAAAGGGTAAAAAACTATCTGCTGAGGAACAAAAATATTTAAATCTAGCAAAGCAAGAAGCCTTAGCTATTTTGAATCAGCAAGGTTATGCTTTAGAAAAAAAGAAATATTTATACTATATACTAGGTTTGATCTACATGGATTTAGAGGACAAAGAAAAATCAATTCAATCCTTTGAATTGTCAATCAATAATCCAAAGAATGAGCCTTACGTCACTGTAATAAGTCTTTATTTGGGTGATTTGTATTTTGAAGAAGGTAGCTTCGATAAAGCTTTTGAAAAGTATCATCAATTTTATAATCAATTAAATCCCAAGGATAAGGATTATGTTCAGTACAAAACAGCGTGGATCTATATTAAAAAAAATGATTTTAGAAAAGCTTTAAGCGAGTTTTTTGAGATCCTTAAAAAAGGTGAAAAGGAAATCTATTACAAAGATGCTATTAGTTCACTAGCTTTTTTGCTGCCAGATGAGTTTGATCAAGAACAAATTATTGGAATCGTTGACGACGCTAAAATTGCTAAAGAACAAAAAAACGAAATCTTATATTATACTTATTTTAATCTAATCAAATTACCTTCCAAAAAACGAGACAAGATTTTTAGTCGTATTGTGACTCAAGACATGAGCCAAGACAAGAAAATCAAAATATACATTCAAGAATGTATATTATTGTTGGATAAAAAAGAATCTAAAACAGAAGTCGAAAAAATCTACTTTTATCTTGCAGATATAATGTCAAAAAAAATAAACACAAAACACTTTATTGCAAGCAATGAATTTAAATTAGTTCAAGATATTGGTGAAATAATTATTGAAGCCAGACTTAAAGATTTAAATTCAAAATCAAATTCGTTTAAAGTCGATTCCGAAACACTTAAAAAAGTTATTTATCAACAATTAGCAATTGAAAATCGAGCCAATAAAAAAGAGGAATTAAATTTACTAGTTTTTGGGATTGAGTATCAAAGCAGCAACTATCTAAAAGTCACTGAAATATTTAACAAAGCTAATTCTGCGGATATTGCAAAAAATAAGTTTTCCAAAAACTTTTTAAAAAGCATTAATGATTATAATTTTAATTCGATATTAAAACTTTACGAGGTTTCTCCAAAAAAATGGAGCGAAAAATATCTGCTATTGTTAGAAGAAAAATCTAAAGATCCTCAGTTGTCAGCCAGTGAACAGCAACAGTATAGAAATAAAAAACTAGAAATACTTGTTAAACAGGAGAATTGGAAGTCCGCTTATGATTTAGTTAAAGATTCAAGTTTAGTCCTGTTAAAAACAGATGAACTAGAAAAAGTCAGTTATCTGGCGTTTAAAAATAATGATTGCGATAAAATCTCAAATATAAAAAAAATATCCAGCCAGAATCAAAAAGTAATCCAATATTTAAAAGAATGTCGACTAAACATGGCTGAAAGAGCTAAGGGAGATAAAACTAATTTTAATATTTATGAAAAAAATATCATTTCGTTTATTTTAGAGTCCCCCGAAGATGAAAAAAAATATATAGCTGTTAATGATTATTTCAACCAACTAAAGCTGCAAAAAAGAGAAGATAAAATCGAACGAGTTCTGTTAGGCAGTAAAATAAACATTTTGCATCCAAAAATATTACCATGGGTTTATGAAACATCCTTGAGATATGCAGCACAAGCGAATTGGAGCAAAAGCTTAGAGTACACTAAAAAAGTTTTAAAAAATAATGACTTGGTGAAGTTATATCAAAGTGAAAAGAGCGATGAAGCTTCTTCCAAATTATTAATCACTGATATTTTGCGGCTAGATTTAATCAATAGTTTTGCTATTGAAAAAAACTATCTATCAACGGATTTTTTACAAAAAAATGGTTACAGTTCGTTCTGGCTATCACAAGACAACGTTACACGGTTGTTGTTTAAGTATTTTGATCAGCAAATCGTTTTATTAAATCCTAAATTGTTTTTAGATCATAATAAAAAAAATGATTATCAAAGTTCAGACCGAAATGACTTATTATTAGCTAGTGAATTGTTGGAAATCCATTGGAGTCGTTCTCAGGACCAAGAGCTGTACAAGTTATTAAAAGATCTTCTTCCTTTGGATAAAAGGCAAGTTCAAGATTACCCCAGTTATAACTATCTGAATAGTTTAAACTTGGAAATGAAAGACATCAATATTCAAACAAAGTTTTGGGATGATACGACTGTGGCCAAACGTGTAGAAAAAACACGAAATAGTCGAGATTTCATTAAAAAAGATTTATCGCAAGTCTCTGTTGGCAACGCCCTGATTATTCTTTCGTTGGCCAAACAAGCCGAGCAAGCAACAGCACAAATTGTACTTCACTCTAAACTGCCGGGAAGTCTGAGCAACGAACAACAAGTGGAATATAAGAGTGAGCTAAAAAAAATCGCTGAAGAGTTTACATCAGTTTCAAAAGAATATGAAAAATTAGAAAATAATATGTATGCAAGTAAAAATCATAATCTGAATACAAATTCACAGATTCAAAAAAATGCTAAGAATGAAAAAACAGCAAAAGAAAGTACTTCCAAAGTGCCAAACTGGCCCAAAGGCTATGCGAACGAAGAATTTATAAAAAAACTAATTTCACAAAAAAAATGGTGGGATATTATTATTGTAGCAGATTTGTTGTCTGAAAAAAAATGGATCAATAAAAATATTTTTTGTCAGATACGACACAATTCGCTTTTATCTTTGAATCCTTCAAAGGCGATGCAAGATTATGTCAGTAAAGAAAAAGGAGTATTAAAATGCAATTAAAAAAATTCATTTTTCTTTGGATCTTGATTGTTTACTCCTTGCCATCTTGGTCCCAAAAAACTTCCAATACTTTGGATTTTGGTGCTGATATCATTGAAGGGGAATTAAAAAAACCTCAACTATTTGTTGAATTAGGTGCAAATATTGAAGACATGACTTCCATCATACATTTGCGAGATAATTTTAATGACTTTCATGCTATCGATCAAAAGCGTCGTTTACGGTTTATTAAAAAATGAAAAATCTTAAAATATTTAAATCACAATTGGATTTAAGTTCTTTTGCATTGAACGCGTCTAGCGTTTTAGTCGGGCGATCATCTATTTGTGATCAGGTACTTATCGCCGATGGGATTAAAAACATTCATTTTTTAATAGAATGGTTAGGCGAAGGTGAATTTGATCCAAATTCTGGTGATTGGGTTTTGTATGATGTTTCTAATAATACATATCCAAATCAATCCACAGAGTCCGCGTCGTTGGATGGAATCGTACTTGGTAATGAACCTGTATCTGTGGGTGGCGTGTATTTTCAAATTTATCAAGATAGAATTCAGTCGACTGATATTTCCGGATTGCGATTTTCACAATCCGTTTTGCAACAAGTGGTGGATGATCTACAAACAAGTAACATCCATGAGGCTGTAAATTTGAATAAATCTTTGAGCACTAAAATTATCGAGTTAGTTCGAATAAAATCGGAAGATGATAGTGTCATTAATGTCACTCATATTTTTAAAAAAAGCAGCTTGCCACAACGAAATCGTTTTTTTCCAGAATTTCAAATTGCATGGAACTTAGATCAAAAATTGGATTTACAATTTTTAAATACACCCAATGAAATTATTAATTTAAAAACAAAAGACATAGTTCCATCTTCAAAAATTACTGTATCTAGTTCGGAGATAATCAAAGCGGTCTATGAAAAATCCTACGTTATTATTCGTTTTGTAAAAGAACAACCGTTTTTGAAAACCAATCGTTTAAAAAGCGAAGATTCTTTTGTGTTAATTTTTATGGGTATTTTATTTACTTCTTTAGCTTTTTTTTTGCTAATCAACCCCTCTCAACCGCCAAAAATATCGATATCCGATTCTTCAGAAATGCCAAGAGTGGTTGAGATTCAAGAGTATGCAAAGTCAGAACTAACTGTATCAACTACCCTGCCGATGGTGGCACCATCCGCGCCGTCTCCAGAAATTCAACAAGCGGCAGATCAGTTAAGCAAAAAACAGCCTTTAATAAATCCTGAAATGCCCGCACCAACAACCATTCCCATCATTAAAAAAGACAAACCGGAATCGTCAGCCGCTGTCGGTGTCACGCATAAAACAGAAACGCCTATTCCGCAAAAAACCTCCTCCGGATTAAATGCTCCGGCCGCTGTCAGTGATGTTAGTCAGGTTGGATTATTAGCCAAGTTAAAAAATAGCGCAGCCACGAAAAATAAAATTTCGGCCAATGATTTGAATGCTAGTTTTCATCAGGATGTTGGTCCGACGCAGCAAAGTGGAATAAAAATTAAATCTCCAACGATGGGACTGCTAGATCCTAACCTTAAGAAAAGTGATATCAAGGACTCGGATTTAAGCCAAGCTAGGACGACGTTGACTGGTGCTGAAAATTTTCAGACAGATAATGTGGGACCCATTGCTCATGCGGATGGTTTGCAAGGTCAATTAAGTTTGGGTACGGGACAAGGTCGTAAGAAATCTTTGCAAGCGGGGGGCGCTTCAAATCCAGGATTAAATATGTCAGGTACTCAAGGTGTCTCGGTCCAAGGTGGGCTTACAAAATCCCAGGTGCAAGAAGAAATTGCTAAGCATCGCAGAGAAATTCGAACCTGCTTCGAGTCGGCTTTGATGATCAAAGACAACTTAAATGGAACTGTTATGTATGAGTGGGACATTCGTGCGGATGGTGTAGTGGATGTCATAACTACGAAAAGTTCAGAGTTAAAAAGTTCCGTGGTGGAAACTTGTGTTTCACAAATTATTAAAGAGATTCGTTTTCCAAAATCGAAAAATGGACAACCCACCAAAGTGTTTTATCCATTTTTATTTCAAAAAAAATAAGCTTGTTTGGATAAATTGGGAGCATAGAATGAAGCAGGTTCTTTCACGGCTTTATGTCCAGTTAAACAATTACGTCTAATTTTTTGACGATATCTTATTCTTCCATATTATATTGAATCAATTCAGGACTTTATTCTGTGTACAGTTTGCCAATGAGGTGTCCTACAATTAGAATATGGCATGGGGGAACTGAATGGGAGCACATAAGGCTACTAAAAATTATTTTTTGTTGTCATCACAGCAAGGGATATCGTTAGCTGGTGCCGTTGTTGGTATGGCGATGCTGTCGATTGTGGTGTCGGTGATTGCCTCAGTGATTGCAGATACTTTTAATATCATGAATAGAACGAATTCGGCGTCGGTTTTAGAAACGTCTCACTTATCGGCATTATAAATTTTTTAAAAAATCCTAAAAATTTTTATGATCCAACTACTAATAGTGGAATACTTTCAGTAGCAGAAAGAAATTGTTTGATGGGTGTATCCAACGGAGCAGGTTCCAATTGCATTGCGCTGGGAGGGAACCACCAGAACGTTCAAGCAAGCTCAGCGCCAGTGGTAGTGACTCACCAAGTACCGTTATGTACGGTTGGGACTGGTGGGGCAACTACTTGTGCAGGTACTGTGACCGTCACTAATACGCAAGATAATTTAAAAGGTTATTTGGATAAAAATGGAAATGCCTGTGTTTGGTCACCTGGTGGTGGAAATACGAATTGTTGGTACGAGCGTAAGGCGCAGTATCAGTTGAAGGATTGCACGAATGACAGCTGTGGTTGGGTGGATATCAAGTTGGTGACTAGACCTTTGGTAGATGCCTCACATCCTCCGTACAATCCTGACTTGGATAAAACGGTTGCTTTTGCCACTCGTGAAGTTAATTTTGGTTTTAATAAATTTGCGTTGGAAGGTGGACGAACAATTCAGTTTACATGCGCTGATCCAGTTGGTGGACCCAAAAGTTTTGCTACACAGATTGATTATAAAACCAATAAGGCAATATGTAGTCCATTAAACACTTCGACAATTCAGAATAATCCATGTCCTCAATGGAAAAGAATAAACTCGTTTGGTAACAATACATTGTCTACAGCTTGTGTAGATATGCCCAACTCTAGTTGTGGTACTGGCTATGCCAGTTTGACGTTGTCCTCGGCTGGAGGAACTATATGTCGTTAGTACGAAATAGAAAAAATGGCTTTACGATAGTTGAAGTCCTAGCCGCAGTTGCTATCATTGGTGTGGCGGTATTAGGTGTAGGAGCTATTTTAAGAAGTGTATCACATGCTAAGTTAAAAAATCGAACAGCTAGTCAAATGATTGAGCTGGAATCTAGAGTTGTGCGATCGCTGCAAAACTATAATTCATTCGAATGTCAATTACCCCCAGCTACTGGTGCTGGTACGGCTAAGTCGGCGTTGATCGCGGCCGTGGAAAGCACAAGTGCTGTGGGAACGGTACTAGTTCCTTTGGCTGGATTCAGGGTGCCATTGATAACAGATGGGACGCCAACAGCAAGCACTATACCACCTGCGGTCTGTAACTTACCTGGGTTCGAGTTAGCATTGGCAAACGATACTGGTGGTAAGACTTATTTTGATTTAGATTTGGGTTATGTTGGTACGGCGGCAGCTCCACTGAATGGTTCTGTTTTTGAAATTTTAGCGACGATAAAGTGTGATGGTCCACCATATAATATCGCGGCTGACACAAAAAAATATTGCGCTATGGCTTATCAAATACGAGTCGTAGAGGATCCAGCAAATCCAGGACGCAACGAGGTTAATTTAATTCCCATAGGTACTTCGATGTGGAATCCCGCAGCTGCTTATCCTATAAAGAACTCAGCTGCTGATTTTAATTTGGCTGCAGGGATTGGTGGTCCAGATTATAATTTCAATTTGTCGACAGATGTTTTTCGAAAAGTAAATTTGGTGGGTTCTGATGTTGTCGCTAATGCCAATGATTGTAGTCAAATTCCAAATTCGCTATTTGTAACAGGTTATGATCGAGATTCAGCAACTGTTAATTGTGCAAAAAAACCAGCTGCAGATCCTGGTTGTGCTCCAGATGAAGTTCCCATCGGCCTTAAATATGATGTTGCGACAGGTGAGGTTCGAACCAATTGCCAGCAAATATCAAGACCAGTTAGATGTACGGATCCAAGATATGTGATACAATCAGTAAATTTAAAATCTTTAGATTCGCGACTGCCTATAGTAACACCGCCAGGGCAATGTGTTTGGGTTGGTGTCGCGACGACCGCAACAAAAACCGTCAGTAGCAATGCAGAGACATGGATTGAGGCCGACTTATGTCCTAAGGATTATTTACCTCAAGGGGTCGGTTGTACTGTCACGGTGAATGCTGGTGATACATCAGGAGGAAGTTGCACGTCCTATCATCATTATGTAGATCATCCGTATGTGTGCGGTAGTGCGCCCTGTGGAACATACAGTTGTAAGAATGTGCCCTGCCCCTCGGGGTTGTGTAGTGTGGCTTGTACACCCGGGCCCTCAGATCCAGCCTGTACAGGCAGTTGTACCAGTTACTGTCCAACTTATTGTTCTAACTATTATTGTGATGCCACTAATACCTACGCTTATGGTGCGACAACTTTAACTTTTGGTGGAACGTTAACAATGATTTCTGCAAATCGATATCGGTGTGAGGCTTCGTCTTTGCCTACTCAGCCATGTGCTTCACCTAAACAGGGAGATGCTTCCTGTGGCCCTGATACTCGGTTAGTAAATCCGACATGGAATAATCAGGCTAATTTTACGTTTGTATACACATGTCAGAAAAGTAATGCATTTCCGAATACTATGAATGCAAATTATTAAAGCTTCAACATGGGGGAGAATATTTTGAGGATTCAAGATAGTAAAATTCGAAATATAAATTCTTCTCATGCGATTTCTAAGATCGTTTGCCTGTCGACCGCTATTCGACGCTACTGTTTACGCTCTCAGTATGGATTCCAGTTCAACAATCAGCGTGGCAACGCCATCATATTGGCGTTGATGGTATGTGTGATGGTAGCGCTGATGGCGTCGACGGTACCAAGTTTGATCGGAGCAAGTGATAAGCAGATGCGCGTATCACGAGTAAAGTCAGTGATGACGAATTTAGAAAATCGGATACGAAGAATAGCAATGGATCCGAGTAGTTATAATTGTCCCACAGTGATTGGCTATACAAGTCCAGGAAGCTGTACTTTAGATACGGTTAGGTTGTTGGATCCATTGCGAACGACAAGAATAGCAGGAGCACAGCAGTGTGTTGGTTCGACATGTATAAATCCTCAAATCGATTTCAATTATAATTTGCCGGGAAATACATTGGTAAATACAGGAACTAGTTACGAGTTTCAGGGAACGATTTCGTATAATAATGCGGATGTGAGTATACAACCGATAAATATACGTATGGAGATTCCTGTAGATGTGGTGAATATCAAGAGTATTAATTGCGGAGCGATAGCCGGAGGAGCCACGCCTGTATTTCGAGGATACAATACGAATGGGACTCCGAAGTGTGAAGCCATTGCTACGAATTGCGGAGCTGGAACGTACTTGGCAGCGGTAAGTCCCACGGATTTAAGCTACACTTGTAAGGTTTTAGATACGACGACAGCGATAGACTGTAGTAGTACGAATAATAAATTAAGTAGTTTAAGCTGGAGTGCTGCAACGGGAAAGTATACTGGCAGTTGTTCGGCACTAGTGGATCCATTTACGTTACCGGTGATTTTTCCTTATAATTCGAATCTGTGTGTGGGTCCAAATCCCTGTGGTCCGCCGGCCCCGCCAGTGAGCTGTGTAGGAACATGGGGTCCGTGTTTAGCACCGGGGATGCAGACGTTTACGGTAATAACGCCCGCCTCTGGTGGCGGAGCGGCCTGTCCATCACCATTATCAAGAACTTGTACATTACCACCTACACCAGCCAGTAGCTTAGCGGGTTGTGGAACATCGGCGAACACGCCAGCCGCAAGTGCACCTACTACTGGGTTGTGCGTGAGTGGTAATGTGGTGACACCAGCTGCTAGTTACAATGTAGGAAGTAAGTGGTTCGAGTGGGGTTGTCAGGGTACGGATCAAACGTTGATATGTCATACGCAGTCGCAGACGGTGTTGGTGGATGGAGCGTGTGATCCGGCGGCGACAACGGGAACGCATGCGACGGTGCCAGTAAGTTTATGTCAATCAGGGGCAGCTAATCCGAATCCCCCGACGTTGACAACGGTGGGAGGTCCATCGCCTTACCAGCAGTGGAGTTGGACGTGTGATGGAATTAATGGAGGAACGAACTCGGCCGTCTGTCATGCGGTGAAGACAAGTTCGGATAATGGATCGTGTTTAGGTACAGCGCCATTGGCGTCAACAACGCCACCGGTGAGTGGTTGTCAGACGGGAACGCAGTCAGCGGTCACGATACCAACGGCGGCACCATGGGATTACTCATGGACCTGCGGGACGGCACCAGGGACAGTGGTGACGTGCACTTCTTCGATGATGATCGATGGAGTGTGTGAGCCGACTGAGAATGGGCAATTACTGGCAGCGGCTCCGACGATATTATGTGCTCCAGGAGGAGGAACTCCGACGGGTTTAACCGGAACAGGGCCATGGATTTGGAGTTGTAATGGCATCAATGGTGGAGTGACGGCTGCGTGTAGTGCATTATCATCAACAACGACGACTACAGTGCCTACGACGACAACGACGATACCGACAACTGATTGTGGCCCATTGAATAACATGACTTGGACCGAGCCAGGTGGTCGTCATTGTTCAATCAGCGCCCCATTTGCTACAAACGGGAAAAAAGTCGCTGTATCATGTCGTCATCACTCAGATGGAAACGAAAATCTAGCTGGTTTTTTTACATGTATCAATGGAATTTGGACACATGATGTTGGTACAGCAAGCTTATCAGAGGATTCTAATGAATGTCAGCCAATTGGGTGGTGGGATCCAACATGTGTTTCTGGAAGCTTTTCTGATGCTCACGATAATGGATTAAATTGTTATTGTGGACCTCACTAGTGAACTAGTTCCTAGCGGCGTTTTCGGGTGCAGAGTGACGGTGGATCTCAAATTAAAAAAAACTAAATTGACCAGGGTCCTGGTTAATATTCTTGAAATTGCCAGCCTTCAACTTTGGACTTGAATACTGTTCTTATTGTATCAGGTTACGACTGTAAACTAAATTCGCATGTA
>JBPOJH010000114.1:0-17732 GCA_052033755.1 Bdellovibrionota bacterium | reverse complement strand
CTGGGTGTATGTTTGAAGTCCGCTAATACTGGTCCCGCAGTCAGGTTGATGATAATCCCTAATGCCAATAAGAAAAAAAATACAAAACGAAAAAACTTGGTCAACAAAAACAATTCTCCACTTCTCTCCACATCAACATTTCTAACAACAGTCCGCGTACTCAGATACAGAATTCCGATTACTTAGCAAGCCTTGTTCCACTAACAAAACCGGCCCTTCAACTTCACCAAAACAAATACAATCTAGTTGGAACAAGGAACTCCATTTAGTGTACTTATTTTTAGCGGCAAACTGTTCGACAACTTGGTAGAAATTATATGAAAGCAACACGTAAAGGGATGACTTACTAGCCTGAACCTTATTAAATATTCGCTTCTAAACAACATCAAAAGCGAGTATTTATGACCTCTAATTTTTTGTCGGTGCAGGATTTGTCACGCAGAATGTTATCTGAGTTTGCGGCCCAATGCGAGTGGGTGGGGATTCGCGCCTTGCAAGAAATTCAACAAAATTTGTATGTGCGTAACGGACAGAATGAAACGCCCATCTACAAGATTCAATGTGGCGTGATGATCGAAGTTTTTTATCAAGGTCATTTTGGTTACGCAGGCACATCTGATTTAACACCCGAAGGCTTGCGCCACGCCTTTCAGTGGGCTTGCCAACTGGCAAAAACAGGTTCCACTCGTAAAGTGTTTCCATTTAACTGCCAGCAAGTGCGATTGAATTCCAAGGGCGAATATCGCACTTTGGCTTTTCAAGGTTTTGATTCTTTTAGTTACCAAGAAATGTATTCGATGTTGAATACCGCCTGCAAAAAACTGAAAAGCAACTCGCAAGTTGTCTCGCAAATGGCTTTTTGGCGTTTGCAAGAGACAGAGATGTATTTAATCTCTTCCAGTGGCCTAGATGTTTATCAAAAGTTTTTAACCATTGGCGAAAACCTATCGGCAACCGCGCAGCAAGGGACCGTTACGCAGACTCGTACCGAAAATGGTTATCTTGCTCGGTGTTTGCAAACGGGTTTAGAGTGGATTGACCCCACGGAACTTTATCAAAAAGCAGAAAGAATCGGCCAAGAAGCCGTCGCCTTATTGTCCGCTCCAGAATGTCCCAGCGAAACGACAGATTTGTTGATCGCACCGGATCAGATGTATATGCAAATTCACGAAAGCATCGGTCATCCTTTGGAGTTGGATCGCATCCTTGGCGATGAACGCAATTATGCCGGTTGGAGTTTTGTGCAGCCCTCTGATTTTGGCACTCTTCAATACGGTTCCAGTCAATTAAACGTCACCTTTGATCCCACCGTGGTGGGCGAGTTAGCTTCGTATAATTTTGACGAATGTGGTTTACCTGCGACTAAAGAATATTTAATCAAAGATGGTTTATTGTTACGAGGTTTGGGAAGCCTTGAAAGTCAGGCTCGGTCTGGTTTATCCGGCGTTGCTAATTTTCGTTCGCAATCTTGGTTTCGAGCTCCGATTGATCGCATGGCAAATATTAATATCGAACCTGGCGATTCTAGCCTGAGCGAAATGATCAAGTCAGTTGAAAAAGGAATACTGATGCGCTCGAATCGCGCTTGGTCCATCGATGATTACCGACGTAAATTTCAATTTGGTTGCGAGCTAGGGTACTTAATTCAAGACGGAGAATTAAAACACATGGTCAAAAATCCGAACTACCGCGGTATCAGCGTGCCGTTCTGGCGCAACTTGAAATCCTTAAGCTCGATCGATGATTATGAAATTTACGGATCACCAAACTGTGGCAAGGGCGAACCGAATCAAGCCATTCGTGTGGGACATGCCTCACCCTATGGATTATTTGCAAATATCGAAGTCTTTGGAGGAGTTTCCTAATGACGAAGTCGTATTTTGATCAATTAACATTGCATTTTTTTGCGCTCTTAAATCCCGTCGCAACAGACGCCTCCAATAGCGATTCCTTGCAATTGATTTGCAATGAACAGGTCAGTCTGAATTTGCATCTAGAGGACACGCTGTTTGTGCGCTTCAATCAAGGCCTGGTTCGACAAAACACACATGTTTTGCAACCCGATTTAACTTTGTTATATCAATGTCAAATAGCAGTGGCGGGAGCCACAAACACCGTACCTTCGTTATCTACCAAAGAAATAAAAATGACGATCCACTTAAGTGGTCACGAAAATTTCAACGATGATTTGCAAGCCCTGCAAACGGCTTTGCAAAAATGCCGACAACTGGCACCCCAGTTGCCGACAATCGCTTTTCCTACGGTCATTCAAAACAATGGTCAAAGTAACAACCAAGTTCCGAATGATACGAATGTAAAAATAGGATTACCGTCGTATGAAACTTATTTGCACGACATCACGGAATGTGTGGATCATTCCAAGCTGGATTTGGCTGGGTTTCTGACTTCGGGAAAGATCATCATTGCGAATAAAAATTCATTGGGTCAGGATCATTGGTTTGCTACGGAAAATTTCTTTTTTGATTATTCACTTTATACGGTGAATGTAGCGAAGGAAAACAAGTCGATCAAAGGTTGTTACTCGGGTTTAACTTGGGACAAAAACATTTTAAAACAAAAAATCCAAATGGCGGCTCAACAATTAACGGTGCTTCAAAAAGCTAGTAAATCCATTCAGACGGGCAAATATCGAGTGTATTTAGCACCAGCGGCCGTGGCCGAAATAATGGATTTGATCCGCTGGGGTTTTGGATATGAAAATTATAAAGATGGTAATAGTCCATTTAAAAATTTGTATGAAAAAAGCAAATCCTTCAGTCCGTTATTTCATCTGCAGGAAAATTTTACGTCAGGTTTTGGTCCGCGGTTTAATAGTTTGGGTGAGATCTCTTCCGAACAAGTCACTTTGATCCAAAATGGCCAGCTGAAAAATTTGTTGGTCTCAAGTCGCTCCGCTTTAGAGTACAAACTCGAAAGCAATCAGGCAGAGGTGTATGAATACATGCGAGCTCCAGAGATTTCACCTGGAACCTTGTCAGCAACTGATATCTTTTCGGAATTAGGCACAGGCATTTACATCAATAATTTGCACTATCTGAACTACAGCGATGTTCCCTCAGCCAAAATCACCGGGATGACTCGTTACGCTTGTTTTTGGGTGCAGGATGGGCAAATCGAAGCCCCCATTCAGGACATGCGTTTTGATGCTTCTTTGTATGATATCTTTGGATCCGATTTAGTGGCGATCACTAGTCATGCGGAGGTGGCTCCCGATGTTTTGACTTATGATCAGCGTGCCGTTGGTGCCTCTAAGACTCCGGGAATGATTATCAAAGATTTTCCGATCACATTGTAGCACCAAGTCCACTAAATAATTGTCCTTCGTTGCTGCGCTTTCGTAGTATTACAATACGACTTCAAGCTTGCGCCTTGGACAATTAATTATTGGACTTGGTATAAGGTCGCATTTGATGAACGATAATTTTTTGTAAAGAAGATGGGGAACTCTTTGCAAAATTTAAATACAGTGATATACAAATTCATGTTTCATAACTGTATTTCAAAAAAAATAAACTGAAGGAGTTTCTTTTATGTCCACTTTAAAAAAATTAAACATCAATTTAAACACTCTAAAATCAGAAGCACAAAAATTTAAAACTGAGTTAACCAAAGTCAGCAAACAATTAAAACCTCAAGCTCAAGAAAAATTACACCAAGCAGAAGCTATGTACAAAAATGTAGTTTCTCGTTTAAAAGTGGCTCAATCGGAATTGGACAAAGAATTAGGTCAAACTGTAACTATGCTTAAAAAGGTAGCCAAGCAAGCTGAGGCGACTTTAAAAAAAGCAACCAAAGCTGGTCCTGCTAAAAAAGCTAAGACAACTAAAAAAGCAACGACCAAAAAAGTGACTAAGAAAGCAACTAAAAAAACTAGCAAAAAAAGCGTTTAGTCTTGTATTAGGCTAAACAACGACGTCGAATTCTTGTTTAGCCTAAATTTTTCGCATTCGTTGCTGCAATTCCGATAAAAATTCTTCTTGTTGTTGCGTTTTCATAACCTACAATTTGAGTAAAAAAATCCTTCGACTCAAATATTTTAGTTCGAAGTAAAAAACTCCTTATGTTAGGCTTTTGCCATCAAAATATATAAGGAGCACTCATGAATCCAGTTTTTACTGATATTAAAAATGATTTTATCGCACGCCATATTGGTCCTTCTACAGACGAACAAAATGTCATGTTACAAACATTAGGTTTTTCGACTTTAGAAGAAATGGCTTCCAAAGTGATCCCTAAAAATATTCGTACCAATAGCGCCTATCAAAACGCAGAGGCTCGCAGTGAGTTCGAATGGATTTCACACATGAAATCTATATTTGGTAAAAATCAAATTTTCCGTTCGTACATTGGCTTGGGATTTCATGATTGTATTACGCCGACGGTGATAGCTAGAAATATTTTAGAAAATCCTGTTTGGTACACGGCCTATACTCCGTATCAAGCTGAAATTGCCCAAGGTCGACTAGAGGCCTTATTGAATTTTCAAACCATGGTCAGTGATTTAACTGGAATGGATATTTCGAATTCTTCGTTGCTGGATGAGGGCTCTGCTGCGGCCGAAGCAGTAGGTATGGCTCACAATCTAACAAAAAATAAATCCACAGTTTTTGTGGCGGCACAAGAGTTACATCCGCATGTTTTAGAAGTTTTAAAAACCAGAACGGAACCCTTGGGTTTGCAAATGAAAGTCATGCCCACTTCTGAAATTTTAAAAAATACAGAAACTGTTTTTGCCGTGGTGGTGTCCTATCCAAATACGTTGGGCGAAATTTTAGATTACAAACCATTGGCTGATTTTGCACATGCGCAAGGGGCCTTCTTGGTAGCAGATGTGGATTTGATGGCGTTGACTTTGTTAACTCCACCTAGCGAATGGGGCGCCGATATCGTGATTGGTAATTCGCAACGTTTTGGAGTGCCATTGGGATATGGTGGTCCGCATGCGGCTTTCTTGGCCACCAAGGACGATTACAAACGTTTGATGCCGGGCCGTTTGGTGGGAGTCAGTGTGGATACTCGTGGTAAAAAGGCATTGCGTTTGGCATTGCAAACACGCGAGCAACATATTCGTCGTGAAAAAGCGACTTCGAATATTTGTACGGCTCAAGTATTACTAGCCAACATGGCTTCGATGTATGCGGTTTATCATGGACCGAAGGGTTTAAAGAAAATTGCAACAAAGATTCATTTGTTAACCAAAGCATTGGCTCAGACTTTAAAAGCGGATGGTTTCAAAGTGGTGTCGCAAAATTATTTCGACACGGTGGTGGTTCAGTTCAACGCTGTATCAGAATTATCTGCTGTCTTGCAAATCGCAGAAGCGAAGAGAATTAATTTCCGTCCGATCAATGGAACGACGTTGGGTATTTCCTTCAACGAAACGACCGACATCAAAGACCTAGTCGATGTTTTGAATTGTTTCAAAGGGACAACGATCACAGCGGTTGAAAAAACTTTGGCACAATTGCCAGCGCAAACATCTAGTTTGTGGCCAACTCAATTTGTGCGTACAAGTGCTTATTTAACACATCCGAATTTTAATCATTATCATTCGGAAAGTGAAATGCTTCGTTACATTCACAGTTTACAGAATAAAGATTTAACTTTGACTCATTCAATGATTCCGTTGGGATCGTGTACAATGAAATTAAATGCGACGACGGAATTAGTTCCTGTTTCGTGGCCCGAGGTCAGTCGTATGCATCCGATGGCACCGTCGAATCAGACTTTGGGTTATCAAGAAATGGCCAAGGATTTAGAAGAAAAATTATGTGATCTAACGGGATTTGCAGCGGTTAGTTTGCAACCCAATGCGGGATCGCAGGGCGAGTTCGCAGGACTGTTAGTGATTCGTAAGTACTTTGCAGAACGCAAAGAGGCGCATAGAAATATTTGTTTAATTCCAAGCTCAGCCCACGGGACTAATCCGGCATCAGCAGTGATGGCGGGCATGAAAGTGATCGTCGTTGCTTGTGATGAGATGGGGAATGTGGATGTTAATGATCTAAAAGCAAAAGCGGAATTACATTCTGCAAATCTGGCTTGTTTGATGATTACCTATCCTTCCACGCACGGCGTGTTTGAAGAAAGCATCACAGAAATTTGTCAGATCATTCACAAAAATGGTGGACAAGTTTATATGGATGGCGCGAACTTGAATGCCTTGGTGGGATTGTGTCGTCCTGGTCAGTTCGGTCCTGATGTGGCTCATATGAATTTACATAAAACATTTGCGATCCCGCACGGTGGTGGTGGTCCTGGTGTTGGTCCTATTGGCGTGGCCGCGCATTTAAAAGATTACGTGCAGACGATTGGCTCTGTGGCCAGTGCTCCGTTGGGATCTGCATCGATCTTACCAATTTCGTGGTCGTATATTTCGATGATGGGCTCAAATGGTTTAAAGCAAGCGACCTTGGTGGCGATTTTAAATGCCAATTACATCGCGAAAAAACTAGATCCTTACTACCCTGTTTTATACAAAGGGAAAGAGGGCTTAGTGGCGCATGAATGCATTATTGATTTGCGTCCGTTGAAAAAAACTTCGGGCATTGATGTGGCGGATGTAGCGAAACGTTTGATGGATTATGGCTTTCATGCTCCAACGATGTCCTTCCCTGTGGCTGGAACATTGATGATCGAGCCCACTGAGTCTGAATCCAAGGCCGAGTTAGATCGTTTCATCGAAGCTATGATACAAATTCGTAAAGAAATTGATTTAGTAGAGAACAAAACATACACGTTAGAGGACAATCCTTTGGTGTTGGCTCCATTCACTGCTGATATGGCATTAAGTTCAGACTGGAAACATAGTTTTTCTAGGGAAACCGCTTTGTATCCGTTGCCGTATTTACGCCAAAATAAATTTTGGCCAGTGGTGGGACGTATTGATAATGCGTATGGGGATCGTAATATTATGTGCAGCTGCCCTCCGGTAGACGCTTACTAATGAATTAAGGACTCTTGTGTATTAACCATTTTAGATCTTACTGTAAGTAAGAAAAGAGTATATTTGAGCACGAAAAAAATTATTCTTATTCGACTAGATAAAATTGGGGACCTGATCGCGACACTACCAGCGGATCAGGTCTTTGCTGATGCCGCAGAGGACTCTGTAGCTGTCGACAGTCCATTTGCGAGTGTAAATAAATATACGGTTCAAGATGAAGTGCAATGGATTGTGGCCGAGGGGTTAGAAAAAATTGTTAACTACTCGGTGCCTGAGCGAGCTTTTACAGCTTTATCTTTAAAAAACAAATGGTCTTCTTTTCAAAAATTATTTCATCTGTTGCGCCAAGAAAATCCTGAATTAGTAATTTATTTTTATGGGCCTTGGTGGGCGTACTTCGCAGGGTTTTTAGCTCGTTGGAGTTATGTTTTTTTGAATCAGCCCTCGGACAAATCCACAGGTAAGCTTTCCGGCCAGATTTCTGAGGACTTTCCAAATACAAATTTAGTTTTAGTGGGTCGTTACAGTCAGTGGTTTTCATTTTTGTTTTTAACCAAAGGCCTTCGCCAATCGCGAAGCCTGTCGGAAAAACCAGAACTGCAATACAATATCGAAATCGCCGAGTTCGCCAAAAATTATTTGGAAAACCGTAATAAAGATCTATCGCATAATAAAGATATAGATCACTTAAATGCTAATAACCAACCAAATTATTTTTTAAAATTAGATAGCCGCAAAATTCCTACTTATGAAAAACTTTGGGAAAAAATTAAGACTCAATTTCAATTAGAATCGAAAAATTATATTGTCGTTCACCCGGGGATGGCGGGTTCGGCACTGAATTGGCCTTCACATAAATGGAGTGAGTTGATTCAAAAATTAATTCAATCCCATTCACAACAACCCCAATTTAAAGTGGTGATTACGGGAACTGCGATGGATCAAAAATGGTTAAATCCTTTGCGCGACCCATGGCAACACCATCCTCAAGTGGCATGGACCGAATCCGCATTTAATTTTGACGAATTATTAATTGTACTGAGTCACTCGCAAAAAACTTACGCCCCCAGTACTGGAGTCTTACACTTAGCCACAGCCTTGGGTGTACCGGTCGTTGGAATTTACTCGCCGATTTTAGCACATCATCCACGCCGTTGGGGACCACAAGCGCCAGCCACTCAAGATATACAAGTCCTGCTACCAAAATTGAATCAGCTATCCGAATGTCCCGCTAAATCCAAGTGCCTAGGCCCTGCTTGCCCGGAATACAATTGCATGGAAAAAATCAACCTCCGATAAGGAAACCGTAGCTGTTTACAAAAAAGTACCCTAAAATAGACCTATCTTCACTTCCAGTAAGTTTAGTAAATAAACTACCAAGACATCCCGTTCCCGTTGCAAGAATGGGAAGACTAGCTGTTGATAATTCTACGAAGGGAAATGGACTTGGAAAACTATTAATGTACGGCTTCACTCCGCTGATCGATGAGTCGATGACTCTATTTTTTCCTCTGACGGATTTCCCAAAATAAAATACATATCATTGTTTTAGCGGCAGTTTCGGCTTACTTCTAAGCACTGTTTTATGTCCTGAAAAAAGTGCAAAACTGAAAGGCAAATCTTTTTCTACAAATAATGTTTCCGATCGTGAAAAGTCAGCAACAGGATAACCATAAGTCACTATACTTGGAATGCCATTTACAACCTCTTCAACTTCCTCAAAGGAAGACCAAATTAATTTCTGTATTATCATTTGATAAATCTCGATATTATTAACATCTGCCGTATTTAACATAAACAGTAACACATCAGATTCTGATCCTTCTTTCAATTCTACATCCTTATCAAAAGACCATGGCCAATTAGAAAATAGTAACCAAGATGATGACTGCATAATATCACCGATTCGACTTAAAGACAGTTTGATCTTTGAAGTCTTTGTATTTATCGGCAACATAAAATCTCGAATAAAAACTTTTTGATCTGATTGACGAATAATTTTGATAATTATTTTTAATTGCTTCAAAATGGCGCTATTTACTTCTTTGTAGTCTTCATAGCTTACCTGAATTTCAGACGTACACGTGGAAGTACTGATATAACTTTGCGGATCAAATTGACAAAAACTAGGAAGTGTTTTTGACCATTGATACTTTTTTAGCATACGAATTAATTGTTGTACATCCACTTCTACAAATGCTGCTGGATCCGATGATTTCTTAGGAACGCTTGCAAATCGCTTATCAAAATTATTTTTCTGTATTAAATCAATAAATTTTTCTGGCGTGATAGTTTCTTTATTTTCCAAAATCCATGCAGTGACATTACGAATTCTTTGGTGATCCTCTTCGTTCAGAGGATGATAAGTTTCTGGTTTAAAAATATTCCATTGCGAGTATTTTGCTATGTCCCCTGTACAGCTATTACTTGACTGACAGACCTCTTTTACAGTCAAAAATTTTGTTAAATAAAAGCCCATTATCATTTCATGTAATAAAAGTTTGGATTTTTCCTCCGGACTCATTTTGTTATAAGATTTCGAATCGATAAATATTTCACGACTGGTATGTATGGCTGTCTGATAGGTTTCAAGATATAAACCTTTTCTTTCCCTTGGAAGATCTTGTAACTTACAATCGATAAGATACCAATTTTTTAAGTTTGCACTCAGATCGAATGGTGAGCTTTCCCCTTTTTCATCATTAACAGTTAATTTATTTAGTATTGGCTGAATATAGGTTTTATATTCTTCTAAGGCTGTAATATCCACACGATAGCTTTCTATCATCTTGCCATTACAGGTATCTCCTCCGCCGCCATCGCTGGGTCCCACCATAGAGCCACCACCCATAGTAGAGTTACCATTAGTCCCGCCTTGGCTACTTCTTGGTTGAGTCCCCGATGGCGTCGACGTCGAAGTTCCCGGTGTCGGAATCGCGTCAGTATTAACACTCTTATGATCACCTTTTTGACAGGCGACTAAAGTTACTACATACAAAGATAGTATAAAACAATTGATCGACTTCATATTCAAAATTTTGCTCCTTCAGCTAAGCTACTATCTAGCAGTTCAACAATTGTACCTGAAAATTTGTACCCAAGAATAGGGCGCGGGATAAACCCACTCCCTGACAACAGATGCTGCTACTTACATTTCATTTTCAAACTAAAATGAGTAACCAAATCCAAGTGCCGCACCAAATTCCCGATAACCTCGCTCTAACACCCCTTGATCGTTTCCCGCAATTCCGGCTGTTTGAGAGTAACGTCCACCTGTAATAATTTGCCGAACTGTAAACTCGAGATCAAAAAGAAATCGGTTTTTAAACTGATTTCGAAAACCAAAGCCGACTAAGCCTAACCATTTGGGATCAGAATGATATTCACGCTCTCCATTGGCATCACTTATTTTCGTAGTCAGAGCACTTGCGTACTGCAAACTTGCACCTAAATACGGAGTTGTATCACAATCAAAATAGAAGAAGCATTTATCTATAAATGTTTCTTTTTTCATAGTATTGCCAAAATATTTATAACCCACACTTGCCGTAAGCCCAACAATATCTATCCCAGCTGCTAAGCTTAAAGCCTGATGCTCTGTATAGAATTTATCGAAGGAAAATCCAAACAAGCCACGAGCACCAGCCCCACCTATACCTCCCACCAAGTGAGAATCATTCGATTGTATCGCTAGACAATTCAATGAGCTAAAAATAATTATTAATAAATACTTCTTCATAAAAACAACACCGCATTCGTTTTATATTTCTAAATAGTTTTAGTGATTCACACAAAACACACTGACTCCATTGGCCATTAATAAAGGATCATTGCTTGTCCAACTGCTTGCTGACGCTGTGTTGACGTACTCAATCTGAGTTGCATTACGCTGTACTTTTGCAGATGACACCGATACTCTGTCGTTATTTTTAGAAATCACTATCATCAAATCTCCATCTTTAATTGGAGTAGAATCAAAAATTTGCCCACTCGAAACGGTTAAAATCGATCCATCATCTAAAAGATAACGAATAGTACTTTTAT
This sequence comes from Bdellovibrionota bacterium, assembly GCA_052033755.1. GTDB lineage: Bacteria > Bdellovibrionota > Bdellovibrionia > Bdellovibrionales > Bdellovibrionaceae > JBPOJH01. The sequence goes on along the minus strand of JBPOJH010000114.1, from coordinate 6,721 downwards.
TCTCGGTCACTTTTTCTAAGAATAGCTGTTTATTATAAATCGCAGATCCATTGACAGTCTCGATGGAGGCTCCACAATATAAATCTACGGCCTTCGCGAATTGAACTCCGAAAAAAATTAATGCTATTGTTAATAGTTGCTTCTTCATTTTTTATTCTCCTTTGATTGAGAAGCCTCAAATTAAGTACATCCCAATTTAGAGGCTTCTGGTTCGTTGAATCACTTGCTAATGATTGCTTTGTTGAAACAGTTGTAAACTGGCTCAGGACTTTGTTCCAGATTTGATTAGTAAATGTTTAGCTATTTTCATAACCATTTGGTTACTTTTGCTATGTTAAGTTATTATTTCTATATGAATGTGTTTGAATATAAGGATTATAAAAAATTTGTCCAAGAGTGGCTGAAAGAACATCCCAAAGGTGGTCGAGGCCAATTAAAAAAAATGGCAGATCACCTTCGTGTTTCCACCACCTTGTTAAGCCAAGTATTTAAAGGCGAAAAACACTTAAGCTTAGAAACCGCCGCTGACGTCGCTGAATATCTGGGATTGAGTGAAAAAGAATCCGAATATTTCTTATTGCTCATCGAACACCAACGCGCTGGCAGTTTTAAATTAAAAAAAATATTAGAGAAAAAACTAGCGCGCGAGCAGCAAGCTGGGTCTCAATTACAAAATCGATTGCATCAAGATCGACAACTGTCGGAAGAAGAAAAAATGCGATTTTATTCCAGTTGGATGTACTCAGCCGTTCGAATCCTTAGCGCCCTTCCTGATATGTCGAATGCGAAAAAAATAAGTGAGCGTCTGAATATCCCCCTGGGAATAATCAATAATGTAGTACAGTTTTTATTAGAAAAAAATTTATGCCGAATTGAAAATAATCGCTTAACTTATGGAGACTATCGCACCCATATTGGTAAAGATTCACCCTATGTGATCAAACATCACCAAAATTGGCGCATCAAAGGATTTCAAAATATGGAGTTACGCCGTGATGAAGATTTATTCTTTACACAACCCATGGCCATGTCTCGTGAAGCCTCGGAAAAAATTCGACTGCTGTTACCAGGAATAATAGAACAAATTAATGCTATTAGCGGCCCCTCAGACAGTGAAGTTGTTCGCTGTTTTAATTTGGATTGGTTCGAATATTAGCGCCCTGTCAACGAACTACCAAAATAAAGACTATCCTTTTAGACATGGAATTAGGCGGCGAGCTTATTGGATTTGGTGATCCGCTTGGGAAGTTCAATGACGAATTTGGTGTTATTGCATTCGTGATCTAGAAAAAAACGTCCAAGGTGGGATTCAATAATTCCCTTAGTAATACTAAGTCCTAATCCCGTACCCTTGCCAACAGGCTTGGTGGTAAAAAAGGGTTGCAAAATTTTATTGGCGATTTCAATTGGGATTCCCTTACCGCTATCAATAACAGCTATTTGTACTCGTTCACCCAAATCAGTGACTTGAATTTCAATCCAAGGTTTTTCAGTTCCAGAAATCGCATCCGAAGAATTGCTAACTAAATTCAATAAGACTTGCGAGATCTGCACGCCTCGACATTCTATTTTTAAATTCGGATCGAAATATTTAAGCTTCACTTGGATTTGGTTATTAGCCAATCGGGCTTCACAAAATGAAAGTGTATCATCAACTATGGATTTAACCGTCGTAAAATAAAATGGATCGTTTTCGCCATCACGAGCAAATGACTTTAGCCCTGTGATTATTTTAGCAATGCGTTCGGTGGTTTTTTCGATCTTCACCGCTGCTTTTTTTAATTCATCCACATTGATATTATCGTCAGCTAACAATCGATTAATTTTGGCGGCGTTGCCTTCGATGATTGCCAGTGGATTATTAATCTCATGCGAAATACCGCCCGCCATTTCACCCAAACTGGCCATTTTTGAAGATTGATGTAAGACCGCGCGCTGTTGTTCTATTATTTGTCGATTCTGTTCTTCGATGCGAATATGCTCTGCTAGTTTTTTATTGGCCAAGCGAATTTCTAATTGATCCACCACTATCCGTGATAAGGTCATTAACATTTCAATTTGGTGCTGATTCAATTCACGAGGTTTGTTATCAATCACACAAAGCGTACCCACGGCATAACCAGATGGTGTGATCAAGGGCGCTCCAGCATAAAAGCGAACATGTGGTGCCCCTGTAGCTAACGGATTATCCGCAAAGCGCTCATCTGCAAAAGCATCGTTTACGATAAAAACTTGTGAATCATGAATCGCGTGACCACAGTAACTGATATCACGAGGTGTCTCTGCCGCTTCTAATCCTTGCTTGGATTTAAACCATTGGCGATCTTTATCAATTAAACTCACCAATGCAATTGGAGTTTGGCAAATATCAGAAGCTAAACGAGTGATATCATCAAACTGACGCTCTGGCAGAGTATCTAACACTTCATAGTCTTGTAAAATTTTAAGACGAAAAGGTTCCGTCGGCAGAATGGGAGCTTTCTTCATTATTCAACCTCAATCTATAATCCTCCCAGTAGCAATCGGCTTTTTCGATTCGTAAATTAAGACTTACACAATTTTTTTAAATTGCTTTATGGCGAGTAAACAAAAAACTTAGCTACGCGCTTCGTTTTGAGTCGCTTCGTCATTTAGCCAAACCTCAGTACCTAACATTCGTTATCGCATGCTAGGTACGCCATTTGGATTACCAGGACTAGTCGTTGTTCCAGGTGAAGAATACGGGGATGAATAATTTGGACTTGTCGAGTAGGATGGCGTGTAGCCACTTCCACCCATAGAATCAAATCCACTGTATCCTCCTGTGTATAAACTGGAGTAAGCTTGTTGTAAGCGCATCGACAAAGTTGATAACTCCGCATTCAGTCCCATGATCACACGCGATTTTGCTTGATAGTTTTCTTGATATCGTTGAGCCATTTGCATTTGAGATTGGTACTGTTGCATCTGCATTTGCATCGCTTGTTGTTGCATCTGCATCTGCATTTGCATGATGGAAGGGTCAGAGCTTAATCCGCCGCCAAGGCCTCCACCCAATCCACCGCCAAGGCCGCCAAGACCACCCAAGCCACCCAAACCTGCACCTAGGCCACCGCCAAGGCCGCCCAAGCCACCGATACCATTCAAACCACCAAGGCCTCCCAAGCCGCCAAGCCCACCAAGGCCTCCGCCTAAGCCCATGCCTGGGATTCCGCCTAAACCGCCCAGTCCTCCGCCGAAGCCACCAAGTCCGCCGAGTCCACCTAAACCTCCAAGACCACCTAGGCCGCCACCTAAACCCATTCCTGGAATTCCACCCAAGCCAGCCATACCACCTAGACCAAGTCCAGGGTATCCGCCGCCTAATCCACCAAGACCGCCTAAGCCCATACCTGGAATTCCGCCGCCACCAAATGGCCAACCGGCACCAGCTCCTAATCCAAGTCCGCCACCCAAGCCAATGCCCGGATACATTCCTGGATAAGCGCCCATGCCACCTAATCCGTTACCCAATCCACCGATACCCCATGGGCCGTTCATTCCAGCCAATCCCATGCCTGGCAAGAACATGCCTCCACCCATTGGTGAGCCCATCATTCCTGCAGGATACCCAAAGGGAGAGCCCACATTTCCGTACATACTTGCTAAACCATAAGGTCCCATCATTCCATTAGGTCCGATGCCAAAACCACCACCACCGACACCCCCGGCACAACCAAATCCACCGCCGCCAATCGAGCCACCCAAGGCACCATACAAGCCCGACATGATAAACGGATAACCATACCCAAACGAAGGATACGGTTGCGTCGCCATACCAATTTTGGCATTTTGATCCGCTAAATATTCGTTTTGTTTATTGCCGTAATAGATCGCGCCCAAGCCCAAGGCAAAGTTCGCAATGGTCTCGCCAGTCGACGGCTTTCGCTGAGTCGCTACGTAGCCGTTACCAGCTAACATACACGCTACACAACCACCGCTTTCAGTCATTTCTTCGCGTTGTTCTTTTTGATACTCGCGTAGAGCTGTTTTAAATTCTGATTTCGAACTTTTAATTTCTTCTGTTAACTGCTCGATGCGAGCTTGATACTTGTCGACCTTGTCGCTAAGCTCGTCTTTCTTTTTCTTGAATTTCTTTATATCTTTGATGGCGTTTTCGCAGGCTTTGCCATCGTATTTTTTTTCTACGATCGCATCTTTGTCACGGTTACATGCCATGTATTCTTTGATGACATTCCCCTCGACAGGACAAATGTCTCTCCAAGCATCTAGCTTGTAAGGTTTCGGTTTATGTGCCGCCGTTGTCACTGAAGCGACTTCAGCGTTATCATTGGCAGCTGGCGCTCTGTTACTTTCTGTGCGATTTGCTGTGGCTGGTGCTGGAGCTAAAACAATATCTTTATTCGAGCTTGTGGAAGCTGCGGCTTGCTTAGCTGCATCCGCCGCTTTGTCAGCTGCTGTTTTTGGAACTTCTTGTACTGGGGCTGGTGAAGTAGATCCACTTCCACTAGCAGGCTTTGCTGGGGGTTTAGTTAATTTGGCTTCTTTCGCCGCAGGATCAGTTTGCCTGCTAGCAGGCATACGTGCCAATGAATTGCCTGAAGGGTACGGAGCACCTTCTGGTAACGAGTAAGGAATTTCCACTTCGTCAGGCAGGGATTGTCCTACGACCCAACGTTCAACAAAATCAAAAACGTAAACAGAGGGCTGTTCGAAATTCATCAAGTTACTACCGTGTTTGGTGAGTTGCCCTTCGTACTCGCGACAATGATAACCATTTTCGATTTGTTCAACGATGACGTCGGCGTACTCGTCTTTCAGACCTCGTTTTTTCAAATCTTTTTTCGCTTTTTCAAAATTACGATCGGCTTCACGTAAATCTTTTTTAGCATCACGCAGCTCTTCACGAGCGGTTTTTAATTCGTCTAATTTTTCTTTAATTTCATCTTGAATGTCCGTCGCAGCGTCGCCGATGTCGACACCGTATTGACATGAACCCATGGCTCCGTACATGCCGCTACCCCACAATTGCGCCTTCGACACCGAAGGAACTAATCCCAGAGTCACAAGCACAGCAGCGATTCGACAGCTCCAATAATTGTAGTGACGATTTTGATTCATTTTTTTGTTGTTCATATCCTCTCCATTCAGAGTATTAAACAGATATCTTCCTTGGTAGTATCGTCCGATCTTGGTACAACCTTGATATAGGTTCGACAAAACTAGACTGGACTGGACTTTGGTTGGAGCTGGATTTCGAAAATCTTTAGTTAGTTTTAAAATTCTCCGAATAAAGCCCAGAATGGAATCATCGGATCAACAACCAACAAATCAATCGCAAAAAACAAAATATCAAACTCATTTGCGACCAAAAATTTTGTGCGTTGATGATGAGTTGGATAATTTAGATGCGTTAGAGCGTTTGTTTCGACCACATTTCACTGTCCTCAGGGCTAGCTCTGGAGCTGATGCTATCAAATTACTAGAGTCCCACCAAGATGAGATCAGTGTGATTATTACTGACCAAAGAATGCCGCAGATGACAGGTGTGCAGTTGTTGTCGTTTTGTTTGCAAAAATATCCAGACATCATTCGCATTTTACTGACGGGATACACCGATGTGCAATCCATCGTGGATGCGGTGAACAGCGGACAAATTTATCGATATCTAACCAAGCCGTGGGACCCGGTTGATTTAACGACGACTTGTCAAAGAGCCGCGGAAAGATATTACCTGCAGTTGGAACTGAAGCAAAAAAACATGGAACTGCAAAAAGCTCTAACTGAATTGCAGACTTTAGATAAAGCAAAAAATCAATTTATGATTTTAATCAATCACGAATTAAAAACGCCGTTAACTTCGATTTTAAGTTTTACGGATTTGTTGAAAGAAACAAGGTTAGATGAAGAGCAGGAGATCTGTGTCAACAGAGTCAAACGCTCGGCTGAACGATTGCAAGCGTTGATAAATGATTCGCTGATTGTCGTGTCGCAAGAAACAAATACTTTGAAAATAAAAAAATCTAAAACTTTGGTTTCGGATTTAATACCAAAAATAAATGCCGAGTTAGAGCAGTCTTTACGATCAAAAAATCAGAAGATTGATTTTCAGTTGGCTGCGGTGTTTACGATGGCGGATGCGCCAATGATCCAACAAGTGTTATCGCGCTTGGTGCACAACGCCTGCAAGTTTGGAAAAGAAAATTCGAAGATTATTGTCTCGGGACAAGTTGCTGGTGCTGATAATTTTGATTCCAGCTCTAATTCTAGTTCTAATTCTAATTCTAATTCTAATTCTAATTCTAATTCTAATTCTAATTCTAATTCTAATTCATCAGCTGCAACTATTCGACAGTCAAGACCTGAAATTATTTTTCAAGTGATTAACGAGGGTCCACCATTAAAGGCCTCAGTCATCGAAAAAATAACAAAACCATTTTTCTTAGACGAGGATGTCATGAACCACTCGGTCGGTTACGGTCTGGGATTAACGGTTTGTCAAAGCTTACTACAGGCTCATCAGTCGCAATTAGAATTCACCAACACCGACGGCGGCGTCCAAGTTCAATTTCGTCTGCCGCTGATTGATCACTCGAATTCTAATATTAAATAAACCTACATAAAGATAGACTGTTTCTGTTTCTGTTTCTGTTTCTGTTTCTGTTTCTGTTTCTGTTTCTGTTTCTGTTTCTGTTTCTGTTTCTGTTTCTGTTTCTGTTTCTGTTTCTGTTTCTGTTTCTGT
>JBPOJH010000155.1:0-32175 GCA_052033755.1 Bdellovibrionota bacterium | reverse complement strand
TCTTCTTGCTTATAAAATAAATTTCGAAAATCTAAATTCAGCGATAGATCATTTTTATGATATAATCTTAGCAAAACCCCGATGGCATAAGTATCTACGTTTTTGTTTTTTTCGAATTCACTTTTCCCGAATGCAAGTATTGCCGAAAGGTCTCCCCACAATGAACGCACCTCGGTCGCCCCCTGTTTGGTCCAACGTGGTAAAACACTGATGTGCTTACTTACAACCGGAGTATAAATTAAACTAGATGTTAAAATGGAGACAAATGCATTGGATTGCAAAGTGTTTGTGGGAAATCTTTCTTGTATATAAATATCCGAATTAGAGGCGTTAGTAATAAATCGATTGTACTGAAGAATTTCCCAAGACCAGCTTTCATTAAAGGCCCTTGCGAAACTAGCGCCGTAGCTAACATAATTATAATGACTATCTGTTGGCAACACTCCTGCTGAGGCCCCTAACGCATAATTCAGATTTTGATAATTAGGAATTGGGATCACTTGCTCTGAATATATTTTAAACTTCTCTATTGGCTGTTTTTTTAGTTCAATTAGCTGTGCAAAGGTAAACATTCTGAAAAAAAAAATACTAACCAGAATAAAATAGTGACTTTTTTGAAATCGCATCGCTGTTAGATTCGCACTTTTTACTTCATTTTTGTAGGAATTAACTATCTCTGCAATACCTTAGTCGGACTTTAGGCTAGTGATAATCTAGTGTATTTAACGTCATATATGCCGATAATACGTGAATTATCAGGGTGGTGTCGTCGTAATCTCCGATAACTAAAAGTATCGAATATATCCACCAGTTGTCTAAATTTGAAATGGTTTTAAATTTTTTCACTTTTCTTGTATTATTGTGATACAGATAGCTCAATTCTATATATGCCTAAGACGATTAGTCTAGTATGAAGCCATTGAATATCCACACGCCTATTGTTTTGTTTTTCATACTCTCGCTTTGTTTTTTATCAACGGGCTGCTACGTCCGCGGCTCGATTACTGAAATCGAAAGTCATTTGTCTTCTAAAAGCCCATCTGAAAATACTACTACTAGCAGCACTTTACCCTCCACCGGAACAACTACGACAAGCACTAGTACAACGACTACGACTACATTGCCTCTGACCCCAAATGTTAATCCAGTGACTTCATTAAGTGGAGACATAGCGAATAATAGCTTGGATAGGACTCCTACTTTTACTTTTAACTACACTACGACTGGCAATACATACAGCTTCGGAAATTTCGAAATCTCTATAGGATCGACGATCGGTGCGACTAACATTTTAAATTGGACCAGTATTGCCAGCCTACAAACTTTCATGCGTGAAGGCCTAGTACTGACTCAAGATACCGATTATTTTGTAAATGTCAGAGCAAAAGACTCGATGGGAAATGTTTCAACATCTGTTAGTAGATCCTGGAGAGCCGTCGCTTCTGTGACAGTCAGTGCACGCTTCGCTGCTGCTGCAAATTGGATGGATTATGTAAAAGTATCCAATACAGCTCAAGCTTGCGATAATACAATCAGTGGCTACTACAATTGCTTGCATGGCGGAGAAAAGAAAACAATCACTGTGGTTGGAGAAAATTCTTGTTCTGGATTAACTGCCTATGATGCCTTAGATGTTTTTACGTGGACTTGTGTTTCCGGAGCGCCTGTTAGTTTTATTACGAAAGAAGTAAAATCAGGAAAGGGATTGAAAGATTTAGTCACAGTATCTGGTTGGATTAACAATCGAGTCTTTGTGATCAAAAATGGCAATCCATTAAAGGCAAGTACTTATACTACATGGTGGACGAATCCCGTTTCCGCATTACCAACTAGCTTGGGCCCCGCTACTAATACTGACATCGGAGCAATTAGTGGAACTATTTATGTTGTGGGTGCTGATCAAACTAGTTTTGGTTATAATATTTTATCAAACAAAACAGCTGTTGTAGTAAAATCAACCGCGACACTTAAATTAAGCCCCTCCACTGTCGATAATTGCACATTACCCTTCAAATATGATCCATCGACTTGCTTATTTATGGGATCTGCTAATTCTGAGTTAGGATCGTATTCATGGTTCGAAGGTAGCTTTAGTGCCAACGGTAATACTTCCGGTATTTTGTGGATAGCCGGGATGGCCACACATTTTGTTCTAAATGAAAGTCAGGTTTTTGGATTTAGACACGCCATGTATGGATCTATTATTTCGAATTTAATTCGAGGTAATACATTCGCTTTAAATACTGCTGGTTTTGCTTACGCCGAAAATTCCATTAAGAGCGTTTATTTAAATAATAAATTTATAAATTCCTTTTTAGAACTATCTGATGGGTCTCAATACAACATTATTAATCGTAATATAATATTTTCAAATTTCGGCATCGATATTCCGATCAACAACAATAATATTATTGCTAATAATACAATATCGACTAGTGGGGGCGTCAACTTAGCGATTCTTGCAAGCGCATCTAGAAACACGATTCATAATTTTTTAAACATGAGTGAGTTAGTTCTGATATCTAGCTCGGATCAAACCACGCTTAGTCATATAGTTAGCGATCGATTCACTGTATCTGGAGCATTTTCTACTAATTTTAAAATTTCTGGAAATTTGGCTATGAATACCTGCAATATCGCTTTAGCACCAAACGATGGTATCAACAGCAGTTGTAATTTAATTGCTCCATCTAATGGAAGCATTGTCAATATTGCTAGCCCCAGTAATTCGTTCTTGGGAAAAATCACATCTGATTCAAATTTTTCAGGATACAATTCAGTCGCTGGTATTGATTACAGTGCAATTTTAAATTTCACTAAATTCGATAATTTTTTTACAGGATGGCTTGACTCTACTAATATGTCCTGTGGTTCTGGTGATACATGTTTTTTATATAGTTCTAAATTAAAATCTACAGACTCGGTGATATTAAATAAATCAGGAAATTTATCAACTACGAACGCAAGCTTTCCTGCCTTAAGTACCGATCCATGCCCAGCAGAAGTACATGGCAATATGACTGCCACAGACCAAGCGACCACTCCTAACACTTATTTACTAAATGCGATGGAAATTATTGGTGATGAAATCGGTGACGATAATGGTTTGTGTGAGTCCAACGAAACCTGCATATACACTCCTAATATAGGAGCCTATCAAGGTGAAGGCGATTATACCACTAAGACATGTTCCTTTCAAAATGGTACCGTAACGGGAGTTACGATCTTCGCCTATCCAAATAATGGCGGCTGATAATATTAGTTCAGTAAGTAAACTAGCCCCAAGTTTTCCATCGGCGATGAACCCACATCCATTGTTCTGGATACTGTAGTATAATGGATTCAAGTTTAGCGTTGAATAAATCTGTCCATTCGCGAATTAGCATATCCTGCTTGTTTTGCTTTTCCTGCTTATCATCTTTACCTGCTAAAGCTATATTCGTTTCTGACGCTTGCGATATTAATGATGATTGAGTTATTGTTACAGTCTTAGATAGCGACAAACTAGTTAATTGCAATTCCTTTTCAATCACCACATGTAATTTTCTTTCCGAATCTCGGTAGCAATAGATCGGCAACACAGGGGCTTCGGTTTTGATTTTAAATAAAGCCAAGCCATAGGCTGTTCCCGTTTTTCGTCCGAAAAATCGCGTTTCAATTCCATAAGGAATACTCATAAATTGATCCAGAACAAACACCACAGCTGTTTTATTTTTTAATGATTTTAAAATTTTAAAAGAAGTATCACGACCATGAGGTTCTAAGAATTTGGCTCCCCATTTTTCCCTCATCCCAAACCACAACTGATTTAAAAAATGACTTTTAAACTTTTTAGAGATCACCTGTATCGACAACCCCTTCACAGCCAACATAGCTGTTCCCTTGTCGCCGTTTCCCATATGTAATGACAAAGCTAAAATCCCTTTTCCCTGTGTCATGGCTTGATCCCAATTTTCTAGTCCATGGAAAGTGACTTGTTTGTTTTTTATTTCCTGTGGGACTGTTAAGGGCATCAAGAAAAAATCAACAAAGTTATAACATAAATTTTGCATGGATTTTTTAGCAAGAACTCGCTTGTCACTTTTACTCATCTTTGGATAGACAATACACAAATTGCGATACACCGTGAAGCGACGCAATTTTAAAACATCCCACCACAACCAAGCTAAAAAGACACCCACTTGCCAACGCAAAAAGGGAGGTAATATCCAAAATACAAAAGCTAAGCTATACGCTACGAACTTGGTCCAAAAATTCATATACCACCTTTGGCATCACCTTCCAGTTTAATTGAATTGGCACGGCCAATATTCGATCTATTTTTCCTAGTAAGGATTTAATTTTCACAAGATCTTTTTCTGTCGTGACTAACCACTCGGCCTGATGCTGCTGTAATAAATCCTGTAAATGCTGAATGTCCTTTAAATTATAATTATGATGATCCGGAAATTCTAAAAACCCTTTTAAGTTTTCTTTATAAAAACCAATTAAAGATTTTTGAAAGGATGATGGGTTGCCTAGCCCGCAAAACCCCACCACAGTGGTAGCTGCAGGTACTGGAAATATTAAATCATAATTCATCTCGGCCACTGACTCAGACAAGGTCACTGTTGACAATTGTTCTTTGATTTTGGCAAGATCTTCGTTCGCATCCACTTTTGAGATTATCACTTGATGCGCGCGCTGTAAACCAGTCCAGTCCTCGCGAGCTCGCCCTTTGGGTAATAACTGATAATGCTCCCAAGGTTGACTAGCATCCACCAATACAACATCTAAATCCCTGTGCAATGCACGGTGCTGAAAACCATCATCGACAATCAGTATATCAAACTGACAATTCTGTTCCGCCCACAAAGCACTTTTCCACTTTTCGGGTCCCACCACCACTTGCGCAGACGGATGTTTTTCCAGTAATAAAAATGGTTCATCCCCAAAATAATAAGCTCCTTGCGGATGTCCCAAATCCACCTTGGCCGTATCTTTGATTTTTGATTTATAATTGCGACTAACTACCAAGGCTTTTAGTTTTCTTTTTTCACACTCGGTTAACAGGAAATCAACCACAGGAGTTTTTCCGGTTCCACCCACCGTTAAATTTCCCACACTGACCACTGGTTTAGAGATACGAACAGCATCCATCACATGATGATCGTAGCTCCAGTTTTTAGTTCTTGCTGCCGCTCCATATATTTTTGATAAAAGATTAAATACGGGCACAGATGATCTCGTTTCTGGTTTATTTCCTATTTTTGAAAATATTTTTCTAATAATTGAGCCACACGATCCGTAGCACCTTTATCACCTAATAATACTTTTAATTTTTTAAGTTTATCGATGACCTGTTGTGTGTAGGAGGGCTCGTCAATATATCGCTTCATTAATTGATAAATTTCTTCCACGTTAGCACCTGATCGCCATCGTTCAGGTACGGCTTGTTCTTTTAAAATTAAATTCACCAAACCAAAATACTTCACCCCACGCACTAAAATGGTCGCTAACCATTCGGTGAACCAATTCATTTTATACATAATCACCATGGGTTTTTCCATCAAACCAACCATCAACGTCGCTGTCCCACTGGCCACTAAAATATAATCACAGATATGGATCATTTCGAAAGGCTCATCCTTTAATAGAACAAAAGGAAAACTTAAATTTTTGTTCGTTTCCATCAAAGTCGAAATGGAATCCTGCATTTGCTCTTTAGTAAAAGTAGGAGCCGTCAAAACAGCGATCTTCACTTGCGGATAATTTTTTACCAAACGCGAGGCCACTTCCATCTGCATTTTTAAATGCCGCTGAATTTCACCTTTACGACTGCCAGGCATCAAACCAATTAAAATCTGATTTGGCAAAACATGACGTTGCTGTTTTTCCCTTTGAATATCAGCTGCATTAAAATATCGTTCCTGCACTTCATCCAACATCGGATGCCCCACAAACTGTACAGGCATTTGTTGAGATTGATAAAAGTCCATCTCGAATGGGAATAAAACGTAAATTTCTTCACAGTATTTTTTTATTTTTTTAACTCGTCCCTTGCGCCAAGCCCACACCTGTGGCGACACATAATAAATCACGGGAATATTTAAGGCCTTTAATTTTTTAGCCAACATCAAATTAAAATCCGGATAATCTAATACCAAAGCAAAATCAGGTCGACGCTTGGCGGCCGCCTCTACTAAGGAATTAAAAACGGACTTTAACTTCCCATAATGTTCGATGACTTCAGCGGCACCAACAACGGCCATTTCTTCGGATTTTCCCAACCGCTCAAAACCCATTTTTTCCATGGCATCAGAACCGACACCAAAAGCTTGAATATTTTTTTTATGCCGCTTCCAGTTTTCTAATAGTCTTTGTGCTAAAAAACTACTAGAAGCTTCTGCCGCCACGATTAATACCTGTGAACTCACGCGGTATAACTTCTTTCTGTTTGTAGTAAACTTATTAATTCTTCCGCTAAGACTAAGGCACGCAGTCCATCTTGACCTGTGATCATTGGCGCGCGATTTTGATATACAGCCTGCACCACATCCAAAGTTTCTGCCATCAAATTATCACCCTTACCTGTAGCCACCACTTCAACGGCCAAAGGAGCTCCAGTTAAAGATTCGTGATGATTTCTAGATATGTGCTCTACATCACCTGTTTGTAAATTCCCGGTCCACTGCGAAGTTTTGTCCATCACCTTTATCGACCGCACCATTGTTGGATGGAATCGAGACGTTCCAATAGAGGCCTTAAAACCAGATTCAAATTCAATCGTGCAATGACCCCAATCAATAGTGTCTGTTAAAAATTTGGCTCCTGAATAACTAACAATCTTAGCATGTGTACGATCAAAACTGAGCGCTAAATCAAAATCATGAATCATTAAATCATGGATCACACTGGCATCTAAATTTTTAGCCTTGAACGGAGCCAGGCGATGAGCTTCCATATAAATAGGTCGATGAACTTTGGATTTAATCAACTGAAATGCAGGATTAAATCTTTCACTATGACCGACACTTAAATTCACTCCATTTTTTTTTGCGATATCAATTAATTCCTGAGCCTGCGAGCAACGAATCGTGATCGGCTTTTCCACATTCACGTGGACGCCAGATTCTAAAAACATTTTTGCTACTTGATAATGACTAGAAGTAATCGTTGCTATTGTTACTAAATCCACTTGTCCGATTAATAACCTAGGATCTGTAAATGCTTGCGTCTGTAACGAGGCCGCTACTTTGTTGGCATTGTCGGCTGAAATATCGCAGACACCAATTAAATCAACTGGAAATTCCGGATGCGTCGCCAAAGACTTTAACTTCTGCGCGTGAAAATTTCCTAAGTACCCTACACCAATCACTGCCGCTCGAAGTTTTTTCATCGTCTATTCTCCGCTTTCTGAAAATCCTGCGCTCTTTCTGGTTTTAGCAATACCTCGCTTAGAGGCACGAACAAAATCCACCAAATACTGGGTATGAGCATCAACAGTACATTCTGATAAAATACGTTCCACACCCTCTTCGATTGTGTGTGAACCGATTAAAATAATACGAATCGCTTTATGTATATTTTGTACTTCTTCTTTAGAAAATCCCTTGCGCAACAATCCAACTTTATTAGTCGCACGACAGATCGCATAGTTCCCCTGCGCCCTAGAAAATGGAAGAATATCTTTATTAACAACGCTACTACCCGCTATAAAAGAATTTTTCCCCACTCGAGTGAATTGGTTAAATGCACAAACCCCACCGATCACCACATTGTCTTCGATTGTTGTGTGACCACCTAAATGCGAATCATTGGCTATGACAATATTATTTCCCACTTTGCAATCATGTCCCACATGCGTGTAAGCCATAAAATAATTATTATCACCGATTGTGGTTTCGCGATCCCCCTTGGAGGTCGCAATATTCATCGTCGCAAATTCACGAATCGTATTGTTGTTGCCAATCTTCAAACGTGTTGGCTCTGACTTGTAGGTAATATCCTGTGGAGGTCCACCGATCACAGCCCCTGGGCAAAAATGATTATTTTCACCAATTTCAAGAACTCCGTATCTTGAGCCTAACGTCACATGCCCTTCAACGTAAGTCCCCTTTTTAATAGTGACTTGTCCCTGAATCAAACAATAGGGGCCAATTTCAACCCCTTCTTCAATTTTAACATCGCCCTGAATGACCGTGGTCGGATGAATTTTCATAAGAACTACCCGTACAAAAGTAAAATTTAAATTAAAAAACTATTTCTCTTTTTCAAATGCTTCAATAACCATATCCGTTAAGTCAGCATCTTTTTGTGCGTACAAGATATTTTGGCCATTGCGCTCAAGCACCATTGAGTACTCTTTCGCAACAGATACTTTTTCGATAACCTTTTTCATTTTTTCAACGATTGGCTCTAGTAACTCACGTTCTTTCTTTTGAATCTCAAGTTGGTTTTCATTCACCACTTTTTGAAACTTCATCATTTCTTCCTGAAGCTCCATTTGTTTTTTACTTAGAACTTCTTCCGACAAAACGGATTTCTTTTTTTCAAGCTCGGCACCCATTTTTTCAATGTCGGCTTTCTTTTTGTCTAATTCTTTTTTACGTTTGGTCACATCGCCTTCTAAATTTTCTTTAGCTTTTTTACCAGCTGATGTGGATTGAATCGCTTTTTGCATATCCACGTATCCGATTTTTGCGGCTCCTGCAGCCTGCGCCACAGGTCCTGTTAAAACCATCACGCTTGATAACACGATTGACGATAAGATTGTTTTCATTTGCAACTCCTTTGATTTCATTAAGCCCTCCTTAAAATGGCGATCCAATGGAAAAGTCGAATACCATAGCATCCGGTGATTGATCAGATTGTCGCATTGGAAACCCCCACTCAAATCGTAAGGGTCCAATTGGCGAAAACCATCTAAATCCAAATCCTATGTCACTATACAAATTCTCACTTGAAATTCTATCATCGGCTGTACCCACATCATAAAAGGTTACACCTTTAATTCCAGCTTCCGCAATCAATGGAAATTCAAACTCCATTTGATACAAGGCTTGCTTAGTGCCCCCGAATGGTTTAGTCGCTAAATCCCTTTTTTCGCCATCTGTTTTATTACTATAAAGTGGATTGCTGTTAATCAATTCATAAGCCCGCTGTGAGAACTTTGTTTTACCAACACGGAAAAATCGATAACCCCTTAAGCTGTATGGTCCACCCAGTAAATACAATTCATTAAATGGAGGTTCTTTCCCTCCCTCAGCCGCGCCAATAAAAGAATACGACATATTATTACGCCAGACCACTTCCCAAAATAATTTTTTAAAGTAACGAACTGTCGTATTACCTTTGGTGTATTTCAACGATCCACCCACGCCCGCATACTCTAACGAAGTCGATGCATACACACCCTTCGTTGGTGAAAATCGGTCATTACGTTTATCGTATTCCAAAATACCAGTGATGGAACTGGTTTCACCACTGGCTGTATCCAATGGAAATAAATCCAAGTCAGTTAACAATACTCCGGCAGTATCTCGGACTCCTTCTAATTTAGTTTTATCGTATTTATACCGAATCGACCCCACTAAATCATCTCCCAAAGGATGACCAAAGCGAACCGCACCACCGGTTTTTGTCTCTAAATATTCATAGTGACTGGAGTTACTTTGATAAACATCAAAACCCACACGCCATTCCGTGTCCATAAAGTAAGGTTCTGTGAAGTTAAAATTATAGTAATTTCCATCACGATTTAAATTCAAGCCCGCACCTAACTGCTGACCCTTACCTAAAAAGTTACTTTGGTTGACGGATCCATTTAATGAAAATCCTGTCGCACTACCGTAACCAGCACCCAACTGAATACTACCTGTATTTCTTTCCTTCACTACGATATCGACATTCATAATGTCTGGCTTTTCAGGAGTGGTTGAAGTCTTAAAATTCACTTCATCGAAAAATCCCAATCGCTGAATGCGTTCGATGGATTCCCGCTTACGAGTTTCGTTGTAAAGCTCGCCCTCACGCACTCGCAATTCACGACGAACCACTTTGTCGCGAGTTTTACTGTTACCAACAACGTTGATCTTACCAAAATAAACTTTATTGCCCTTATCAAATTCAAAAGTAATATCCACTTTGCGATCTTTTTCATTCGTACGAATTCGAGGAATCACGTTCGCAAAGGCATAACCCAAATCCCCATACTTGGCCTGTAAATCCGCTAAATCTTTTTGAAGAGTATCATAAGAAAAAACTTTGGCTTTATTCACCTGAATGGCTTCAAATAATTCTTCGCGTGAAAATAATAAATCCCCCGCAAAATCTACATCACCCACGTCAAACTGTTCGCCCTCTTCTATGCGAATCGTGATGTAAATGCTTTTCTTATCTGGCGTCACATAAACCTGCGGACGATCAATTTTAACCTGCACATAACCATCATTGAAATACAAATATCGTAAGATCTGCATATCCCGATCAAAGGCATCTTGCTTATAAGATCCAGAACTAGAAATGAACGAAAAGAAGCCACCCTCTGTCGTCGCTAATTTAGCCTTTAAAACACTGTCCTTTAATTTTTGATTTCCCAAAAAAGTGATCTTTTGTACTCGTACCTTGTCGTTTTCTTTGATTTTGAAATGAATACGAACGCTTTCGTCTTTTTTAATGTCTTCAATTTGCGGTTCAATCTTGGCTAAGAAAAAACCTTTGTCCTCATATAGCTTTTGCAATTTATCGACGGCATCTCGGATTTTGGCATTATTCAAGATCTCATACGCCTTTATCGGCAAGGCCTCTGTTAATTCATCTGTTTTTAAATCTACATTGCCATCAAAAACAATTTCTCCGATCGACGGTTTTTCCACCACCTGAAAAATCATTTTCAATCCATTCGCCGTACTTTCTTTGCGAACTTCGATGTTATAAAAATACCCTAAGGCAAACACCGAGCGGATGTCTTCTTTGACCTGTTCAGCCAGTTTTGTATCTGAATAGGTTTCTCCCTCTTTCATTTTGATTTTATTCAAAATCGCATCTCTTTCAATTTTACGCTGACCCTGTACATCAATAGTGGTGATTTTAAAATCGGCCGCTAACGTTACAGCTGGCATTAATACGAACGACGCTACCAACCAACTAGAAACTAAACTCAGTTTCAGCATTTGCATTATTCCTTTAATTTCTTTCCGTTGAGTCAGGTTTTGCAATATAGAAAATAAAAAAAGCAACCTAGTTTGTAACCAGCTCACTAGTGCAAAACGGCCATTAAAACGACCGACAAAACGATTATAAATGTTTGAAACTCTTAAAAAACTCTTCATCAAGGATTAAAAGCGTATCAACCACCCTAGACCTTGTCAAAAGTCTTGTTTTCTTTTTTTTGCCATTTTTTTAGGTAATTTAAGCTACTGAATGCGGCCGTCGCTCATGCGTAAAACCTTGCCGAACTTCTTGGCGAAATTCAAATCATGCGTCACTACAATCAAAGTCAGTTGAAAACTTTCTTTCAATTGAAAAAATAAATCCTGCACTAGCGCTGCATTATGCGAGTCCAAATTTCCTGTGGGTTCATCCGCAAACAAAATTTTAGGTCGTCGTACCAAGGCTCTGGCGATGGCGGCTCTTTGCAATTCGCCACCTGACAATTGATTCGGGTAATGATGCAATCGATGTTTTAAGCCCAATTGATCCAACAACTGCAGCGCTTGCATTTTTGCTGAGGCCTTTCGCACGTGACCAATTTGTGCTGGAAGCATCACATTTTCTAACACGGTAAATTCATTCATTAGATGATGGAACTGAAATACAAAACCCATTTCTTTATTGCGGAACTCGGCCAGCTCTTCGTCACCCATTTGAAAAACCGACTTACCATGAATAAAAACTTCCCCTTGTGTCGGTCGATCCAAAGTGCCTAACAAATGCAACAGCGTACTTTTACCAGAACCCGATGGTCCAACAATACAAATAGCTTCGCCAGCTTTGATATCCATGTTCACATTGTCTAAAACCTGCGTGCCCATCGTGCTGCCAACAGAGCTACCAACAGAGACAACAGACGAGCCTTCTGTCGAATAAATTTTCTTTAACTGACGCGCTTGAATGATTTCATTCATATCTAAGTCCTTCCACCGGAGACAACTTCGCTCCTTTTTTTGCGGGACGTAAACTGACCACACCACATATCAACAAAGTCGCAATCACAATCCACACCACATCCCAGACTCGCAAACTTAAATCAATCTGATCAATATTATAAACACTTTGCGGAATCAGTCCAAATTTGGATTCTAAATACAAAAAGCCCCAGCAAAAAAATTTCCCTAAAATAAAGCCACCGACCAAACCAAAAAAGCCCATCATCACGCCTTGAATACTGAACAATCGCCAAAGGTTTTTTTCCGACACTCCAAGAGCTTTCAACAAACCAATACTAGGGTATTTACGAATCACCGACACATACAATTGCGTCGCAATATTAAACGCGGCAGCCATCACAATCACTAGCACAACAAAAAAGATCACCACGCGTTCGATCTTGACTGCTTCGAATAAATTTTCATTCACATCTTTCCAATCGCGGATGCGATAGGACTCACCCAGATTTTTAATCAACTCATCGCCAAGGCTTCGAACTTGATTTTCATCTTGCAACTTAAGAATATAACCAGAAATTTTATCTTCGTTCGCATGCACCAACTGTTGCGCTTCAGCCAGCGGAACGAACACCATGCGCTCATCAAATTCGTATTTTCCTAAATCCAAAATGCCTTTGATCTTAATTTTTTTTCTTTCACGCTTAAATTGTGTTGGATCACCTTCGTCTTTTAAGGGCACTACTAAAAATAAATCATCATTGGGTTTTAATCGAAATCGATGTGCTAGGCCTTTACCAATCAAGGCCTCACCGGGTGCCAGGTTTAATTCGCCCTCTAATAAGCGAGATTTTAAATCCACTGCCATGGGAGCGTTATCCGACATCTGCAGCCCCTGCACCAGAACACCCGAAATTTTTCCAGCCTTAGCTGCTACAGCTTCTAGATTCAAAAACTCGGTCACTGCTAAAACTTCTTTTTTAATGCTTTCTAAACCTAAATAAAAATCTTTTCTGTCTTTGACTGCGGTTTTAAATACCTGCATATGGCCCGAGGCATCGATGACATTTTTTTTCAGTGTGCGCTCAAAACCGGTCATCACACTCATGGAAACAACCAGACTAGCTACGCCTAACATCAGTCCAATCAATCCAACCCAACCCGAAATATCAAAAAAACTTTTGGAAGAGGATCTTAATAATTTAAACGACAACCATATCCAAAATTTCATACTGGTTTTTGCAGTCCTTGCTTAAGATAAGCCATAATAAATCCATCTAGCTCGCCATCCATCACGTCTTGTACTTGGCTGGTTTCAAAATCCGTGCGGTGATCTTTGACCATTTGATACGGATGCATGACATAGGATCTGATTTGCGAGCCCCATTCGTTGGCTTTTTTTCCGGCTTCTTGTTCTTCTTTGGCTTTGTTTCTGGCTTCGACTTCTTTTTCGTACAAAGCGGCCTTTAACATTTTCAAAGCTTTCTCGCGGTTTTGAATTTGACTGCGCTGTGTTTGACAAGTCACCACAATCCCCGAAGGTAAGTGATACATGCGAACGGCCGAATCCGTTCGATTGACGTGCTGTCCACCGGCGCCACTGGCTCGATAGGTTTCCACTTTTAAATCATCGGGTCGAATATCAATTTTAATATCGTCATCAATTTCCGCCCACGCAAACACGGAGGCAAAACTAGTGTGCCTGCGAGCATTGGAATCAAACGGCGAGATACGCACCAAACGATGCACGCCGCTTTCGGCTTTTAAATATCCAAAGGCATAGGGGCCTTCGATTAACAGTGTACAAGATTTAATACCTGCGCCCTCACCATCGCTTTGCTCAAGGACTTCGACGGAAAAACCATGATGTTCCGCATAGCGCATGTACATACGCATCAACATCGCAGCCCAATCACAGGACTCGGTGCCGCCCGCGCCAGAGTTAATGGTCAGGTAAGCGCTGTTCGCATCCAGTTCACCATTCAGCACTCGTGACAGTTCTAATTCTTGGCCACGCTTAACAAGTCGTAAAACTTCGTCCTTGGCTTCGGCAAAAGTGGCCTCATCGTGAGCCTCGATCCCCATGTCCATAAGGACTTCCGCATCTAGCACGTTTTGACAAAAATTTTCGTATTCTTGAATGGATTTTTCGATAAAGGCTTTTTCTTTATTTAGTTTTTGCATTTCTTCAGGCTTGTTCCAGATACTGGGATTTTCCGAAGCCATATTGACTTCTTCGAGTCGCTTTTTCTTGCGATCTAAGTCAAAGATACCCCCGAAGCTCGACAGAAAGAGTCTTTAAATCCGTCAGGTTTTTTTTCATCTCATAGGTTTCAGATACAATCGACATTTTCAAACTCCCCTGCTTTACTTTCAACACAATCTTTTTCGTCATTTTTTTCTGACATTCTTATCCTTTTTTGTCGCACTTAATTTAACGCTTATTTCTCACATTTAATATTACGCAGTTAATTTCACACCCTCTATTTAACGCATGTCTTCTTTGATCGGTGGTTTTGGCAGGTCGGCGGCGGTTCTTAGCTTTTTTCTTTGCTTTTTTCTTTGCTCTTTCCTTTTTCGCAATTTTTATTCACAATCTTTTCTCACCGCCATTTGGCAGTAGCTGCCTATACCAACCGCAATCAATTTATCCAAACCAATTTCAGTTTTAAAGATCCAGTTTTTTGCAAAGGCTGTCAAATATTTCATCTTGAATTTGAAACATCTGTTTTTCTTGGCGAGGGCCCAATTCATGATCATATCCCAAAAGATGCAAGATCCCGTGAATCAACATGTATAACATCTCCTGCTGATAACTAAGGCCATGCTCTTTGGCTTGTTTTTGAATCACTTGAGCGCAAATAATAAGCTCTCCCATTGCGAACCCTTTGGGGAGTCCAGCAGCGATAGAATCTTGCGCAGGAAAGCTCAGCACATCCGTCGCATAATCTTTACCACGAAATTGATGATTGATTTTTTTCATTTCCACGCGCCCCACAATCACCACGGTCAAAGCCTTCGTCGTCAGTTTTAAATTCTTGATTTTCGTTTTTTTATAATTTTTAAGCGCGCGGTAAATCAATGGCGTTATTAGGTTCAGCCAATTTTCCAGATCTATTTCTGACAACAAACGCGAGCGAGTTCGCTGTATGACGGTTAAGTTAATTAATGTAGTGGGCGCCAAAGCTGCGCTAAATTTTGATGCAGACTTAGCATGGGTTTCGGGAATCTGTTTTATATTTTTTTTCCTCATCTATTGAAGCTACCTGTTCCTTTGAATAGAGGCAAGTCTGTTGCAAACTTATCATTCGCGATTGTTGAGTTAAAAAGAAGGATATGAACAATAGTTATGATGGCTTAAATATTTACAACTGACTCTCTTCACTTTGCTTTTTAGTAGCCGCAAAAGACTGACCGAAAATTAATGATCAAGTAGTTTAAATCGAATAGTAAGGTCAGAGAATCGGCGATTTTAAACTTTAAATTTGACTATGTTGGTAAATTTTGATTTGTTTACTGATGTCGACCCATTTCCCCAGCTTAGGTCTAGTAAGGATTTCAAACATATTGGCCGATAAATAGAGACATGTTTTTACGTCAATTGAAATCACAAATTCAGGCCAGCTCTATTGGACGAAGTTTAATTCTGGTGTCCGTTATTACTAGTTCGGTGATCACTTTGTTATTCACGAGCTTGCAAATTTATTTAGATATTCAACGTGAAAAAAAATATGTTGAAAAATCCATGCATGAAATTCAAACGATTTACAAAGAAACCCTACCCGCAGCCATTTGGGATTTATCCGTAACGAATATTCAACAACATGCTTCCTCCATTTCACAAATGAAATTCGTTTCTAGAGTTCGCATTTCCGGAGATGGCTTTAACACCATCGAATACAAAAGTAATAATTTTCCCAATGGTCCATCCGCATCGTTTCCCCTTTATCATCAAGAATTTTTAAATGGAAAAAATATAAAATCCTACTTCGATAACTCGGATCCAAAACTGGTCGGCAAACTGGAACTGGATATGTCCTATAGCCCCGTTTATACCGACATCATCCAACGCGTTTTATTTTCATTAGCCGCCAATTTTTTAAAAACTATTATCGTTACTGCCGTCTTACTTTCACTTTATTTTCGATGGGTCACTTCACCTGTTTTAAAACTGACTCAAAAAGCCAAGAATTTCAAAATTTTTCAAAACGAAACTATGGCCGAAGTCCGCCCACACTTTTTGCGCCGACAAGGCCACCATCCCACCATTCATCCCAATAATAAAAATGAAATTGAAATTCTAGCCGCTTACTTTGAGGGAATGCAAAAATACTTTCGTGAATCATTTTTCTTAATTCTAGACAGCGAGGATCGATTTAAAAACGTGGCCTTAAAAGGCCTGGACTGTGTTTTTGAAACTGACCTGAACTTTAATATCACCTACGCGATCAGCAATGAAAAATTTCAAAAACAAAATCAACTTATTTTTGTAGTCGGTAAAACACTTACCAATAGCGGACTTCCCAATGAAATCACAGGGCAATTACATGTTCACAGCAATGAAAAAGTCGTGATGAATGATTTTTTATTCACTTTGAAAAACCCACTGGAACACAAATACTATTTGTTCACTATCAGACCCTTTGTCGCTAACGATCACACCATTTCTGGTTATCGCGGCTACATTGAAGACATCACTGAAAAAATTGTCGCCAACGAAAAAATCGGCAAACAACAAGATCAAATCCGTCAAATTCAAAAACTAGAAACCATCGGCGAGTTAGCCGCTGGTATCGCCCATGATTTTAATAATGTACTAACCATCATCGACGGCAAATCCACATTGATAAATTTATATCTCCAAAAACCAGAAAATTTAAAAATCGCCAATGAAGGCATTCATCAAGCCGTCTTACGTGGTCGAAAACTAACCGGTCGCTTGTTGCAGTTTTCACGCAAGCAAAGCAGTGATGTACAAACCGTTCGTCTGGATCAACAATTAGAGTCCTTAAAAGACCTACTGACCGTGGCCGTCAGCAAACGCGTAGAACTAAAATTTAATTTTGAACCTGAATTGTGGCACTGCTCGATAGATGTGAATATGTTCGATAATGCGATTATCAACCTGTGCGTGAATGCTCGCGATGCGATGCCCGATGGAGGTGATATTCACATTCGACTGAAAAACACAGTTGTGGAATTTGAACAATTTTACTTGCGCGAAGGACAATACGTCACTCTTGAATTACAAGACTCGGGAACTGGAATGCCAGCTGAAATTTTAACACAAATATTTGAACCGTTTTTTACAACGAAGGGTACTGATAAAGGCACGGGTCTGGGACTGAACATGGTGAAGCAATTTGTTCGTGCCAGCAAAGGTCATATCGAGGTTGATTCAAAGATCAACGAAGGCACTACATTTCGAATATTCTTTCCGCGCGCCATCTACATTCAACAAAGCACACCGCTTGAAAACAATGTCACCAATCTAGTAGTGAATGCTGATCAAAGCGCCTGGATTCAACCAGACACTTTGATCGATAAAACAAAAAAATCGGCATAACAACTACCATTTTCAATATTTAATTCCTCAAGGCGCCAGCTTGAAGCTGTATTGTAATACAGCGAAAGTAAGCTGTATCACAATACAGCAAAAATTCCCCAACGAAGGGGAATTAAATATTGGAATGGTAGATCTAGTATCGGTAGTGTTCTGGCTTGAATGGACCATTTTGTCCAACTGCCAAATACTTCGCTTGCTTACCACTTAACTTAGTTAACTTCACACCTAATTTTTCTAAGTGTAAAGACGCTACTTTTTCATCTAAGTGCTTAGGTAAACGATACACATCGATTTCTTGGTACTTGTTACGATTCGTATACAATTCGATTTGTGCTAATACCTGATTTGTAAATGAGTTCGACATTACAAAAGATGGATGCCCAGTCGCACAACCCAAATTCACCAACCGACCCTTAGCCAAAACGATGATCTGCTTTCCATTCTTCATTGTGTGAATATCAACTTGTGGCTTCACTTCACGCACTTTTGAATTCTTGTTTAACCAAGCCATATCGATTTCAATATCAAAGTGACCAATGTTACAAACAATGGCGTTGTTCTTCATTTTGGTAAAATGCTTTTCAGTGATGATATCTAAACAACCAGTCGCAGTCACAAAGATCTCTGCCTCTTCCACGGCTTCTTCCATAGTCGTCACTTCAAAACCTTCCATCGCTGCTTGCAATGCACATATCGGATCGATTTCAGTTACCAATACGCGAGCACCAAAACCACGTAATGAGTGAGCACTTCCTTTACCTACATCACCGTAACCAGCTACCACCACTGTTTTACCAGCTACCATGATATCCGTTGCGCGCTTTAAACCATCGGCCAATGATTCACGACAACCGTACAAATTATCAAATTTAGATTTTGTCACAGAGTCATTCACGTTGATTGCAGGAATTTTTAATTTTCCTTTTTCTTTCATTTGGATCAAGTTGTGCACGCCAGTTGTTGTTTCTTCAGAAACACCAATCACTTGCTTCAACATTTTTACATATTTTTCTTCGTGCATCATGTTGGTCAAGTCACCACCATCGTCTAAGATCAAGTTGTAACCTTCCTTACCCCAACCCTCGATCGTCTGTTCGACACACCATCTGTATTCTTCTTCCGTTTCGCCCTTCCATGCAAACACCGGAATTCCAGCGGCTGCAATCGCTACGGCTGCATGATCCTGAGTCGAAAAAATATTACATGAAGACCAACGAATCTTTGCACCCAAGTGAACCAAAGTTTCAATCAACACCGCAGTTTGAATTGTCATGTGTAAACAACCAGTAATACGAGCACCTTTTAAAATTTGTTGCTTCCCGTACTCTTTACGTAAAGCCATCAAGCCTGGCATTTCTTGCTCTGCTAATTGGATTTCTTCACGTCCCCAACGAGCTAGCTCCGCAAATTTTTCAGGATTTTCCATGGCCTCTTTACATACACGATAGTCAACTTTAGTGGTTGCTGCTGCTGGTGATTTTTTATTTGATTTTGCATTCACTGCCATACTTAAAATTCCTTTGTTCTTCGCTTTATTGTTAGATTTATTGTTCGTCGTTTGTAAATTTGCCATTTTTATTTGCTCCTTTTATTTTTTAATTATTTTTTTAATTCATTTTAACTATTTATTTTTTATCAATTTCTATATCTATCTATCTATCTATCTATCTATCTATCTATCTATCTATCTATCTATCTATTCATTTATTTATTTATTTATTCACTTAATTTTTATTCGATTTATATATCCAATTTATTACTAAAATTTATCTTTATTAATCCAAAGTTAAAATCTCGTAACCCGTATCCGTTACCAAGATCGTATGCTCAAATTGAGCTGACAATTTTTTATCTGCCGTCTCATAATACTTGATCGTCGAATTAGGGATATCAAATTCTTTCACTGCTGCAACGCCTTCATTCACCATGGGCTCAACAGTTATACATTGCCAAGGGACTAAGCGGTCACCTCGTCCTTTTTTTCCATACGAGGGCACAAAGGGCTCTTCGTGGAAATTACGACCTATTCCATGCCCACCAATTTCTTTCACCGTCGTGTATCCTCGACGACTTACAAACCGATCAATCGCAAATCCAATATCACCTGTCGTTGCTCCAGGGCGCACTTCTAGTATGCCTTTTTCTCTGGCCTCTAAAGCGACAGCCACAATGTCTTTGGCTTTCTCGGAAACATCGCCGACAAAAAAAGTCGCCGAGCAATCCCCAAAAAATCCATCCTTTTCACTGGTCACGTCGATATTAATAATATCGCCCACTTTTAAAATCGTCCCATCCGGTAAGCCATGACACACACAACTGTTCACGGAAGTGCAAATCGTCTTTGGATAACCATGATAACCCACACAAGCCGGCCTAGCATTGTTCGTTAAGGTAAAGTCATACACGATCTGATCCAATTCATTTGTCGTTATCCCAGGACGTACAAAGCGCGAGACATGATTCAAAGTCTTAGCCGCTAGACGACAGATAAACTGCATTTTTTTGATTTCCTCTTTATTCAAAGGAACTATTGCTTCTGGTTTCGAGGCCATACACTCACCAACCTTTTGAGAAGTTTCACTTCCCAGCTGAAATAGTACATCCATAAACATAATGGTACACAGAAAGCACGTCTAGTCATTCATGCTTGTATAGTACCCAAATAAAAAACCCACCTGTAACAGTGGGTTTTCTATGATTTTTAATATAAAATCAATCAGCAATTACTTTAAGTGTTTGCTTACAATTTTTGTCATTTCGAACATAGAAACAGTCGCTTTACCGAATACAGCTTTTAACTTGTCATCAGCATTGATGTTTCTTCTGTTTTGAGCGTCTTGTAAGTTGTTCTTTTTGATATAAGCCCATAATTTTTTAACAACTTCAGTTCTTGGCAAAGAACCAGTTCCTACAACCGCAGCTAAAGCTGGGCTTGGAGTTAACGGCTTCATGAATGAAGGGTTTGGTTTTCTTTTAGTAGCTGCTTTTTTTGGAGCTGCCGCTTTTTTTGTAGCCGCTGCCTTCTTAGGAGCTGCTGCTTTTTTTGTAGCTGCCTTCTTAGGAGCTGCTTTTTTAGTTGCTACTTTCTTTGTTGCTTTCTTTGCTTTTGCCATGTTTCCTCCGCTATGTGGTTTGGCTTGTTTTTATTAAACACACGAATCGTGTTTTTATTTTTTTAAATACAAAACTTTGTTCAATACGAAATAGTGTAACCAAGTCTAGCCGTTTGTCCAAAAAAAAATGCAGGAAAAATCACTTTTTTCACGATTTTCCCCTCTGAGTTTCCGTTTTTAACTGGATTTAGTCACTGTTTTCGATGGAATTTCCATTTTTCCCCTCTAGAAAACCTGATCACTGACCGAGAAAGTGTCTATGAATAAGACGTTTTTAGAAATTCTTGGTGATCAAATTCTAAAACAAACTCTACAGAAATCATCCGATTTTCATTCGGAAAATGCAGTGGCTACTGGTAACGATCCGACTTGCATCACACAGTTATTAGCACGACTTCAGCCCTTAACTTCAACGAACAATCAAACTAGTTCATCACAAGCCATACAAAACCCAACAAAATTTAAGAGTACAGGGTACAGACTATATATAAAGGAGAATCCACCAAGGAAGCATCGATTAGATACCGATCAGTGGATCATCTGGAATCAATGGAGAAAATGGGGATTGTCGTTAACCGAGTCTTTCACTCGCAAAGACCTCAAAAAGGCCTATAGATTATTGGCCCTTCGGCACCATCCCGATCGAACCACCGGGAGTGCCACTGAATTTCAACAAATCAAAAAAGACTACGATCGTCTGTTACAAGTATTTACTGCAAAGGCTTAAAGCGAATGCGTTTTGGCTGGCTAGCCTCTTCACCCAAGCGCTTCTTACGATCTTCTTCATACTCTGTAAAATTACCATGAAAGAAACTAACTTGTGAGTCACCTTCAAACGCCATGATATGCGTGCAAATACGATCCAAAAACCAACGATCATGCGAAATCACCACTGCACAACCACCAAATTCCAACAAGGCTTCTTCCAAAGCTCGCATCGTATTGACATCTAAATCATTGGTCGGTTCATCCAACAACAATAGATTTCCACCCGATTTTAACATCTTGGCTAAGTTCAAGCGATTGCGCTCACCACCAGATAAATTGCCGACTTTTTTCTGTTGATCATTCCCAGAAAAATTAAACCAAGATACATAGGCACGCGAATTCACCTCGCGATTACCTAATTTAATCACATCATTCTTGCCAGAAATTTCTTCCCAAACTGAAGCCTCGGGATTCAAGGTATCACGTCCC
The DNA here is from genome assembly GCA_052033755.1 of Bdellovibrionota bacterium. GTDB lineage: Bacteria > Bdellovibrionota > Bdellovibrionia > Bdellovibrionales > Bdellovibrionaceae > JBPOJH01. Next base: position 10,213 of record JBPOJH010000155.1, on the reverse strand, counting down.
TGATCCACATATGTCATTTGCACCGTACTGCCGACTTTGAATTCGCCACTATCGGGTTTTTCCTGACCCGTGATCATACGAAACAAGGTTGTCTTACCGACGCCATTCGGTCCAATGACCCCCACGATACCACCCTTTGGCAATGAGAACTCTAGATTTTCAAACAACAACTTATCCCCATAGGCCTTGCGTACATTATGCGCTTCGACCACAACATCCCCCAAGCGAGGACCCGGTGGAATGTAAATTTGTAATTCCGACATTTTTTCTGCCGTGGGTTCTTTTAATAAATTTTCATAATTGGAAATTCTTGATTTGCTTTTGGCCTGACGAGCTCGCGGCGCCATTCGGATCCACTCCAACTCGCGCTCAAGGGTTTTCATTTTGCGCTCTTCAGTTTTTTGCTCATGCGCCATACGACGATCTTTTTGCTCTAACCAAGATGTGTAGTTCCCTTTCCAAGGAATCCCTTCACCTCTATCCAGCTCCAAAATCCATCCCGCAACATTGTCCAAGAAATAACGATCATGCGTGACCGCGATAACCGTACCAGGAAACTTGGCCAAGAATTGTTCCAACCAGCCTACGCTTTCTGCATCCAAGTGATTCGTTGGTTCGTCCAATAATAAAATATCAGGATTCGAAAGTAACAATCGACACAAAGCCACGCGACGTTTTTCACCACCCGACAAATTAGTCACAGACAAATCCCCATCTGGACAACGTAAAGCATCCATCGCCTTGTCAATTTTTTGATCGACTTCCCAACCATCTAAGGCTTCAATTTTTTCTTGAATCTTACCTTGCTTCTCGATCAAATCATTCATCAAATCAGGATCCAAATCAGGATCATTGAATTTTTCCGAGATCGCATTGAACTCTTTCATCAAGCCAGGTAACTCACCCATGCCACTAAAAATATTTTCCTTCACTGTCAGCTGGGGATCTAAATGAGGTTCTTGCTCTAGATATCCCACGCGCAGTGTTTTCGCAGGAAAAGCTTCGCCAATAAATTCTTTATCGACTCCCGCCATAATTTTCAGCAAGGTTGATTTTCCAGAACCATTCAATCCCAAAACGCCAATTTTTGCTCCATAAAAGTAAGAAAGATATATATCTTTAAGCACAAATCGATTGGGTGGATAAACTTTACTCACACCTTTCATGGTGTAAATGATTTCTTGAGACATAGAATTACCTCCGAACTACTAGAAGTACCGCAATGAAAAAATAATTGTCAATGCAATGTGGTTTTTTCGAGTGAAAATCACTTGCCTCTGTGAAAGATTGTCTTTACAGTTTTTACTTTCAATAATTATGAATGTGTAATAGCGATCATTAATAATCGATGGTGATGAATAGCACTAATGAATTGTGGGTAGATAATAGTGACAATGAACTCTTCAGATAAAAAAACACAAGCGAATCCAACTGAAGACAATGCAAAAGCTGATGCCACTGCAAAAACAGATACAGGTACAAACCTGGGCCGTTGGCAATTCACTAGTTTGAACCTGCAATCGGCTTTGAATCGTTGGGATCAGTCCGCTCAACACGAAAACACTTTGCCAGCTGATGAAAAGCAACTTCAAGACGTACAAAATCTTTTAAAAGAACTTAAAAACAAACTGCAAGAGTTCGAATAATATCAATTCCCACTTTTACGAGATGCCCTTTAACAAAATACGATGACCGCAAAGATTTTTGATTTTTGTGTTAATTTTACGACCAAGGTCCTATGTTGAAACACTATTCTGTTCGTAGTTAAAAAAAGCTTAGGTAGGATGAACTCATGAAACCACTAATTGTCGCCGTCGATGATGAAATTGAAATATTAAAAAACTACGATATCATTTTTGGAGAAAGATTCGAGGTCAAATCCTTTGATCATCCTCATAAATTTCTGCAAGCCTTAGAGCAAAAACAGCTGGAACACATCTATGTGCTGTTAGCTGATCTAAAAATGCCGGGTCTTGATGGTATTGATATGGTTCGCAAAGCGCGCGAAATGGGGTCGGAATTTCCTTTTATTTTACTATCTGGTCATCTTGATAAGAAAGCCATCTTAGATGCGACAGATCTGGGAGCCTTTCGCTTAATTACCAAACCGCCGTCTTTCGATTATCTTATTAACACTGTCGAACAACTAATCATCGAACATGATATCGCCGAGGTTCAAAAAGAAATTTATCAAGGCCTAAAGGAATTGAAAAAAATATTAACCCCAGATTTAAAAACGGATGGTTCTGCCGAGTCCACCAAAGGCAATACCGCACATCCCATCATCGAACATGTGGAATCACGCATTCAAAAATTAATCGAGTCTGAAACTCAGTTGCGTGAATTGCGAAAAATGGCCCTAACGAAACCAAATACTATTTAGAGACACGAAGGCGACCCAAATACCCTTTGGAGTCGTAGACCTTGCCTTCGATCGTATTATTACCTATCCATTGCGATAAGATATTCAAAGAATAACGACCGCCAACTAAATTAGAATTCATCACTAATTCTTGTGGATCGGTTTCAGTTCGATATGTCACCTCTAAGGCTTGATCACCCATCTCTGGTAAATCACTGCGTGTAAAATACCCTTTCAATACTGGAATAACGACCTTGTCCTGCATCTGTTCACTGACCTTTAAATCAATGGCAACGGCTACGGACCAACCACCCAGTTCTTCTGAAGTTAAAGTTCCAACGTAATGTCCGACCAATGGCGCATAAGCCAGATTCAGACGATCTCGATATTCTTTTTCTTCTAGGTTCGGATCAGCAAAACCCTGGGGCGAAGTTTTTTTAATTTCAAAAGTTCCCAACACTCCAGAGCTATTCAATACAACTTGCCCCACCAAACCATTTTGATTTCCCTCTGAAGTCGCAATGACTTTCTTCTGCGCGCGAATCGTCATGCTATCGCCATTGGCTACCAGATCCCCCGTCTGCTCGGAATAGTCTGCATCCATCACCACATCCGGCTTAAGAGCATTCAGTTGACGATATTTCACTTTAAGTAAGGGTTTAAACTTACTGCCTGTTGTTGGTTTACCCACCGAGGACTCTACAGTATAAATCCATAATTTCATCGGTATGGCTTTATCACCGGCACGAATATTTCCCTCGAAAATTCCTTCGACCTGTGCGTATTCCGCTTTTATTTTTTGACGTTCTTCTTCGTCTTTCTTGATTTGATCATTTTCACCAGAGCCATAGCTACAACCCACCAATACAAAAACAACTAGCAGTAGCATTTTTTTAACTTCATCTAAAACTGAGCTCATCCCCGACTCCTTTTTGTTTTTTAAATATTAATCCACCTGATCAGATATTAATTCATCAGATAAAGCCGCCCATTCATTCAGTGCCATCTGATAATCGCCCAAGCCCTTCGTGTATTGTGTTTGCACAGCAAAATACTTATTCATCGCATCGATCAAGACACTGATATCCATTCTTCCTTGAGTATAGGCCTTTTGAATATCTTGCAAAGCCTTATCTCGAAATTCTAGCTGATTTTTAAAACTAATGACGGAATGATAACTAACTTGGATCTTTCGCTGTATATTGGATTCTTTCTCTAGTAAATCGGCCTTAGATTTTTGCCAATGAACTTCTTCGATGGATTTCAAAATATTTTTGTTTTTAAATTCCTCTGCTTGCTGATTGGAACCAAAACTATAACTTAACTTTACTCCTAAATAATATTTGGGATGATTACCACCTGTCATCTCGGTTATGGAATCCTCGCTTCGCGGCTCTAAGCCACTTTGATAAACTTTAGCCACCAAACTAAGATCTGGCAGCGTTTTATTGTCAGCTGAATCCAATTGTAACTGAGCTTGATCTAATTTTTCTTTTTGCATTTGCAAATTGCGATTTTTTAATAAATCCAATTGGGAAAAATGCGGCAAAGGTGTCAGCCCCTCTGGTATTTCTAGATTTATTTTTTCATCCTTAGGCAAATTCAATAAGGTCAATAAGTGATCCAAAGCATCCAAATAGTTTTGCGATTCGGCTTTTATACTTTGTTCACGAATTTCAAGCTCCGCCAGGACTTGATATAACTCTCCAGGGTTTGCATAACCAAATTGATTTTTCTTACGAACACTTTCCACAAGCTTCTGATATCTATCCTTTGTGGAGATCGCTTCTTGAAAGTTTTTCTGCGCCACATAGGCTTGCCAAAAAGCACGCACACCTTCCAGAACTTGATCTTGTAACTGCAACAAACGATTTTTTTTAGCAATACTAACATCAAAATCAGCCGCCTGAATATCTCGGCGTGTATTCTGCCCAAAACCATTTTTCAAAATACTTTGCTCAAAACTGATTCCTGCCACATCCTGCGTTTGTGAATTCGGCAATGTCCCCGTGTAAGTCTGCGAAAACTCACTTCGTAATGAGGTCCTATTGTATTCTGCCAACAAGGTGGCTCCTGTTAAAAAAGATTTTTTCAACTGCACAGTTGTTTTGTAAGTTTCATCTTTGGGATTTGCGGTCCCGGTGAAGTTTTCAAAACGCGATTGCTCCCAACCTGTTTCAACCGATAATGTATAGTCCAACCCCGAAAGAGCTTGCGTCGGTTTGATCAAGGTCGCCCGATAAGCTAAATTGCTTTCTTCTTTTTTGAGTGAGTTTTTCAAAATCAATTGTGCCACATCTTGCAAATTCAATTTTCGTAACGAGTCCGCCGCCAAAACTTCTTTGCTGCTAATCACAACAAAGAATGCTGTTACAAAGGTGCCAAATACTAAGGTAACAAACATTTTTTTAAAGTTTAATTTTCGCCAAGCTACCATAACCACGAACTACCCACTTCCGCATTGAATCGATCTGTTTCTAAATCCTGACTTTTTCTGGCCGCAACTTGACTCCAAGCCTTTAAGTGAACAGCCCATTTCGATTTCGACTGATACCCAAGGCCTGCTACAAGCCTTATTAAACTGGCTTGCTGATGCCACTGCCCAAGACTGTCATCACTGGTTTGAAAAACTTGGTACTCGACCCACTGGGGAGACAAATCCCAAAACAACCCCTGCGAAGTCGACACATGGAATTCGTTTCGAAAGTACAAACCTGCTTTTACTTCATAAGATTGAATCTTAGCTTGTAGTAAATAATTCGATGGCGTTCGCAAATCCATTTTTTGTTCCGCAAAACCCACTCCCAATAAATATCCCCAGTTTTCAAGTTTGGAGTCCTTTATAAAATCCGTTGTCCTATCTGTTGCACCATCTGTGATCGCCGTTTCGTCTTGGACGATTTTTACGAATTCAAAAGATGGCATGAATGTCGATGCCACTTGATCGGTGTTATAACTGAACCCACCCGCCCCAGTCGCAGTCTCCACTTGCGATTTGGCTTGATGACTTCGTAGCGAAACCTGCGCTATCCACTTAGAATGCGACTGTACGACAGAAACTCCAGGGTCTTGCAGTTTTAGCTGCGATTCATCCAGGGATAAAACGGGCACGGTGACATTTTTTTTAGACATAGCCGGCATACTTAAAAACGTTTCTGCTTGTTGCCGCAATGGTGCTGCTTCCGAGGTCTCTTTCAAAGTCGCTGGCTTTTTCGCCAGACTAGCGTTCACACCCAATACAATGAATAAACTTAATCCCAATTGGCTAGTGATCTTTTTCATTCTTGGGCTCCTGTTAAGTTAAAACATCGATCCATTGGGTTGGCTGCAAATAAGCCTTCAAAACTTTGATATTGTGAATCCTGATGCAAACGATAAGTTCCATAAAAACCAGTTCCAAACAACAACACACGACCATCCTGACTCCACAATAATTTTTGCGCCATCTGATACTGAACAGCTAGCTGGATCTGTAACATGGATGGATCATAAGCGACTTTTTTGATGGACTTCCAAGTCAGTAAATTTTCTGACTTTAAAATATTGATATGACCTTGTTGTACGTTCATTTTTTGTTGATTTTCCGTATAGACTTCTTCCGCCAAAGCCAGTCGATAGAATTTAGAATCTGACGACCAATGTATCGCCCACACTCCCGGCGCTGGTAATTCCATAGGAGTCAATGCGGTATCTAAATCCAAATGATACAACCAAAATCGTGAATCCGATGTTTGTGTCGAGACCATCAGCTGATTGTTCACCCATCGCATGGACTGCAATCGCCCCTGCAACACAACCTGTTGCTTCACCAATTTAGTATTATTGGTATCCAAAGTATATCGAGTGACTTGCGTAATAGTAGACCGACTTGGACCTGGCAAATTCACAAACAAATACAACTGCCGTCCTTGAGGCTGTATAGTCACTTGATCAAAGCTCATATAGTCTTTGTCGTTCACCGCTACGGATGGCCATGACATCCAACCTAAATCCGTTTTAGTCAAATCCATACGTGACCAAGTTTTTCGTTGAACATCCACCCAAAAAGCCCAATGCGAAGTTAGAAAAATTTTGGATTGCACATCTAACTGAGCTAGGATTTTCCCTGTGGTATTCGGTCGAAATTGGAAATTTTCATCCAATGAAAAACTCCATAAAATTAATTTTTCACGCCCGGTACTAAGTTCGCTTGGCCCCGCCGTTACATATAAATCTGTGCCATTCGCTTTTTGATTGAAAACAAGATCCCGAATTTTCGTAATTTTCTCTTTTTTCTCGTTCACAGGCGCTAACGATCCACTGTTCAAACGTGGACTCATTTGAAAAGTACCGAACAAAGTATTGCCCCATTCGGTGCGCGTATTGGAGCAAATAAAAAATTCTTTTTCATTTTTATAGCTAGGTGGTGGTGTTGGCGTCGTTGTGGGCGGTGGATTTCCCCCCTGCTGCGTATCATCGTTTGTATCATCGCTTTTGTCCTTACTTCCTGGCGGTGAATGGAATCCACCATTAGGCTCTTGAGTCGGATTTTGAGGCGTGGCAGTCACCGGCGACGATTTTTGACAAGAAATAAAAAACAAAGCCGCACAAAATGACAGAATTATGGCTGGTGTTAAACGCCTCATTTTTCCCCCGTTAATTGGATTTCGAACTGTATTTCTAACTTTTAACCTGCTTTTTTTATGACATCAAGTTGACATTCTCTTTTGCCAATGCAAATCAATATATATAGAATTTTTTAAACCCTGAAGGAGTCTGAATCATGCCGGAATCTCTTAAATCTACAAAAACGCAAATTAACAGGCCAACAAAAGCTCAAACACACAACCACACCCAACACACGACAAAACACTTTAAAGACAATACGTGGTTGGTTTTAGGATTTATTTTTTTAGCCATCTGGACGCGTTTAATTCCTCATATTCCCAACGTGACGGCCTTAGGTGCTACGGCCCTGCTTGCAGGTTTTAAAGTGCGATCAAAAACTTTGGCTTTAGTGATCCCTTTGGCTTCCATGATCATTTCGGATTATGTGATTGGTTTTCATAATACCATGATCTGGAGTTATTTAGGATTTTCAGCAGTGGTTATCGGCAGTTGGGGTCTAATCGCTTTGGCTAAAAAATTCTCTTGGACTCGTTTGTCTGATCTAAACCTGACCACTTCAACAGGGGCTATGACTGTTATTGGCGGAGCTGCCTTTAGTAGTACTTTGTTTTTCTTGATTTCTAATTTTGGTGTATGGATGTCGACATCACTTTATGCAAAAACTGCGGCTGGTTTGGCGCAATGTTATTTCATGGGACTGCCATTTTGGTGGAATCAGTTTTTAGGAGACACGGCTTATTTTGGTGGATTCTTGGCTTTGTTAGCTTTGTTGCAACACTACATGCCATCTTACAAAGCTGTCGCAAAAAACTAAAAGGCGAATGAACTTTTTACGACTGAATGATTATTTAATCTCTATTCTTTTTGAAAATGAAGATATTCTGGCTTTTGATAAACCCTATGGTGTGAACGCTCACACCAATGATTCAAAAGCCTTACACAATGATTTTATCTTAGAAGGATTGATCGAAATACTATCTAAGCAATTAGGTTATCCACTTTATGTCGTACATCGCTTAGATCAAACCACAACTGGTGTCATAATTTTTGCAAAAACACCCGAGTCAGCAAAAAAATATGCGGATTATTTTTATCAACGACAGGTTAAAAAAACTTACCTGTTTATTACTGCCGCGAAATCAACAAAATCAGAATTTAACATAGATAAAGTCATCATCCACAAGGGCAAAGAGCTAGCCGCGCAGACACAGTTAAAATTTTTAAATAAATCGGCTGGATTTGAGTTATGGCAGGCCAATCCTTTAACAGGTCGTAATCATCAAATTCGAATTCATGCCCAGGCCGCTGGGATTTCTATTTTAGGTGATGCCATCTACGATGGCGACGAATATCCATTTTTATGTCTACACAACCACAAAATCGAATTTCCGAATGGTATTTGCTTGGTATCCGAGCCTCCCGCATATTTTAGAAACCTTCATTTTTTAAATGATCGCATTTTAGCAAAGACTTTTTTTGAAACCGATCGACGTCAGCGCTTGTTTGATTTAACCCGAAAACAAGATCAATCTTTGCGATTGGTACATAATAAAAATGATTTTACCGACATCGGTTTTACGATCGATCAATATGCAAACAATTTAGTTCTATCTTGGTACAGTGAAATCTGGAGCGAAACAGATCAGCAACGTTTTGCGACTTATGCTGAATATATGCAAAAGCCCCTATTGGTGCGATTGATGTTTAATCGCGGTAAAGACCCGGTGAATAAATCGCAATTTATTATTCTTCCACAACCACACCAAATCCCACACACAAGTGCACACCAGATTCCAAATCCAGGTGCACATCGGATCGGAGAAGAATCTTCGGGCTTGCAAAACACCTGGATCACTCACGAAAACAAAATGCGCTTTGAAATTAGAACTGATTCTGGCCAATCCCTAGGTATATTTTTAGATCAACGTTTGCAAAGAAATTGGGTACTAAACCACTCTAAAGACAGAAATGTTTTGAATTTATTTTCTTATACCTGTGGTTTTAGCTTAGCTGCAGCTTTGGGCCAAGCTAGTTCTGTGACCTCTGTCGACACCAATAAAAATGTATTAAATTGGGGGCGACAAAATTTTGCAATCAACAAATTGGGCTTAGAGTTGGACTCAGAATTGGGCTTAGAAAATAAAAACGCCAATGGCTCTTATCACTTTTACTGCCGGGACAGCATTACCTATCTGGATCAAATGTTTGTAAAAAACCAAAAGTTTGATCTTATAATTTGCGATCCACCGTCTTTTTCCAGAGGGGACAAAGGTATTTTTAAAATCGAAAACCATATCGAAAATTTATTAGAAAAAACTTTACGTTTATTAAACCCTGGTGGCGATTTATTATTTTCAACCAATTTTGAAAATATTTTTATTCCCGATATTCACCATGCCATTCTAAAAACACAAAAAAAACTACGCTTAAAAAAGCTGGATATTTTCTGTATTCAATCCGCTTTGGATTTTGAATTGCCTGGCAAAAGAACTATTTTAAAATCATTTTTAATACGGCTTTGATTCAACCAAACCACGTATACCAGATATTTTTATTTAAGATTTTACCCAGAGAAAAAATGACTCTTGATGAAGCTCACAAAAATAAGTCGATCGCGCCTATATGCCCAGGCGCAATATAAATCGCAAAAAGAATTTTCTTTTTATTGACCCCATCCTGGACTGCCAGCTACCAATAAGTAGTACTTAGAAAAAACGAATTATAAGCTGATAATATGGTTCAGCGTTTCTACAAGGCACCTTAAATGTCTTACTAACTCGGAGGGAATTTTGCATTCCAAAACAAGTTCAAATTTCTTGTTAGCATTTTCTTTGCTTAAATCCATTTTATTGTTTGTCTTTTCTTTTCATTCATTATTTCATTTATTAACGCGTTCATTTGTTTCAAATTATTCCGTAAACATTCAACACACAGGGGGGCTAGTGTGAAGAGTTTCCGTCATTTGTTAATTGCAACAGGATTATTGTTTTCTTTGGTTTCTTTTGCGGGAAAACCGTCAGAATTACCAAATTATGAACAACTACAGACGAATAAAGGCCAGCAACAAGATTGCTACAATGGCGGTAAAGTTTTACCCGTCATGAATGAAGAAGCCATTCAATGGAAAACAAAAGTCAGTGGTTATCAAACTCGTGTCTTAGTTTCGGGAACAGTTGATGAAGTTTACGCAGACAAATCCGGTCACAGACATTTTTCATTAAAAATCGGTGCACATAATGATGA
>JBPOJH010000154.1:0-20984 GCA_052033755.1 Bdellovibrionota bacterium | reverse complement strand
AGTACTTAGAGATTTTTTTAGAGTTCTCTCTGTATTCGAGAGGTTGAATTCTCAGCGCATTACACATTCGCTGGATAAATAGAAAGTGAGAGTTGAGCTTTTGAAGGTGTGTCGTTGAACCAAAGTTTTCATCTTCAAGGAGTTCTTGAAATGCTTCCACTCTCGCTTGAGGGAATAGTGTCTCGCTGATTGATTGTAGTTCTGTGACCCGCTTGGCAGAGGCACGAATCTTCTCTCTGATAAGAGATCGTTCTGCATTCAGCTGCTTACAGTGAGCCTTAGCTTCATCGACTGACCAATTGTCTTTAAATCCAAGGTCACGGAATGCTTTATCATCAACGGGTTCCTGCTTACGAACTCCATCGATAAAATGTTGATACCAGAGATACCAACCTGTTGGACGACTACGAATATAGTAATTGCCAGAGACGTTCTGGCTCTTATTTCTGCCCATTTACCTTCCTTATCGGAAGGTCGCTGCTAATTGTTTAGTTATTTTTGTTGCCCAGACTACCCAAACAGCCGACCCAAAATGGTCCAAGCTGTTGATTTTATTAAAAAATTGGTAGTGAGGGGCGGACTTGAACCGCCGACCTACGGATTATGATTCCGTTGCTCTAACCAACTGAGCTACCCCACCACTGTGTAAACATCATGCAAACATTGTTTACAAAAACAGATCACAAAAAAATTGAAGCTACTTTTTAATAAAAATATCACTCGCCGTCAATAAATACTGATTCATTTTTTTTGTAATTTTAAAATTTCCTTAATTTACTTCTTAACCACTTACAAAATTGAACTAGCTATTGACACGGAATTCAGCATAATTTGCAATATTGTTCAGACACTAGACTAAAGACAGGCTGTCGCATTTGTCGAGTGTTTATTAAATCCACAATCGGTTGCGGCCCTTTCGAACCGATTGGCTCTATTAACTTATTTGTCCAACGGAGGGACCAAACAATGCCAAGAGCTATTCAAATCACCCAAAGCCCACAAAAACTGCGGAGTTGGAATCGCCGCCACTCACAATCATTGAGCCAAACCCTAACTCAAATCTTCGCCCTGGGACTTTGCCTAGCCAATCTAAACCTGTTAACCGCTTGCTCCAAAGACAAAGACGATCGCAAAGACCCCGATCCCAAACAATTACAATGGAGCAAAGAGACACAAGGAAAAGAACAGAATTTTTTCCAAGCTCTGTATCACTTTATCAAAGGCCCTGAAGCCGAATACATTGCCGTCATGGATGAAAACGGCGCCCCTATCGCCTCCGCACAAGTCATGATCGGCAACAAAGAAAACTCGCCCTTTGCACAAAATATTTTTACCACCGACAGCAACGGCCACATCCCCTTACCCGCTAATTGGAACGCCCCTACCGCCGTCACAGCTTGGGCCTCTGGCCGCGTCCCCGTCACTTACTTGCAACAAGCGCCACATGCTTTGCAATTTTTCCTGAAGAGCAGCCTGAACTCACAAATTTTAGAAGTGAAAGGCCAAGGCACTGGTTTTGATATCAAAGACAAAGATGGTTGGGCCGATTTTGCTTTAATGTTCGAGGCCATTGCCAAACCTAATTTACTGAATTTCGATCTATCCATGGTCATCAGCTCACAAATGGACACCATGGATGTGATGGGCCAAACCGTCAGCCTTCCTAGCAATGTCGCTTTACCAAAACAAAAAGAAAGCTACATCCTGCCCATCACATTAGAAAAACCCATCTATCGCGCATACTTCAACACACACGGACCCAAAATGATGTATGCGATGAAGGGACGCTTTCCATTTAAGACTGTTGTCAAAGAGATGAAAGACGACAAACCCTTTCATGAGTTGATCAATCATTTTCAAATTCAAAGCGGTAGCATCCGCACAGTGCAAGTCACAAATCCTTCACAAAACTTAGATCTTCCCATTAACGAGTTAAAATTCACCGAAGTGAAAAACTACAAAGCTCCTGCCTATGATAATCAACAATACATGGTTTCAATCGCCGGCAGTATGTATGAAGGTCGCTTCCTTCCTACAGATGTTAAAACCATCGACCCGAATCAAAATGGATCTTTAGTCACAGCCGCAGGCTCTACACCCTTACTGCTGAGTGTATTACAACGAAAAGATCATCCCGATGTGGTGGACCGAATCTCGTCGGCGTTAACTCCATTGGAGAATAATCCAGAACCTGTTTTAATTAATTTACTAGAAAAACCTAAAGTGACACCTCAAGGTTTACAAGTGAGTCTTCCAACATTGCCGTCACAATTGGATGCCACCGGCACCTACGCCGTGCTGTCGGAAGTTCGCATGAAAACCGCAGGTGATTTCAAGGCCGAAGTCGCCGATAAAAAATGGGAAGTCTATGCTAACGAGTGGGTTTCACAAGTCGAACTTCCAGAGATTCCACAACGACAACTAGGCACCGGAAAACGACAATGGGATATTGTCGTGATGGCACAAAATAGTCAGTCATCCAAGGACAAGTCCGGGTCTAAAAAAACAGTTGATTTAGGACCCGCCTTATTTGATGCTTCTACTCATGCCACTCGATCTAGTGAAACATTTCAGTAAATTATTTTTGAGCTTAACCGCATTGCTGACAACAATGCGGTCGTTGTTTTTTACGTTCTGCAAGGCTTTAATTTTAAGCTTCAGTTTAAGCCTAACCGCTTGCAGTACCGTGACGACCAACAGTCAAAAGCAAATTCGAAAAAATTCATTTCAAAAAGTCTATTTTGCTTCTTATGATAACGTCTGGCGAGCGGCTCAGCTTAGTCTGAAATACCCATTGGCACAAAACAATATGGATCATGGAATTTTAGAAACAGAATGGATCAAGGGTTTTGATGGTTTCAAACCACCTCATCAAAAATTAAAAGATCTTAGCGGTGTGAAATACAAAATCACTTTAACTTTGGTCAAAGGCGGCATCGAAGAAAAAGGCGCCGTCCGAGTCAATATCAACAAACAAATTGAAAAAAATAAAAACTTTTTTGCTGAATCCGAGCCAGTACAAACCGATGGCCTAGAGGAAAAAGTCATTTTTTATCGCATCGAACGCGAATTACTAATTGAAGACGCTTTGAAAAAAGCATTTGAAAAAGAAGCTAAAGCCACTCACTAAGTAATTGTTGTAATTGTTATTGAATTTTTTTAAGTGCGGCTTGAGCTATACTTTTCAATTCGATATTGGATTGATTTAAATATTTTGCAAACATCGAGTTTTCGTTTTTCAAAGGCGATTTTGCTAATAATTCTGCAATTTGACTTCGTACCCATAAACTTTGCGTGCCTCTGAAATTATAGGGAGCCTCTAGTTCGGACCACAAGGTAGCTCGCTCGGTTAAGCTCAATTCTTGCTGTTGTGATTGCTGCATTAACACATCCACCGCGGCCGAACGCACAACCAAAGCTTTATCTTTTAATAATTTTAAAGCGTTGGCTTTTACCATTTCAGGATAATGGGCCTGCAACGCAACTAACGAAGCATTTCGTAAAAACCATTCCGAGCGATCACTTAAGCTAACGATAAAATCTTTGGAAGCGCCCTTGTACTGGCTTGCCACTTTCATCACAGCTTGCCAACGATCCGAGACTGTTCTTTTCGAGTCTAAAATAATTTTTTTTTGTAATTCAAAATCACTGATTTCTGCCGCAGATACGGATGAAGTTGGGGATGAAATGCTAGCCAGCGATGGGGTCGACAAAGCAATTAGTCCTATCACCAAAGTAAAAGTAAGAATGATCGACGTTCTATCTATCATCATATTTTTTCTCCACTTAAAAGATTTTTTAACTAAGCTTACGAAAGCTGCTATCGCTTCCGTTTAAATTATTCGTTTTTGACAAAATTTTCGAAGTCACCCATTAGTTTTTTGTCTTCACTAGGCACTTCTAAGGCGGTCGCTTCCGCTAGAATCTTGTCTTCGTTGATCGAATCGCCCAAGGCTTCTTCCAGATTTACTTCCGGGCCATCTGTCGAAATTCCCGAAGCCTCATCAACCATTTTATCTAAATCAATACTTTCTTGTTCCAATGGATTAGCGGGCTCAACTTGAGGTGAGCTTACGCCTTCGGACGCAGCTGCCGCCAAAGCCTCATCCACTAAGGACTGCGGACTGGAATCTTCAGCAACGGCGGCTGGTGCTGCTGGTTCTGGTGCTGGTGGTGCAACTGGTGCCGGTGAAGGTTTGACTGGAGCCGCGGGTGTTGCGGCCACAGCCGGCGCCCCTCCTGATTTTTGCATCTCGACGGCTTTGGCAAATTCCGCCATCAAATCATCATCAACGACACTCGAAACATCTAGTACTTCAGGCGGCTTTGTCTCGGCCACAATAGCTGCGGCTTCTGCAGGTAAGTCTGCAATTGCATCTGCCACCGAAACCTCTACCGAAGCTGGTGCCGGTGCCGCTACCGGTACCGCTGCTGGTGCCGCTGCAGTTGCTGCTGAAGACGGAGTGGCCGCAACCGCTCCGCCTTTTTTCAGCTCATCATTTTCTTTTTGCAACTTTGTGAATTGCTCTTTGTAATAAGATAAATCAGCAATGTCTTCCGAAATAATTTCGTATTCAGCTAACTTACTTTCTAATTCACCAATTTTTTTCTGCAACTCGGCCGAGTCGCCACCACCGCCGCCCTTAGCCGGTGTTGACTCTAGTTTTTGAATCAAACCTTTTTTTTCTTCCAGCTCAGTTTTTAAAAGATTGATTTCAGAACTTAAGGCATTTAGTTTTTCTAAATCAGCCGCACTAGCCCCAGCTGGCACTTGCACCGAATTGGCTTTTTCTAAGATTTTTTTAATGGCTTCTTCTAATTGCGAGACACTGCCCGCACCCAAACCACCACCTGCTGATTCGTCATCACCACCAATAACAAATGCATTAAATGCTATGGCAATAATTGTGAGTAAAACCAAAGCAACTAGAACTTCGATTACCAATTTATTGTTGGCAATGATGAATGTCATGATGGATTCAAAAGTCATATTAGTATAATTGAATCATTACTGACTTTTTTTGCCAATTTAATTGTGCTAGGCTTTCATTATATGACAACAGATATGACCTTAGACCTGCTTATTACCGATGTCGAATTATTCACTTATACTAGCGAGGACTCAACAAGTTCTCTCTGGACTCAAAAAAGTGGTGCTGCCTCTGACAGGCACCAAAAGAAATTCCTTCATATTCGCCGGACGAATGTCGGGATTAAGAATGGAAAAATCGCCTATGTTGCTGATGCGGACTTGAACCCCGTTGCTCCGAAGGCGAAGCAAATATTTTCAGGCTCAGGCCTAACCGCTTTTCCTGGAATTATTGATTCACAAGTGCATTTTCGCGAGCCAGGACTGACACACAAAGAAGATCTTGAAACTGGTACACGCGCTGCCCTTGCTGGCGGAGTCACCAGTGTTTTTGAAATGCCAAACACCAATCCCACCACAACCACAGCTGAAACTTTTCAAAATAAATTGCAACGAGCTCAAGGACGCAGTTGGTGTCATATCGGGTTTTTTATCGGCGCTGCGGTTGGCAAGGACTTCGACAACACTGCTGAATTAGCTCAGTTGGAAAAACATAAACACTGTGCCGGTATCAAAGTCTTTATGGGGAGCTCCACTGGATCGCTCTTAGTTGATAACGAGGAAGCGTTAGCTAAAATTTTTCAACATGGTCATCGACGCATCATCATTCACGCTGAAGACGAAGCACGACTGAAGGAACGCAAACACATCGCTTTAGAAAAAAAAGATCCACATTTTCATCCTGTGTGGCGCGATGAAGAGACCGCACTAATTGCCACAAAAAAAGCGGTTACGATGGCTTTAAAATATCAACGTCCCGTTCATATTTTGCATATTTCAAGCTCTGAAGAAATGCAGTATCTTCGAAGTATCAAATCCCAACTGGCAACATCAGCGGCAACAGCAACATCACCGAAAAATCCAAATTTAATTTCGGTTGAGATTTTACCACAATATTTATTATTATCAGCCCCCAGCTGCTATGATCAATTAGGAAATCTAGCGCAGCAAAATCCGCCGATTCGTGATCAACGACATTTACCCGAATTGTGGAAAGCTGTTCTGGATGGCACTGTTGATGTGATGGGTTCGGATCATGCTCCCCACACCTTGGAAGAAAAACGCAAAGAATATCCCAACAGCCCCAGTGGTGTACCTGGCGTACAAACTATGTTGCCGCTAATGCTAGCTCAAGTGCATCAGCAAAAATTATCCACGCAAAAATTAGTCGATCTATTGTGTGAAAATCCACGCGAAGTATTTGGCTGCCTGACGAAAGGTCGTATCGAAGTTGGTCTGGATGCAGACCTTACCCTAGTCGATTTGAAAGCGCAGCGAATGATTGAAAATAAATGGATTCAAAGTCGTTGTGGCTGGACTCCCTATCACGGCGTCACCGTCACAGGATGGCCTAAAGCTGTTTTTTTAAAAGGCCAACTGGCCATGCACAATGATGAATTATTATCGCTACCAAAGGGGGAGCTTGTTGAATTCAGCTAGTTTCATTTTTGGCGGTTTACTGCCAATTGTTGCCTTCACTGTGATTGAAGAAATGTATGGTCCCATATGGGGAACGATCGTCGCCATGATCTTTGGATTGGGCGAATTAGCCTATGAAAAAATAAAATTAAAAAAAATTTCTAAACTGACTTTGTTTTCGAATTTACTGATTTTAGTTTTGGGTGGTGTTTCGATTTTTTTTCAAGAAGGTATTTGGTTTAAATTGCAACCAGCCATCTTAGAAGTTTTTATGGCTTTCTTTTTATGGGGTACAACTTTCAGTAAAACCCCGTTTTTAGCGGAAATGGCTTTTAAACATAATCCAAACTTGCCCTTGGCGATGCGCCCCTTTTTAGAGGGAGTGAATTGGCGGTTGGGCATTTTCTTTTTTATTCAATCTCTTCTGGCTGTATGGGCCGCTTTCGCTTGGAGTACAACCGCCTGGGCTTTTTTAAAGGGCATTGGTTTAACTGTATCGATGATACTATACATGGTCATCGAAATGTTAATCTATAAAAAAAGAGGTGGTTTTCAGGCCACCTCTTTTTCCAACACAACAACTAACAAATCAGAATCCAATAAAAATTAATAACAACGTCTCCATTGTAAGTGATATACCATCTTCGAGCTTACGTCGGCGGAGTCGATCATCACCATGGCTTGATCACCAGCACTGTTTGACTGTGCTAATGCCGAAGAATTAATTCGGAAGTTCACGCTATCACCGCAAGCAGACCATACCATTGTCGTCGCAAGTAACTCGTGTGTTAAAGTAAAGTTCCCTTGACCAGGGTTAAATACCTTAGAAATTCTTGGCCCTCGCGATCCCGCCCAAAAATATTCAGTATCAAATCTACCAGAACCACCTCTTGGAATCGCATCATATCCACGATAATCGACTTTAAAAATACCAACCGAGTACCCTTGTGGCACTTGTACTGGAATTGCTAGATTACAAGACTTACGATCAATGCGACGACCAGTCGTGCTACCGGCTTCAGCCATATAATTATCAAATAGTACGGACAATTCAGTCTCATCTGGACTTAAAGTAACAGAAGCTGTTCCCGCGGGACATCCCGTTCCGCCATATTGAGGTTGCCCTAATTTCATACCGCCGGCCCAGGCCTGTGCTGATATCATCGCTGCAATAATTGATAGTAGTACCGATTTCATAGATTCTCCCCCTAATAAATGTTTTTTTTGCCACCATGATGGTTGACAATGAACACCTTAGCAAAGGCCTTGCCAAAGACTTCGGGGACAGACTGACACTTTAAAATAAATAAAGAGAAGGCTTGTGGTCCTTCTCTTTTTTTATTTAACATATTTTTTAGTTCATTACTTTTGACAAAATGGAAGATCAGGTTGAATACCGCAAATGATTTGGCAAATTTGTGGATCTCCAATTGGACATTCACCAGGAGCACCACCGCCTCCACCACCACCATCATCTGGTGGATTTCCGCCGCCACCACTGCTTGGCTTACCAACAAAGATTTTATAAGACTGAGCCACAACACCCGCACTGTCTTTCACAGTGATTTGCGTTTCCCCTTCAGCCACAGTAGATAACACACCATTGGCATCGATAGCACCCACTACTGCATTCGAAGTTTCAAAAGTAAATGGTGCTTTACCATATACACCTTCAAAAGACACCTTATCACCAACTGCATACGTACCTGCATACGGTGACACAAACATCTTTTTACTTAAAATTGTATCGACAGCTCCAAACGCATCAATACGACAATCACAAGCTGTTTCGATAGCCACCTTTGCTCCAGTAGCTTGAATCAAACTTCTGATTTGCAATGGTGTCAAATTTTCATCCTGTGCCATAACCAAAGCAACAAGTCCCGCTACCAAGGGAGTCGCCATCGATGTTCCGTCTAAATTTCCATATTTATTACTTGGAAGTGTACTTAATATTCCCGCACCTGGAGATGCTACATGAACTTTCGCACGACCGTAATTAGACCAAGAAGGTTTCTGATCACCTGAATTTGAAGCTGCAACTGATATTGTGTTAGATAACCCTGCGTTTGCGGGATATACTTCTGTACGATCATTATTTTTACCATCATTTGCAGCTGCAACTACAAATACGACTCCCGCTTTTTCAGCGCGTTCGATCGCTTCAATCAATGGTATCGCTTCTGATCTGGGAACCGTCGCTCCCCAGCTAGCTGAAATCACTTTCACACCTTTTTGAACCGCATAATCGATGGCCTTCACACCGTTATTTAAATCACCAGAACCATTTTCATCTAAAAACCTTAATGGCATCATGGATACTTCTGGCGACAAGCCAATTGTACCATCATCAGCTAATCCCGTAGCTCCAACTATTCCAGCACAATGAGTTCCATGACCTGGATTTTGAAAACTAGTTTGATCCATAGGATCATCATCATTTCTGGCAAAATCATATCCATTCACCATATTCGGAGCCAAACTGCGATGTTTGTAATCCACACCCGTGTCAATTACTGCTAATAAGACTTTTTTCGAACCACGGTTACCAGCACGTTGCCATGCTTTTTCAGCTTGAACTTTAGCAATCGCCCATTGTTGCTTTAACGCTTGAGTGTCGACTGGGGCCATAAACGCTTTCATCTTAGCATTCGGTACCACGTACTGAACATTCGGATTACTATATAGATCCAACATCGCTTGGAGTTTCAAACGTTCTGGAATACGTACTTTCATTAACTGTCCAGTGGTATGATAGTCCATCACTTGATAATTTTTAGTGTCGTTAAAGTTCATCAGTCCATAGGCACTTCTGTACTTCACCAAAAACTCGGCCGCGAACGCCGTCTGACTTGTTGATATTAATCCAGCAATAATACCCAGTAGAATACTTGATACCGTCACTGAACGCTTCAAAAGATTATTCAATCTTTTCATCTTCCCCTCCTTGGATTAGTGCTTAAAATCATAGGACGACTATTTCATGAAAGTACAATTTATTTTAGATGACTTGATGCCCTAAAAAAAAAGATTTCCCACTCCATAAGAAAATTTGATCTAATTCGCATATGACATACTTGCAAGGACTACTACTTTCGTTTATTGAGGGCTTGACCGAGTTTCTACCGATCTCATCTACTGGTCATCTAATTATTACTTCGCATTTTCTGGGAATCGCCGAGGACGGCTTTGTAAAAAGCTTCAATATCATCATTCAATTCGGCGCAATTTTATCTGTTTTGGTTTTATATCATCAAAGATTTCGTTGGAATTACGAATTTTATAAAAGACTGCTATTGTCCTTTTTGCCTGCGGCCGTGATTGGTTTGTTGGTGAAATCAAAAATTGATGCCCTGTTAGACTCTGTCAATGTCGTTGCTTGGTCGTTGTTGATCGGAGGATTAGTATTAATCGTCAGTGATCGTTTTGTCCCTGAACAAAATTCTTCGAAATATAATATAGAGAATCTACCCTATTCACGCTGTTTAGCCCTGGGGTTTATTCAATGCTTGGCTTTCATTCCTGGTGTCTCGCGTTCGGGCGCCAGCATCCTGGGTGGCCTTGGTTTGGGATTATCGCGCAAAGAAGCTGCCGAGTTTTCATTTTTTTTGGCCGTGCCCACTTTGGCTGGGGCCACTTTTATTAAATCACTGAAGGTTTGGCATGATTTCCAAACTTTAGATAACTTGAAAATGATTTTATTTGGTAGCTTTTTTTCTTTTCTATTTGCCACCGTAGCGATTGTTTTTTTCATTCGTATCGTCAGTCGTTATGGTTATAAATATTTTGGCATCTATCGTGTGCTTTTAGGATTATTTTTAATCCTATTTGTTTAAAGGGACTCATCAACACTCAAATTTATTGGCAACATATAGCCAACTATGGGAAGGAATTTGTAAATGATCATCGATGTACCCTCTTCGCAAATTTGGTCCACTACGAATCAAACTATCAAAGAGATTTGCTCCACAGATTCAATCACACGCATTTTTCCCAATTTAACTTTAGCTATTTATGAAACCTTAGTCGGCATGGCGCAGTTCTATGCCCACAAACGCAGTGTCACCTTTATTAAAGGACATAGCCCCTACATTCCGTTTGCTACTCATTATTTTTATAAAGAAGCCTACTCGGTGCAATTAAAAGAATTCCCCTTGAGCTTAACACCAAATAGCTCGCCAGATACAGTCAACGCTCAAACAGCCGCGACCTTAGCTGATTTTGAAAAGGACTTGAAAAAAGATCAATTATTTGTGTTTGCACCTTTAGAAAATCCTTTAACTTCGGAAATACAAAATTTTGATTTATTGCGACCTTTATTAACTGATAAAAAAATTCCCTTGGTACTACTGACCTACCAACCTTCCACAAAATGGAAACCCGCCAATAACGAAATAATTTTGCAAGTTTTTCCTTCGAAAAAAGTTTTAGCCTTATTTGGCGAGAAAATAAAAATCCCCACTCTGTTAGCTGCGAATTTTCCATGGTCATCTAAAAAGGCTACGAATTTCATTCAGGAAGTAAAAACTGTTATCGATATTTGTAAAGTCAAAACGGATACAAATGAAAATGGGACCTCACAAAATACCAATTTTATTTTGCAACTAGAGTCTAAATTACCAGCGCCTCTTAAGCCATTTCACTTATCAGCGACCTCCAACCCACAAAGTCGCTTGTTTGATAAAGCCATCATCGATGCCGGCACCATAAATGCGGATTTTCTGAAATCCAACTTAGAAATACAATTAAAAAGCCATCCCCATTTTAGTCATTTGATGGAAAATGCGGCCATGGCAAACTACATAGAAACGACTAATTTATGTCGCTGGCAAGAGCGCGAAGGTTTTTACGATTGGTACCACTTTGGTAAAATAGATAATTTACTTTTTGTTTCAAGTGCGCTTTTGACTTCCAACGAATCTGTATCTGCAATGTTGAACATGTTAAATACAGCCATTCAGGAAGCCACGATTCAATGGACACTTCCGGCTGTATCTCAACAGCAGACTTAGCAATATGATCACTCCATCTGGTGCGACCACAAAAATAAAAGGTCTGATCTTAAGAGCTACCAAATACAGTGAAGCGGATTTGATTTTAACCTTCTTGTCTTCCGAGGGTGAAAAGGTATCAGCCATCGCCAAGTCGGCCTTGAAATCCAAAAAGCGCTTTTTGGGAGGTGTACTTGAACCCACTCACTTTGTTGAGTTTGTTTTAACGATTCCTAAAATAGAGGGACGACTACCCGTCATCGAACAAGCTCAGCTTATTCAGTCTTTTGATCAGCTAAGATCAGATTATGATCGATTGAACTTAGCTTTACGCATTTTAGAACTTGTTAGTAAGATGGCCCAAGAGGGCGATTTACATTCGAAAGAATTATTCAATTTATTAGGGAATACTTTAAAAGAATTACAAACAGCACCCAATCTAGAAATACTACAGTTACAGTTTTTTTTAAAGTTATTAATGCAACAAGGTGTTTTGGAACCAGAAGCTTGGATGAACGGCTTTTTAAGTCGCTCGATGAAGGACAACGCCATCCTTGCCGTTGACTTTGCCAAACAAAAAAATGTCCTGTTTAGTTACTTAACCTGGGCTGAAGAACAATTAAAAACGCATTTTGGCTAATGCTAGTCTTTTTCTAAAACGGCAAAGTTAATCCCCGTCCACCCTTCTAAGATACAGGTGCGCATCACTAACTTTATATTCACAAGTGGCACCGATTCGTCGGCTTGAATATTTACCTGTCCTTTAAATACCTGATCCGGATGAATGATCTCTTGAATTTTTCGAAACTCACGTAGCCCTGAAATTAACTTCCCAATGGGATCCGCTTTCGAGTTGACATCAGACAAGGTTAACAACGAATTAGATTGTGCTGACAAGGCCTCTAATCGCACATCATCTGTGGTGATCGTAATTAATGGGGCATTCTGTATAGCGGTTGCATGTTTAGCTCTTGGTAAATGAATCTCTTTAGAGGTAAAGAAAATATCGCCAGTCGCTGAAAAATTCATTAATAAATAAATCACCAAAATACTAAATAGATCAATGATACTGACCAAGGGTAGATCCGCAGTGACACTCAGACGACCTTTTGAGTTTTTCCTTTTACGCAGCCCTTTTAGATCCCATTTAGGTTCTAGGTGATGACCGGGCTTAACAATAGTTTTTTTCTTCAATGAGCAGTCCTTTACTTGGTGTTAATCCCTACATCACTAAAATCTGAATCCATTAAAGTATCCATAGTTCCGATCAAAAACTTATACGGAGACTCGTCGTCGGTATTTAAAACCACGTCTTTTCTGTCAGGAAATCGAGTCTTCCATTGTTTCAAAATTTTTTTCAAGGTTTGATAATCTGGCTGTGCTAATCCGGCACTGACGTAATGGTGCTGGATTTTTTCGATCGCTTCGGCCCCAGCTTGGGTTTCAATTCGATCTTTATAAATCGAAACTAAAAAAAGCATTTTTCCTTCTTGGGCAGAACCCGTGCTTAAGTTACTGGAAGCATTAGTAACTGAATTTTGCGATCCAACGTTAGACACACTACTTGATGTTGATATCACACTAATTTGTTGCCAGACCGCTGTTAACAACAAAAAACAAATTAATGTCGAAAGTAAATCCACATAGGGAGTTAAGTTTAAATTTGCATTGGTGTTTTTACGTCCCATGCACTCCTCCGTGTACTCTTACATGTACTCTTACATGACTCCTCTTTGATTGGACTTTAATACTTTGGAAATTTATCACGATTAGAAATAATAAAATTTAATGTCGCCACTGAGGACTCATGAATATCATCAATCAATTCTTGCGATTTGTTTTGCAAAAATCCATAGACAGCCAACAAAGGAATTGCAACGATCAATCCAAATGCCGTGCAGTTCATCGCGGCTGCAATACTATTTGATAATAAACTGGCTTTTTCAGAAGGCCCTACACCCGCTATTGCTGTAAATGCACCAATCAATCCTGCAATGGTTCCCAACAACCCCAAAAGCGTAGATAAATTAGCTAGCAATGATAAAAGACTAGTTCGTTTTTCAATTTTAGGAACTTCGCGAAGCGCCACTGCATCCATGGCTGTTTGAATTTCTTCTGCATCCTTTTGATTGGCGACGGCTAACAAGCCCGCCTTTACAATATTTGTTAGCGGACCTGGCGATTGCGAGCAGATGGCAATCGCTCGTTCCAGATTCCCTTGCAAAATAAACTGGCTGACTTTATTTAGAAATTCTTCTTTCTCTAGTGATGCCGCCGTTTGAATATAGGTGAATCGTTCGTAAGAAATTCCAATCCCCACTAATGAAACTCCAAGGATCGGCCACATGAATAAATCGTGTTTTAGATTTTCGATGATCGATACGGTTAAACTCATGACTCTATTTTGATGAACAAAAAAAAAATTAACAATCAACCTATCACATCTGAATTTAGAATCTCGACTAAAGGCTATAATGCCAAGTCCAATAATTAATTGTCCAAGGCGCAAGCTTGAAGTCGTATTGTAATACGACGAAAGCAATGTGTCGCTTTAGCGGCACCAAGCTAGCAGCAACGAAGGATAATTATTTAGTCGATTTGGTATTATTTTGTAAACTCAAGTTGCATGGAGGGTTGAGTTCCTTTGGCATTGGTAGCTTTTGGAAATTTCATTAACATAAAAACTTCTTTTATACACTCGGCCAGTGGTTCTCCATTAGTCAGAGTACTTTTTTTAATCCGTATACTTTCAACTTCACCGTCGGCTGATATTTCCCATTCCAATTCCATGATACCAAATAGCTGTGAGTGAGTTCTTAAATTTTTTAGATAACAATCTAAAAACTCATCGTTATGATGATTGACTGCGGTTAATACGGCTTGCGTACCTAAACCTTCTTGTCGCATCGTGCTTAAACCCAAGGCTTTGACTCTTGGGCCATATTGAGAGTTATCTTGAGCCAGCTTTCGATTTGTCATCACAAAGACCGAACTTGTGGATCTGTTTTCACTCTTAGATTCCATCGGAAGCAAAGAAATTTTATTCTTCTTGGGTGGCAATTGATTAGGATATTTATTGATATTTTTCTTAGGTTTAGGGCCGACATTAGTAGCGTTAGCTGTTTTATGCGTGACTTTTTTTTCAGTCTCTAATGCCGTAAGCTCTTCGGAAGTTAACTCTTCCACTGGCGACATATCTGCTAACGTCGTTGATGGTGTCCATGTAGACTTTGCTATAGTTGCAGGTGTTGTGGAAACTGGTGAAATTATATCTTGATCTTGGATGTGATTTTGCGAAGGCGGATCAACTAACAGACGTGCATAACGTTCTGGAACATCTTTTAGTTTTGGAATATTTTGCGCTGGGGGCGTCGTTAACATTAACAGCAGACTAAAGGCCCCATGAAGAATCATCGAAACAAAGAGCGACTGTTTGATGACAACATCTGGCTCCATCAAATGTGTTTGCTTTAATCGACTGGATCTTGGCATCCAACGCAAGCACAGTTTCAAGTTAGAACCCAATTGAATCTCGACAACATCCAGATGACTTAAGCGAAAAGAAAAACCTTTTTTCTTTTTTTGCAAATACTGGCTTTGCACCAACTCTTCGTTTGAAAAATAATAACCTTCGCGGCCAATTCGAAATTCTTTTTCACTAGGTAAAAAACAAACAGCTAAGTTTTTTTCAACACGCGCCAACGCCCATCCCTTTTTCAGAGTTGGAACTGGAATATTTGCCAACAGACTGGGGCCAATATAAATCTTTTCGCCTTCACTAAAGGCTTTGACCTCGATCACTTGATCTTGCCAAAGCAATACAGCTTCTAGTTTTTTAGGTCCATGCACACGCACACCTGGATGAAATTCGGTCAATTCACCGTGATGAATAGGTGATGGCGACAGTGATGCCGAGGGTGACGGTCGTGATGGCCGCGACGCTGCTACTGGGGACTTCGCTAGCTGTTGTTCTGGTTCTGATTCTTTTACAACGGACTTAGTCGTACGCTGGACATGATTTTTTACGTTACTCATCACATTACTAGATGGATGCAGGGGCGGCACTTGCGTGACTGGATCTTGCGGACCTAATTGTGTGGCCTCAAAAATCTCTTTGATATCTTCAAAAAAAATCTCTCCACGCAAACGATCAATGTGAAATGAAAACGGTGGGGTGATTTCTATTTTGTCAATCCATTGGTTGGCGACTTGCAAACCATTGCGACTTCTTAAATCTTCTAAATAAAATTTTGGACCTTCTTGAATAATACGTCCGTGTTTTCTTGATAAAAAATTGTAATCCAAACTGATTTCAGCCTCAGTACCTCTACCAAAATAAATGGGACCTTTCAAAAAACTTTCATCCAGGATTTTTTTATCCTGATAAAAAATAAGTACGCGCACTTTTTTTGAAAAAGGTTTTTGATCCATCTTGTTGAATTATCGGATTTTTTTCATTTTTGATTGAATTATGTAACAGGTATTTTAGTGCTTTCGTAGCAAGCGCCAGACTATGATCGAGTTATAAATGGTATCTATTCATAGACCTAGCGAAATAACCAACTTAGGTCTTGGATATTTTTTTATAATGGCGCGATTGTCAGCTAAACGCTGCTGATAGTGAAATTTTTCATTTAAATATTTCAAGCCATATAGTCCAAACACGTTTTTAGGATTTTCTTTGATAGACATCTGCAAATATTCTGCAGCCGCTTCCCAATTAGAAGTGAGTGCATAATGTAAACCCACCAATCCAAGATCTACCTTTACTTCCAATTGCAACTCATTGGCAGTGATGTTTTCCAAGATAGTTTTTTCCAACTCTAGCAAGCTGACACTTTGATGAATTGTACTTTTACTAACCATATTTAATGCCGTCTGTGGAACTTTATTTATTTTCTTATAAAGATGTTGTACGCACTTAAATGAAGAAGAATTATAAATTGCAAATTTCTCGGAGACCTCAACACAACGCTTTAATAACTTTTGCTGACTTGAAAAATTCATCATGTCTTTTTCGATATTATGACTAGGTTTTAAGTCCTTGCGTGTAAAAGTATTCTTTTCCTCCAGCATCGCCAATGGATATAAACCTAAAACTTGTACTCGTGGATCTTGATTTTGACTCATCCAAAGCATTTGCTCGTAAAATGAGTCTGCAACACTTTCGCTTGAGTTAGTTGGAGCAAAATATCTGATGGCCTGTGCATAAAGACTTTTATTATAATACGCCACTCCGATTTGATAACGCCATCGATCCATTATGACGACCATATCTTGAGAAACATTTTGAGTTGCGCTTCCCCATTCGGAAAGTTGTATCAATCCATCCCAATCTTGAGATAACCAATATCCACGCATTAATTCTTCGGTATCATTTAACTGCTGCCATATTTGCAATGCCTTGGATAAGTCACCAATCGCTGTTAATTTTTTTGTCCATTCTTTAATAAACCTACCATGATTAGTCACAATGGTAGTTGGTAACGACCTTGGCAATAAACTGGAATTCACCTTTGCAAGTAGTTCCCCGTATTTTTTTTGAACTTCGTCCTTTAATCGAATAATTCGCTTCTGTGGTGAAGGAAATAAAATAGAATATTTATGTATCTGTGTTTGTAGCAATTCTAAGTCAGATAAATACCGCAACGATTCTGTTTTTTTGAGTTCTGTTGAAATCCAATTCCAATGTAATTCTAGCCATGAACTATAAATATTATCTGTTTTGCTATTCCATTCAGGCCTTGCATTCAATACGGATAAATCTACCAATCTAGAATAAATTTGTTCGAAGGATACTGGCTTATCCATGTCATCCAAATTGGTCCATATCGTAAGAAGGTTGGTCAAAGCCGCCAACTGCAGTTCAGAATCAGGACTGATTTGCAGCAATTGTAAATATATTTTCAATGCCAACATTTGATGAGCATTATTTTTTAAGTCCAACCCGTGCACTAGTTTTTCGAAACCTTGCATTAACACCCAGGGATTCGAAGTCAAACCCAGCAACTCACGTAACATCGTAGATGTATTTTCTAATTGTAAATTTTGAGCTACGCATTCAATTAATACTGAAAAAACTTCTTTTTCAATTTCTAAGCTGACAGGCTCTGCTGTTTTTGTTAAATCATAAAAAGTCATTTTCCACTGAGGACTCTGCTTTAGTATCGTTAATATTTTAACAAAAAATTCTTTCGCTTTTACAAATTGATTTTGGTTTTTTAAAATTAAGCCCTGTTTAAAAAGACCTAGAACATAATACGAACTAGACGGGAATTTCACTAACGTGCTTAGATAAGATTGCGACTGTGGATATTGGTTCTGCAGGTAATAATAATTACCTAAATAATACAGCACTTGATCTTGATTTTTACTTTGTGGATATTTTTCCAAATAAGTATTGAAATCAAAAACGGCTTTTTCTGTAAGTCCCATTTCGGCTTGTTTCAAAGCATATTGATAACTAACCATTTCTATATTTTTATCTTTTGGAAATCGTGAGATAAATTTTTGTAAAATATCTAAGGACATTTTTTTAGCCTGTTGACTGGCTCGAAAGTCTAATTCTTCTTCGGGAAGCCTTGGGTACTTCAAGCGAGTCATCGTTTTTAAAACAACGGATTTGTCTTCATAAAATTGTGATAACGCGATAAATTGATTCGGTAGATCCGCTGCAGCGACCTCATTATTTTTAATCTTTGTTAAATTGGATTCGATGACTTTTTCTAAGTCATTCAACTCGACCTGTCGCTCGTGTAATTCTTTGGCTTTACTTCGAACTAAAGCTGCATATGAAGTACACGTAATCATACTAAGACACATGGTCAAAGATATAATTATTCGCATTGTGGCCTCACATCGACTTTGATATTCTCTAACTCATCCAACCAAAGATCTCCGTTAAAGGGCCAAAATGCTTTTTTGATCCCCTGTAAGCTACGAACCTCAACATCCTGTAGCTCGTCCTTATTTAGACTGTCTTTAGTATTCAGAGCGGTATTGTCAGTGAATTTCGTCGTGGGCGTATTTGTGAGTTCTGCAGTGGATTTTGCCGTTGGTTTTGCATCTGAATTCATTTCTGATTTCATTTTTTTACTTTTACTAGATATTTCTTTTTCAAAATCGCTGAATCTTTGTTTCCAGGCTATAATCAAACGTCGAAGTTCGGAACGTTTTGGATACCAAGACTGCTTTAGTCTTTTTTCGACTTCAGCTTTTTTACGGTCATAGAACTGACGAAAGGGATCATGGAATGCAGATGACGAAGAAAATTTGTCCTTCCATTTTTTATTTTCGTCGTTCAGCTGAAAATAATACCTATGCCAGGACTGCATGGCATAGGTAGGTAGTGAGGAAAAAGTTTCATTCCACTTTTGCAAAGTCAAACTGGAATACAAACCAAAAATATTTTCCTGAATCATTGGATTTTTGATAAAATCGATTATTTTTTTAGATAGAAAACGATCAGTTACTTTCAGACGAACAGCCTTAATTGCATCTAATGCCGATTGATAATAACAAAGTTCGTTATATATTTTTAGCTGAAGTAAATAATATTCGGGTCCTATCCAGTTGTTAAAAATCGGAGCCTCTAAAACGTATAACAATCCAAGCGCTTTCGAATAATTCTTCAATTCATACTCGACTTGGGCTCTAGCTAATAAAACCTCACCAGAATCGATGGGATTAAAGGGAAGAACTGCTAATTGATTCCTAGCTAATTCCAAATTACCACGCTGCAAAGAGCGAATGGCTTGCGTTTTTTTAATTTTCGCAGCTAGTGCTGGATCCTCTACCGATTCTGAAAGTCTTAACAATGTTGAATCTAAGACCTTTGTTGATTCGAAGGCTGTTGCTGAATTCGCAATTGGCATTGCTTGCAAATACAAACTATTCATCACATAGTTTTTATACAGATACCTTTGGTACCAATAATTATCTTTTTCAATTTGCATCAGAAAATCTATTGACCATAAGTGATTCTTGGTTTTGTTGACATGTAACCAATCAAAATAAAACAAAAATGCTTGCAACTCGGTAGAACGATGTTTGGGATCAATACGAAATAGATTTTCTGCATATATTTCTTCGAAATCTTCCAGTTGAAGCCATTCTAAACGCGAATCACTAGACTGTAGCTTAAATATTTTTTCTAGACTAAATACGGATAAGTCAGTTATTTCTGGATAGATATCTTTTTGAATCATCGTCATCAAGACATCTATTGCCGCAAATCGAAAGCCCATTCCATCTAGAGCTTGTGCTAAAACCCATTGAGCTTCAGTCCGTGCCGTCAGTTTTTTTTCAGTTTTACGAATTTGATTTTCAGCCAATTCAAAAGCATATTCGTATTTATTTTCTAATATCGCTTGGATGGATTCTTCCCAAAAATCTAAGTCAATCGGCCGATAGGCTTCGATCCAATCCTCAAAACTCTTTTTACTTTTTACGACAATTTCACTGCCTGTTTTTGACGTATTATCAGAAATAGGAATAGTATCATTGGCAACAGTGGCAACATTAGCATCGGCTGTTAAGTTGGGTGCTAATAAAAATAAAATAGATGCTGCTATAATATTTTTCTTCATCATAAAGAACCACCAAGACTGTAACTCCAGCCGAATTCACAAATCAACAGATGAATGTTAGCTTTACTTTGTAGTGGTAAGTGTAAGTATTCTAGATTTAATTTTAATTTGCTATTTCGACTGACTGAAAAACTCTGTCCAACACCAATCGACAATAAAGTATATTCTGAATCGGAATACTGAGCTCGTCCGACACCTGCGCTGAATAAAAAATCAGACTCAATCGATTTATCTAAATTCCAAATTGATTTCGAGTAAAATGGGCGAAATACAACTCCTAAAATTATAGCCTGTCGTAAAGTGGAAAAATCTTGGTCTGTCGCAGCCACTTGGTTTTTTAAGTCTTTTTTAATTTGCAAAGTTTGCTCTGTGACAGCCAGGCCTTTGATTCTAAATCCAAATGTATTCGAAGTCCTCATCCAATGCGTCCAATCCAAAGTCACTCCATAATATCTGCTAAAGGCATCTCCGGATAAATAATTCGCGGAAACTCCAATGTCATCACTGGAGCCAACTGGTTTTCTATTCAAAATCGAATCTACATCAAGCACATCTGCAGCTGACACATCACCAGTTACGCCCCCTGAAATATCAACCGAAGAAATTGCTGCTATTTCTGCTGAGCTTACCAACTGTGTTTCTGCAGTTGTTAACAAAAACATTAAAATTGGAATCATTGATATTTTCATCCGATTCACAACGACTCCGTGTTGGGAAATAAAACAACATATTTAACAATCGAAAAATTAATAAAATACTGATTGGGAAGCTCTTCTTGCTTATAAAATAAATTTCGAAAATCTAAATTCAGCGATAGATCATTTTTATGATATAATCTTAGCAAAACCCCGATGGCATAAGTATCTACGTTTTTGTTTTTTTCGAATTCACTTTTCC
>JBPOJH010000001.1:0-69607 GCA_052033755.1 Bdellovibrionota bacterium | reverse complement strand
ACGCAAGTGACTTGATGATATTCCAACCCCAACGCATGTGCGACTACATGTTGTGTTTCAGTTGGGTGCTGCGAAGAGGAGTGAACTTCCATTTGTCCGTTCTCTCCGGGATAAGCGATACAGGCTTGCGATTCTAAATAAAAATGTTCCTGTCCACCGATGTAAAATTCTCCGTTGAGCTGATGTTCACTGGCGGCCAGTTGCAATTCGGCCTGTCCTCTTTGCATAGAAGGCGCCCGATATAAAATAAATTCTTCATCCAACAATTTCTGACCAGAATTAGGTTGTTGTTGTTGTTGTTGTCGAAAATACGAAGGTAAATCCAAAATAGGATTAGCACTGGCTTTGGATTGCACTTTCACTAGTTTTTGAATAATAGGTATTAATTGACGATCCTCAACTGCAAAGGCGGCGATGGGTTCACTATGATATTGCGGATATTTGGAAGCCAAGATGGGTTGATCTTGTTTGATGGTTCCCCATTGATTGTGAAACAAATCATCGGCAGTAAATTCCCCCAGGAAGCCTGGAATTTTTTTAGCTTCGGAGAAATCAATACTTAGAATCTCGCCACAGTTAATGGGAGAGGGTATGATACCGACATGCACTTCGTTTTGTGTCGTTGGTCGATCATCAATGTAAACCGAGGTGCCACTGACGTGACCTAGAATTGAATCATGTTTGATAGATTGTCCGATGCTCATACAAGACCGCTTTCTAGATAAACTTTTTTTAATAAGTTTTTGCTGACCATTTTACGATAATCCGCAGTGGCACGCACATCAGTGATAGGAGTGATATGTTTTTCCAAAATATCTGCGGCGGTTTCAAAATATGTCCATTGAAATTCGCGGCCACTTAAATAAGTTTCAACTTCGGTTTGGCGAATAACTGTAGGGCCCACTCCACCAATGGCTATTCGGAAAGATTGCATGATTAAGCCCGTTGTTGAATTTTGCGTTTTATCTGTTTGTGATGATAACTCGTAAGCGACAGCTAAATTGACGATGGCAATATCTAAATCTTTACGTACAGAAGTTTTAAAGACTTTAAAAGTATGTCGACTTCTAGGGATATGAATGCCGATGACAATATCAGTAGGAGCTAAATTTAATTTTTTATATCCCAAAAAAAGTTCATTTATATTTAACAAGTAAACACCGTTGCTAGTTAGGATTTCTAAATTAGCCTCAGCAACCATTAAAAAAGGTGTGGTATCTGAAATCGGTGAAGCATTCATCACATTGCCAACCAGGGTGGCTGTGTGCTTAATCTGTGGAGACGCAAATATACGTATCAAGCGACACAGTTCTGGTAGTTCGTTACTAAGTTGATTTTCAATTTCCGCTAAAGTGACTCTAGAGCCAATTTTAATTTGCGCATCCAAGATTTCGATTTGGTTTTGTTCTGGAATGTTTTGTAGACTCATCAAAGTGTGCTGTTGAATTTTTCCCTTATTAATTAAGACACCTAAATCCGAGCCACCAGCAGTTAGGCGTGTGTTCGGATAAGCAACGCGATAACCGATAGCTTGTTCCAGCATGGTTGGTAAGTAGACAGACTGGTGTCCTTCTTCGATATAGACAGGGGTCTTTAAGTTTTCATTCAAATGCTTTCTGGTGTCTTGGTTCATATATCTATCGACTAAACTGGTTTCGAATTCTCCTTGCATGCTGATGCAGGCATCGATGATGGATTGATAGCCCGTACAACGACACAAGTTTCCAGTTAAAAAATTCTTGGCGGTTTTTTCGGTGATGGGTTCTTGTTTTAATTTGGATTGCTCTAATAAATAAACCATCGAAGCGACAAATCCTGGAGTGCAATAGCCACACTGAGAACCAAATTTATCTACTAGAGCTTGCTGTGCTACGTGCAATCGATCCGGGTATCTTAAGCCTTCAACCGTAACCAGATGGCAACCATCCAGTTGGTACATGCGATAGATACAAGTGTTGATTGTAGTAAAAATATTTTCTAGATTTTTTTTATTAGTACTGGATATTGCGGACTTTGATGATAAGTATTGTTCGGGCTTTGCGATCAAAGCGGTGCAAGCGCCGCAATCTCCTTCTGCGCAGACGACCTTTGTACCAGGCAAATTCTTTTTATAGCGTAAGTAATCACTCACGCTGAGAAAAACCTGAGAACCGCTGAGTTCTACGGGCGTTCCGTTCAGGTAAAAATAAATGTAATTTCGAGTATTTGTTTTCATTATAACCACCGGGGAAAAACTTTTTAAATTCCAATACTTATCCCATACTTTTCAAAGATTAATAGGATAGGTGTTTTTTTCAGCCCTGTCAAAATGATGAACAGCAGAATACCTGTCATGTAGTTATAATTTTTGGTTAACGGTGGCTTGGTTCCTGCTAGTAGTACTTCGAGTTCTTAGTAAGATATATAGGTGGAAATATTCACTTATAAACGAAGCGGGACGTTGATGGAAAATAAGCTAGTTAAGAGTACTTTGTTGCTATTCAAAGTGCCAATTTTGGGCACAGTACTTATTTTTTTGGGGGCATGTGCGGGACAAGACAGTTTTCATACTGTCGAGATGAAGCGTAATTACGAATTAACTCCTGAAGCCAAAAAATTAAATAGCGAAGATGGCGCGCGTGAAATCTTACAAATTGAAAGACAAAATACTCAAGGTCAAGACCGCCTTGGTTTGATTCGTGGAACAATCAAAATTGCTAATCTATGGGTTCATAAAAACGAAAGTAATTTAGATTTTACTTTTGCTCTAAATGTCGAGGGTCAAGATGTCGGTCAAGTCAAACTACACGGGGTTCTGAAAGACTCTGTCGCAGGCGTGCATGAAGTCATTAGCGTAGCCTATTTGAAATCCGATGTGAAATTGACTGTGGGAGAGGTGGGAGCACAGGTCACGTGTTTACCTGAAGTTATAGACGACAAGGGTACAAAAAAAGAACTAGCCCCATCCAGTGAATGTAAAAAGTTTTTTATTGATATTTATTTGAAACAAAAAAACCGAATATTAACGGACCAGTTTAGTAGCAACTTAAAATCAGAATCAAATATTAAAACCGATAACAGTAAATCTGATAGTAGTGATAGTCATGCAAATGATAAGAATTCAAATTTATCTAATAGTGGAAGTGGTAAAGGAAATACCAATGTTAATGCTAATGGTGGTGCCGCTAAAGGTAAGCAGAATTCAGATCCTTCAAATAAGAATAAGAACTTGCCAAAATCTAATACCAATAGTTCCAATAATGGCGCAACAACGGATATGGGAATAGCGCCAGCGGCCGCTGACGATGATGCTGAGATCAATGACGAGGCTCCGATTATAAGTTCGGGCGGTAATAAAACGAATCACGAGGCCAACATCAAAGAATTATTTGGCGATGATTATTCGGTAGTGAAGCCGGATTCGCGATTTTTTAGTTTACCCGCTTTGCCTAAGCCGGCGGTTCCTGCGACGGGCAGTACGGGTTCGAAGTCTGCACCGTCTGGAAAAAATGTCGTGCTACCTGGAAAAGATGCCTTGTCGATTTTATCCGAAAAAACAAACCAAGCTATTGGCCACACCTATGCTGGGCATTTGCAAAATGCGATAAATATGGAAATTCTAACAGCCAGTAATCGGGTACGATTTAATGATAGTTTATCGAATTTATATGGCAAGGTGATATTTGGTACATATGATGTGGGTTTATTAATTGGTAAACTAGCGAACTGGGTGGTTGAATCGGGTTTGCGTCGGTCGATTTTTATTGGTGAGATCGCCAAAGAAAATGGTGGATTGATTCTAAACTCAAAAGGAATCAAGCGACATAAGTCGCATCAAAATGGTTTAGATGTTGATGTGTACTTGTTGAATGCGAACTCTGCAATGGATGGAGTTCACATGGTAGAAAGTAATACTAAAGGTCAAAGAGTAGCGTCGAAAAACTTTTTAGCCAAAGAAAACTTTATGTTATTAATGAAAGTCATGTCGGACAATGAAGTGCCTTTCATTATGTTGGATCCTGTATTGAAAAAAACTTTATGTCAGTATGCGATCAGCCAAAAATATATTACAGACAAGAATGACAATGGACCTGTCGCGAATGTTTTCAAGCGAATCATGCCCGATCTGAAGGGGCAGCATGATAATCATTTTCATTTTAGATTAGCTTGTTCGACAGATCGCCATCCTAACTGTAAGGAAGAAGAGTACAGCCCCTACGACGCCTGTCTGTTATAATGCTAATTAATAAATTCTTCAGTTTTGTTGCTGCGTTAAGTGGTATTGCAATAATTCCATTATAAATAAAGTTCGGCCGATTGAATTACTATTTGAGTTAATATTTTTAACTTGTCTAAACAGACAAGTTAAAGTATGATTTAAGACGGATGAGCAAAAGACGAGCTTATGAAATTCAAATAAATGTGAATGGGATTGAAATAAATAAGGTTATAATCGATCCACATTACGAGATAAAACATTCTAAGGTTATTAATGATGAAATTATAATAGATTTGGTGCATTTGTTGAATGGTAAAGAGTTTGTGCCTGAGAAAGTGGATGGGCAGTTTCAGTATTTTAAAAGTGAACCACTAATTTTAAATAGTAAAAAGTATCGTCTGATTTGGTTGCTAGAAAAAGATCAAATTTATATTGGGGTGTTAAATACTTTTAGAAGGAGGTAGGTGTGAAAAAGCAATCTAAATATAAAAGAACTGAGGCCTTAGATGTTAAGTGGCCATCTTCTAAGAAGGTGAAAGCTATTGTTAAAGAACTTAGTTCCAAAAAAATCATGGGTAGTTTTGTAATACCACCCAATGCTCCACTGACAGATAAAATTAAATATGATCTATGTAGTAATATTGTTGCGTACAAGCGAATTCACGATTTATCACAGAAATCCTTGGCTGAAAAAATTGGAGTTGATGAACCAGAAATGAGTCGTATTTTGCACTACAAAATCGAAAGATATTCAATAGAACGACTAATTGAATTTCTTATGATCTTGTACCCTAAAGCAAAGTTTGAACTTAAGGCTGCCTGACGTGCACATCACAACTAGATGCGCAGATAGTCTTCATATTTTTTGTCTTCACCAGAATCATCTTCCTGAATAACGTCCTGCTGGATTTCATTTTAGACAATGTAAGAAAGCGGGCATCCCCTCAGGGTGATGCCGTCATTTTAAAAGCAATTACACCTCCATCTATGAATGAATTTAAAGGCCTTTTAAAAGAAGCTCGCATCTCTGCTAAAAAAGCAGGGTTAATAGAGTCTGATTTGAAATTAGCTATTAAAAAGGTTCGTAAATCTTGATTCGCGTTGTAGTTGACACCAATGTTTTTATTTCGGGAATTTTTTGGAGTGGTACACCAATGAAAGTCCTTGAAGCATGGATTGACGGAAAATTTAAGCTGATTATAAGTCATGACATTCTTGTTGAATACGAACGCGTATTTGAAGAGTTAGATGAGAAGAACCCATAAACGAAAAAAGGCCATCCGAAGATGACCTTTCAATTTTTACAGCTTGAAAAACTTGGTGCCCAGCGAGGGACTCGAACCCCCATGCCTCTCGGCGCTAGGTTCTAAGCCTAGTGTGTCTACCAATTCCACCAGCTGGGCAAGCTGTATTTATTATTCAATTTTGAGAGGACCAATTTCCGCTAAAATCCTTAAATTGACAAGCAAAATTTAAGGAGCGACTAAAAAATCCCGAAAAAAATTACTTCGCCTCAGCGATTAACTTTTTATACTCCGGAGCGCGCATAATATTAGCAAGTTCCTTTTCAGTATCCATTTCGATACGGATCAACCAACCTTCATTCATAGGATCGTCATTCAATACCGAAGGATCATCCACCAAGGAAGAATTAATCTCGATCACAGTACCGCTGACAGGCGAGTACAAATCACTGACGGCCTTAACTGACTCAACCACACCAAAGGGCTCGCCCTGAGTGACTTTTTGGCCTTCTTCTGGCAATTCCACATAAACAACCTCACCCAAAGATTCCTGTGCGTATTCTGTGATGCCCACAGTGACGATATTTTCATCGACTTGCGCCCATTCATGTTCTTTTGTGTAATAAAAATCTTCTGGAATGTGATAGTTACCCATGTTGCTGCCTTTCAGTTAGTTACTAGTACTAGTTAGTTACCTATAATCGCTTTAATCGTTTCATTATTTCGTTTAACTAATTACTTTTCAATAAACGGAGTTTTCACGACTTTCGCTTTTACTTTACGCCCTCGAATATCCACTAAAATTTCAGTGCCTATTTTTGCATTTTCGACGGTTACGTACCCAATGCCGATGGGCTCATCTAAAGTAGGAGAGTGTGTACCACTAGTTACCTTGCCAATTTCTTTATTGTCAAAAGAAAACAAAGAGTAACCCTGTCTAGGGATGCCCTTGTCCACCATTCGAAATCCCACCAAAGATCGTTGTAAACCTTTTTCTTTCAGCGCCAATATTGGCCCCTTGCCAATAAAATCTTTGCCTGCGGGTTTAACAACCCAACCCAGGCCTGCCTCATAGGGATTCGTCGTGTCATCAATTTCGTGTCCATAAAGACTGTACTTCATTTCTGTTCGTAATGTATCGCGAGCCCCCAAGCCGATGGCTTGCACTCCTAGGTCAGCTCCTTTTTCAAGCAAGGTTTTCCATAAAGCGGCGGCTCCTGCATTTTCAATAAAAACCTCACAGCCGCTTTCGCCCGTGTAGCCTGTTAAGGCGATGATGACTTTACTGCCTTTGAATTGATCGACCTTAAAGGTAAACGATTTAGTTGGTAACGCCGGAAAAATTCTTTGTGCTAACTCTAATCCCTTGGGGCCTTGAATCGCAATTTGTGACCACATCGAGCTTTCATCGGTGATGTCAGCACCTAGATTATTTTTTAGCATCCATTGAAAATCTTTGTCCTTGTTGGCTGCATTCACGCAAACCAAATAATTTGTGCCTTTTTCAATGCAGTAGATAATGATGTCATCAACAAGGCCGCCTTGAGGGTTTGGCAATAAACTATACTGAGCCTCACCCGGATTTAATTTATTCACATCGTTGGTTGTTAGGTGTTCCAAAGTGGCTAAGGCTTTGGCGCCTTTCACAAAAACTTCTCCCATATGAGACACGTCAAACAATCCTACTTGAGTGCGCACGCAGTTGTGCTCTTCACGCAAGCCTTTATATTGAATAGGCATATACCATCCTGCGAACTCAACCATTTTAGCTCCCAATTGGATATGCTCTTGGCAAAGGGGAGTTTTCTTGAATGAGGCTGCGCCTGGGGTGCCAGAAGTGGCTGCCGATGGATCGTTGTTAGATGAGGACATGGATTAACTCCTTTTTTCTTTCACTACTCTTTTTTGAAGGCCCTATGTTCATCAATGGAAAGATATTTGTCTACCTCTGGAACGCCTTGCTGATGCAGATTTTCTTCAAAAAATTAATATTCAACTAAGGATGAATGAATATCTATTTACGCAGGTCGCACTTTGTACGTTGATTGTGCCAATAGAGTGGTTTTGTTGATCATAATCGCCGAGTTTGCAGAAAAGAATCGTCAGCAAGGTTAAAATTCGATCGGCCCACAAAATGCAAACAGCGAATCTGGTAACTTCAGATTCGCTGTTTAATTTCAGACATCGAAGCCCTTCCGCAAAGGAGGATAACATGTCCGAAAAACCTACCAAACATAGGAATTATCGGCGTTTGATGAAAATTCTTAAGGTCTTGTCCAAATTAGCTTGGCTAATTTGGCAAATCTTAAAAATGATTCAAGATCTGACTTGAAAAGAAAAATGGAATTAGGTCGATTATAAGGTATGTATTTGTTCTATCATAGAA
Source organism: Bdellovibrionota bacterium (assembly GCA_052033755.1). Taxonomy (GTDB): domain Bacteria; phylum Bdellovibrionota; class Bdellovibrionia; order Bdellovibrionales; family Bdellovibrionaceae; genus JBPOJH01. The sequence goes on along the minus strand of JBPOJH010000001.1, from coordinate 61,779 downwards.
TCAATTTTGATCTGGCCATTGCGACTTCACGAAGAAGAACTGCATAAGCCAGACAAAAGTTCAGCGACAATAAATCACCTAAAACCATAGGGCTTCGATCGTCAAAACTAAATCTATAAGTCGAATCTGAGGTTACCACTCTTCTTGTTATCTATATTGAATATATCTAAAGGCTGTGCAATTTGTGCATTTATTCTTGATTTGTGCAATTTGTGCATTTATGTAGACATTATTTGCGGAGAGATTATGAAATATCCAGAGCGAGAATCAAAAACAGTAGAACTAAAAGAACGCCCTACGGAATTGCACAAGTTGATTAAAACCTGCGTGGCATTTGCTAATGATGTAGGTGGTGAAATTGTTATTGGTGTCGAGGATCAAACTCGGGAAATCAAAGGCCTTGATGTGAAAACGATCGAGGCCCTTTATGAAAAAATACCTAGTGCGGTCTTTGATTCCATCACACCAACAGTCATACCCGAAGTTTTTGTTAAAAATTTTGGTGTAGCCAGCGTTTTAATTATTCGAATCAATCCAGGCTTTAAAAAGCCGTATTTCATTAAAGTAGAAGGTATACCCAAAGGTATATACATCCGAGTGGGACCACATACTAGGGTCGCGACAGAAAGCTACATCGAAGAACTTATCGCAAGTTCTAAGGGACAAGCTTATGACAGCGAGGGAATTCATATTGACCCTGAGTTCTTGTACAAATCAGAGCTGGTGCATAAGCTATTGGGTAAAAATGTAACAGCGGCACAGTTAGCACGTGAAGGACTTCTACAAAAAGATTTTCAAAATAATCGGAAAGTAACTCGGGCGGCTGTTATTGCTTTTCATACTCATCCAGAAGAGTTCGTCCCAGAGGCGCAGATCATTTGTACACTTTTTAAAGGATCCTCTGGGCGTGAAATAGTTCAGTCTTTTGAATTGACCGGTTCGATGTCTACGCTGGCACATCAAGCATTGGTGCAAACAATTTCTTTTATTGAAAAAAACTACCGGCTGCAAAAAACTCAATTGTCAGCAGAGACGCCCGTGCCGGAAGTGGCCTTACGAGAAGCGATTGTTAATGCTTTGGTTCATAGAAAGTATAGTCTTGCGGGCAGTGTTAAAATTGCAGTTTACGATAATCGTGTCGAGATATTCAGCCCGGGTTGTTTTCCAAGTACAATATCGCCCCAAAATATAGGTGATGGAAGTACGTTTTTAAGAAATCCCTTATTGGCGAAATTTGCTCGTAAGTTAAAGTTAATTGAAAAGTTAGGAACTGGAATTCTCACCATGATTAGCTCTTGCAAAGAAGCTGGAATTAAGCCGCCTGAGTTTTCTGAAAATGGTGATTTTGTAAAGGTCGTGTTTTGGTTTGAAAAGCTACATTCAAATACAATGTCGATCGAAGATTTGATTTTAAATGAGATTCAAAAGTCAGGAACAATCAAAGTTGAAACTTTAATTCGTTTGACTTCAGTGTCTCGCAATACGGTAACAAATCATTTGAATAAACTCATTCAACAGAAAAAAATTATTCGTAAAGGGCAAGGTCGCGGAGTTATCTACATTTTGCGTGAAAAAAAATAATCTGGCTTTGCTGAATTCGATCGGCCCACAAAGTACAAACAGCGAATCTGGTAACTTCAGATTCGCTGTTTTAATTTCAGACATCGAAGCCCTTCCGAAAAGGAGGACCGCATGTCCGAAATGCCTACAACACATAGGAAGTATCGGCGTTTAATGAAAATTCTTAAGGTCTTGATTAAATTAGCATGGCTAATTTGGCAAATCTTAAAGATGATTCAAGATCTGACTTGAAAAGAAAAATGGGAATTAGGTCGACTATAAGGTTTGTATTTGTTCTATCATAGAATCAATTTTGATCTGGCCATTGCGACTTCACGAAGAAGAACTGCATAAGCCAGACAAAAGTTCAGCGACAATAAATCACCTAAAACCATAGGGCTTCGATTGTCCAAACTAAATCTGTAAGTCGAATCTGAGGTTACCACTTATCATATTGCCTTCATAGAGTAAACGTAATGATCCTGCGAAGAATATACCTCTAATCTCCGACAAATTAAGGAGTTATCTATATTTTGCGAAAGGAAAAATAGAATTAAGGAGGGCTGCGACTCAACATTTCGCAAAAACCTGACGAAAGATAGGTTGCATTTTTTACACCAAAATTACATTAAGGAAAAGAATACAATTAAATTCTTTATTTATATAACTATATGTATTTATTCTGATTACTTATTCAACGAAAAAAAATTAAGGCTGTTAGGAATTTAACATCTATTTTTTTTTTTTTATTATTTTATTATATTTCATCTAAAAAAAATAGCGCATGTTTCATGTTTAAGTATTTAGGCAAGTATATATTAACAGGCAAATAATATAAAAAGAAAAATGGTTTTTTTAATCAAATAAGCCACAAACAAAAAAGGAGACAAAATGAAAGTAATAAATGTTAAATCAGTAATATCTGGACTTTGTTTAATTTTAAGTTCAGTAAATGCAAGTGCGGTACAGGATGTTTTAAGGACAATTATATTGGACAGTAAAAATATAAAAGACTTTATGATTTATGAAAAGCCATTAAAAAAAGGTTCTATATCTATTTTAAGTATTGAGTTTTTAAACAAAGAGGGGCTAAGTCTAAGTGTTTCTGGTCAAGTTAAGATCGATTCACCATGGGCTGATATTACAAGTTATAATTTTTCATGTCCTGCCAATAGTTTGAATGCAACAAATGTTGTTGAATCTACAACCACAGATAATTGTGAATTCAAAAGAAGTTTTACAATAAACAATATGACGAATTCAGATTTTACACTTTCATATGTAAATGATTATTTAAGTGCTACACAAAGTGGTGAAATTCAAGAAATCGCTGATGGTGGTGTTACCATTAATAATAATCAATCAGTTTATGGCGGTAATGCAGAGGCTTCTTCTCATTCAAATTCTACCGTTTTAAATAATGGATCTACAGTACGTGGGGCACTGGGGCAGGCAGGTATTAGTGACTCCTTCAGTTCTGCTAAATCCTCTACAAATGTAAATAATAACAAATTAAAATCAAATAACATTGGAATCAATACTGTAAAAGTTTGTAAACAAGTCATTCCCGTTGTTCGTCTGCAGTATAGAGGCAATAAAATTCAAAACCTTACCTTTGATTCAATAGTAAAGTTAATTTCTTGTCCAAAATAAACCAAAAACAAAGTAATGAAGCTGCAAGTAGAACAATGGTGCCTAATCAAAGAGGCTGTAGGCGAATAGAATTATAACTTAAAAAAATCCAGATTAAATCCAAAGATATCTTCGTCTTTGGATTTGCGAACAAGATCGTGTGATTTCTTTAAAGCCTCTAGCAAAATTTCTTTGACCTTTATGGCATCTTCGTTCGACATCGTCATGCAACTAGAATATTGCAGATTATCAGTTAACCCAAGCTCGGCCGCAGCGGCTGCTTTTAATCGCCAATTACTATGATGTTTAGAAATTAAATTGGATTGTCCAGTTAAATGAGAAATATTACTTTTTGGAGAGTAACTTCCACTGTTAAGTTGCACCAGATTTCGATCCTTTAAAAAATCTAAAATCTTTTTGGTTCTTTGCACTGGTATTTGCAATCGATCGGCGATTTGTTCCGCCGTTTTATATTCACTAATGGCCGTTATCAAATGAACTGCCGAGTATTGCCACGAGCTGTAATATAAAATTTGATCGGCCTCTGACAATGGCGCATCCTTGACTTGATTACTGACTTTCATAGCTTCTTCACGCAAGCTATTCGCTTTGCTATATAAAAATTTTTTTAAGTCGGCAGTGCCGGCTCTGGCAATTAATATCAGGTATATAAAATATTCCTGTTCCATTTCGCTCAATTGTAGGAAGCGGCTGATTCCCAGACCTTGCTCCAGGCTTAGTTCATACGGGCCTGAAAAAGTTTGTGATAAATACGCCAGTTGGCAGTTGGCAGCCCTGGCAATTTTAGACCTGGCCCCTCGCCCTAGGGATTCAATTTGATGAGTTAAAAAATCCTTATAATCTTTAAACGAATATATTGATTGTGACATATTAATATTTAAGCATTACTTAAGTTAACCTGTAAAGTTTTATAAATATAATATTTTTATCCTACCTAAATTGTACTATTTTGAGCCCAATGAATAATGGTAATTACTTAGAGGTAATTACAAACTTTAATAAATTGATACATAGGGGAAATAATATGAATTACCAAAATCAGTTGAAAAAAACACAAACCAGATTTTTTGCAATCGTTGGGGTTGCGATGTTGTCCTCTTTGTTTTTTACAAACCCTAGTTTGGCAATGGGGGGCATAGCTGGCGGCGGTGGCCATGCGATTAGCTGCAAAGACAAAATCCTTTTTTTAGATACTTTTGAAAGTGGAGTTAAATATGGAAATCAGATTTCAGATCGGTCGGGTACTATGCCTGATAGGCTGTCAGCCGTTTTAAATAAAGTAAATCTGAATTTACCAGTTCCCTACGCAAGGATGATTCAAGAAGCGGTAACCTATGTGACCTCCCAATCCTATAGTAAATTTTTAAATCCCGGTTTAATCATTGCGCCAGGTTTGGATTTTGGAAATGAAAGTGGAGTGGTCATGCCCCAAAACTGTCATTTAACTGCGGTTGGTTATTACAATTCTTCAGGCGTTTTGGAAATTTCTAAATCTACGTATGATCAGTTGTCTTCAACAGATCAGGCCGCTTTTTGGTTTCACGAAGCTGTTTATAAATTGGCAAGAGACTTGGGGAGAGTGAGTGATTCCATACGAGTACGAAAATTTGTTGGATATTTATTCGCTGACAATACCACAAAAGAGATAATAAATTTATATTTTAAGGAAATGATTTGGCAATACCCCTGGGGGCAAACCATTATCGTTTCAAAGCAGCAGCAACAACAAAACGAATTAAAGCTGGCCATTTATAACGATTTCAAAATACCGTTAAAGATAGAGTTCGAACTTAAAAATGATTTAGGTCAGGTTTTACAGAAGCAAATTATCGGTGACAATTATTTAAATTCTATTGATCTTAGTAAAAAACCCAACAGTATTACGATTCAAAGAACAAATTCCACCACACAAGGTGAGCTAGCTTGGGGGTTTATCAGTAACGAATCTAGAAACTTTGACAGATTTAGTTTTTCTAATCCCGAAACGACAGCGTACTTTTTTTACCAGTAAAAAACATTAAAAAGATCAGACCATAAAGCTGACCATAATACTGTAAATCGCAATAATAATTTAATATCATTAGTCCCTGATTATAACCATGAACTTCACAGGTGGAATCAGAATCAGGGACAAGGACCTTTATTGCTAAAATTAAAAACGAGTGAATTAAATATATAGAAATTCAATTTTAAAGAAACAGACCAAAGAAGCAATATAGCAAAATTTAAAAAATTCAAAGGAGAATATAAAATGAAAAAGCATATAAACAATCAAGGAACAATAAAAATAGCTAAGCTATTCCTATTTGCATTTGTATTAGGGGGATTTCAGTTTAATAAATCCTATGCTGTATATCCCGTTATGTCAGTCAGTGTAGAGCGGGGATTGCGTTGGTGCAGTTTGCCAACCGTGATTACGATTGATAGTTCTGGAAGTGTTATCAAAGAATATTGTGATAAAGTGAATGACAAGGAAGTTCTTAAGTCAGTACAAATTGGATCATTAACGATCTCGGCAATGAATATAGTTCACTATTATGCAGATACTTTGGCCTTAGCTGGGCAGCAAGCGGATGCCTCTGCTAAATCCCCATGCAAAGATGCGTCCTATGAATATTATCAAGTTTATTCTTTTAAGTCGCCAATCGCTGTTGCTGGATCAATTGTAACTCAAGAACTAAAGACCAATCTGATAGCCGTCACCAGTTGTGAACAGGTTTTATCTAGTGTGAATTTGTACGAGGCCCAAAAATCCATTAAATTTTTAAATGGAATTTTAGAGTCTTTTGAAGCCATGACGGAATATAAAAATTCAACTGTTGAAAGTGATAAAAGCCCTGGTGATTCAGTTAAATTCCCGATTATGATTTTACCAATTCCAAAGTGAATTCAGAGATTAAGTGCCAGGCCCTGTTTCTTGGCGCTACGCTTACAGAAACAGGGCCTGGCACTTTTAGAATGAATTTAACAAGATTGTTCGTTATTTAACCCTAATGAAGTCCTTATTAAAAATATTATTTCAAGACGAACATTTGGTGGCGATTCACAAGCCCTCGGGTTTTCATGTGCATCCGCATGAAAACCCTGATTATCGTATTTCACGTGATAGAATTTGTTTATATGTGTTACGGAATCAAATTCGACAGTATGTGTATCCAATTCACAGATTGGATGCGGGAACTAGTGGCGTGTTGTTATTTGCAAAATCGGGCGAGGTTGCAGGACTTGTATCCAAGCAATTTCAAAATAAGGATACGAATAGTAAGTCTGATGACAAGGCTATGAGTGAACCGCTTGGCAAGAGTCTTGAAAATACAGACGCAGCGATAGATGATTTTACGATCCGAAAAATCTATCACGCTGTGGTTCGGGGTTATGTAGCAGATCAGGGAACAATTGATTTACCTTTGGAGTCTGATTCAAGTGATTTGATGTTAAGCGCGCAAACTAAATTTAAAACATTGGCTCAAGTTGAATTACCTTATGCTGTCGGTAAGCGCCATCCAACGGCTAGATATTCTTTGGTAGAGGTTTCTCCATTGACGGGACGGTATCATCAGATACGCAGACATTTTAACCAAATATTTCATCCGATATTGGGTGATTCGACACATGGCGATTCCTATCACAATCGATTTTTTCGCCAAACTTTGGGAATCGCAGGTCTTTGTTTGCGAGCCAGTTCGTTGCAATTTCGTCATCCAATCAGTCACGAAATCCTGACATTGAATGCTGACAAAAGGCCGATAAAGGCCAATAGCTCAACGAGCCCGATCACAGAAAAAATGGAAAATTTCGAAGATCTAACTCGTTGGCAAAAAATCTCGGAATTATTTAACTATCAACCTCTGTGACTGGATTACAAATACATATACAAAAAAAGCCTTAATGTTTGTGTATGTATTTTTTCAAGTAAATTATCAATTGAATAAATATGATTTGTGTTATGCTACCGATAATTAAGGCTGGCAAACAAATCAGTAAAATATAAAAAGTAAATCCAAAGTTCCCAAATAGTGTGTGCAGATAATTGGTTTTCCAAAAGCTACTGATATTTTCCAAGTCCGAAAAACAAACAAAGATAAAGACCCATAACAAACTAGTTATAAAGACGGATAGCATTGTAAACATTATTTTTTTCTGAGTTATTTGGCTAGCAACAGTTCCGCTTAATAACAATATTAGCGGTGTAAGCAGATGGAAATAAGTTAGCAGTCCGCTTGTAAAGGCGAATGGCGCAGCAAAGAGCCAATAAAATATTAAACCAACAATTAAATGACTTAATATTAAATATCTTTTTAGTAACTGATTTTTATTATCTATTGATGACATATCACACATAGCATGATCGACTTGTCGCCGATATGGTGCTGTCCAAAAACCATTTTTGACAAGTGGATGAAGTAGAACTTGAAAAAGCGATTTGAGCAAGAAAGACTAATTTAAATATAATAGTAATTTTCATATTGAATCATTTGATTAAAATAAATAAGAAAAAAATTTCAAACTACTTAGAACTAGAATAGCGACGGCAACTATTTGTGCAGCAGATTTAGTAAAGTTAGCTTGTCGAAACATGTACAAATACACAAAAAAAGCCTTAATGGCGTAGGGTACTAAGCCAAAAACTGAAATGACTTTCGATAACAGGGAGGCGAATGACATGATATCGTTCGAGTAAGTTTGAAACAAATACGAAGAAACAGCTGATGCCGCAATGGAGTAAAAAATTAAATAGGCTGAACCTAGAACAGATGAAATTGTTAAGACCCTACCTAATTTATAGAAATCTAAGGACTCTTGTTTTTCTTTCCAAAAAAAGTAACCCGCCATGCCTACAGAGATTAAAATATCAAGACCTAAAAAATGAAAAGTGGAGCCTAAACCAAAACTATAAGCCGATTGATGAACGATATCTAACAACAGGCTTAACGTAAAAACAAAAGCGAAGTACGTGATAATCATGTTTTTTAAATTCAGTAATGAATCATCGTTCATGGCCTTGGTGGGATTTTTCAAAATCTGAAATCCATTTTTTAATCCCGTTTTGTATTCTTTGAATGCGTTCTGAAAAAAATCTTTTGCTTCAGATTTTAAATCGATATCGCTTTGTCCGGTAGTGTTTTGAGGTTCGGACAACTTGGTCGAAGTTTGAGATAATTTCGGATCAAATTCAGTCTGAGTTTCGTTTTGCATAGGGTCTCCTTTGAAATAAGAACATTTAAATATGTTCGCCTCAAAGCCCTAGCTATTTTGATGCCAAAAGAATTTGCGAATCAGGACTCGTCTGTGTTAGATCATAAAAATAATTTGCTGGTGCTAAAAACGGGGTAAACGTCACTGAACCACCACCGATCGAAGAATAGTTGCGTTAAAGTTTTTATATCAAATTGCTGCCATCAATGATGAAGCCTTGGTTCTCACCTATATAAAGAAACGTAAACTAAGGGGGCTATCCTCTTTTTACCGAATCACGATCTCTACGTTCGTATGTCGGTTATTTTAATTTTTTTGTATTATTTAAAATAAAAAAAAGAACAGATCAAAATTTGCAATTATTTATCCTGATTTACTTAACTGTAATTATTTGGGAGAAATAATGTTAAAATTCTATACAAGCTTGATAACCTTTTTTGTGTTATCAACAGCAGTTTATCTGATTCAAAAAAGAAATCAGCATTAAAGCAATTGGAGCAAATAAGAAATGTTTACAGTGAAATTTATGACTTAAATTTAATTACTGATAAAACAGTAAGTTAGAAAACGAAAAGCTGCGAACATTAAGAAGCATTATAGATAAGCTAAAAAAACAGATTTCATGATTTTAGAATATTCAAATAAAGTGGGAATTTAAATAATGAAACAAAAATTCATATATATTTTAATAAGGGCGATAATATATACTTTGATGGTGTTTTTCTCTACTTACTATTTGAGAGATGTAAAATCTTCAACGGTGTCTGTATTTAATTTTCAAATCGAAGTCATGTTTTTAGCTTTTATTATATCAGTTTGTTTTGATTTTAAATTTCGGTTTACTCCTTTAAAGCATTTAATATTAATGATTCTATCCGTAATTTCGTTGCATTCCATATTAGTGGCATTAATAGTACCGTCCAAAGAATTAATTTTTAATGCATTCATATTTAATTTCAGTTGGCATTTTTTGGGATTCGCCTGGATCTGGAAGGAGTTCGTTATCTCGTTAATTGCTGGTTATTGTATTCTAAAGCTAATTGATAAGATACAGAGCTCAGAGTGATTAATCAGACTAGGAACTAGTGGAAAGCAAAGCTGTAGTCGCCAAATTATCAAAATTATTTTCCAGACTAAAAATAATCTAATCCCGGCATGTTGGAATTTTCTTGTAGAATATTTTTAAGAAAAATAGCTAATCCTAAATCTCCGGTCCATAAACTAAAACGCATCTGACCAGCGGACTGTAGTTCGGAATTAAATTGATCTACAGCTTGCATGGCAAAAGTTTGTGAGCGTTGCAGCCAGGTAGGGTCTTTTGTTCTTTCGTAAAGTTTTAACATCGCCATGCCGCTGCCAGCAGTGCCGTGGCATAATGACACGCCTTTTTCTAGAGGGCCGGCTTGCCATACTAGATTACCGACTTTTATTAAAAGATCATTTAGCACAATTATTGATGATCATCAGTTAATACAGTGATCGAATTTTCATTATCGCCAACAATTCGTAGTTCGTTGGATACTGGTTGTAAGTTTTGTGGCAATAGAATCAATTCTCCACGAGGGATTTTTTGAGGTTCGCCGTTTTTGTGCATCCATGTTAAGAACTCACGTTTGGGCCCACGGCAAATTAGTTGTCTGGATTTGCCTTTTTCATTCAGTAAATCCCCCGTGACTCTTGCGACTTCTAATTCAACGGCTGAGGCTTCCGCCGCAGAAGCTGAAGCAGTAGCAGACTTGGAGGCTGCTGCGATAGCACTAGCGAGCATTGTCGATGGACGAGGCGTCTTTCTTGCTAAAATATAACTGCAGGTTAAGCTTTCATTTTTGAATGGTAAAAAGCTTTCAATCTTTTTAAAAGACTCGGGCCGTTGTTGGAAATCTATTCTGTCGTGACACCAATCTTTTTTAGACTCAGTCAATAACGGACAGGCCCCTTCATGCAAACAAGGACCCCAAATATGAAAGCCTTTCGACAACAACAGGTCCCGCCACGCCATCAGTCGACGCGCATCCTGATTTGTCGAAGGCTCGATAATCACCAAGCCCTCGCAATCCATGGCCCAACTGGGAATACTGGCTAATTCAGTTAATGAATAACTAAAAAATACAAAAGTATTTTTGTTGATTATTTTTTTCGAACTTGAATTTGTTTTTGAATTCATTGACGAGTTCATTGTCGAATTCATGGGTAAAGTCATTGCAGAATTGATATTTGAATACCAATTTAAATTTTTAGAGTCAGGCTGTAAGCATTGGAATAGCTTTCGATGCAACTTTTGCGCATCAGTGGATATCTCGATAAAAGAAAAATCTGTAAATTGAATAGCATATTGTGACGAAGCCGCAGCAGACGACGCAGAAAAAGCCCTAGTAGACTTCAGAAATAAGGGCCAAGTCCCAGAACCTAATCCACTACCGAAATCGATAACATCGGCAAAATCTGCGTGTGTATTTGCAGACTGACCAAAAAATCCCAATTGCTGAGCTTTGGTAAAAACTCTTTCTGCACGCACATAATTCAACGGTAAATAATAAGCTAAATAACTGATCTGCGCCCACTTCTCATGCCAAGGCGTAGAGCCATTTGGATTTTGAATGTAATAGTCACTTAATTGCTGCACGCAAGATGCTATTTGACGATAGGATTTATCTGAATCTTGAAAAGAAATTTGATAGTCTTTTTTCAAAAGTTCTTGAATGGCTTGAATTAAAATGTTGAGCGTATCAAAATTTTGCATAGGAATTGCTAAATTATCATGTTAATTCAAGAATCGTAACTATATTTAATATAGTATTCAATTTATTTGGAGGTAAGGAATGTTAACAGATGTTGAATTTATTTATCCCCAAAAATCGAATTCAGATAAGATTTTAAAAATTTCTCGTTGCTACGATAGTCATTGTCATTTTTTTAGTACAGGTGAGTGGTTAAACACCTTACAATTAGGATCGATTCAAAAATTCAGTGATTTGAAAAATATTGCAAATGCCATTCATCAACAAAGTTCACAGCTTATTCCACAGTCTTATCAAACTCACCAAGAACAAAAATATTTTCGTGGCAAGTGGCTGGTTGGATTTGGTTGGGATCAAAGCCTATGGCAATTTCAGGATTGGCCGGCCAATGCTTTGAATGCGAACTTGTTACCAAACACTTTGGTCTTAGATCAATTATTTCCAGATACGCCGGTGGCCTTTTCCAGAATAGATGGACATGCACTATGGTTTAATAATAAAGCATTGCAATTGGTCAAAGACAGTCTTTCGGTGCACGAAAAATCAATATGGTCTGAATACCAACGACAAGGACAGATTCAAGGAGGAGTCGCTTTAGAAACGGCACGTGATTTTTTTTGGCGCTTAATTCCAACCTATTCCCCATCGCAATTGCAAGAATTTGCGATGCAGTCCCAGCAATTATTCTTAAGCCAGGGGTTTACTCATTTACGAGACATGGAATGCAATTTAGAACGACTTAAAATTTTATTGCAATTAGAACAAGAAAAGCGCTTACATCTTCATTTGATTTTGAATTTCGAATTACCTTGTTTTAATCAACTGGACACTGTCTTGCAGGATATGCAACAAGCACAATTACTTTTAAAAAATTCAAAAAAACTTCGTCTAGGTGGATTAAAATTTTATGTCGACGGAGCCTTGGGATCTGAGGGGGCTTTGTTGTCGCAGAATTATCAAAACCGCAATCATCAAGGATTACAAGTTTATCCAGATAGTGAAATCAAGACAATTATACAACAAGCTTGGCAACATAGTTTCGCAGTTTGTGTGCATGTTATTGGCGATCAAGCCAGTCAGTTGATTGTTGAGCAAATCCAAAAGATTCAAGACCAATCGGGTGAGTTGCATCTGGAACATGTTGAAGTTCTTCGAACCGAAACCATAAAGCAATTGCAATCGTGGAATGTCACTTGTCACATGCAGCCCAGTCATTGGTTGTCAGACAAAAAGTTTTTAGCCGCTAAGCTAGGAACGTTAGTAACTAGTGTTTTTCCATGGAATAAATTAGTTCAAGCAAAAATTCCCATTTTCTGGGGAAGTGATAGTCCGATTGAGCCACCATCGATAAATCACACGCTTCAAGCCTTACAAGATGCAAATGTTTGCGGGATTTCAGATCCTTATTCACATTTATCAGATGAGTTATCCAGTTCGTCTACGATTAAATTGATGCAACCACATGTGTGTCCTGCTATGGAAAATTTCGGGATAAATTCATGTTCATATTTTAAATATGAACATAATCAGCGGCTGTCTCTAAAAGTCACTTGTCAGCAAGTCCTAATTGATGGACAAATTGTATTTTCAACACCGCTCAAAGAAGACTTACTTTAAAAGACCTTATTCAATTCATATTGGACAGCTTTTCAAGTTACAGTTTTTTTTAAAAAAACTAGAATTTTTTAAAGCGAACTTCTTTGTCCCTTAAGTACAATCCCAGACTTAAAGCGGCTGCGGATAAGCCGATCATGATCCAAGTCTTTTTAGAAATAGTGGTAGGTGGAGGTGTGGGTAAATCCCCTAGGTGATAATTGATGGGTGGTTTTTTTCCAATGGTGCCGGCATCTATTTTTAATTGACAATGTGGCTCTAAATAAACTTCAACTTCATTAAATCCGTAGGTTTCTGAATACATATTTTCCAATTCAGAGCAGGCTACAGACATACTAGAGATAAAGTTTTTCTGAATATAAAAATTCTGAAACTCTGCAAAAGTACCTGTAAAAATCAACGGAGCTTGCGTATTTGAAATCAAAGCCCATTGATTGACAGACGTTAGATAAAAATTTTGATTAATATCTGAATCAGCTGAATTGTATTTTGATCTGTTTACTGACAAGTTTGTCGTTCTTTCCTTTGAAGTTTCAACTGCAAACTTTTCGAAATTAACGAGTTCGCCATTGATCATTAAAATGCTATCTTTGAAGTTTTCACTATTACGAACGGTTTCAAAAAAAGTATTTTTTCGATTTGTATTTGTATTGTTACCATTGAAACCTCTAGCCATATCTGTTTTTAATGATAGCGTAAAAGATTTCCAGCGCTCGCGAATAGCGTTAACATCATTTGATATTTCTAGTTTTTGCCTTTTATCGATGTCGGACTCAGTCGGTAGTGAGTTATATTTATCCAGAAGGTCTAAAATGAACGATTTTCTAGTTGTATTTAAAACTTGTGATAAAAGATTTTTTAAACTTTGATCGCACACATAATGCACCTGTGAAGATTTCGAGAAAATTTCAAATAAGCAGGCATCGATCTGATGATTATCTTCATCGGATAAATTTTGCGCACTTTTAACCCTGGCTAAGTAGGCTTCGACGAAAGCAATTTGTTTGGTGTCTTTAATATACTTTTGATAAGACTCCAATGAAGCGGAAGGGTGTCTAAGAACTTGCGCATATAGACTTTGTGAAAATAATATCACACTCAAAAAAATTTGAATGACGTTTTTGTATCTTTTAGAAAATTTCATGGTGGGTCTCCTGAAATGGTTTAATTAGATCTTTTAAGTTAAAGTTGGAATTCACATTTAATGTAAGGATTCAATCCGTGAATTTGTCGTGGTCGAAGAATCAGTTGCTAATTCCGTCGCTGAGTTCTTATTTGGATTAGCCACCAACGCAAAGTAAGGTCCATCATATTTTAAAAACTTTTGTACCAGTTCCGCTTTTAATAATATCGAAAATTGTTCTGGATCTTGTGGTGAACGCAGAATTTTCACGCCCTGAGCGACTTTTTTCGTATGTGGATTTATGGGTGTGCGCACGGTCATCAAATCGACGACTCCGTATTCACCGACTAGTGCACTTAAAGCTGTTTTGTTCGTGATCTCGATAGGTAATAAGACAAAACCATCCGGAATCAGTTTATCCAACGAAGCTAAATTTTGCACTTGATTTGCATTTGTAGCTGCGGGATCGGCCTCGTCTTTCTGACCACTGAAAATAAATAGCAATCCTAACATTGTAAAAAAAGCCATGCTCAGAATCTTATTTTGTGGCGAGCGCAGCCAGACTTGAAATTCAGTAATAAGTTTGTGAGTTAAATTATTTTTCATCGTGATTGCTACCTGGATATTTTTGTTTAAGTCGTTGACTGATGCTTTCTCGTAGCTGCTCCCGATGTTGTTCATCGTAGCCTCCCTTGAATTTGGTTTTGAAGACGGGTTCTCGCCTATCGAAAGAGATGGTGAATACCAAACTGATCACGATCAAAGTAAATGTAGACAAAGTGACTAAGTCTAAAAGTACTTGCCCTCGGTCAGAACGGGGGTCCATTTTTTTGTTTGTGTAATTTGGTTCCAAGAGTTTGCTCCATCCGTATTGTTGTTTTCTTTCAGGCTAGCGCTGCAAGAATCTTTGTGTTCGCTTTTGGAAAAATTCAGCCATCGACTTAGCCAGGGTCCCAGTCTGGACTGGGCGGTCCACTCGAGTTTCACTTTTTGTGCTTCTGTGAATTGGGATTTTGTTTTATACAAAGGTGCGGTTGTGCCGGATCTGTCCGGCTTAACGGCCAATTCGACAGGATAGTTTTTAATGCGTTTCAAATTGCGAATCACCCATGAGTTTTGCTTGAATGTTCGCTTCGCGAAATACGTAACTAACTTTGTTTGCGTCACCCATAACGACATTTTTGTCTGATTATCGGCGGTTAAGATTATTAATTTCTGTGCCTTATCAAGGACACGCTGTTGTAACTTTACTAAACGAATGGCCGCTTCGATTTCTGGTTTTGCCAAAGGGGGAGCTATTAACAAAGCAAACTCTAAATACTCAAGAGATTTACGTAACACTAACGCTTCTGGGTTTAGCGCCATCAAAGTTTTTAAAGCTGTGGCATTGCGATTTTGAATTTCCATCAAGTCAGCACGACAAATATCACGAGCTTCAACAGTTGACTTCAATTGATTTTGTAGATCCCCGACACTCATCGCTAATGGAAGAATTAAGGCTACTAAGCTTAGGACATAAACGATCATAAACAGGACTCCTTATTGCGTAGTTAATGGCACAGTCACGGAATCTTGAAACTTAATTTTGTATCCAAGGTCATTAAACTTGCCTGTTAGTTTGATCGGTATATTCCAGACTAGGGTGACACAATCTGAGTTGTGCAAATTTTTAAATTCCACCTGTGTCAATCGACCAAATGGCAAAAGAAAATTTAGTTTTGATGTGAGTTTGTTCTGGCACCATTGCTTTTGTGAATAGCTGCCAACAGAAGGTAAATAAGCTTGTCGACAAATGAGTGCTTCATGGGAATTGAATGATAAACAGTAAAATGTCCACATAGCGTAAATCAAATGTAGAATGATGACAGAAAAAAGTAGCCAGGCTCCCGTACTAATGACCCCTTCGACAAGAGCCTGGCCCTTTTGCGATGCAAGTTTATTTTTAACAACAATATATCCACTGGGTCTCATGGAATTTCCCTCCATAGAAAATAAATTTTTCTATCTAGAGTTGCGACGACTGTCGACGGCGCCTTTCATGAAGTTACTCATGTCGCTATTTCTAACATTGTCTTCTGTGATATTGACCGTCGGTCGAGCTTGAGTCGCACGCTCATTACCGCCAATGGCATCGGTAATGTCCGCATATTTGGCTTTGACGTTCGTTCCAACAGCGCGAACAATTCCCATCGTGGCAACGCCAACGATAGCCACAAGAATTAAATATTCGATAAGACCTTGGCCTTTTTGATTATTTAAAACAGATTTAGTCGCTAGTGATTTTTGTTTTTTGATAATGTTCACAGTTCCTCCCTTGGTGAATCTAATAACGGTGGAAGGAACTTCAAAATTTATGTCTATCGGAAATCCGATTTAATGAAAGCTTAGATTCGTCGGACTTATTTGATAAGTCCGATGCTAAGGACCGGACAATTGTTTTTTAAAGAGGGTATTATTTTTTAGAACCTTTTTTGTGTTGGTCGTGCTTGTGACCGTGCGAAGGTTTTGCAGCCGGAGTCTCTTTGCCGCCTGCTTTTTTTCCTAAGACTGGTTTTGCCGCAACAGCAGCAACAGGAGCCTTACCCGAAGATTTCACGGGAGCTTTTGCTACGGGAGTTTCTACCTTTGATTTTTTTTCAGGTGTGACAACGGCGGCTAAAGCTTTTGCTTCGGCTTTGGCTTCTTTCTTTTCGGCCGCTTTTTTAGCCTTACGTTGAGCAATGATGACTTCTAAAATTTCATAAGCTTCTTTTTGTAAGTCATTCTCAAAAATGAAGCGATAGAAGCCCTCGATCTCTGGACTTTGTCGGAATTTTTTAACCGAGGTAGGGATGCTGTCAGATTGAACAAAGTCAATGGAACTGCCATCTTTCGAAAGTTTTACTTTTTCTGCCATTTAGAGCCTCCGTTTGATTCTGAACTTAATGCAGCCCAATGGGATGGTCAAGTGTTGAAAAGCTCTTAGATATTTGCAAAATTTATAACTAGGGTTCGAATCACATTACCAACACTGTTAACGGTGACCTTGATACGACATTTAAAAGACCTATTTTAGGAGGAATTCATGATTATTCTGGACGGAAAAGTAGTTTCTCAAGCTCGCCGAACAATTATTAAAACTCAGGCTCATGCGTATTTAGAAAAATATGGTCGGGCTCCGCACCTAGCAGTAGTTTTGGTGGGGGAGGATACTGCCAGTCAGGTTTATGTACGGAATAAGGAACTCGCTTGTGCCAGTGTTGGGATTAAAAGTACTAAGCTTGTACTGCCTACGAATATAACGCAGGCGGAGTTAAATTTGAATGTTGCGAATTTACTTGCGGACGATCTTGTGGATGGTGTCCTGGTGCAGCTCCCACTACCCAAGGGATTAACGGATCAAACCATTTTAGAGCAGATGGATCCATTGAAAGATGTTGATGGCTTTTCAACGATGACGACTGGGCGATTATGGAGTGGACGTAAGCTGGTCGCTCCATGCACGCCTCAAGGAGTGATTCATATTTTAAAGCATTATCAAATTCCCATAGCAGGAAAGACGGCCGTTGTTGTGGGGCGGAGTCAAATTGTCGGTCGTCCGATGGTGCAGTTGCTATTAGAAGAGGATGCGACAGTCATTGTTTGTCATTCGAAAACACCCGATTTACGACAAATGACTTTGCAAGGTGATATTGTCGTAGTGGCCGCAGGACGTCCCGAATTTTTGGGTAAGGAAGATTTTAAAAAAGGCGCAGTGGTGATCGATGTCGGCATTCATGGAGCAGGGGCGGGTAAATTGGTCGGTGATGTCCGGTTTGCAGAATTAGCAGGTCCTATTGCGGCGGCGACTCCTGTACCGGGAGGGGTGGGACCAATGACTATTACTTGTTTGTTAGAAAATACCGTTCAATTGGCGAAACTCCGTCAAGAAAGCAAATAGGCGATGAACTGTTTGGTAAAAAAAATAGCGCTTTGTTTTTTAATATTTTTAGTTGTATTGGGAAACCATCCAGCCTCAGGTAATTCTAATTCTAATTCTAATTCTAATTCTAATTCTAATTCTAATTCTAATTCTAATTCTAAAGAAAAAAAAGCGGTTGAGTTAGGTTCTAAGTTACCGCAATTACCATCACCATCACCATCACCATCACCATCACCACTATCATTGCCTTCGTCGTGGCAGTATCTAGCTCATTTGGAAATTCCTACTGATCAGACATTCGAGAAACATCGCCTGGGTGGCTTTAGTGGTATTTATTGCGAGGACGACTTATCTGAAGATTCACCTAAATTGGATGCGAAAAATTCCATTGCGAATTTACCAGCCACGGACTTTTTGAGTTCTGCTGAATGTTATCTTGTTAGCGATGATCGAGGGACTTATGGAGAGCCTCGAGTTTTAAAAGCTCGCATCCGTATGGATAAAAATAATAAAATTCAATTCGATCCCGAAAAGTGGTTATTCATTAAGTCCAAAAGTGTTTCCAAAGACGATGCCAAGGACACCTCCAAAGATACTGCAAAAACAGAAGTGCTCGATTTAGAAGGCCTAGCGCCAACTCCTTGGAATACATTTTTATTAATTTCAGAGGGGGATTTTAATCAAAGGCCACGCATTTATCCTAGATTATTAGAAATTAAAAAAGATGGCAGTTACGTGCGAGATTATGAAATCCCAGAGGAAGTGATTCCTGAAAAAACAGGGTTACAAAAAAAAGGCGCTCGCAATAATCGAGTGTTCGAGGGGGTTAGTAAGCATCCCGAAGATAATCAATGGGTCGTCTCTGTTGAGGCACCACTATTAAAATCGTCTGCGGCGGCACCTTTTTATTTTTATCACATGCCGCAAGCATGGACGATCACTCGCCAGAGTAAAAGGCTTTATCCTTTGGATGCCAATCGAATAGAGGATTTGTCCTATGGAGTTTCAGATGTTCTGTGGCTAGATCCAACGAAGTTATTGGTTTTAGAAAGAGGCCTTGGTGCGGACTTGGCATTTGATGTGAAAATATTTCAAACAGACCTATTGAATAAGCCAAAGAATCAGACGCAAGAATCAGAATGGATGCAGAAACAGTTGGTGTTAGATTTGTCGACAATGAAAGATAAAATAGGTCCTGCTTTGGCGAATTTTGAGGGGATTGGCGTATGGCCTCAAAGAGAAAATGAAAAAAAGACTAACAAAAAATCCTTAATCTTGGTAAGTGACAACAACTTTAAAAGTTATTTAAAAACAGTCATTTTAATTCTTTCCTCTAAATAGTGGAATGAATAAGTAGGGATAAATTATGTCAGTAGTTTGGAAAGTAAAAATGGGTCATGATCGTCGGATTCGCACTGGGCATCCATGGTTATTTTCAAATGAGCTAGAGAAATCTCCAAAAGGTTTAAAACCAGGAACTGAAGTTGTATTACAGGATTCGAAGGGTGGATTTATCGCCGCAGGGTATGGCAATCCTAATTCATTAATAGCTTTTCGGGCGTTAAGTTTTAACAATAAAGAAACAGAAGTTTGTAATGAAGATTTTTTGCAACAGAAAATTTCTTATTGCTGGGGACAAAGATTTTTAATTGGCTGTCGTGGCAGTTTTCGTATGGTTTATGGCGAGGGCGATTTTTTACCTGGTATCGTGATCGATCGATATGAAGTGTTACAGAATGAAAAAAAGTATCAGGTTTTAGCTGTTCAAATTTTGACTTATGGAATGCAAGAAATTTTAAAATCTCCGCTAGGTTTTTTTGAAAGATTGGTGACAGAAGCGAAAGAACAAGGGATCTCTGAGTACGACTTTACACAAACAGCGGTGGTGATTCGTAACGATGTGAATGTCAGAAAATTAGAAGGTCTGCAGTATGAAGAGCCTCAGGTTTTAAAAGCCGTCGCTGGATTGCATTTAACCGATTGTGATATCATTTTGAATTTTGGACAGGGACAGCAAGAAGAAGTATTGATGTCGACAGATTTAATTGAAGGTCAGAAGACGGGATTTTTCTTGGATCAAAGTTTCAATATTGATTTAGTAATTTCACAAATACAAAGAATGGACCAATGGGATGGACCCATTCGTATTTTAGATTTGTGCTGCTATGTAGGCCAGTGGTCGACAAAGATGGCTTATGCATTGAAAAAGCTAGGCTATAATGTGGAAGTAACAGCCGTGGATGTTAGCGAAAAGGCTCTTGAGTTTGCAAAAAGAAATATCGAAAGACAAGGTGCCTTAACTTTGATTAATAAATTAGATGTACTGGAGCAACTGAACACTTTGCCGGATCGATACTTTGATATCGTTATTGCGGATCCACCAGCATTTATTAAAGCCAAAAAAGATGTTCCTGTTGGTAAGCACGCATATATGAAATTAAATGGCAATGCCTTCAAATTAGTAAAGCGCGGTGGTCTAGTTGTTTCTTGTTCGTGTTCGGGATTATTGGAAGAAGCTGAATTTATTGATGTGCTTCGAAAGGCCTCACGACGTGGAGATTTGCTTTCAAGGTGTTTAACTCGAGGCGGTCATGCAGCAGACCACCCCGTGCAGATGGGATTTCCCGAAGGCTTTTATTTAAAGATGTTTTTACATCAAGTGATTTAGCTGGTGCGTTTATTTAATTTGCTCGACTAGTTTTACCATTTGTTCCAGACCTTCAGATAGTTCTTCTTTCGCGGATTTTAAATTTTTGTCTTTGATAGCTTTTAAAGTCAAAAAAGGATGAACGATACTGTGAACTGGATCTGTGTATTTTTCGTTTTCTTCTTTTTTGAAATCAATACCAGTTACATTTGTATCAAAAGCGGCCCCATCGTGGTAATTATGTTCAATTTCCTTAAACGTAGAGGTTTTCATTTTTGGAATCGAATCGATTGTCGCCCGTAATAATTTTTCAGATTTTTTGTCAAAGTGAATGTACTCTTCAGCCGTGATGGTTGCCGCTGCGATCATTTCGTCTACAAGGGTAGATGCTTTTGCTTCGTCGACACTGCCAGAGTTGATCATTGTCATTAAAGCTTTCCCTTTATCAGCATATTCTTTAGCTGCTGTTTTGACTTTGGTCGTATCTGCCGACATAGCGAAGGGAGTCGCAAATAGAGTCATGAGACATACAGAGATGGTAAAAAAGTGGATCAGTGATTTCTTCATAAATGCTCCGGTGGTGGTAGATTTTATATTTGAAAATAAACCGACAAGGTAGACATGAAAAGAAAAGAAATCTTCTTTCTAAACAATTTCGTGGAATGATGGACTTCAAAGATATTCATCAAGATGGATTTTCAGCCTTGTCTCGTAGTGTGCTGACTGTATTATCCACTAATTCTGTACGTGATTTAAACTTTGCTGGTCGAGGTGTCTTTGAAGATGCCGTAAAAACTTTTGATGGAACCACGTTGAAAGACGAGCACAAAGAAAAGTGGGAAAAACTAAAAGCCAATTTTAATGAAACTTTTGATTTAGCATCCAAAGTTGGTGCTAGCTCCAATGACTACGAGTTGATGCAAAAAGAAATTCAGCATCAGATTATATTAACCGAGGCCTTTTCTAAATTCAGTTCCGAATTATTTAACAAGGGACAGGATGGTGCGATTCAGACAGCAAGTAATACGGGTAAGTACACTTTGTTTTTTTCACTAATCATTGTTTTAGCTTGTTTGGTGTTTGGATACTTTATTACGCAAGGATTACTAAATACGATCAGTCGTATTGTGAATCATTTGGGAGAGGCTGGAACAGAAGTTTCGGGAACTGGGGAGCATTTAAAAAACACCAGCGGTAGCTTGTCGAATGGCGCGACGCGATCAGCGGCTTCGTTGGAAGAAACTGTGAGCTCATTGACAGAAATTTCATCGATGGTAGCAAGGAACACTGAGAAATCGATCGAGTGTGCGAATTTAAGTGTGTCGGCATCGACCGTCGTGCAAGAGGGGCAAAAGCAAGTAAAGGATTTAATTAATTCTATGCACGAACTGGCGAGCTCATCCATTAAAATCAGTGAAATTGCGACGGTGATTGAAGATATAGCTTTTCAAACAAATTTACTAGCACTGAATGCTGCCGTCGAAGCGGCTAGAGCTGGAGAACAAGGGAAGGGATTTGCAGTCGTTGCTGATGCCGTTCGCTCCTTAGCGCAACGAAGTGCCGTAGCTGCCAAAGACATATCGACGATCACAAATGATGGCTTGGCAAAAACGCAAGAAAGTGTCATCAAAGCAGATAAAAGTGATGTAGCGTTAAGAAAGATAGTTGATTCAATTGAAAAGTTAACTTTATTTAGTAAAGACATTGCAGAGTCGTCACAACAGCAAGCCTCTGGAATTGAACAAGTCAATCGAGCCTTAAATGAATTGGATGAAGTCTCACAAAAAAATGCCGCCTCTGCGGAAGAGACTGCACAGTCATCGGCCTCATTATCTACTCAGGCTATCAACTTAACTAATTTGGTCCAAGATTTACGGGATCTAGTAGGGCAGGAAAAAGAAGCTAGTTAAAGACTAGCTTCTTGCGATTTTATTTGATGCAAAACAGAGACTTTACCGATGTATTCTTTTAATGCGCCATTTTCTTGTTTTAAAACATTCAACTGAGTTAAAACTTGTTGTAAGTGGCTATAGTAGTCCTGGCATTCGATAGATTTTTTATCCAAGGCCATTTTTAATTCGATCATTTTTTGTTCGGCAACATGTGATAAAGTTTTCATAACTTCGCTTTGTTGCTGGGAATGATTATCGAAATCTGACAAAGAACTTTGTAAGGCATCAATTTGTTGTTGTCGATGCGTCAACTCGTTACTTAGAACTTCCAGATTTTTATTTTTATCTTCGATGATAGTTTGCAAGTCATTGATCATCACGTTTAGGGCCTGATGTTCTTTTAACCAGTTTTGTGAATCTAGCTGAAATCGATCTTTGGCTTTTGACAATTCCAGTCTGGTTTCATTAGACAAAGCTTGTGATAAATCCAATTCGTTATTTAGATTTTTGATTTTATCTTGTAAGAATTGATTGTGTTTTTTTTCCTCGGTTAAAGCTTGCGTGGCTCGAGTTCGCACTTCTTCAATTTCAAACTGAAGTTTTAGGTTCAACTCAAGTGATTTGGCTAGGTCCGATGACAACTTCGAATTAGTCGATCGTTCGACTTCGATTTGTTCAGACATACGACGTGTTTCGCGACTGAGATCGCTTTGGTTGGTCGCGATCAAATCAAAGGCTTTGATTTTTTCTTGGATTTGGATTTGTGCCAAACGAAGATCTTCTTGCGACTTTCGAATTTGGTCCTGGGCTTTATTGACCGCCGGCACTACAAAAGTGCTGTTTCCATCCTGAGTTCTATTGGCATTTTGTCCAGCACTCAAGTCAGAAAGTTTATCGACTATCTCATCAAAAATTTGTTCGTGATCTATATGTTCGCTCATAGATAAAAATTTAACCGAGTATTTGTGATTAGGTTAGTAATTTCTAGAGACAAAGGTATAGACACGTCCTAGGTCTAGGGGTTATGAATGAATCATGAGCGTAAATAAAGATAAACCCTGGACCTGGATCAAATATAAAAATGATATTTGCAATAACTGCATTGGGACTTGTTGCACAATGCCCCTGGAGGTTCTGGCGACAGATTTAATTCGATTGGGATTAACAGGACCAGAAGAAGTCGAAGAGTCCCCCAAAAAATTAGCTAAGCGTTTAATGAAAGACCAGGTAGTGGCTTCGTATCGTGAAAAAACGGGTTTGTTTATGTTGCAACAAAAGCAAAACGGAGACTGCTATTTTTTAGATTCAAAAACCAGATTGTGCACACAGTATGAAAACAGACCGCAAGTGTGTCGAAAATTTCCTGAAAGTGCGGGGCCGCGTTTGGGGTATTGTCCTAAAATTCCAAAATAAGAAGTGAGGAGTAAGCTAAACTATGGATGGGCATTTCTTAGCTGATCTTGGTAAGTCAATTATCGCAGCCGCTGTCGTGGCCTTACCATCCTATTTTATTGGTGTTCCATTGATTTTAGCTTATCTTGTTGCTGGAGTTGTTATCGGTCCGCATTTGGGTTTTGGTATTGTTCAAAATCACGAAAGCATTTCTAATATTTCTGAAATTGGACTTGTGCTGTTGATGTTCATCTTAGGATTAGAGATTAATATTAAAAAACTATTACATGCAGGTAAGGCGGTGACTTTAAGTGGCTCCGTACAAATCATTGCGTGCTTAGTGGTGGGATACTTTTTATTTAAAGGTGTAATGAGTGTTTCCGATACTTCTTCTGCTGAAGGCAATTATGAAGCGATTTATTTATCAGTCGCTTGTGCGTTGTCGTCCACGTTGATCGTGGTAAAAATATTGTCGGATCAAATGGATTTGGATTCATTGCCCTCTAGAATTACGCTTGGTATTTTAGTTTTACAGGATTTTGTTGCCATTGGGTTTTTGGCGTTGCAGCCGAATCTTGCGAATTTGAATGCAGCTGCCTTGGGTCTTTCTATATCAAAAGTATTGGTATTAATTTTAATCAGCTGGGGAATCGCTCGATATATTTTACCAATTGTGTTTAAGAAAGCCAGTCGACAACCAGAGTTAATGTTGATAATTGCGATGGCTTGGTGTTTTGCGATGTGTGGTATTGCAGATTATTTTCATTTATCGTTAGAGATGGGATCACTGGTTGCTGGAATTTCAATCGCCTCTTTTCCTTACCACTTAGATGTAGCTGCAAAGATCACTAGCTTGCGTGATTTTTTTATCACATTATTTTTTGTCAGTTTGGGGTTACAAATTCCATTACCGACAGCTGAAGTATTAAAGCTGGCTGTTATAATTATTTTGTTTGTTTTATTAAGTCGAGTGTTGACTATCTATCCTACATTGTACGGATTAGGTTTTGCAAATCGAACAAGTTTATTACCAGCTTTGAACTTAAGTCAGTTGTCCGAGTTCTCATTGGTGTTAGCGTCCTTGGGGTTGGCGCATAAACATGTTGGGCCACATCTGTTGCAGGCGTTTGTCATTGCTTTGGTAGTGACGGCGTTGATATCTTCGTTTTTGATTCCTGCAGCACATACAATATATATACAAATTAATCATGTCTTAGAAAAGTTAGGATTTAAAGATCGCATTGCTACATCGGCAAAGTCATCAGTTGATACTCTAGTAAGACCGAATCCAAATTTAGTGCTTTTGGGATTTTATCGCGAAGCCAGTTCTTTGTTATTTGAAATTCAGCTGCGTTTTTCTGCGGAATCAATTGATAAAATTTTGGTAATCGATTTTAGTCCCGAAGCTCATCAAGAATTAGTACGGATGGGTATTAACTGTCAGTATGGAGATATTAGTCACGTCGATACTTTACGTCATTTGCATTTGTTCCATGCGAAAGTAATTGTGTGTTCTATACCAGATAAAGTTTTAAAAGGTACGACGAATTTAAAATTATTAAAATCCTTAAAGCAGCTGGCTCCCAATAGCAGTATAATTGTTACGGCAGAAAATATTCATGTGGCCAGGGAGCTTTACCAGGAAGGGGCCAGTTATGTTTTTATTCCTCGTATTATCGGCGCTACCTATTTGCTAGATATCATTGAACGACTACAAATGAATGGAAGCTTTGCCATTCAAGAGGAGGCCAAAAACTATTTACAAGATCGTGTGGAAGTAATTCCATAATTGGTGGATGACTTGTTTTTATTCTATGGTAGAAAAGGTTATGAAACCAGATAAACAAGTCATAAAATATTGGTATGATCTTACTGCGGATGAAGCCATCGATAATTTGAAATCGGATCGTAAGAATGGCTTGACTCATAGCGAAGCGCAAACTCGATTGAAGAAATATGGGCTGAATGAGTTAGCTCGCTCGAGTGGTCGATCGATTCTTTCATTATTTTGTCATCAGTTTTTAAGTCCACTTATATATTTGTTAATAGTTGCTTCAGGAATTGCGTTTACGATTGGTGATAAGAAAGATGCAATCGTTATTTTGATTGTGGTTGTGTTAAATGCAGTGATTGGAGCTATTCAAGAAGGACGCGCCGAACAGTCGTTAAACTCTTTACGAAAATATGCAAAACTGAAAGTTCGTGTTGTTCGTGATGGATTCGCTTCGGAGATTGAGGCTAGTCAGTTAGTCCCGGGTGATATCTTCAGTGTTACCGCTGGAGATGGAGTACCAACGGACGCCAGATTATTAGAAGTTTCGTCTTTAGCTGTTGCAGAGGCCGCTTTGACGGGGGAATCGGTTCCAGTGTTTAAAAACACATCTGTGTTGAGTGGAGTTATCCCATTAGCAGATAGAAGCAATATGATCTATGCAGGGACATATATAACCGGAGGGCGATGTGTAGCGATTGCTGTTGCCTCTGGGATGCAAAACGAAATAGGGAAAATTGCTGATTTGACGACGGCCACTGTTCAGCCAAAAACGCAATTAGAAGTTCGCATTCAGCAATTTGGAAAATACATTGTCTATGTTGCGCTCGCTTTATTTTTTGCTGTCATTGGCATTGGTTTAGTTCGGGGTATTGAGTTTTCTGAAATTTTTATGATAGCAGTCAGTCAAATGGTGTCACTGGTTCCTGAGGGACTTCCTGTAGCGTTAACTGTGGCCTTAGCTGTTGGTGTGCAAAGAATGGCTCGACGTAAAACAGTTGTTCGTCGATTATCAGCCGTCGAGGCTTTAGGATCAACGACGATCATTTGCACAGATAAAACAGGAACGTTAACAAGAAATGAAATGACTGTAGTTTCAGTTTATGTACCTAGCTTTGAAAACTCTTTGGATGTTACGGGTGTAGGGTATAATCTTGATGGAGGTTTTTATCATTTTTTGACAAAGAATCAATTAATCTCTGTAGATATTCAAGCCAATGCTTCTTTAAATCAGTGCATTGAAGCTGTGGTTTGTTGTAATGATTCGCATGTGGATATAGTCGTAGATGCAGACCACAAACAAGTCAAAGTGATGGGTGATCCGACAGAAATCGCGTTGTTAGTGATGGCTGAAAAAGCGGGTTTCAGCGTTCAGAGCATAAAAGAGCGCAGCCCTCGAATTAGTGAAATTCCTTTTGATTCAGTTAGTAAAATGATGGCCACTGAAAATATAGTTAACGGTCAGTCTTGTATTTATATTAAGGGAGCACCGGAAGCTTTATTACCATTGTGTTACGCTAGCTACCGTTCATCAGAAATTGTCGAAGAGTTTGATTTAAGTAAAGTTAAATTTATGGCACATCAAATGGCGAATTCTGCTTTACGAGTATTGGCAGTGGGTATGATTCCAGATGCGCATATAGATACAAAAACTGGGTTTGCAGAATACCATGGACGAGTCCTGTTTTTGGGGCTTATTGGAGAAATGGACCCGCCACGAGAAGAAGTGGCTGTGGCAGTACAGGCCTGTTTGTCTGCGGGAATTAGACCAGTGATGGTGACAGGTGATCATAAGGCGACAGGTGTTGCAGTGGCTAAAGCCTTGGGGATAGCTAAGGGGGATTTTCAAGCAATAGATGGTCATGAGTTGGATCTTTTATCGAATGATGAACTTGCAAATAGGATTGACGATATCAGTGTCTTTGCACGTGTTCATCCATCACAAAAACTTAAAATTGTCCAAGCCTATCAGCGAAAAGGTCATGTCGTCGCGATGACGGGTGATGGAGTCAATGATGCTCCAGCACTAGTGCAAGCCAATGTCGGTGTTGCGATGGGTATTACGGGAACAGAGGTTGCGAAGGATGCTTCAAAAATAATTATTACTGATGATAATTTTTCGACAATCATAGTAGCCATCGCTGAAGGGCGTTTGGTGTATCAGAATATTAAAAAATTAATTCTATTTTTGTTTGTGACTTCGATTGATGAAGTTTTGATTTTATTTTTAGCGTTAATTGCTGGGTATCCGCCTCCGTTTGCGGCTGTGCAGATTTTGTGGCTTAATTTAGTATCTGAGGGAGCACTGACAATTAATCTAATCATGGAGCCGGCAGAAGGGGATGAAATGAAAAGGATGCCGATACCAGTGAATGAGGCTTTGTTGGACCATGGGCTATTGATGCGAATGCCGTTAATGGTTATAGCTTCTGTTGTTTCTAGTTTTGGTTGGTATGTAGTTCGTTCTGGCTCTGGGGTTTCCGCAGATGTTGTGCAAACAGAAACTTTTACAGTCTTAGTAGTCAGTCAATGGTTTAATGTATTGAACTGTCGCTCAGCGACTCGCTCTGTTTTTTCTGTCAGTATACTTCAAAACCGATGGCTAATTGGAGGCTTAGTGTTGGCAAATATTCTACATGCTTTGGTTATTTATTGGAAGCCCTTGTCCAATTTTTTTCATACGACTCCAATTGCGTTGGAACAATTTTTTATTATTGGCGTTGTAGCTAGTTTAGTCTTATGGGTGGAAGAGATTCGCAAATATTTTTATCGGAAAAAATATATCAAGGACATTTGTTAAGACATAAAACCATTCTAATAAATAACTCGGCTTCGTTACTGTGCTTTCGTAGTATTACGATACAACTTCAAGTTGGCTACTGGGTCAATTATGTATTGGAATTGGTGCAAGTTGTTTCAATTTAAGAATTTAATCACTTAGTACATTATCGATAAATATTTATCACAATCACGATAGCGTTTTTTAATCTTTCCTTAACATTCTGAGTGCAGAATTAACTTATGGAAAATATAAAACACGCAACAACAATTTTACTAATAGCGCTTATGATAATAAGCTGCTCAGCTCAAAAAGATGAATCGACAGTACCGGCCGTTGCTGAGCCAGGTTTGATTGATGAGCCCATTCCAGAACAGCCTTTACCTGATGTTGAGTTTCCTGATGACTCAGCGGTTGTGAGCGTAACAAGTACGACGACTACGACGACAAATCCAAGCATTGTGGATGGTGGCTCGAGTAGCAGTACAACAACCACCTCCAGTACGACGACTACAACATCAACGACTTTGCCAGTGACGGATGACGATTCAGGCGATGATACAGAAGGGGTGTTGAAATATCATTTTAACAATCGATTGAAAAAGTGTTTAAGCGAAGACGGATACTTTGGATACAACGTGGGAGTTATTGCCGAGTGCGGTTGGGTCAGTGGTGTAACTGTTACGGATAAAGTCTTTAGTAATATGAATTTAAGCGGACTAAGAGTTTATGATTCAAGTTTTTTGGGAGTGGAGTTTTTTAATACCAATCTTAGTTATGCGTTATTTAGTCATAGTATAATGGACCATGTGATCTTTGATCATTCCAATCTTTCGAATGCTAGATTTGAATCCTCTAGAATTATAAACTCGCAATTTATCGATAGTAATTTGTATCACACCAAATTTATTAAATCCGTAGGAGCAAAAAATAAGTTTCAATATCGAAATTATCTTTTTGATTATTAGATTTGGTTCTTCATGGTTAGTGGGAGGAATCTATAAGTCATCAGGAAAATAGTCAGAGTCACTTTTAAATGAAGATTTAGGAGCTCCAGAGTTATTCAAACGAAAAACCTCCGATCGGTGGTTTGATTGCTCACTGTCTGTATTCTTGGTAAAACCTTGATTGTAAAACCAAGTCGCGAAATATTTTAACGAAAATAGGGGGTCTGGATCATCCTTACCCCTTTGATATTACTTCAAAACTAGAACTGATAACGACATATTAATTGATTTAGGCAACTTTGACTGTGATTCCAGGCTTAATCCTGCTTAAAAGCTCCAAGAGCCGATCAATAGTAAACTGCTCGTGGTGATAGTGCAGAATTTCGCTGACCCGATTCTCTGTGACTTCAAGGCGCTTTGCTAGCTCTCGCTGGGTGATCTTCTCGCTTTGTAAGTAACGTATGAAGTGTTCACATAGCCTTTGCTTGGCAACCTCAACTGGACCAGCATTACGTGGCAGAACTTTTGTGGCAAGTTGTCCTCTCATTTTACGTTCAGCCTCTTTGAATTCCTCCTCGGAGGGCCATCCTGGAGGCGGTGTCTTGCTGACTCTGATCAGAGTTGATTTTTTTGTCCTTTTCGCCGGATTTTTCACTTGGACCTCCTATAGGCATTTCTCACGCCTAAGTAACTGTTATCGGACGGTACAACCAGGATCAGTCGATACATCTTCTCGTCGTAGGCGCCATCAGCCTCATAGAAGCTATAGCGGCCAACTACAGCGCTTAAAACAATTAGCCAGCCATCAAGATTCCTAACTATCTCCAAGATGAGTTCATCATTGATGCTGTCTTTATGTTTCTCTTCATAGTGGGGATCAATCCAAACCTCATCAAAGTGATGGCCACCCATTGTTACGCTGACTCTATACTGCCGATACACGTTGCTCGTCCTTAATTGCTAATATAGCAGAACTTCCTATATTTAGGAAGTAATTTTTAGTCATCTTATAACGTCCTTTCTTATGTAAATCTGCATGGTTTCAGATAATGAGCTTGGGTAAATCGTATGGATTCAACACCCATGCCGAGCATAGCGATAGCCCAATTTGCCCTTAGGTCATGAACGTGCATAGGAGATCGTTCAGCAATCATCAAAAATGTCCGCTACACTTTCATAAATCGGCCAACATCGATTCTTTGATTTTTAGAGATAATGGTTCTTTGGCATAAAAACCACCGATAGGGGATTACGCTGGTTCATACTTTGTACTGTCTAATATTTTGAATGGCAAACCGAATAACTACGTTTTGGATGTGAACAACATGTCTATGATCAATATTCCATAAATTGTGAGCGAAGATTTTGGATTCATGACTACATCCTTCTTTTCAACACAAGACCTTTGGTATCGAACTTATGACCGACATCCTCGCAGGTCAGAGAGTACATAACAAGATCAACCCACTTATTGCGAAGGAACAAAGCTCGCTTTTTTACTCCTTCACGACGCATTTTTAGAGACTTAGCTAGATTCAATGATCGTCGATTGTTTGGTTCTATTCCGGCTTCAATGCGATGGAGTTTCAAATCTTTAAACCCGATGTCGATGATCGCCTTGACGGCTTCATTCGCATATCCTTGTCCCCAATGACGATTGAAAATTCTGTAGCCCAGAAAACAAGTTTGAGAAATCGATCGAGATACTTCCATGAGAGAAACCGCGCCGATAAATTGTCCCTTTTTATTGAACACGGCTAAGTCATAAATATAGTCCTGCTTTCGGTTCTTTGCTTGAGTGCGAAGGATATTATTGTAATTAGCCCTGTTGAGTGTTTCCGGCAGTCGAGGGCCAAAGTCCCAAGTGTTTTGAGGTTTACTCATTTGCAGGTTGGCTTCTTTCCAAGCCTTATAATCTTTTGCTTGAAGCGGACGTATAACTAATCGCTGAGTTTTTCGTATAAGTGGTTGCATGAATAATTTGATAGCATTTCCATTTAGTGTAGTCACAAACAAAAAAGACACCCAATATATTTAAATTTCTCAGTAGAGGGTAGCGGAGGTTATCCAAGTTAAATCTGAATTTTCTCTAGATCTACACTATCGCGAAAACTACTTGCCAATTCATGTTCGTTTACTAAATCAACTTTGTAGGGAAACCTAGATTCTTCAAGAACATTTTTAATAGAATATATCACATGATTTGGTATCGGCTTACTGACGTCAGGACAAAATAAAATATCTACGTCAGAAAACTTTTTATATTTACCGGTTGCTCTAGAGCCAAATATATATACCTTCGCATTCCATTGCTTTAAGGGCTGAATTAAATTGGTCTCAAGAAAATTCAATTCCTCGTTCGTCAGACCATACTTCATTTTTGTAATACCTGTAATTTAGAGATCAATTGATCTAATTCAGGAATTATTCTTGCGACTTCGCTATATACCGATGTAGCAATGTCTTCATCATAGGTATGGGAAGTTTTATTTCGAGCTTCTAAAAAACTAAACCATAGCTGAATATCATCTATTAGATTATTCTGAGCCATTTCGCGAATTGCTGAATTTGGCGCTTTCGTTGGTAACCCAAGGACTTTCATTGAAGTTTTCCAGGATAGCTCGACATAAAATTCAAATCGTTGAATGCAAGAATCACGTAAGGCTTTATGTAGCGGTATGTTTTGTGGTTCTTTTTGAAAAAACTCACGTAGTAATTCATTGGAAACTTTTAAGGAATCAGTCACCTTAATTAATTCTTCAAAACTAATACTCATTTTTGAATCTCACTTTTTTCAGGTGATCTAATAACTATTCATATTCCCAATTTCAAAGGAATAGAGTCCACTAATTTCTGAACGACCTGATATATAAATTTAAAAACCCACCGATCGGCGAAGCTATGCGTTGAATTGTATTGTGCTGGGGAGAACGACGACACTTACAAACAAAAAAACCACCGATCGGTGGTTGGATTGCTCGCGGCCAGTATTTTTTTAGGTAAAACCTAAATTGTAAATCAAAGTCGCGAAATGTTTTAAGCGAAGATTGGATGGGGTAGCAGGACTTGAACCTACGAATGTTAGAATCAAAATCTAATGCCTTACCAACTTGGCGATACCCCAACGTCGTTTAAAACTATAGACCAACAAAACTATTGCAAAAGGGGCTAGTAAGGCAAGAAATTTTTAAAAAAACTCAATAATTGCACAGTTTTTGGTGTTTGTTGGAGGTAGCCACTTAAGTGGCTCTAATTAATTAGTCGTCGTAATCGGATTTTCGTTGCTGCAAGGACTCCAATGAGCTTCCCAAGGATTTTAGCTCATTCTCGTAGGCCTCGAAGATTTGATCTTCAATTTCCTTGCGAGTGTCCTGGTTCAAGGGATGGGCGATGTCACGGTACTGCCCGTCTTTGCGCTTTTTGCTAGGCATGGCCACGAATAAACCAGTCGGTCCCTGAATAATCTTCAGGTCGCGAACCACAAAACAGTTGTCGATGGTAATCGAGATATAGGCCTTCAGGCGATCCTCGTTCACAGGATGCACTTTTACTTCGGTGATTTTCATAGCAGACTCCCAGTTGATATTTCAAAAATGTCTTCTGCTAGTTCTTTCGGAAAATCCAGACCTATACTTTAGCCTATCTGATACAGCAAAGGCCTTATTTCTGAACACTATCAAAAAATAAGGCCCTTGTTCTTTGTAATGTATAACAAGCCAGATCTCAAAACGAGTCAGCTACTACTGAGGGGTAGTTCCCGAATGATCGAAAAAATCTTCGTACTGCTTTAAAGCCTTATGTATTTTATTAAGACCAACTTTGCCGTTTCCTTTTTTTAATAACGAAGCCCCATCCAGTAACGAAGCTAAAATTGGATGAATGGCGGCGTCTGCATCTGGAGTTAATTTGCAGCTTTTAAAAATATCCTGAACAGTGGTCTCGATTTTGGTTCCGACCTGTGCAAATTGGGCCTTATGTTCTTTCTGACTGGTATGAGTTTCATTTTTTGCGAAATTTTCAACCGTGTCTATAACGACAGTCATACGTTGCTTTAAGGCTTCATCCACCGCAAATTTCTTAGCGGGTTTTGCTGAAGTCGCTGATGTGGTTTTGCCAGCGTCATCATGGCCGTGATTGTGACCAGTCTCTGCGGCAATGGCCAATTGAGATCCCATAAGGATCATCGATAAAGTTAGTTTCTTTAACATTTTCATTTTAGTCTCCTGTTTTGGTACATGTTGTGTACTAATTTTTTTTGAATACGATTGTCAGCTACTACTCAACATTCAGCAATAGAATGCGAATTTGTGCTCCACGAGCGATGCGCAAAGTATTAGTTCCTTTTTTCAAATTTTTTAGTACCTCTGCGGAATTATTCACTTCAATGCGATTCACATCTAGAATCACATCGCCAGGACGTAACCCAGACTGTGCGGCACCAGTTTTATTTTGAATTTCAGTCACGATCGGCTTACCTTTTAATTCTGAATCTATGTTGTATTCTTTGATCATAGACTCGTTAATATCAGCCACGTTGAAGCCTGCATTGAACGGCGCTTTTTGACCGACAGAGGGTTCTTTTTTTCCTTTTAACATGGCTGGTGAGTTGGCTTCGGGGCGCTCACTCATAGTGACATCAAAGTTTTTAGATTTGGCTTCGCGAATCACTTCCACTTTTACTATCTTGCCAACAGTCGTGTCCGCCACGGCATTTTGCAATTCGGCTGAGTTCGTGATTTTTTTACCATTATATTCCTTGATCACATCGTAAGGACGAATTCCTGCTTTGTAAGCTGGACCATTTTTATCCACTTGAGCCACGATCACACCCTCTGCATCCTTCAAACCCAAGCTAGATGCGGCGTTTGGATCAATGTCTGCTAATCCCACACCTAAATAGCCCTTCTTGATGCGACCATTTTTTTCCAACTGTGGAATAATATTTTTTACTTCATCAATGGGAATCGCAAAGCCAATTCCCTGTGCTCCAGCTACAATGGCGTTATTCACGCCGATCACTTGCCCCTTTAAATTCACTAAAGGTCCACCAGAGTTTCCCGGATTGATCGGAGTATCGGTCTGCAATAAAGGAAATTTATTCAACTCGGCAATATCACGTCCCTTGGCACTGATAATTCCTTTGGTCATCGTGTGACCAGCGCCTAATGGATTTCCAAATGCGGCCACCCATTCTCCCACTTCGACATCTTTAGAATTACCTAGCTCGGCAAAAGGTAATTTACCTTCCGCTTTAATTTTAATTAACGCCAAATCCGTACGGTCATCGCTTCCAATCACGGTGGCTTCATAAGTTTTTTTCGAGCCCTCAGTTAACTGCACGGAAATAGTATCTGCTCCCGCGATCACATGGTTGTTCGTCACGATAAGTCCGTCATCACGAATGATAAATCCTGTACCCAAAGCCTGCTGTGGACGAGCGCGAGGTTCTACAGGAACTCCGTAAAATTGTTCTAACATATCAAAGAAAGGATCGCGATAACCATTGCCACGTCGTTGCTTTGGCATCGAGGTTGTTGAGATGTTCACAACAGCGGGGTTGATTAATTTTGCTAATTCGATAAAGGCATTAGCAGGTAAAGGATCACCGTTTTTGTATCCGGCGCTTCCATTTTTTTGTGCCGATGCGAAGTCTGAGCTTATCAACAAACTACAGCTGGCGATTAAACTAAGAAACAGGTTGAAATATTTTTTCTCAATTTTCATATTTTTCTCCTAGTTGTTTGGTTAGCATTTTTTTATTTTTATTAGTTAGATTCTAAAAACTTCATTTGTAAGTCCGATAATATATGATCAATAAATCTTTGCTCTTCAGTATTCAAATTGCCTTTAGTTTTTTCTTTTAGCATCAATAATAAATCAATATTGAATTTGGCCATCGTTTTATCTTTTTGCGTTTCACCCGTTTGTGGGTGAGGGGCCAAACCCAAGGCCATAGCCGCACTGGACGCGATAGACATTGTTAACACACTAAATGAGGCTTCTAACTTTTCCATTCCGAACTCCGTTCCTCGTAAGATGTAGATGTATTAATTAAATCGGGTAGTAACCCACCAACTTGCGTAGCCGTTCCTCTAATGAGGGATGCACTTGGCTGGGAGCTCTATCCGGTGGTATCATAAACAAATGTTCAGTGCCTGTAGGGATTGCCAGTGGCAGTGTTTGCCCTAAACAAGTCAGCTTCCAAAAAGCGGTCGCTAAATCTTTTCGATTTGCAATCAATCCCCCCGTATTTTCGTCAGTTTTTAAAAACATTTTAGGGCTGACATAAATCCGGATTAATAAAAGACTAAGGGGTGAAACTAGACTTTCGAATATCTTTGGTAGTTTCAATTTTTGATCCACGAACTGCGCCGATTCGATAAGGGCATTGGACAAAACGTTCAAAATTGAGAACGAAAAACTATGAAAGTTTTGAATGTGAATCAATTGATAAGTTAAGACGGCATCAAGTTCCGATGTGGTCAATTTTTTTAACAAGCCTTCCGTCAAGCATAAGGCCGGTTTTTTCCAAGGACGAAAAACTGAAAAAATAGAAGCGGACTGTTGCTCGATCAAATATAAATCAGGCATTTCGCATTCTAAATGTGAACTTTGATTCAACTGAGTCACTAAGGATTGGATTTTTTCTAACAGGCCCCAAGGATCTTGGCCGACCCATTTTTTTGCATTTAATTTTTTTAAAATTAAGGACTCACCGAAAAAGAAAATCAGTGAATTAATACCCACCAAAGTTAGAAAACTCATCAGCAGTCCCCAGCGTCCTAAGAACTCGTAAGCCGTAAACAAGACCATTAATGATGAGACAGTTAAAAATATCCAGACCTTGGTCGAAGTTTTCATTCAAATACTGAATCAAATTCTAAGGTGCAGGGCAAGTTATTTTTGCTTTGCATTAGACGGTGTCGTTATTTGTGATTAGACTAACAATAATAAATTGAAACTAATGTAAGACGAATGCAAACGAACAAGAGCTTAAAAACGGCAAGAGCGTAAAACAACAGTGTAAAAACAAAAGCATACAAACAAAAAGTAAATAAACAAAAGGCGGAGCGGTGGATAATCAAACCAATAAAAATCCTGAACTGGATATCATGGCATTGAATGCAGCGATACAAAAAGAAAGTCAGTTTGTTAGCAAAATGCTTCAGGAGGTCAGTCAGGTCGTCGTTGGACAAAAAGAAATGGTCGAAGGCATTATCATGGGGTTATTAACGGGTGGCCATGTATTGTTAGAAGGAGTTCCGGGGCTTGCAAAAACCCTGACGATTTCTGCGGTTTCGAAATCAATTTCCTTGCAGTTTCAGCGCGTGCAATTCACTCCGGATTTAATGCCGACAGATTTAATCGGTACAATGATTTTTAATCCCAAGACGGGCGACTTTGCTCCTAAAAAAGGGCCAATTTTTACAAATATCGTTTTGGCAGATGAAATCAATCGAGCGCCGGCCAAAGTGCAATCCGCACTATTAGAGGCGATGGCGGAAAAACAAGTCACGATCGGTGAGACCTCGTACAAATTAGATCGACCGTTTTTGGTTTTAGCGACGCAAAATCCCTTAGAGCAAGAGGGCACATATCCATTACCCGAGGCGCAGATGGATCGTTTTATGTTTAAGATCAACGTTGGTTACCCCACCAAAACAGAAGAGTTAGAAATTATCTCTAGAATGGGTTCGGGAGTTGTTCCAGAAATTCGTCCCGTAATAGGTCAAGAAGAATTATTACGAGCGGCTCACTATTGCGATCAAATTTATGTCGATAATAAAATAAAAAATTACATCGTGGAAATTATTATGGCGACACGTAAACCAGCAGAATATGGCTTATCGCAAATGGCGCCATTGATTGCGGTGGGCGGATCTCCTCGAGCCAGTATAAGTTTAATTCGCGCAGCAAAAGCGCGCGCCTTTATGCAAGGTCGTGGTTTTGTGACTGCAGAAGATATCAAGGCCATTGCTTATAATGTTTTACGACACCGTTTAATTTTAACATTTGAAGCCGAGGCCGAGAATGTTAAATCCGACGAGGTGATACGAGAAGTTCTTGGTCATATCGAGGTTCCTTAATGGATCCAATTCCAGCGGAGATTCTAAAAAAAGTAAAATTACTAGAGCTATCGACACGTCGATTAGTGAATAATATTTTCGCTGGAGAATATAAAACGGCCTTCAAAGGTCAAGGGATGACTTTTGCTGATTTTCGCGAATACGTTCCGGGTGATGATGTGCGGGCCATCTCATGGACTTTAACAGCGAAAGCGGGAAAACCTTATATTAAAAAATTTGAAGAAGAGCGTGAGTTATCCATGTTTTTATTGGTGGATGTGAGCTCCTCATTAGATTTTGGATCACAATACGCAGCTAAGGGAGAAACTCTGACACATTTAGCAGCGCTATTGGCCTTCAGTGCTGTTCGTAATAAAGATCAAGTGGGAATGTTGATGTTTACTGATCGGGTTGAGCATTTTGTTCCATTAGGGAAAGGGCGTGGTCATGTGCAAAGAATTTTACGTGACCTGTATTATGTTAAGCCTAAAGGACAAGGGACTTCGATAGATGTGGCGGCTCAGTATCTACAAGGGTTGTTAAAGAAAAAGGCGGTTGTTTTTATTTTAAGTGATTTTTTAGATCAAAATTTTGATGTGGGACTACGAAGCTTGTCGAAAAAACACGATGTCACAGCACTAGTGTTGGAGGATCCGTTAGAGCAAAATTTTCCAGCGATGGGCTTGGTGGATATCGAAGACCCTGAAACAGGAGAAGTCTTAACAGTGGATTCGTCCAGTCATTCTTTTCAAGAGGCGTATCGAAGGGCTCGCGCCGTACGGGTGTCGGAACGAGATAAGTTTTTAAGAAAATCGCAAGTGGACCGCATTGAAATTGTGAATGCTGAAACCTTTATTGATCCAGTAATTAAGTATTTCAAAAGGAAAAAAAGATAAGGAAGCAAAAACGTGGCTGAAGTGAATTGTCAGGTGGAAATTCCAAATATTGCAAATTCAGGCGCGTCCAATATGGGCTCACAGTTGACCGTGGGTGATGTGTTTTTTTTAATCTGTCACTGGCCGGCATCGGCGCCGTTATTGAAAGAGCCGGCAGCGGCTCCTATGTTGAAAGAGCCTTTAGAGTTACGATTGGATAAACAAGATCAATACAAATTAGATTTAATTCGTTTTACGCCAAAAGATTCGCAAGAGTTTCAGTTGATGGTCCGAAGTCTTAAAGCCGGGAAACATCAATTAAATGCCGTGCAGTTGGTAGACGCGAATAGCAGTGTGGTGTTAAGTCCAATTCAATTTGAAGTGCAGTCGATATTAAAACCCAATGAAAAAACCGAACCTTATGGACCGATGGGACCTATTAGTCTTGGATATCCGTTGTTATTATGGGTGATCGTGGCAAGTGTTGTTTTGATGGCAGTATCGATTTTGTCGGTGCTAATGTGGCGTCGTTGGCGTGTTCGCAAATGGATTCAGCAAATGGGCTTTGATAAATCAACGCAACAAGCATCGACAGAGTTTTATTTTCAAGTTCGACGTTTGAGTCGTAAAACGGAAAATCCTGAGTTGTTATTTGCTGAACTTCATAAAAGTATATTGTTTTATTTGGGACGACAATTTCAATTGCCGACATATTTTTTAACACCACAAAAAATACTTAGTTATATCGAAAAAGATTTACGGCGATACATGGATGATGATCAAAGAGCTCAGGAGGCACATCTAGAAAAAACCATTAAAGACCTAAGATCTTTTTTTGCAGAAGCTAGTCGAATAAAAAAAGGACTACAGTTATCGATGTCAGATTTTCAACAGTTATTATCACAAGCTAGGCATATTGTGGATGGCATTGAAATTTGGAAGAGGAATTTATGACTTTTCATTCTTCACAATACTTTTGGCTTTATTTACCGCTAGCTGTTTTTTGGATCTGGAATTTTTGGAAGCGCAAAAAAAATAATCCAACTTTAAAAGTATCTTCATTGAAAAATTTTGATGTGCAATCGCAAGGGATCAAGGCTAAATTTGTTTGGGTGCCAAGCGCGTTGATTTTGGTATCGCAAGTTTTTTTAATTTTGGCTTTGGCTCGACCGCAAATTAGCGACACCAAGGTGAAAAA
Organism: Bdellovibrionota bacterium; assembly: GCA_052033755.1. Classification (GTDB taxonomy): domain Bacteria; phylum Bdellovibrionota; class Bdellovibrionia; order Bdellovibrionales; family Bdellovibrionaceae; genus JBPOJH01. The sequence continues at coordinate 22,427 of JBPOJH010000001.1, read as the reverse complement.
AAATATTGATGGGATAGATATTATCATTGCTTTGGATATTTCGGATTCAATGCTTATTGAAGATATGCGTCCGCTGAATCGTATTGAAGCGGCCAAGGAAACTTTGCGCAAATTTGTTGAGCAGCGCAGTAGTGATCGCATCGGAGTTGTGATTTTTGCTGGTGAAGCCTTTACTTTAGTACCCTTGACCCTAGATTACGAATTGATTTTAAAACGTGTCAGTGAAATCACAACGGCACAACAGGCTCGTATCAAAGATGGCACTGCCTTAGGTGTGGCTATGGCGAACGCCGCCGGTCGTTTGAAAGAGTCCACAGCTAAAAGCCGAGTGATGATTTTTATGACGGATGGTGAAAACAATTCGGGAACCATTGATCCCGAGACGGGCTTAAGTATTGTCAAGGGTTACGGAATTAAAGTTTACTCGATAGGTATTGGACGAGATGGTCCTACCAAAATACCTGTTTATCAACGAGACGTTTTTGGAAATAAAATTAAAACTTATCAGCCTTTTGAAAGTACGGTGAATGAAGATTTACTGGGGCGAATGGCTAAAGAAACGGGTGGTAAATATTATCGAGCCAGTCGCGAAGATTCATTAGGTGGAGTATTCAATGACATCAATGTATTGGAAAAGACAAAGATTGATGTCAATAAGTACACACGATACACAGAGGTCTTCGAAAAATTTTTAATTCCGGCTTTTGTGTTCTTGATTTTATCTTGGGTGTTGTCCATCACAATCTTCAGAAGGAGCCCTTAATATGTGGATCGAAAGGAGACTCTAATATGTGGAGATTGGCTCAATCTGAAAAATTGGTATGGCTGTGGTTATTGCCGGCACTTTGGATATTAGAATTTTTAATCAGAAAGTATTTTTCTTTAAAAATTAATAAGTATTTTAAACCTGAAGTCTTGGAGTTTTTAACATTATCAAAAGATCCGAAAAAAAATGGTTGGAAAAAAGTTCTTACCAGTTTGGTATTGATCTTAATGATTTTGGCGTGGGCTAGGCCGCAAGCTGGTCAAAGCAAAACTGAAATTAAAAGTGAAGGTGTTGAAATAATTTTAGCGGTTGATGTTTCGGAAAGTATGCTAGCTGAAGATTTACGACCCAGTCGGTTAGAGCAAGCTAAAAGTGAACTTACAAAATTGGTGGATTTGCTTGGCGGACATAAAGTGGGGTTGATTGCGTTTGCAGGTTCAGCGCATCTGCAGTCACCGTTAACGAACGATCCCAGCGCATTGAAGATGTATATCGAATCACTTGCTACAACCAGTGTTTCAGCGCAGGGGACCAATTTTACTGAGGCTCTGGATGAAGCAAAATTAGCATTTGATAGAGGCGGGGTTGGAACAAGTAGTGGAGATGAAAGCGCGTCAGCGGTAGAGGATTCGAAAGCGACTCGCGTGATTATTGTGGCTTCGGACGGCGAGGATCAAGAACCAGGCGCTTTAGAAAAAGCGAAAGAGCTTGCGAAAAAAGGAATTCACATTTTTACGATTGCTTATGGAACAGAAAAAGGGGCCCCCATTCCGGAGCGCGATAACATGGGTTATTTACGCTCTTATAAAAAAGACAAATCAGGCAATACGGTATTAACGCAAGTGAAAGGACAAATGTTGCAGGAACTTGCCAAATCGGGACAAGGCAGTTTTTATTTTGCTAGTTTTGGTGGAACTTATATGAAAGATTTGTCACAAGATTTAGATCATTTAGAAAAAACTCAGTTTGAGTCTCAGGTGGCGACTCAATATGAAGAAAAATTTCAAATATTTTTATTGTTCGCATTTGTGATTTCGTTGATCGAAATTTTGATCAATCGTCGGCGGAACTTGACTGACTTTTTCAAGCATCATTGGCGTGGTCGTTTTGTGAGTCCCAAAGAAGATATAAAAGGGATACGAAAATCTACGACTTTGCCATCATTGTTTTTTCTTTTTTTAGGGATCACATTAGGAGTGAATTTTCGCATGTATGCAGGTGAGTCAAACGATATCACCTTGCAAGACAGTAATGCCTCAACTGATAAGTATGAACAAAAAAAACAAACAACAGCAGTTTCTGATTTAATTGAGGATGTGCAATCCATTTACAAAATTAATCAAGGCAGCAAAGCTTTAAACGAAGACAAGACAGCCGAAGCCGAGTCGTATTTTTTACAAGCTTTGAAGTCAAAAAAATTATCTAGCATCGCTTTGAATAATTTGGGTGTTAGCTATTTAAAACAAGGATTACCCGATAAGGCCATCGCTGCTTTCACTGAGTCCTTGCAAGTAGCACAAAGCGCGCAAGAAAAATTTGTTGGAAATTTTAATTTAGGAGTCGTTCATCATCTTGGCAAACACAAAGAGGAAGCCATTCAATATTATCGCAAGGCTTTAGATATTGATTCCAGTTCGAAGGAATTAAAAACCAACATTGAGTTATTATTGAATGATCAGCAACAAAATGGCAAAGATAGTGGCGAAGGTGATAGTAAAGATAACGAGAAAGATAATAAGAATGACCAGAACAAGGATAAAAGCAAAGATAAAAAACAGGATGGCAAAGATAATAAGGATGATTCTGATAAAAAAGATGATTCAGATGGTAAAGACTCCCAAGATAAAAATAAGCAGAATAAACCCGATGAGGAAAATAAGAAATATAAGTCCAATAAACCTCAGCCAAAGCCATTCGAAAGTAAGGACTTGTCACCAAGTGATGTCAATAAAATCTTAGGTGAATTGAAACAACAAGAACAAAAAATTCGTGCGGATTATAATAAACGTGAAGTGAAAGAAAAACCAAAGGATAAAGATTGGTAGGGTGTAACGTGATTCCTATTTTTTTGATAACTGTTCTAAGTTTATTCTCAAATGTAACGTTAGCGACGCCAACAGTGAGTGTACAGGCGACTGTGGATCGAAATGAAATGGGGTTAGGGGACTCGGTACAGGTTGCGGTTTCAGTCACGTCTTCAGAATCTGTAGATGTACAAGAACCTAGAGTTCCACATTTGAATGGATTTAATTTACTTAATTCCGGCAGTAGCACTTCGACCTCCACTAAGTTAGTGCAAGGACCGAACGGTATGCAATTTCAGACACAAAAACGTTATGATTTTATTTATCTGCTTGGGGCGCAACAAAAAGGAAAAATAACAATTCCTGCTTTTGAAGTGCAAGTGAATGGTAAAAATTATTTTACAAAACCAATTGTCATGACAGTTTTGCCAGAAGGCAGTGGCGCCACTTTAGCGCCACGCGGGCAACGGCCTGGATTACCACAAGGAGTTTTGCCAGACGAAGAAGATATCGATGAAGCCGACCGACTGCTGCAAGAAATGATGCGAAACCGAGGACAACTTCCTGCGGATCCGCAGTTTAGGACGGTACCTAAGAATCAAAACGAAGCTTTCTTTATTCAGCTAGAGTTAGATAAAAAAGAAGTTTATGAGGGCGAACAAATCACGGCTAGTTGGTACATTTTAACTCGTGGGGCTTTGATGTCGTTGGATCGATTAAAATTTCCTGACTTAAAAGGTTTCTGGAAAGAAATAATCGAAGAGGTGCCAGCACTGAACTTCACGCAAGAAATTATCAATGGTGTCGCGTACAAAAAAGCACTGTTAGCCAGTCACGCTCTATTTCCAATTAAAGCCGGAGATGTAGTCATTGATGAATATAAGGTCAAAGCCAGTGTGGCGTTGCCAACAAATCCATTCAGCTCCTTCGGGTTAGGAAAACCATACACTTACACTAAATCCAGTGAAAGAGTGCCAATCAAAGTTCACCCGATCCCAACAGAAAACAGACCAACTGATTTTGCGGGAGCCGTTGGTAATTTTACCGTCAATGCAGCGGTTGAGGGAGATAAGTTTTATGTCAATCAACCCTTGAATCTTAAAGTTCGATTTGAAGGCGAAGGTAATGCGAAGATGATCGAGTTACCTGCTTTAAATTTACCTTCGATTGTGGAAGTATACGATACAAAGTCTGAATCCAAATTTTTTAAAAATGGAAAAAGCTATAAGCAGTTTGATGTTTTAGTGATCCCGCGACAAAAGGGATTATTAGAAATTCCGGTAATGAGCTTTAGTTTTTTTGATTCGAAAACGAAAAAATTTGTCACCACCAAAACGCAATCCATGAAAATTGAAGTTTTAGAAGCGTTAGCGGAAACCACGTCTGAAAATGCGCGACTAAAATTAGATCCGGATCAGCCTAAGTCCACTGTGTCTGAAAATATTTTAGTTCCATATGCCAGTCTAGAATCAGCTAGTTGGATATCGCTAGATGGGCCGCAGGCCAAATGGGTTTGGATTTTTATTTATCTTGTGATCGCAATTGTCCTATTGTGGAAGGCTAAAAAAGAGTTATTTGAGTTAAAACAAAAAAAGGACATAATCAAGGAAGTTAAAAAGCGTCTTCAGTTGTTGCAACAACAAGTAAAAAGTGCTGATTATCGCAAGTTTGGTACTAGTGGAGTCAATTTGTTGTATTTAGTATTGAATGAGGTTTCTAGTTCCAGCGTTATGCAAAATGATGAAAAATTAAGTCAGTCGACGAATAGTTCTTTAGAGCAATGGTTGCAAGAGGCACCTCCGACACTTCGGAATAAACATGGGGATGGTATTGTTAAATTGATGAACCATTTGCAATCCTTGTCCTTTGCTCCAGAATCTGCATTAGGAAATGCTAAATCGCAGGGTGGTTTAAAAGAACAATTAGACTTGCTAGAAAAATTAATTTTTCAATTGTTGGAATTCAAAGAAAAATAATTTTATTTAGACTAAAGTCCTTTCCAGTTGTCTGGTTATATATAGTGCTGTTATCCTTATTCGGTGTACATGCTTTGATAATTGTGAAAGGTTAGGGCAGATGAAAAAAAATCCGTGGATGATGTTCTTTTTATTGTGTTTTATTTTTGGAACTTTATTCTTATTTATGTTGGGCTCATCAGCGATATCTTTGTTTGGTCGTTCGGAAACAAAAGTCGCATCTAAAAATTCAATTTTGCATATCGAATTAGAAGGAATTATTTTAGATGGTCGCAAGTTCATAAAGCAATTGGTTAAGTATCGTAAAGACAATCATATTAAAGCTATCGTGATTGAAGTAAATTCTCCAGGAGGCGTCGTAGGTCCTTCGCAAGAAATTTATCAAGAAATCAAGCGCACGCGTGAAGTTTACAAAAAACCAGTGGTTGTCGTATCGACAGCACTAAATGCGTCAGGGGCTTTTTATGCTTCGATGGCAGCAGATAAAATCATGGTAGCTCCGGGAACCTTGATTGGCTCGATCGGTGTTATTATGGAATTTACCAATCTAGAAAAACTGTATGAATGGGCCAAAGTTTCTAGATACTCGTTAACGACAGGAAAATATAAAGACTCAGGGGCCGAGTACAGACCTATGCGCGAAGACGAAAAAGAATATTTTCAAGGCTTGATCAATGATGTTTTAGAGCAATTTAAAAAAGCGGTTGTCGATGGACGAAACTTGAAACCAGAAGACGTGACAGCCATTGCAGATGGCCGAGTGATGAATGGCTCACAAGCAATTAAGCTGGGCTTAGTTGATCAAGAGGGTACTCTTGAAGATGGATTTAAGCTGGCTGCTGATTTGGCAAAATTAGGTGATAATTACGAAATTTTTGAGCCGCCCAAAAACAGGCCAGGCTTACTAGAGATTTTAAATGGTGATGAGGAAGAGGCACATTCAAAAGTCAATCCAGGAAAAGTTTTATCACAGGTGTTGCGTTTAGAGTTGGCCAATAAACCTTTATTTTTGATGCCTGGCAGTTATTAATCTCGTCAAGATGCAGAACTTAAATTTTTACAAAGATCTACCTAGCTTCTCGCAATATTAGGGGTCTTTCAAGCTTAGTGCGAGATCTAAAAAACTCGCAACATGTACACTTTATTGGTGGCGACCAAGGTGGTTATGCCTTGGCCGCAAAACAATTAAAAAAGCAAATTAAGGATTTTGAAACAAATCAAATTTCTTAAAGAATTTACGAGCTAGTTCTTGAATTTGACCGTCTGTTGGGTGATCGGCATTTTCCACTCCGACAATACGTCCAACTAAGGCTTTGTGAGTTTTATGTGTTTCAAGATGATGAACGAAATGTTTTTTACCCAATCCAGGTCCAACGACCAAAACATGAGAATCTAGCTTCATGTGATCGGCAACACGGTGAAAAAACTTTCCTTCCTCATGTTCTTCTGCAGTTCTTTTGATATCTTCTTTGTCCACCTTGCCTGGTGAAAAGTGAAATAATTTAGCTTCCTGTGAATCGATCCAAGCGACAACGTATGACATATTTTTGTTCTCCTTTTGTTTGTTAGTTTGTATCAGATTTAAATATAGTGTTCAACAAAGTCTCGCATTAGATTCTCGCGATCTTCTGGATGCGCTATCGAAATCAAAGCTTTGGCTCTTTCGGAAATACTTTTTCCGAATAAATTGACGATACCATATTCTGTGGCCACCCAGTGAATATGGGAGCGAGTCGTTACAACTCCCGCTCCGGATTTTAAGGTGGCGACTAATCGTGACGCACCTTTATTGGTTCTTGATGGTAAAGCGATGATCGGTTTTCCCTGGTTTGACAACGCCGCTCCACGTAGGAAATCCACCTGGCCGCCAACTCCCGAAATAATATGATGTCCAATACTGTCGGCGCAAACTTGTCCTGTCAAATCGACTTCGACAGCAGAGTTAATTGCAGTGACTCTGGAGTTACGTGCGATAATAGTTGGATTGTTCGTATAAGCGGATTCTAAGATGATTGTGGATGGATTGTTATCAACATAATCAAAAACTTTTTTAGTTCCGACAACAAAACAAGCGACGGTCTTACCGCGATGAACAGATTTTAATGAGTTGTTCACAATGCCTTTTTCGATCAATTCTAGGGCGCCATCGGACCACATTTCACTGTGAATCCCCAGGTTTTTTAAATGTGTTAAGCTGGCCAGAACAGCATCAGGAATGGTTCCGATTCCCATCTGCAAACAGGCTCCGTCTTCGATGATAGAGGCTACATTTTTTCCAATTTGCAATTCCAATTCTCCCAATGGTTTTGGTTTTGATTCCGGCAAAGGTTGATTGACTTCAATTGCATAATCAATGCGTTTAAATGGAATAATGCCATCACCAAAAGTTCTTGGTATTTGTGGATTCACTTGTGCGATGACGATTTTAGCACACTCTACCGCGGCTAAAGCTGTATCTACACTTGTTCCCATAGAGCAAAACCCATGTTGATCGGGTGGACTGACTTGAATTAAAGCCACATCGACTTTTTTTATTTTTTTTCGAAACAACGAAGGGATTTCATGTAAAAAACACGGAATATAGTCAACATTGTCAAAGTTGACTCGACTGCGGATATTGGCTCCAACAAAAAAATTATTGACGGTGAAAATCCCTTTATATTCAGGATTTGCGTATGGAGCTTCGCCGCTGGTATGTAAGTGAACGATTTCAACGTTTGTTAATCGGTCCTTATGCAGCACTAATTCTTGAACTAAGGCTAGGGGAGTGGCGGCGCCACCATGTATAAAAACAGTATCATGACTTTTAATTTGGCTGATGGCACTTCGTATATCAGTAGGAACGGTCATAGCTTGAACTCCAAAGGTTGATGATTGATAACAAAAATACTTTGCCGTTATACCAATTCCACTAAATAATTGTCCATCGTTGCTGCGCTTTCGCTGTATTACAATACAACTTCAAGCTTGCGCCTCGGGCAATTCATTATTGGAATTGGTATTATTCCAGCAAAGTATTTTTAGATTTAGATTAAATTTTTTTTAGTTAATTTCGCCTTTTATTAAATACCTTAAATACCGGCTTGGCTAAGGGTATGAAATAAAGATCCCAATTCCGATTCGGTGACTCTCATTTTTAGTTTATCAAGGATGCTATCGTCAGAATCCTTCAACAAGCTAACTAAAATCCATAGCAAGTCATCTGTGGTGACTATACCGCTGACTTCAGAGTCTTTGGTCACAAGCACGCTAGAAATTTTTTTCTCTAAGAACAGCGATGCAACGGCTTCGATCGGCATGTCTATATCGACGGTCTCAGTTGTCCAGCTCATGTAGTCTTGGACTAAATCTTGTTCTGAAAAGCTTTCTGAAATCACTCGCGTGTTTTGCTGTGCCTCGACAGTGGTTTTCATTGCGCGTTGACAATCGCGATCAGAAAGAACTCCCACAACCCAATCATCCTGATTGACGACAATCAAATGACGTACACGCTTTTCTTTCATGAAGGCATAAGCCACAGCCACTTTTTGTTCGGGCTTAGTTGTATATAATTTTCGACTGAGGGATTGGCTTAATTTTGGTTTGTTCATGGTGTCTCCTTAGTGAGTATTCGCAAATATATTCACAAATATGTCTGTCAAATACGTTAGGTGTTAATCGGATGTCGCTCCCTTTTTTACTGCTTAAATAGCTGACTATCCAGCTTAAAAAAAAGATTTGCACTTATGACATCACGATATCTATTGCAAGGCTAGGACCAGAATGAATTGGAATTACCTCTATGTTGGAGATTATTACGAGCAAATTCAACCCTTTTCAGCGCGAGGGGTGATGTCAAAGTGTCTCAGCATTTGCCAGCGGCAGTTTTCCTTCATATGCTAAATGTCTAAGTTATTTAATTGATGTGTTAGCAGATAGGAATAAGTCCATTGAAAAAACAAAAATCACTTTCCAAAATGAAAGCTAAAAACAAATTAAAAACAAAATCCAACACGCTTGTCAAAAAGACCAAAATCAACAAACGGTCCTTGTCATCTGAACGTCAACCATCAAAGTTGAGATCATTGGCAAAAGATATTTGGCCTGCTGAACGCGATATCTTGTTTCGACCCGATCGCTATAAGTACGTGCGAAAAATAATTCAGCCTCAAAATTGTGTTTTTTGTGAGGCGGCTCAACACCAGCCAAAGTTTGAAACTTTGTGTTTGTACCAAAGTTCGCATTCAATGATTATATTAAATAAATTTCCTTATAATTCGGGACATGTTTTAGTTCTACCCAAGCAGCATGGTGGTCAATTACTGGACTTAAAACCAGAGGTGTATCATGACTTGCATCAAACTTTGCGTTTGGCATTTCTGGCCGTTTCGACAGCTTATGAGCCAGCTGGAATAAACATGGGTATGAATCATGGTGCTGTTGCCGGCGCAGGTATTCCAGACCATTTACATTATCACTTGGTTCCTAGATGGTCTGGTGATCTTAACTTCTTTCCCTTAATAGCCGAAACGAAAACAGTCATAGAAAGTTTAGAAACTTCCTATGAACGATTGCAGGAAATAATTAAAAAGCACATATAGAACAAATAGGATATATATGAGTTATAACAAGTCCGTCTCGATGAATTTTTCCATCACTCCCACCGTTAAATGGTTAATGATTATCAATGGAGTGATTTGGTTTTTTGGTCAGATTATTTTAGAAAAATTTGTTGGAGTGCCCTTATCCAGTTTTGCAGCGTTATATCCTGCTAAAGTGATTTTTGATTTTAATATTTGGCAGTTATTTACGTACATGTTTTTACATACGTACAATGCCTCGCACATTGTGTTCAATATGTTGATGTTGTGGTTTTTAGGTGTGTCTTTGGAAGAACGTTGGGGACGACGGTTTTTCTTGAGTTATTATCTGGGAACAGGTGTAGGTGCTGCGATATTTTATTGTATTGGCAATTGGATCTATTATTGGTTTCGTCCTGGAGAGACCATGGGGCTTGTAGTTCCTGTGATGGGAGCCTCCGGGGCTGTATTTGGTTTGTTATTGGCATACGGCAAGATTTTTGGTGATCGTACGATTTACGCATTTATGGTTTTTCCGATGAAGGCTAAATACTTTGTCATGCTGTTGGGAGCCATTGAATTTTCGAACTTATTAACTTCGGATGTGGCAGGTGGCGATGTCGCTTATTTAGCCCATTTAGGAGGCTTGGCTTCTGGTTTTATTATGCTTTGGATAATCGGCCGCTGGCAAAGGGTGAAATGGAATCAAAAGCTTAAAAAACGCACGACGGGTTTAAAATTAGTTGTGGATAACGAAAAAGATCAAAAAGAACCTAAATATTGGAATTAATTTCTAGAGAATCATCCCAAATACAGCCGTCATTGCAGTCACGCTCGGCAAACCATCGCCAGTGACGTGACTGGGTTTAGTATAACCCTTGAAAATTCTTGCTCTTTCCCCAATAGTTGTGCTAAAAAAATAGCTTCCAGGAGGCATTTAATGGCTATTAAGAATTTAAAAGAAGCAATGGATGATATGAAATTCGACATTCGTTTATTGGAAACAAAAATCAACCAAGGCTTATTGACCAAAGAAGAAGTGGCTAAGCACATGGCTTCACTAGAAGATTCAGCGGCTAATTCAATCGCTTTAAATTTGGATGGCGAAATGGAAGAGGACGAAGATTTAGATGTTGAAGAAGAGTCTTCAGAAACTCACTAGTTTTTAGTTCGTCGGTTGCTTTACAGTTTGAATGTTAGCAATCGCTTCTGTTGAAGTTGGCATTTTATCGAGAGGTATCCACTCCTCTCGAATTATTTTAAAACCTGTAGCTTGATCTAAGCGTCCATGAATGGTTTTAATTCCATAGTCTTCGTGCAAATTCGATTGATATTTTTGCGGCACTCGAATCACGAATTGGTCTTTGTTGGCCAAGATCAGAGGCTTTCCTAATTGCACCTTAATAAAGGAATATAGTTTTTTCAGTTTTCGTTTGTGCTTGTACCATTGCTTGTAGTTCATCTCATCATTGCGAAAGCTATCATCGTAATATTGAATATAAGTATCGACGTCTTGTTTTTCCCAAGCGGTGCGCCAGTTTTCTATATCGGTTAAATATTTCTGTTTTTGTTGAGCATGTTCATTGGCCGTTAAATATTTAATTTCGTCATAAATCAAAATGGGTGTTTGACCAGGTTTGAAAAACTGTTTCAGGGATTTAATGACGTTATTGCGTACTACAACACAGCCTCTGGATCCTCGAGTCAAAGGAACTGTATCGGGCACTGCATGCAACCAGATACCTGAACCTGTTTTGTAATCACGTTTGTCAAAGATGTTAGGGTAGTCCGTTGTAAAAGCTAGATTGCCATAGGTTTCATAGGGAATTTCAGGTTGAGTTAATTCGCGTTGAAGAAAGTAAATCCCAACTGGAGTGCGAAAATCATTTTCTTTCTGTTTGTCTCCCATTTTTTTACCAATATCTGTCGGGTACTCGGCAATTTTTTGCACAAAAGGAAAAGTAGAATTGGTTTCTTTTTGTGCGGCTTCTTTGTCAAAGGAATATACTTCGATAATGCGTTTGGATTTATCGACGACAAAGGAATACTTTGATAAAGTGTCCTCTTCGGATAGACTAATTAAGCCACTAGGAATTTTTAATTCGGTGTTGGCATTCGATGTCGCCACTGTCTCAGTTTGAGATGGATTATTAGAAGTTGCGGTCACGGCTGCGGCATGAGCCTGGATGGAAGTCCAGAATGTCGTATGAAAAGTCATACACGCCACCAAAAGCGCGGCCCCATTAGGCGATGCCATCTGACAAAAAGGATATTTATTTTCTGAACTCATACCTCTATTGGAACTCTGTGCGTCTAAAATGTCAAGAGGGGCTGGATCTAAAGCCAATGCTTTGATTCTCCGATAAGTAATTAACGAAAATGTAGGAAAATGAAATGGCAGAAAAAAAAGAAGAAGGTAAAGAAAAAAAGCCACTCAATATTCAGCTGATTTTGGGTGTAGTCTTAGCTGTCGCCAACTTGGGATTGTGTGGCTGGGGTCTGTATATGACTTACGCTGCAACTTTAGGTTGGCATCCACCAGCTATTACCGAGGCAGACCTAGCCAAAGAGGAAGAAAGTAAAAAACAAGAAGAAGATTTTGGGCCATTGATCTATACCATGGACAAGTTCACGGTGAATTTGTCGGGCGAACCGAAGCGATCGATACGTATCGAGGTGAATCTAGAGATGTTAGGTAAAGATGGATTTGAAGAAGTCATTGATACAGAGAACCGAGCTAAAGTACGAGACCGCGTGATTCGCATTTTAAATGAAAAAAATTTTTCGGAAGTTGAAAGTATCCAAGGCAAGTTGTTTTTGAAAGAAAAAATTGCTCAAGAGATCAATGCCACTTTAAAAGAAGGTGTTGTAAAGGACGTTTACTTTTCTGAGTTTATTGTGCAATAATTTTTGCATGACTAAAAAACACCAAATTCAGACCGCGTTTCTAATTTTTATCTTATCATTTCCTGTCAATTCCTTTGCCGTTGAAAAAAACTTGAAAAAGTTATCTGCGAAACAAAAACAAGACGATAGTCATTCAACCAAGCACTCTATAAATCGATTTCCTAGTTCTGATCAACTAGACCTGCGATTTCCAGTTGAAAAATATCAACTAAAAAATGGATTAACGGTGTTGTTAAACGAAGATCACAGTATACCTATGGTCAGTTTTCATACTTGGTACAAGGTGGGTTCGAAAGAGGAACATGAAGGCGTTACTGGAGCCGCTCACATGTTAGAGCACATGATGTTTAAAGGCGCGAAAAAATATACGGGCAAAGATTTTGATCGAATACTTCATGAAAACGGTGTGACGAATAATGCGTTTACCACCAATGATTACACTGGGTTTTATGAAAACTTACCCAGTTCTAAGCTAGAACTAATTATGGATATGGAAGTGGATCGCATGCGATCCCTGGCGATTCGTCCTGAGGATTTAAAAAGTGAGTTGCAAGTGGTGGCCGAAGAGCGTCGATGGCGAACAGACAATACTCCAGCAGGTCGATTGCGAGAAATATTTTTTGCCGAAATTTTTAAAGGTCATCCTTATGCTTGGCCAGTGATTGGTTGGATGAAAGATATCGAATCCTATACATCTGAAAAATTAAGAAAATTTTTTGAGGACTATTATGTGCCAAACAATGCTGTCTTAGTTTTATCTGGAGACTTTAAAACTGACGCTGCAAAAAAATTAATTGCAAAATACTATGATGATTTACCTTACCGATCGGTACCCAAAGCCGAAGCAAGCTTTGCAAACACTCAGATGCAATCCAGTCAGAAGGTTGCTGGTCATTCATCACTGGATTCTTCATTGGTTTTATCCAATAAATTGGCTTTGATTACGAAGGCCATCAGTAAAGAAGTCAAAGATCATGTGCAAACACCAATGATGGTATTGGGATTTCAATCGCCAGAATCTGGTCAGAAAGAATCCTATCAATTGGATCTACTAGCAGAGTTATTAGGTAATGGTTTATCTAGTCGGTTGCATTCCAAGTTGGTTTACGAGTCAGCTTTGGCTAGTGGTGTAGGGGCTTATAATCAGACCATGAAAGAAGCCGGTGTTTTTACGATACAAGTGAATTCCAGAAATAAAACCAATAAAGCGGCAATAGAAAATATGGTTTGGTCAGAAATTTCAAACCTACAAAAGAAAGTTGTTACGGATAAAGAATTACGTAAAGCCAAAAATCGATTGTTGAATCAGTACGTAGACGGCTTAACGACCATCGATGGCAAGGCGCAGGCATTAGCCATTAATGAGATCTTATTCGGTGATTATTCACGGTTGTTTCAGGATCTGAGTGAGTATGAAGCGGTGACAGTCGAACAAATACAATCTGTTGCTAAGAAATATTTAAATAAAAATCAAAGCGTAAAGGTCTGGTTGGTGCCATGAAAAATTTGAAAAAAATATTAAAAGCCGGAACTGTTTTACTATTAACGGGATTGTTAGTGAATGGATGTACGACATTAGGTCTCAAGAAAAAAGCAGTGGAAAACTCGTTAAGGCCAATCGAAGAAATCAAATTAGATAACGGTTTAGTCATATTATTTATTCCCGAACCCAGCTTGCCCAGAGTTAGTTTTCATTTATCAGTCGGCATGGGATCGCAAAGTGACCCCATTGGAGCCGAAGGCATTGCAAATTTAACTGTGGATGCTTTAGAGTCAGGAACTAGTCATCGTAGCGCTAGCAAGTTAGCCGAGGATTTAGAGTATTTAGGTTCCGAGTTATCTTTACATACCGGCTTGGATCAGTCGTCGATAGCGGTTCACGGGATGTCTGTGTATCAAGAGGACTTGCTAGGTATATTTAGTGATGTCATTTTAAATCCTGCATTTCAAGAACCTGAAATTCTTAAAAAGAAAAAAGAGATCATTGCACAAATTGAAAAGCAAAAAGACAACCCGGATATCGTTATTGACCAACTGTTTAGACAAGAATTATTTCAGGGTACCAGATGGTCGAGTCCTATTTTGGGATATAAATCCACCTTAGACAAAATTGCTAGAACCGAAGTGATTAAAACTTATTTTCAATTTTTCCGTCCTAATAATTCGGTCTTAGTTGTGGGAGGAAAGTTTGATGAGTCCTTTAAAGAAAAAGTGAAAACACAGTTCGGAGCATGGCAACCCAAAGAAGTGAACTATGATGTGGGGCCAGTTTTAGTCACGCCTCCTACTACGCGAGTCATCTTTTATCACCGTGAGGGTTTAGAGCAAGCTCAAGTGCAGATGGGGCATCGATCGATCCCACGAGCGCACGCAGATTATTTAAAATATCGGTTATCAAATTTTATTTTAGGTGGAGCTTTTGCATCTAGGTTGAACCAAAAAGTTCGTGATGATTTAGGATTGACCTACTCCATTTCCTCAACGATTGAGGGATTTCGCGATGTGGGTATTTTTAAAATAGAAACTTTTTGTGCGCATGAAAAATTAGTACAAACCTTACAAGAAAGTTTTCAAGTTTTTAATCAGTTTAAGAACAGTGGAGTTAAGAACTTGGAATTAGACTCGGCTAAAAATATGATGATAGGACAGTTCCCTAGCGTGGTAGAAACGGTCGATAGTCAGGGCGCCTTAATGGCCATGTTGCGCATGTATCGTGTTTCGGATGACTATGTGAAATATTATAATTATAACTTAGAGCAATCCAAACTATCAGATGTGAATGATGTCATTATGAAAGGTTATTATCCCAACGAATTGTTAGTGGTAGTCTATGGTGACAAAAACAAAGTGAAGGGCCTTGAGCAACTGCCATGGCCAGTTGAGTACAAAGATTATTTAAGCAAAAAGTGAAAAAATTTTGATTCTATCACATCAATTTCCATGGCATTTCCTGCAGAGTCCACAATGTCGGTAGGGGCATCGACACGACCTTGATCAAAGTGTTGACCGCGCAGGAATAAGACTTGTTTTTCTTCCTCTGTGTCTTCCGAGTAGTAAGGGACAAAAAATGAAATGATGAGCGCATTTTTGGGAACAAAATCTTGTACCATGTTGACTTGATCAATAATAAGTTTTGGGCAGTTGTGCAGTTCCATGCGCGTATTGATAAAACGACTGATCCACTCGATCCAATCTCGAATACCCCTAGAGTTAATGCCTGTGGTTTTCGCTAAATCAATTCGAACCAAGGCAGGTACATTGTCAAAGCGTGGGAACTCAAAATTTTCGTCAATAGTTCCAACGACACTGATCGCTAACATATTGGCGTCCTGTGAAACAAGACAATGTTGATTTTTTGTTCCAGCTGAACTCATAACGACCTTCTATTTTTTAGATTTAAGATAAATATATACGCCAATGGCTAATAAAATAATACCAAGACCCATCATCATTTGCTTGGTCTTTTTGGATTTTTCACGAGCAGCGGCAGCAGCCACGGCATCTTCATCTTCCATCATATCGCCGGGCATTGGGACATTATCCCAGATGGGTGCTGAACCCATGGTTCCACCTTGATTACCACCCGGGTTCATATCTTTAAGAAGATTAGAAGTAGCAATGACCTTAAGGCTTGCCACAGTTTTTAGAAAATCATTTGCGTATTTGGTGTAATGATCTTTGTGCGCACTCAGGGTGACAAGGATCGCAATGCGATCTTTGATGGTGGCTAAATAACGAGTGAAGTAGTTAGGAACTTCGCTACCCAGATGAAGTCCGTCAATCCAGATTTGATCGTTAATCTTAGACTGCTTCGGTGCATTTGCAATGCGAGAAGTATAGGGACGACCACTAAAGTTGATTGTCTGTGGTGTATTTAAATGTTGTGTGTAAGCTTCGTAGGAATCCGTGGGGCCAACTTCTTTGGCTGTTAAAACGATGATAGCTTCTTTGGCTTCTTGTTCAGTGGTGCTGCGACAGACCCACTCGGTGTGTTCTAAGACGCAATTCCAGCGGTCGGGCATATCAAAAGAGATATAAGCGTTATTAAATATTTTAGCCTCGGTCAAAGAAGGCAATAGCCAAAGTGTTGTAACAAAAAAACAGAAGCCTAAGTATTTAATGCCAGTTATTTTAAACATAGATGTCGTCCTTTGCGTATGTACTATATAAGTGTGAATTTAGTTTTTAGGAATTGCAAGTGTAGTTGTATCCTGCCAAGAGGTGTGATTAGATCTAAGTTGAGCTAATAAAGCTGACAGATCTAACAGAGAAAAACTAGACGAAAGGATGGCCTCTTTATGATGAACATGTACCAACTTCAATCTTTTGTAACAGTAATCAGTGAAGGAAGTATGACTGGGGCAGCAGATAAATTATTTCTGACTCAACCGGCGATCAGTCAGCAGATACGAAATTTAGAGGAAGATCTAGGTGTGGAGTTGTTAGTGCGTGGTGTTCGTCAAATCAAACCCACTTTGCAAGGGGAAGTTCTATTTGATTATGCCAAAAGGATTTTGCAATTGGCGCAGCAGGGACAAGTCGCCGTTAAAGCCATGGGGGCGCAGCTTAAGGGAGAATTACGAGTCGGTGCTTTAAACTCAGTAGGGGTGCAGTTAATAAGTCCCATCGTAGGTCGATTGTTAAAATATAATCCCAAATTAAATATCCGCATTGATTACTCCAAAGGGGACGAGTTGATTCGCGAATTCAAAAAAGGCAATTTAGATGTCGTGATTTTGCCCGATGCGGGAGCGCAGTTTCACGATGATTTACAAGAAGCTGATCGTCGATTTTTATTCAAAGAAGAAATGTGGTTAGTAGGTTCTGGCAAAGAAACCGACATGCCAAAACAGATTGCTTTGACTGAATACAATAAGTATCCAGTGATTCATTTCACAGGTGAGTATCCACACTTCAATGAAACCTTAGAGAAGGCTTTAAAAACAGATCAAGCTAACGTCGAGCCAACATTTACTTCAACTAATGTGGGCACCTTGAAACGCGTGATTGAATCTGGTTTAGGTTGGGGATTTTTGCCATCACTGTCGATCAAAAAGCAAGTGCGAATGGGTCGTTTGAATCACATTCACGTGAAAGAGTTCAATTACGAAACGGAGTTCTACTATTATTGTCGCAAGACAGGCGAAGCCAAGGCTTTAGCGGATGTGTTTTATCAGGCCCTATTGCAACAAGAAAAACTATAACTTATACCAATTCCACTAAATAATTCCTCTGCGTTGCTGCGCTTTCGCCGTATTACAATACGGCTTCAAGCTTGCGCCTTGGGTAATTAATTATTGGAATTGGTATTAGTACATTGCCGAGTCGGGCCATCCCATGCGGGTGGCTACGATACGAATAATTTCTGTAGCTGTTTCTTCTAACGCCCGATCGGTGACATTAAAGACAGGCCATTTTTTATTTTGTTTAAACAATGCATGTGCGTATTCGATTTCTTTAACGATATGACCAAGGCTGGCGTATTCGCCACCAGGATCTTGCCCAAATTTTTCTAAGCGATTTTTACGAATGCGTTGCAGGCTTTCGATATCGATAATCAAACCCACAATTTTTCTTTGATCAATTTTAAATAATTCAGGTGGTAAGGGGGTGCCTAGCACCAAAGGTACATTGGCGACTTTCCAACCTTTGTGACTTAAAAAAATAGATAAAGGAGTTTTTGAAGTTCGACTGATGCCAACTAAAACAATATCGGCTTCAGCCAAGCCACTCATGGTTTTACCGTCGTCGTGTTTGACGGTGTACTCGATGGCTTCGATGCGACGAAAATAATTTTCATTCACGGTGCGCAGGATGCCGGCCTGAGGGCTGGAATTAGACACCTCAAAAAAAGTATCCAGTGTTGACAGTAATGGACCCATCAAATCCACATGGGGAATGCCTTTTTGATTACAAATTTCAAAAAGCTTATTTCTTAGGGAAGAGCTTACAACGGTGTAGGCAATCATACCTTTATGTTCAGAAACCTCATCCATCAAAGACAAGGCTTGATCTTCGGTGCGAATATTTTTACAGCGAACGATGTGAATATCTTTTCCTTGATATTGAACCAGCGCCGCACGAATCATCGTGGCAGCTGTTTCCCCTGTCCCATCAGAAATAATGTAAATAGTTTTGGATGGATTTGTCTCGCTCATATAAATCCTTTAAAGGTCTTGTCGTAAATATATCTATATAACTTGTCGTGAAGTTATTCCTTAATGGGTGTTTCTTAGATTTTACTTTTTAAAGCAAAGAAGTCAGCAACATTTACTTAGCAAAAAAAATATTTTGGACCTAGACTAGTCTGAAAAATTATTTAACCAGCGGGATCGACAACTAGACTGAATTCATCGGGTAGTTGAGGACCAGAGCTAAGAACATCTTGAATGGAAAACTGAGCTGGCAAAAACACACGGGTTTTTGGTCGCCCTAGATTTTGCCAAACCTCATCGACTTGTTCTCTCCAGGTTTGCAATGCATTTAAATTTTCGACCCCTAAGGCAGGAACAACCACAACCCATTGTGCAGGTAATAGTCCTTGCGGAGCGATCATTAAAACGTTTTTATCAGTCATTGTGAATTTGGTAAGTTCGCACTGTTCAACAACCGACTCTAAAAAATCAGAAATAATAGGACGGTGATGCAGTTGTGATTTGGAAATTTGAAAATTAAGGTACCAATCTATTTTTTGTGTCAGCTTGGAATTTTCATACTCGGCCACGATCCATAAATCATCACCGGCTTGAAAACATTGAGTTACGCTTAGAATAGAATGGGCCACAAAAAATTACCCCTTTGCAATTTGGTCTAAGATACCATTGATAAACGAAGAAGAATCTGTCGTACCATATTTTTTGGCCAGCTCAATGGATTCATTGATCACAATACTTGGGTGAATCATTTCATCCGACAAACGAATTTCAAAAATAGCTTGGCGTAAAATATTTCGATCAATAATGGCCATACGACTGATTTTCCAATGCTGACTGACCGCTTGAATCATCTCGTCGATTTTTTCCATATTGTTGCGCACGCCCTGTAAAAGCTTTTGTGCATAATCTAAAGTATCTCGATCAAAAGTCTGTTCGAAAAGATCCAAGAACTGAGTCATATTCAGTTGCGGTGTGAATTCTAATTGAAATAATACTTGAAGGGAAATTTCCCTTGATTGGCGTCGCATAGGTTTAATTCCTTTTTAGTGATTCAGGTCTTCAGTTGAAGGTTCAGATTGAGATTCCGGTTTAAGAATAAGCTGATTGGGAGATTCAAAATTATCACCATCTAATTCGTCTTCAAGACCTTCCATGAATTCTTGCACGTCATGAAAATTTCGATACACGCTGGCAAAACGAACGTAAGCCACGTCATCCAGTTGACGTATTTCGTTCATGACCTTACGACCAATTAATTTTGATGGAATTTCTTTTTCTCCGCGATTGATGATCCAAATTCCGATACGATCCACGATGGATTCAATTTGTGCCAAACTGACAGGGCGTTTTTGGCAAGCGGCTTGTAAGCCCTTTAAAATTTTTTCGCGCGAAAAGGGTTCTCGGCGACCGTCTTTTTTAATGACATAGGGATACACCAAACTTAGATTTTCGATGGTCGAAAATCTAGATTTACATTGTAAACATTCGCGACGACGACGAATCACTTCGCCATCTTTTTGCTCGCGGGTATCTAAAACTCGATCTTCGTTGTGACCACAGTAAGGGCATTTCATATTTCGACAAGTTAGGCGGACATTGCTAAGTGGTCAAGTTCATTGACTCACAGGGCTTTTCGCGTTAGGTCATAAAGAAAGTAAAAAAAGGGAGGTTGTATGGGGTTAGTTTGGAAAGACTTCAGTGGGAAATTTTTTCTAGTTGTTTTGTCATTTTTGGTCTTAACTATTGCGACAACCGCGTTTGCCAAAGAAGTGGGTCGTAAAAAAGCGGCTGAATACTTTGACAAAGAAATCGAACCTGCGAAAGAAACTTTTGAAAAAGTGACCAAAGGCGCTAGCGAACATTTGTTGATGTTACATATTGGTTCTTACACGAACTCGACCGCCTATGCGTGGAAGGGATCTGATAAAAGAGACGGTGTTGCTAAGTCCAGTTATGGTGTCACCTACTTGTTTGATCAGTGGCACAATATTGATGTCAACTTAAGAGCGGATTTTAACGAATTCAAATTAGATGACACGCGAGCCACGAAGTTAAGTTTAATGCCTTTATTAACTTTGCCGATGGCTGAAAGTCACTTCCCCTTGTACTTCGGTATTGGCGCTGGCGTGGGTGTATTTTTTACGCAAGTCGAACAAGAATCTAGCTTGTCTTTTGATTACCAGTTAATGGTAGGGGCAAGATTTACGGAACTGATTGAAAATTTCGGTGTTTTTATCGAATACGGTTTGAAAAATCATTTACATGCTTTGTCGGATGGTCAGTTGAACGCAACGGCTATTTCTGGTGGAGCCGTTTTTACATTTTAGGAATTACATGAGCTCATTATTTTATCACCATGTTTTGGTGGACGGGATTGTAAAAGCCCTTAGTCAGATTTTCTATGAACAAAGACATGCCGATAAAGTGATTGAGTCCATGTTAAAAAGTCACCGCAAGTGGGGATCTAGGGATCGCCGCTTGGTGGCTGAAACTATCTACGGTATTGTTCGTTGGAAAAGACGTTACGAATACATTTTAGAAAATATCAAAAAAACAGAACCGCAATCAGAAGAATATCTACAAGGTTTGTGGGCTGTGCATTGTTATATCAAAGGTTACGAATGGCCTGTTTGGTTTGATGAGGCCGATTTTTATCAGAAAAAATTGACTCAATGGAATACACAGCGATCCACTAAACCTTTGCCGCGCGCGATTGAACAAAGTATTCCGGATTGGTTAGATCAACTGGGTGAAAAAAGTCTTCCAACTTGGGACTCCATTGTTAAAGCCTTGAACCAGCAAGCTCCTGTGGATATTCGAGCGAATACTTTGCGACCACAATCCAAAGATTTACAAAAACTTTTAGAACAAGATGAAGTTTTTATTTCCGCCATACCGAATCAAGAAAATGCTTATACATTAAAAGAACGTAAGAATGT
Source organism: Bdellovibrionota bacterium (assembly GCA_052033755.1). Lineage (GTDB taxonomy): Bacteria > Bdellovibrionota > Bdellovibrionia > Bdellovibrionales > Bdellovibrionaceae > JBPOJH01. Next base: position 1,101 of record JBPOJH010000001.1, on the reverse strand, counting down.
TTTTTCATCAAAATGTTTTCGCGAAGGCTTATTTGAAGTTCAAGATCGAGCCAGTCAATTGGTGGCTCCCTTCTTGAAAGTAGAGCCAGGCTTGCGAGTCGCAGACACTTGTGCCGGTGGTGGCGGTAAATCCTTGCATATGGCGGCTTTGATGAAGAACAAAGGCAAAATTATTGCCATGGATATTCATGATTGGAAATTGCAAGAATTAAAAAAACGCGCGGCTCGTGATGGGGTTGATATCATTGAAACGCGACTGATTGACTCGGCCAAAGTTGTGAAGCGTCTAGAGTCTAGTTTTGATCGGGTTTTAATGGATGTGCCCTGTTCAGGTTTGGGCGTTTTAAAGCGAAATCCAGATGCAAAGTGGAAGTTAACTTTGGAAGAGATTCAAAACCTAGTACAAACCCAAAGGGAAATTTTAGTTTCCTATTCGAAATTAGTGAAACCCAATGGTTTGATGGTGTACTCGACATGCAGTATTTTACCAATGGAAAACGAAGAGCAAGTCCAGTGGTTTTTATCGCAAATCGCCCCCTCGCAGTTTGTTTTAGAAGAGCAACTACGAATCAACCCAGATGAAGGCCGTGGAGATGGCTTTTTTATGGCTAGTTTCCGTCGTTTATCTTAAGTCGATTTTTTAATTGGCCGATATCGTTTTAGGTCTTTGCTCCTTCGGATTTATAGTCGACATGACTATCAAGTCATGGAAGGGGCATTAGGTAAGGAGAATTATCCTTAAGGCCTTATAAAACGAGGCAATTATGAATTTTCCAATAAACAATGATTTCAAAATTAAAACTTCCATTCTGGTTTTGAATGATTTCGTTTTTCATGGGATTCGGAAATTCTTAAATCATACTCTATTCTTCAAGTTAATAGTGGTAAGTTGCTGGCCATTGTTCAGTGGTTTAACCAATTGGGTTCAGGCTAGCTGGAATCTGGATGCCAATGGAAGCTATCTGTCAGATAATTTTTCATCTAGCGCAAATAAGGAATACGGTCTTAGTTTTTACTCGACGGAAATTCAAATGGGTTTAGATAAAAGTGGTCGCCTGTTTGGCGGGCTGCATGTGCATAACTTAGCAATTAATGATAACT
>JBPOJH010000157.1:0-2661 GCA_052033755.1 Bdellovibrionota bacterium | reverse complement strand
ACGTGCAAAAGCATCGCAGTTACAGCAAACATATAATAAAACAATCACCGAAGCACAAAGTAATATTCCTGATTTCAAAACAGTCTGGAATGAATTCAAAAAACAAAAAATGCTACAGCAATCGCAGCCTACACAGCAGAATGCGGCTGAGGAATCTCGCCGTCGTAAATTAGAAACCGAAGAGGAAGAGCGTCGTCGACTGCATGAAGTAGTACGAGATCCAGTCAAAAATCACAGAAAAGCCATTTTACATGAAATTCGACCTGGTTCCTTTTTAATGGGCGATGCGCAAGTTCCTACAGAAATCACAAAACCCTTTGCGATGATGGATATTCAATTTACTCAGATGATGTGGGCAAGGTTAAAGATTGCTATGGGGGAAAGAGATCTAGAGTACATCGTCGAAAGTCCCGACATTTTCAGCGTAAGGTTAGTTTGTTAACGTCAATGTCAAGTCATCATCAGCTGATGCCCATCGAGTTGACGAACTCATCAACCCTCTAGCCGGGAAGGAGGTCAGGACTCACTTAAAGATAAGTGAGCTTGCAGTAAAGCCAGCTGGCTTATATTGTTTTTTGTATTTTCCACTGATCGGGAGTTAGTATTTTTTTGCGATTCAAAATTGTATTTACAAGATCCGCAAAATACTCCCTGGGATTGACACCATTGAGTTTACAAGTTTCTACAATACTAAAAAGTATCGCCGCCGTTTCAGCTCCACGCTCCGAGTGCGTGCCGTACCATGTTTTTCGTCCCACAACATGACTGCGCAGCAGTCGTTCTTGCGCATTATTATCTATCGGAACATCAGCTTCCGTTAAAAACAACGTCAGTCCCTCATAGTTTTCTAAAAAATAACTCAATGCTTTTCTATACTGATTTTGATTCGGATATCTGGGTAGTTCTTCCATAGCCATTTTCTTCATCGCCTCAAAATGGGGTCGCATTTGAGATCTGAGTTTAAGAACTTCACCCACAGGTTTTCCCTTGGATACATCATTTAATTGGTAAATCTCATGATAATGATCTAAATAAAAATTAGCCTCCGCATAATTCATACGTGGTTTATAAAAATAACGTCTGGAGTGGGCATTACAAAATCCACTTTTAATCGTAAGCTGCTGCTTCAGCTGTCTAGATAAATTCACGGTCTTTAAGGCTTTACCATAACCAGAATAAACATCCGTTACTAAAAATTCACACATAGAATTTAACAGAACTTCACTCGCCACATCACCACTACGTGTATCATGACATTCTAAATAACAAAGTACTGGAGTTGAAAATCCCCACAAGTACCATGACTTTTTATCACTACCTTCCAACATCTTGTGCGGAGTCTCGTCGGCATTTAACACTCGTGATTTTAAAACTTCCGCTTTTATTTGCCGATAAACCTCTCTCACAAAATCCGCAAATTTATGCGTTAAATCTATTAAACTATTCGGTGGTAAATCCATCAACCCACCACGACCGGCCATCTGCACATATCGCTCCATCGGAATCAAATCACAATATTTTGATAACACCACATCTAAAATCATTTCATCAGAATACGCAGAACCCTCGATAATCCTTGGTGGCATTGGTGCCGTAGCCATACAAGAATGACAACTGCAGCGATAAATAGATCTTTGATATCTTAAAATTTCATATTTTTTGGGAATCACGGTGAGTTGCTCAGAGTCCTCTGTCATTCCAGAATCTGTCATTTGCTTCCCGCACACCTCACAGTCAGGAGTGGGGTTTAAGGTGATCGGAACTTCACGCACTGGAATATTTGGATATCTTTCACTGGGCTTTTTTATTCGAGGCTGGGGTGGCTCTTTTGGTTTTTTCTTGGTTGCAGGTTTTTTTAGTCTTTCAGAGCTGGAACCGTACAACGTATTATTTAATGCGGCCAACTGCTCTTCTGTGATTAGTTTTAGCTGTTCATCTGTTATCTGAATCTGGCGAAGTTCGTAAAGTTCACGAACTAAACGCAGGTTTTCATCTTCAAGTAACTGCTGTCTTTTAATTAAATCATCTCGTGTAAAATTATCGAATTTTGTTGAATTTATATTTTTTGATAGTTCCATCTGTTCCACTCTTAATAGAGTGGACTACATCTGCGGTGATTGCAATTGATGCCGCACGGGGAATCGTGGCCGCATGCTATAGCTGTACAGCTACGCATGCCGCGGCTGATTTTTTTATTTCACGGGGGCTTTCTACAAATCTCTTTTCAAGATCCGCGCCCTCAAAAAACAATGCAAATTCCGCTGGTGATAATACAACATCGCCCTTGTGCATAGGGTTTATTTTATAAAAAAGACCCTCGTTCAATCGTTTGCACAAAAGTACAAAACCAGTCCCATCCCAAAACAAACATTTAATACAAGTTCGACGACTATTAATAAATACAAACAAGTGACCAGTGTAAGGGTCTTGATTTAAGACCCCCCTTACTTTGGAAAATAAAGTATCATAACTAGCCCGCATGTCTGTGGGCTCCTTACTTACGAATACCTTCGTCATTCGATTAAAACTGATCATGCCACCTTCTTCAAAAAATCAATGAGTAGTTCAACTTGAGGAAACCGAATAAGTTTCCCGTTGTCCCAAATAATTTCAATACCCTGACAAGGGCCAATCGATGCTGATCCTGTGTCAGCAATTTTA
>JBPOJH010000053.1:0-46065 GCA_052033755.1 Bdellovibrionota bacterium | reverse complement strand
TACATGCGATTTTCTTTAGGAGAATCGTAAGTTCCCACGTCTTCGCCGTAAGTCACAAAATCTAAATTAAACATAAATAGCAAAGCACTAACTCCAAAAGTGGGATATCCTTGATTCACACCAAAGCGATAACTGCCCTTCCACCAATTAGATACAGTCCAATCAAATTCCAATCCCGCATGCAATGCTTTACGAGAAGAAAAATTTGGATGACCGATGTCACGTATATCCAAAGCTCCACGTCCACCAAAAATCCACATGGTAGGGTATTCGAATTTCATTCCTAAATCTAAAACGCGATATAGTCTTTCTGGAGCTTCCGTTTTATTTTTATTTAGTAACTTTAAACTTTGTCCAAAACCATAATCTAAAGTATTTCTTACAACGGCACCAAATGTAGGTTTCGCTAATTTGAAAGTATACCAAATACCATCACTTGGCATTTCTGGAGTGTACAACAAACCCAAATCAAAATCCGCCGTGTACCCTTCACGCAGATCTGTATCTTTTACCACTTTCGAATCACCTACTAAGTCCCAAGCGCTGACTTGACGATTGAAATAACCTCGATTGACAAACTTAGCTGTTGTTCCCCAACTAAGTCGCCCAGGAACTAGACCCTTTAAATCACGACCAAATCCATAAGCAATTGTCGAGTCTGCATACACACGAGCATTGATGGCTGGAGCTACATTATCATGAATTTTATATTCGACAGTCACATCCGCAGGTAAGATCCCAAATCCCCAACCCGGTCTGACCCAAATTCCTTCGAACAATCCAGTACGTAGCATAAATGTTTTGCCATAATTTTGTTTTAAAAAACTACTATAAGCATCATACTTGGCTTGGTCATTCCCTTGTGTTTTAGAGGCATTATCTAAATCTTTTGCAAAATCAGCAAAAGACTTCGCCCCTAGTAACTCCAAAGACATATTGATTTGCCCATCTTGCCTTCTTGCCAACCCCGCTGGATTATAAAACAATGCCGCGTAATCATTAGCTACGGCCACAAAAGCATCGCCCATACCTAATGCTCTTTGCGATTGGTATTGATGGTGAATACGAGTGTGTACTCCCTCTTGCGCTTGCGACTGAATAGTTAAAAAAACCAAAACTGAAAATAAAAATATTTTTTTCATAGAACATCCCTAAAAAAATTCATATGCTGAATGATATGAGTATAACTATAAAAATATCTCCGAGTCGCGCATTTGATTTAGATTTTTTCACTAAGGTCGAGGGCTATTTGAAAAAAACTTTTTTTTCCAGCCAAAAAAAACATTTTAGTCTGTGTTGTGGACTGCAATGCGGCCTGATTCTAAAATTAATATTAACCCTGAATGTTTCTTACGCCCACACGACTAGTCCAACATCCAGTACGCAAGACTACAATCATACACAAACAGAATCTAAAAAAGAGTCCATTAAAAAAAGTCTTCTAGATCCAGCCATCGACAATAGTGTCGAAATCTCAAACCCATCTTACAAAAGCCAGTGGCACCCCAGTTACCCCATTCTTTACAATAAAGCGCTGTTATTGGGAGTTGGAATAAAAAATGGTATCATGGATATCGAAAAAAATAATGAGGAATCTTATTATTTAAATATTCAAATGCAAAAAATATTTATGAATCAAGTTTATACCCAACCACAGGATGGTTTTTTTTCATCTTATTTTCGTGATTATGGTTTAGATGCACAAATGCATTTATATTTGAATGGTCTGATCAGTGCGCAGTTTGCTATCTTGCAACCCAAAGAAAGCGATGGTCTAAATAACTGGTTACCTCGATTTTACTATTTTAAATATGGTTTAGGTCCAATCATTCACACCAGTTCCTTTTTAGGTGGTTTTATTGATCATCAACGCTACTTTGCCAGCGTAGGCGTAGGGGCTAGCCACTTTAAATGGCTGCCAAAATTTCTACAAACTGAAGCTACATTTTCATATGGTTTTTTAGGGTGGAATATTGGTGTACAACTTAATTATTTATGGGCGGAATCCAGTTTAATTCCGTAATTTATTTTTAAAAAATCACAAAAAAGATCTACCTCAGCAGATATCAATTTAGCGTGATCATTTGTGTTGATATTATTATTTATGATATAATCAGATTTTATTTTTTTAGTTTCAATACTTAGCTGAGCTTGCAATCTGGTCAATGCGCTATTCATGGATAATTGATTACGCTGCATCAGACGCTGCAATTGATTTTCAGAAGAGCAATACACACAGATAATTAAATCAAATTCACTTTCTAAGTTATTTTCAAAAAGTAAAGGCACATCATAAATTGCGACCTCATGACCTTCGTCCTGCATTTGCCTTTTAAATTCTTGCACCTTTTGATGCACTTGTGGATGTATAATGGCTTCTAATTTTTTTCTTTCCACAAGATCTTTAAAAACCAGCGCGCCCAACTTCATGCGGTCTAGATGCCCTCGATCATCTAGGTATTCTTGACCAAAGTCCTGAAGAATTTTTAGATAGGCCACCGTACCTGGAAGCACGACCAGCTTAGCCACTTCATCGGCACAGATAACAGGAATTCCCCTGGACCTTAGTTCCGTTGTGACTGTCGATTTTCCTGTCGCGATACCGCCTGTAAGACCAATCCACTTCATACTTGTGTCTTATTTCACCGCTATTGTATCAAGATTTCAATAACTATTCCGATAGGATCACAGAGTCATCAACAATGAGGGAACTAAGTGGCTAAAGTAGTCGAGACCTTCGGAAAATACATCCTTCTTGAAAAACTGGCGGCAGGCGGTATGGCCGAGGTGTATCTGGCGAAGTCCACAGGTGCCACAGGAATTTCAAAATTTGTTGCCGTCAAAAGAATACTCCCGCAGTTTTCTGATAAGCAAGAATTCATCGACATGTTCAAGGACGAAGCGAAAACTTCAGTCAATCTGAATCATGGTAACATTGTTTCCATTTTTGATTTTGGTGTCGAGAAAAAACAGTTCTTCTTAGTCATGGAGTACGTAGAAGGTCAGAATTTGCGTCAGGTTTTAAATCATCTTAAAAAAGAGAATAAATATTTTTCGATTGATCAAATAGTTTATGTCGTCAAAGAAACCGCCGCAGGATTGGATCACGCCCATCGTTGCCTAGATAGTACCAGTGGACGTCCATTGAATATCACGCACCGGGATATCTCTCCACAAAATGTGATGCTTAGCTTTGAAGGCGAAATTAAAATCGTCGATTTTGGTATCGCCAAAAACGAAACACAAATGGATCACACGCAAGCTGGAACCATCAAAGGTAAATTTGGTTACATGAGTCCAGAGCAAGCGGATGGACAAACCGTTGATTTACGCACCGATGTTTTTTCACTAGGTATCGTCTTGTGGGAGCTATTAGCTAATGATCGTTTATTTGTTTCCAACAGCGAAGCTGCTACATTAAGAAAAGTGCGCGAATGTCAAATTCCCAGTCTGCGAAAAATAAATCCTAGCATTCCTCCAGAACTAGAACGCATCTGCAACAAAGCCTTAGCGAAAGATAAATCATTACGATATCAAACGGCTTCGGCCTTTCATCGTGACTTGAATCGTTTTTTAAATACGCAGTATCCAGAATTTTCGGCTCATGATTTTAGTGTCTTTATGAAATCTGCTTTTTCACAAATGTTTGTGGAAAATAGAAAAAAATTAATTGAGTACGCCAAAGTTCAATTAGTAGCTCCCGAAGAGCCACAACGAGGCACAGAAAAGCAAATAGGTACTCACACAAATACTTCCACGGAAACCGGATATACACCTGTTGGTTTCAATCCAAGCACTCCAGCGTCTTCAAAAATTCCGTCACTAACGTCATCAGCTGCGAATCACACAATTGAAACTGACAACAATGAAGATAACGATGATGTGCAATTAGATATTAGCCCAACACAGTCTCGTATCAGTTTAGATGAGTTAAAACTAGATGGTCCAAAAAGAAAATCGTCCATCGTCACTGCCGCTTCACTACCAGCTGTCAGTGGTGTTCGCACACCCACTCCTCAGTCTGGAATGGCTTCGGGTGTTACTTCGGCCACCTCACCTTCGATTTCAAAATCTGCAATGACAGGTAGTTATCAGACGCGTGTGGCAAAAAGAAAAACCTCATTCGCACCGGCTTTTTTAGTATTCGCAATTGTAGGTTTTAGTTTTTATCTTTGGAAAAATAATTTTTTCCATGTCAGTTTGCCAACCATTCCTAATGCAACAAACGTCGCACAAAACGAAAACCAGGATGTCATCAAATCGCCAACTCCCAACATTAAACCAACACCAACCACAAAACTTGAAATAGCATCGACAGCTCCCATTCATGTAGTGGTGGAATCTACACCCTCATCAGCTATCATTCGCGTGAACGGCAAACAAGAAGGCATCACTCCTGGAACTATCACCGTGGATGCGAATAAAGAATTTAAGATCGAAATCATTAAAGATGGATTTATTCCCTACTCGAAAGTTGAAAAGTTTCAAAAAGATGGTGAAAGCATTCGAGCTTCACTACAAATTAACCCAACTGTTGGTTATATTTTTATCGATGTAAAAAACGGTGGCAGTAATCCAATCATTAAAGTGAATAATATTCAATTGAGTGAAAAGGTACCAGTCAAGTCGTACGCAGTACCAGCAGGAATTCCTGTTAAAGTAGAAGCCTTTAATCCCTTCACGCAATTGTACGCAGAAGAAACTGTCACTATTGGACAAAACCAGAAAAAATCATTAAATTTAATTTTGGTAAAAAAGCGAACCGCGACTAGTGATAATAAATAGTTATTAAATTTATTTTTGTTGCAAGGTTCAAAGCAAATAAAGAAGGACAAAATAAAAGAAATAGGACAGACTAAAGTAAAAATTGATAACAACAAGGAAATAAAATCACCGTGACAACAACTTCCAATACAGCATCAAGTACAACAATAGTTGATTATATTCTACAAATGAAGCATAGGCCTTCACATCAAAAAGCATTGATGTTCAAGAAACAAAATCAATGGCGGACATACTCTTGGTCTGAATACTTTGAAAATGTTTTAAGAGTCGCCAGTGTATTTTTATCTAACAACATACAAAAAGGCGATCGTATCGCGGTCATGTCCAACACCCGCTTAGAGTGGGCAATCATCGATGCCGCTTGCTTATCCATCGGAGCGATATTAATCCCAATTTATCAGACGTCCACTTCCGAAGAAGTATTATATATTTTAAATAATTCAGAACCAAAAATTTTAGTTATCGAAAATCAAGCGGCCGTCAGAACTTACGATAAGATCAAATCCAAAGTTATAAGTCCATTGATGTGCATTCTTTTAGAAGAAGCCAAAGAAATATTATTTCAGTCATTATCGTGGAATGAAGTTTTAAGTCTGGGAATGCAAAAAAAAGACGAACAAAGTACCGAGTTTTTCCGACGAGCCAACAGTATCACCAAAAATGATATTGCCACTATTCTTTATACTTCCGGCACGACGGGTGTTCCTAAAGGTGTGGTTTTAACACATACACAGATTTTAAGTGAAGTCAGTGATGCCTTTCCTTTATTAAGCGCTACCGCTGATGATATCGCCCTCAGTTTTTTACCCTATTCACACATCTTGGGTCGCATTGAAATTTGGGGGCATATTTATACAGGACATACTTTGGCCTTTGCGGAAAGTCTTGAAAAAATTAAGCAGAATTTAATTGAAATCAGACCTACATTTATGATCGCAGTGCCACGGATTTTTGAAAAAATATATGCCGGTGTGCTGACTCAGGTTGGAACCAATTCCATCAAAGCCAAATTATTTCATTGGGCGTTGACTATTGGGACAACGGTGGCTCATCATCGTATGAAAAAAGAAAATATTCCATTAACACTTGTTGCGCAATATGAGCTGGCTAAAAAGTTAGTTCTTAATAAAGTCACCGCCGCCTTCGGTGGACGCTTGCGTTTTGCCGTCAGTGGAGGAGCTCCATTAAGTCGAGAACTTGGTCCATTCTTTCTGGCTTTTGATATTTTGCTATTAGAGGGTTACGGTTTAACGGAAACAACAGCTGCTATTTGCGTGAATACTCCATATGATTTTCATTTTGGTACTGTTGGTAAACCCATTGGCGACGTCCAAGTAAAAATAGCTGAAGACGGAGAGATCTTAGTTAAAAGTAAAAAAGTCATGCGTGAATATTATAAAAATGAAGAGGCCACAACCGAAGTTTTAAAAGACGGATGGTTTGCAACGGGTGATATCGGCGAAATCACCTCGCAAGGACAGATTCGAATCACGGATCGCAAAAAAGATTTGATTAAAACCGCTGGTGGTAAATACGTGGCTCCACAAAAATTAGAAGGCTTGATCAAACGTAATCCGTATGTCTCTTGTGTTCTTATTCATGGAGATAAAAGAAAATATATCGTCGCTCTGATCACTTTAGATCCCATCAAACTGGAAGAGTATGCAAAGGCGAATCAAATAGAGTACGACACGTACGAGAATCTGACTCAGCATGCATCGATCTTAGAAATGGTTCGTAAGACTGTAACGGAAGCCAACAATGAGTTAGCCAATTACGAAAGCATCAAGAAATTTTCAGTATTGAAAAAGGACTTCACTGTCGCTGAGGGCGAGCTAACTCCTTCAATGAAGGTCAAAAGAAAATTTTTAGATCAAAAATTTAAAGCACAGATCGAAGCTTTATACGATTAGAAAATCCAAAAGCGAAAGCTGAGTGATAGGTAATATCCTGAAAGATCCAAAGTTCGAGCGCTTGTGTCCATATTTTTAGCGGCATCACCTTTGACAACTGTACCCGTTAAAGTACTGACATCACGATTGTGCTTTACACTTGTAAAACTCATACTGCGATAACCGGCCTCAAAAAGATAAGTCGTCGTATCAGCCAACAATCCTTCAAAGCCCATCGATCCTTCATACATCGTTGAGGACGCTCGTAAATCCTCATAGTAGTCAGCTAACCCAAATTGTGTAGTGCCCGCCGTAGTAAAGACATAGGAATTTCTACCGACTAAGGATGTACTACCAGCTCCGGCATACAAAATCATCCGTGCCGTATTCCAACGTTTAAAAGTGAACTCGATTCCAACTTTGGGAACAACGACAGAGACCTCACTGTTGACACTGTACAGTTCGTTCCCTGCTGCATCACTACCCTTGACGTCTTTAATATTGGCTGGTGAGACGACTTCTATACCAAATCTGAAATTAAGAGTTTCACCACCATAAATAAATCCAAACTCGCCCGACATATTAGTTTTAAATTCAGAATCCAATGTTACACTTGTCCCACTGGAATCCGATAACAAAGTGTTCTTAGTCGCTGTCGGAGTGTAGCTACCTTTTAGATAAGCTGAAAAGCTGGATTCTTTAATTAAAAATACTCGCGCCATGGCAGACTGACAGAACACTAAGGTACTAAAGGCTATTACAAAAAACTGAAGCGCAACCATCCGCTTATTTTGAAATAAAAAATAAAATAATCTGGCTGTTGCAAAAATTCTCATAGCCTCTCCATCAACTAGATTTTTTTTGGTAGATTATTTTTGAACTAAATCTAAAACCATTTTAGCTGCTTGTTTTTTTTCTCCAGAGATTGGCAGTACTTTAACAGTGGTGTTTTTCTTCAGGTCGAATACTAAACTCATTGTCTGCCCTGTGGGTTCGAAATGAATTTTAGCGGAGCGAATGGCGGGACTGCCTTTGATGACTTCATTAATAGTTTTTAAACTAAATTTGGAATTTAACGTTTGAGCAAAATCGATGACTAAGGAATTATTTTTTTTAAGTTCCACATTGTAATAACCCAATTTTCCCAACAATGGGGATTGTGTAATATCACCAATATCAATAACTATTCTTTCTGTTTTCAATTTTTTGGAAGCTGTTCTTCGAATGGACAACAAACTGTAACCACCATCTGCGGTACCACCACGAACAAATCCTGGCTTACTTAAAATAGTTGTCGCTGTCGGCACAGCAGCATTCACCAAATCTGATATTAATAAGGAAACACCAAAAGCGCACACCACAGAAATGTAAGTTATAAGTTTAAGCTTTTTATTTTCTGATTGAATCACTAAATCCTCCTGGATACTTGTCATTGAATAACAACGTGGTGAAAAAAAAATGCCATTACAACATCAGACCAAAATAGGGTCCTATCTGTAATGGCATCTTATTTTTACGATCCAGTAAAGTGAATTCTAACGACTAAGATCTAGGTCTTGCTTTAGATCTAGCAAGGTCTAGTTTGTCAGCTGTGTCTAGTCGTTGACTCGACCCACGTAATCACCTGTTTGCGTATCAACGCGCAATAAATCCCCTTCGTTGATATGCAAAGGCACATTCAAAGTTAAGCCGGTTTCCATTGTGGCTTGCTTAGTGGCTCCAGTCACACGGTCGCCCTTAATACCTGGTTCGGTGTGAGCCACGCGTAAATGAACTGCCTTAGGCACATCAATAGATACGGGTTTTTCATTATAAAATAAAATCACAACTTGCAGATTTTCTGTCAGATAGTATTTGGATTCTCCCGCTTCATCTTCTGTCATTGTGATCTGTTCGTAATTGCCTTGATCCATAAAGTTGAAGCCATTGTCGTCTTTGTACAAATAACTCATTTCACGATTCATCACATCAGGAACTTCAAATTTTTCGCCAGATTTAAAAGTTCGTTCTAACATTTGTCCTGTTAAAAGGTTTCTCATTTTTGTTCTTGAGAATTGATTCCCTTTGCCTGGCTTTACATGTTGAAAATCCAAAATGGTATAAGGCGACCCTTCAACCATGATTCTTAAGCCCTTTTTAAAATCTCCACACTCGTACATAGACTCTCCTTATAGAAAATAAATATTATCAAAAATAATAGATCGAAAAAGGCTACCATAGCCGGTCTGACCGGTCAAAGTGCATCTCGAATAGCCGCTGCAGGGCAATCTGATTATAATTGACAAAATTTCAAAGTCAGCTTCTCTTGATACCACAATTTTATAACACAATTTATAACCAAGATATGGATCTACCAGCACTTACAAGGAGAACAAACATGTCTCAAAATACTCAAGAATACATCAACCCTGATTACGTACCAGAACCCGATAAGGTGAATACCAAAAAAGGCCTTGAGGGGTCCGTGATTGATACCTCTAGCGTATCCAAAGTGAATGCGGATACGAATTCTTTGATATATCGTGGATACCCCGTGCAAGACCTTGCGGAAAACTGCCAGTTTGAAGAAGTCGCCTATCTAATGTACAAAGGCGAATTGCCAACAGCTGAACAACGCAAAGAATTTGAAAAATTAGAGCGTCAGTACCGACCAATTTCAAAATCCAATCTAGATGTCATTCGTTTATTACCTAAAAAATGCCATCCGATGGATTCGATTCGTACTGGTGTTAGTTTTTTAGGCTGTGAAGACGAACGCATTTGGGATGCTAGCCCAGCCACACAATACGATAAAGCTGTGCGTTTGTTGGCAAAAATACCCACGATGATTGCTGCTGACTTTCGTATTAAAAAAGGCTTAGAGCCTATTGCTCCAAATCCAGAATTATCTATTAGCGAAAATTTTTTCCATATGTGTTTTGGTAAAATTCCAGAGGCTCGCGTAGTAAAAGCTTTTGATGTTTCGTTGATCTTGTATGCGGAACACAGTTTCAATGCGTCCACTTTCACCTCTCGCGTGGTCACTAGTACCGAGTCCGATATTTACTCGGCAACAGTTGCGGGTATCGGCGCCTTAAAGGGACCTTTGCACGGCGGTGCGAACGAGCAAGTGATGCACATGATGTTAGAAATTAATGATCCAGCCAAAGCCGAACAATGGATGTTAGATTCGCTAGCTGCCAAACGTAAGGTCATGGGTTTTGGTCATCGCGTTTATAAAAAAGGCGACTCGCGAGTTCCGACAATGAAGAAATATGCTGGCATTATGGCCGAGGTCACAGGTCAGAAAAAATGGATGCAGATTTATGAGTCTTTGGAAAAAGTCATGGTCGAGAAAAAACGGATTTATCCAAATCTAGATTTCCCTGCTGGTCCTGCGTACTACATGATGGGCTTCGAGATCGATTTCTTCACGCCAATTTTTGTAATGGCTCGCACGACAGGTTGGTCAGCTCACATAATGGAACAATCTGCGAACAATCGTATTATTCGCCCACTGAGCGAATACATCGGCGCCGCCCAACGTTCTGTCCCCACAAAAAAATAATTTTGAACGGCCTACTCTATCCATCGCTGAGTAGGCCGAACAAACAAAGATAAAATAAAAAATTTCCTGCTTCACAAAAATTTACTACTTACGAAACTTAGAAGCATCCAAAATGAATGCGGCCGAGGCGACAAGGAGGAGGCGCGGAGGCGTCATTCCTGGACGTCGCACAAGCTGACGACGAAGGCAACGAAGGTCCCATTCATTTTCGATGCTTCTAAAGGTATTTTAGGAATTGGTCGATGGCGTATAGCAACCATCGACCTTGAATTTCTGGATGATCTTTCAGATCTGAACACAAATAACCAAGATGACCACCATATTTTTCAATATGAATATAAACTTGCGAAGAGATTTTCGCATTTCGAAAATCTTCAGCATCGATCATAGGATCATCTTCCGTAGTTAAAATGACTGTTGGTACATTGATCTTGTGTAGATGTTCCTGCGTAGAGCATTGTTGATAGTAATCCAAAGCATTTTTAAAACCACAAATTGGTGCCGTGAAAGCTTCATCAAAATCACGCAAATTTGCCAAAGGAGGCAAACTGGGTTTTAAACGAATCACGCCCATCTCGTTCAGTTTTTTCACTTCGTCCATAAGTTCTCGTAAAAAACTAGCACCGTACAATAGCCCAACACCTGAATTAATTCGTAAACTAGATTTTGCTAAATTAATTGGAGGATTCACTACAAAAGCTTGATCTGGTAATTCGGTTCCCCGCTGCCCTGTTAACAAAGTCAATGAAGCATTGGCGCCTAAACTAAACCCCATCAAACAAATTTTTTTATTTGGATATCGTTTCCGAGCCATCCGAATGACATCGGAAATATCATCACCCACACCACTGTGATAGCAACGATTCGACAATCCGAATCCCTCACCACAATTACGATGATTCACGCGCAATACAGAGTGCTGTAAATTTTTAGCTTTAAATGTGACTCCCACCATGTAGTTCGATTGAATACTTCCACCCAGACCGTGCATTAAGACGATAATCCATTCACTACTGCCCTCGTGAAATCTCGCTCGCAGCTGACTGCCATCTGTTAATGGAATTTCCCACAACTGCCCTTCTTCGATTTGAAATGGCATCGGTGAATAATACGCTGCTATCGTATTCACATGGCGATCTTTATAAATCCCTTTGGGCCGACAAGGTTTTAAATCCAACTGTGAAAATAATAATGAAGTGGAGCTCATAGCATTCGACATAGTAGATAGAATATAAATCTAAGTTAAGATTTTATCTAGTCCCGAATGAAAAAAAACACTTCCAAAAATTGTCACTTTTCACTAAAGTTTTGACACTTACAAAAGTACAGACAAAAGAACTGAAATAGAAACTGATATAGAATGGGAGAAATCATGACAACTTTTCATCGACCGACATTGATCCGTACTCGCCTTACGACAAAATTTTCCATGTTAAAAGACAACTCTACAGTAAAAGCTCTGTCTGTATTTTCAATTTTAGTCCTGTTATTTTTATCTGCACAAATCAATATAGGTTGCTCAACAGAACCAAAACCAACGTCCTCCTCTGCGGAAAATGCCTTATTAAATACATCCTCATCTACGACAGAAGTGGAGCTACCGCCTTTGCCCGATACAACAAAAAAAATTCAGGTGTTTAGTTTTGGTTCTTGCGCCATACAAAGCAAACCTCAGCCAATATGGACGACAATCTTGAATCATCACCCAGATATCTACCTGGGTCTAGGTGATAACGTGTACGCATCTAGTCCACAAGATAAACCCATAGCCAAAGCCTATGAGCGACAATTGCAATTTCCAGAATTTAAATCATTCCGCAAGCAAATACCAATGTTAGGTGTCTACGATGATCACGACTAGTGTCTAAACGAGGGTGGAAAAATAAATCCAGAAAAAGACATCGCCAAAGCCGAGTACTTAAAATTTTTTCCTTACGCAAAAAATTTTATTCCTACAAATCAAGAGAGCATTTATCATGTTGTTACATTTGGACATGCGCCCGAGCGAATTAAATTTGTATTTTTAGATACTCGCTGGTTTCGTGATGAATTAGAGCCAAATCCTGACACTCAATCAAATATCAAATATTTGCCAACCAAAGATACCACAAAAACATTTTTAGGATCCCAACAATGGCAGTGGTTGGAAGCTCAATTAAAAACACCTGCCGAATTAACAGTGATCATTTCTAGTATTCAGTTTTTACATACTCAACAAGGTTTTGAAAAATGGGAAAACTTTCCACACGAACGCAAGCGAATGATTCAGCTATTACAAAAAAATAAATTAAAAAATGTCGTTATACTTTCTGGTGATCGACACTTTGGTGAAATCGCTCAGCTAAAGAAAAAAAATCTTCGCTTGTTGGAAGTGACTGCTAGCTCAATCAACAGAGCCAGCAAATTGAATCACGAAAAAAATGACCTTCGCTTAGGGAAACCTTACTTTGAAGAAAACTTTGGTCTAGCAGAAGTCGACTGGAAGCACAAAAAGGTTAAATTGAAATTAATCAATATTGCTGACCAAGTCGTTGCCGAATCAGTTGTCTCATTTTGATCAAGCCGAGTGAAGGTTTTGTGAAAAGCCATTTCAGTCCAGTATATGAAATGGCTTTTTTTATAAATCCACCCCTTCTTTTGTCCAGTGTTTACAACTTAGCTCCTTTAAATCATTAAGATTTTCAGACTTATTCCGATTAACAAAAGGAATGATAAAAATTATTTTTCATCACAGGTTTTAAAAAAGTGAATTATAAAAGTGATTTAAAATAGTTTTTAATGAACCCTCAACAGAGAGTATGCTGTGATCAAAAGATTTGGATTCGCAAAAACATTACTGATATTTATTCTGTTTGCCTCGGGCCTTGCTCTGGTCAGCGGAACTGTTTCGTTCTTCTCAAGTAAGACGGCGATGAGCAATTTAGCAACCACTTCAAAAAATGGCATAGCTGGAATTTCGTTAAAGACCAGCTTATTAAAATTAACGGCAACGGCTCACTCCAATGTCTTAGCCGCCCTAGCTGAAAAAGACAAAGACTCTAGAGATCTACGACTAGAGCTTGTTAAAGGTTACTTAGATGAAATTCAAAAAGTATTAACTAAGTGTGATAAAGACTGCGGATCATTTTCAATCGAATTTAAAAAATACTTTGATACTTGGAGCAAAATTCAGAACGAACATATTTCTAAAGGGGAAATGGCTGGCGCAGTCGATTTAGCCATGAACCAATTGACTCCGGCCAGTGAAGTCTTATTCGATCACCTTGATAAACAATTAAGTGAAGTCAGCAAGAGCACTGATGAATCCCTTCAGTCTTCTGTTAAATCCAGCGAAAAAGTACAATTGTACTTAATGGGATTAACTTTGTTCACTTTTATTTTTACTATCATTGCCGGTTTTATGTTCCGACAGAAAGTTGTATTTTACCTACGAATGGTGACAGAACATTTAGAAGAAAATGTCGCACAAGCCAAAGAGATGTCCTCAGCCTTGGCTTCTAATAGCGACAATTTATCAAGATCTTCAGAACGTCAGGCCGCCTCGACGGAAGAAACCGCTGCCTCACTAGAAGAGATCTCTAGTATGGTCAATAAAAATGCGGACAACGCCAAAGTAGCAGCAAAATTATCAGCAGAAAGTTCAGACTCGGCTTCAAAAGGCGAAGTGGAAATTAACAAACTGATTAAGTCTATGCACGAGATCTCTGAGTCCTCTAAAAAAATTAAAGAGATTATCAACGTCATCGATGACATTGCCTTTCAAACAAATTTATTGGCTTTGAATGCTGCGGTTGAAGCTGCCAGAGCTGGTGAACAAGGTAAAGGTTTTGCGGTCGTTGCAGATGCCGTACGATCCTTAGCTCAGCGATCTGCAGAAGCGGCTCGCGAAATTAGTGAATTAATTCAAACCAGCGTTTCGCAAATTGATGTTGGTACAAAAATGGCGGATTCTAGCGGCGCCGTTCTGACTGAAATCTTACAAAGTATTAAAAAGGTTTCTGATCTAAATAATGAAATCTCGGTCGCATCTAATGAACAAGCGCAAGGGATACAGTTGTTATCTGCTGCGATGAATGATTTTGAACAGTCCACACAGACAAATACAGCCCTTAGTATGGAATTATCATCTTCATCTGAGCAATTAGCTGAACAAGCAATGAAACTAGAAATGGGAACCGAAGAGTTATCAACCTTGCTACGCGGTGGAGGAACAGATATGGTTCCCGCCGACGGCGAAGAACACTCTAACGAACACGCCGCTTAGACTCACTATTGTTCGATGATTATTTTCGGTGGCGTGGTAATTTCTTTTTTCTTGTCTGACGATAATAATAGTTCTTTGAATTTGGAATTCATTTCATTTTTTAAGACAAAATATTGAGTTCCTTTTTCGGCCCCTAACATTTTTGAAATCTTTTCCACTTCATCTAAGTTAATATCGTTAAAATTTTTTAGTAAATTCTTATGCGCTAACAACAGTTTTTCTTTTTCAGATTTTAATTTTACTTTGCTCATCATCGCAATGTTATCCTGAATGGCTTGGTTCAAACCATAACGACGACGATTCATCTCGCGAATAAAATCAGAAAAGGTCTGCTCTTCGGTGGCAGACAATTTCAATTCATCCGATAATTTCCAAATATAAATTTCTTCTGTTTTATTTTTAAGACCTGAACGGGCTAATGGCGCTTGCAACATCACACCCAAAAATAAGAATCCACTCATAATAAAAAAAGCATGTTTGAACATGCTTTTTATTTTATCAGAAAGTTCACCTCAGACAATGTGATATGCTGATCTTCCCGTAACATCATATCTAAATAGACTTCCGACGAGTTGGTCGTAGATATTAATTCGATCGCAGAACTAGACTCTTGATGTGACCAGGACTCTACCAACGATGGTTCCTGCTTTACCGACCGAGGCCATGCCGTCAATGCCGTAATCACCAATGCATATATGGCTACAAAGCCCACTGCTTTTTTAGCATGGCGAAAGGCTACTTTTGCACGAGGCTCTTTATATTTGGTTTCAATTTTTTTAACTAGTTTTTCTTCAAAAACTCTTTCGTTAAATAATTTTTCAGCTTCAGAAAATTGAGCTTCTTTTTTATGAACCGCCACTGCGCCAGCAACTGGCTGTGAATTATCCTTTTGCAAATCCATCGTGTCTAAATCTTTTATCATCTGCTTCAAGGATTTCAAACCTGCCAAATCCTTTTGTAAGTCCTCGTTCTGGTTTAACTCTTGACTGAACAATTGTTGTTCTTCGCCCTGTAGTTCATTTTCTAAAAAATCCACTAGCCAGGACTCTTTAAGTTCTGAAATCTCAGATGTATTATTGATTGTATTTTGTTCCATTCCTTTGTCTTTCATTGTTATTCGGCCTCTGCCATGGGGTTGTCCACAGCTGCTGACAGTTCGGTAAAAAGTCCATCCTCTGCCAAAGACCATCCTCCTAATTCTTTATCGTGTTCTAATTCTTCTTTTAATCGTAAAATCGCATGTCGATAATTAGCTTTTGCTGTATCGTAAGGGCATTCCATTATTTCTGCGATTTCTTTAAAACTTAAATCCTCATATATCCTTAGCACCAAGGCTGTCTTTTGTTTAAAAGGCAACTCATCGATGTGTTGTTGTAATAACTTGGCCACTGAACCATAAACCAGCGAGGTCTCTGCGACCGGAGCAATCGCCAGTGGCATTATCGAAATATCCGCATGATCATCATGATTACTTCGTAATTTATTTTTAGCCGTGTTCACACCAATCTGAAACAACCAACTTTTAAAACTGGCTCGCGCTTCAAAGCTATCTAGCTTTTCGTAAGCTTTAATAAAGCTTTCTTGCACAACATCTTCTGCTAATGATTGCTCTCGCAAAAATCGAAAACATAATCGCAGCAAAGCTTTTTGATGGCGTCTGACTAATATAGTGAACCACTTTTTTTCGCCGCGCTTGACCGCTTCCACGATTTCTAAATCTGTTAAACTATCAATGGATTCTTTACTTCTTTCATTCAACACAGATCTATGGTCGATCATAGCTCAGCTCCCTTGTTAGACTCTTAGCTGTCAAAGTTCGGTTAATGCTTTGAAAATTTTTCTAGCTGTAACCAATTTTGCTAACTAAAACTCAGTCCATTTCGTTCTTAGCCAAAGTGGCTCCTAGCTTAATTAGTTAGCAATTGTGAGGCCAAGGGAAAATAGAAATTTCAGGCGCAAAATGCACTAAACAATTGAATTATCTAGTTATTTTAGCAATAAGAAATGCTTATACTTAAATCTATCCACTACAAAGTAGATGGCTAGTGGTTTGGGAAATTATTTTTTTTTGAACAGGATCTTACAAAGCCGTGACTCGATTGCGACCGCTTTGTTTTGACTTATATAAAGCCTCATCGGCACGCTTAAACATAACGGACCATTCTTGTTCTTGAGGATGTCGTATCGTCACTCCCAAGGAAATAGTCACAGGAATCTTTTTAGCATCAAAAACAAACTCGGTCACTTCAACGGTCGCACGAATTCGTTCCGCTACCTCAAGCGCTTTTTGAATGTTAGCACCGGGTAATAAAATGACAAACTCTTCACCGCCATAGCGAGCAAAAAAATCATTCGAACGAATCATCTTTGCACTGACGACTTGGCAAAGTTCTTTTAATACATAGTCACCAGCTGGATGTCCAAAACCATCATTGATCTTTTTAAAATGATCAATATCGAAAACAACAACGCTTAAATCTTCATTCAAAACTTCAGCGCGCTTGATGGCCTCAGGACCTTTTTCAATCAAAGCCCCTTTGCTATAAGCTCCCGTTAATGCGTCCTTAGAGGCTTTCTCTAGTAGTTCCTGATTGGCCATGGCTTCTAAATTTCCTTTTTCTAGAAATTTAAAAATCACATTACCCGTTTTGATTTGGTCATTATTTTTCAACTTATGTGGCGTCATGGGATTCAAAGGCGCCCCATTGATCACAGTTTTATTAGAGGAACCTAAATCCATCAACACCACTTCGGAACCAATCACATTAATTCTTGCATGCGAGCGACTGACACTGCGATCATCCACGTACACCTGGCACTCGACACTGCGACCAATAATATGTTCTGTTTGTGTTAGCAGGAATTGCTTACCGACGGCACCTGGAGGGCCAATCAATACCACTAATACAGGTGGAGTATCATCAGCGGCCTTGATGCGTCCTTTAAAAGTATCAGACATTACGATACTCGTTTTTTCTTCTTCGCCGGCAAAATACTTTAAAGGTTCATGCATCATCATCACACCAACTTAAAACCATTCCATGGTTTAATAATAAATAGGATTCAGTTTTTAATTATAGATTTAAGCCAGTTTCGATTCAAGAATCAGTTTTTTAAAATTTCTTTCGCTAGTCTTTTGCCGAGCTCTACCCCTGGTTGATCAAAGGCATTAATGTCTAAAACCTCACCCAGCGCTCCGACAATTAATTCCCATTGCATAAAAAAGAATCCCAAGCTTTTAGGACTTAAGTCGGGATAAGAATATCTTGCAACCATGACACCGTTTTTTTGCAAAGCTTCTTCGGTGGCAGAGGCTTCTGCAGCCATCAGTTCTCCCAAAGTTTTCCCTTGAAAAAACGATTGAATGGAAAAATGAGAAAATTCTAACAGATCCGTTTTTACTTCACTGGAAAGAAATCGCAAAAACAAAACAAATTTGTCCTTGTCCCCTTCCATCACTTGCTGCAGTAACGAATGCTGATCACTGACACCAATGGCAGATACGGGCGTGCTAACTCTGGGCGCGGATTGCCCTTGACGATTCATGGATTTAGCCAACGACTCGGCCCACAACTGCTTGATCCACTCCCCTAAAAATCTAGCATGTCCACAGTAAAACCAAAAAAATGAAATCCATTTCTGTTTTGCAAATGAATCTAAATACTGACTCATCAAATTCGTCACAGCATTTGAATCCTGCAAAGCTTGCAAGGCCCCTTGTCGAAATTGTTCGATATCAGCCCCGATGAATGCTGCTGGCAACATACCGACCGCAGTCAAAACTGAAAAACGTCCTCCCACATCTAAGGGAATTTCTAAGCAAGGCAAATCTTTTTCTTTGGCGACATCATACAAGGGATTCGATCGATTTTCAGTCACCACAACAACATGGTCAAAAAAATTAAGACCGGCTTGTCGGTATTTTTGTGCCACAAAATCTGCACCAGCTAAGGTTTCAATGGTAGAGCCAGATTTAGATACCAACACCCAAACGACTTTTTCTAACTTAGGTAATAACTGAAATAAACGATGGAACTCAACTGGATCAACGTTATCTAAAAAATGCAATTGATGATCAGTCGCACAACCCATAGCTTCTAAGATAGCACGAGGTCCAATCGAACTACCACCAATGCCTATGATCACCATATGTTGAAATCGTTGCCTTAAATTGACCGCCAGTATCTGCGTCGACTTCCACAAATCTTGGCGCTGTGGTAACTGAAAAAAACCAAGGTCATTTCGATTTAACAAAGATTGCAAACCCTTTTGGGACACTTCCAAATATTTTTTAGAATCTAAATTTGAGCTCATAGGATTTGCAGTTTGGCATTTTCCCTAAGAGATAGCAACATCTTCTTCAATACGATGATATCCACGCCATTCTTTTAGGCGGCCTCGTGGTCGCTGATCCGTTTCTGAATATTCGATTAAGACGTAGGTTAATTTTGTTATTTTCCCCAATGAAACAATGTCCAATGAAGTCAATTCGGTCCACGTCCCAGTATTGAAATATTCTTTTTCAGTGCTCCACTGACGGTACTGATAGACATGAGTATGACCAAAAATAACTGTATGTACACGATCATCGGCTAAAATTTTTCTGGCGGATTCACTTAAATCAGGAAACACGGCGCTTTCCAGAACGATTTGCCCCAAACGTTTTAACCCCCATTGTCGACGAGGATCTTTTGCAAATAACGATTTTGCAAAATATAAAAATAACAAACAACTGGCTTTGATGGTCATCCAAGTTTCATTCACGACGGCCCAACGAAGCATTTTTGAAAATGGTCGGATCTTATCCACAAATGGATATTTGTCTTTGATACTTAAAACCAATTCGATAAAAAAATGTGAGCCAAAAGGTAAATTCAAAATTGGCTCTGCTAAATCTTTTTTTAAAAAAAAGCGTCGGGGGTCCATGCGATTAGCAGCTTCGTGCATATGACCATGTTCAATATGAACACCATCAAAATAATAAACAATATTTTTAAAACGAATATTTGTCTGACAGACTTGATTTAAATATTCGCGACACGCTGGCCACAACATGGCTTGATCGTGATTGCCCACGATATAAGTCACCGAAAACCCTGGGCGAGCGGCGAACTCGGCCAAAGCCTTAAACACTTGCGTGTGGCCCTCGACAATGGATTTCAATACATCTAAACAGACTTGCTCTGTCAGCACTGTTAAAAAATGACCTTTGTAATCCACTTGCAAGAAATTTAAAAAATCGCCATTAATAATTAATTCAATGTCATAATCACGAAACGCGGCCGAAGTGTAGTAATGAAAAAACTCAACCAATTTTTCGTCATAGTAAAACTCTTCCAAGGAGTTCAATCCGCCATGCACTAGCAGGCGCCCCTTACCTAAATGAAGATCGCTGATCACCAGCTTAATTTTTTTCCGAGGTTTTTCAACTTCCATGTTTTTACTATTCCGCTTTTTTAAATGGTCCCGACGCTCCGACGTTGCTAGAACTAATTGTTGGGTCATTGACTTCTAAATTCGTCAAAGCCAATCGCAATGTTCGAATCGTTCGATTAAATTGCTCTTGATTAGATTCAATTTTTTGATTCAGTTCAATCACTTTTGATTTATAATTTTCAATCTCGACTTGAACGGAATCAATCTTTCTTTTTAAATCTAATATGGTCTCGTCCTTAGACCTAACTAATGCTGTTTTTTCAGCCTTCAAAAGCTCTAATCGATTCTCTAGCTCACGTTCACGAACTCTGATTTTTCGCAAATCGGCCGAAATACGCCCCTCTAGTTCTTCCACCTTAAGTCTTAATTTTTGATTTTCGTAATCTTTTTGACTAAGGCCATCTTTAAAAATTCGCACTTCGTTTTCAAACTGCGTTTGTCGATCGGACTTCTGTTTTTCAAATTGATGAATACGACCTGTAGCTTCTTCCAGCTTTTGCTTGGTCATTTCACCAGCCGAAGATAACAATTCATTTTCTTTTCTTAGTTTTTCCAGTTCTTTTTCTAATTCAATAATGCGTGACTGAGCTAATTTTAAATTTTCGGCTTGCACCAGTTGCGCATCATAGGGAGTTCCCTTCACTCCGGATTTTGGAGCTCCAAAAGTGATTTTGACTTCAGCCTTATTGGAAGCTGCTTCCGATTTATAATGTGTAGGTGATTTAGATTCATTCGATGCATTAGCATTATTAGCTACAAGCCCTAACTTGGGCCCTCCGTCTCGATGTATCAATACCGTTTTGTTATCATCAGAAACGGCATTTAAATTCGTGGGTTCGGCTGCAATTATCCCTGTGTTATTGGTGCTATTGGCAATTAAATTTGTTTTGTCATTATCAACATCCTCGATAGAAATGCGAGGCACCTCTGATGTTTTCCCTTCATCAGAAAAATCAATCTTGCGATATGAGGGTTCTCCAGCTTCGTCTTCTTTTAAATCCTTAATAATCGAACTTTTTAAAAAATCAGCCGGAGATTTTTTCAGCTTATTTTTTTTCATCTCTGTAGTAAATATCGGAAATATTTCAAAAATCTTAAAAGAAAACGTTCACTAACGAACGTTTTCTTAAGACTAGGCTTTGATCTAGAGGAAGTCGCGGAGGCCTACTTCCTGTAGGCCGCACAAGACGACCGACAGATCCACGCAGGATTTGGATTTATGAGGCGGCCTCGTTTATAGAAGGATGACCTTCAAGTACTCCGCTTGACGTTTTTCTACGTCATCGATAGTCACTTTCGCCAAGGCTTTCACACTAAAGTCCTGAATGGTGTGACTGGCTAACATGCTACCCTTTACGCAAGCTACTTTTAGGGCCTCAACCGTAACAGGTTGATCTAAACTAGCCAAATATCCAAAAAAACCACCCGCAAAAGTATCACCGGCTCCTGTTGGATCGATCACCTCTGTGATTGGGAAAGCTGGCAACATAAAAAATCCATAATCGCGAGTGTATAATACAAAACCGTACTCACCACGCTTAATCACTAAGGACTTAGGCCCCATTTCGACAATGCGTTTTGCTGCAGAAATGGCGTTAGAAGCCCCTGTCAACATCATGGCTTCACCTTCGTTAATCAAAACGACATCGACTTTTTTCATGACCTTTTTTAAGTCCTCTAATTTTGAATGGATCCAAAAATTCATCGTGTCCATACCAACAAATTTAGGCGCGCGACATTGCTCTAAAACTTTTAATTGTAAATCCGGAGAAATATTCGCCAAAAAAACAAATTTAGAATCTTTGTAAGATTCAGGTAAAATAGGATCAAATGTTTCGAATACATTTAATTCCGTTGCATGTGTGATGGCTTCATTCATGTCACCTTCGTAGGAACCTTTCCAATGAAACGTTTTTCCCTTCATCACGGTCATGCCCGATGTGTCCACATTGCGAGATTTTAATAATTCGAAATCTTTCGCTTCGTAATCTTCACCCACAACACCAACCACTTTGACCTTAGCAAATAAACTAGCTGCTAACGAAAAGTAATTCGCGGAGCCTCCCAAAGCACGATCCACTTTACCAGATGGAGTTTGAATAGAATCATAAGCTAAACTTCCCACAACTAAAATATCAGACATAACATTTCCTTTATAAAAAAAGGCGTCGCACAAGCGAACCGACAGTGCAACGCAGGTTTTGGATTTATAAGATAGTATCTAGTTATACCAATTACAATAATTAATTATCCAAGGCGCAAGCTTGAAGCTGTATTGTAATACAGCGAAAGTACCGCGCCGATTTAGCGGCGCCAATACGGCCGCAACGATGGAGAATTATTTATTGGAATTGGTATTAATCGCAGGGTGTGACGGTTTGAAATGGATTTGTTTTTTTGGAATAGATGCTTCCAATTTTCGAATTGGAAATATCCATCTGCTGCGGTTTATTGCTGAATTCTGAAGTCAGCTGCCCACAGGCTGCAAAAATATCTCGCCCCATCGTTCTTCGTAATAAAACTTGCGACCCCAATCGTACCAATTCATTTTGAAATTTAACGATTTGATCATCGGCAGGTCGCTCATAACCTGCTCCTGGATGCTCATTAAATGGAATGATATTAATTTTGCAGGGCACATTTTTTGTTAATTGATGTAACTCACGCGCATGCTCTAACTGATCTGTAATGCCTTTTAATAAGACGTATTCGATCGTGACTTTTTCACCGGTTTCGTGCGCATAATCTCGGCAAGCTTTTAATAAATCTTTGATCGGATATTTTTTATTGATCGGCATCACCTGACTACGGATCTCATCATTGGACGCATTTAAGGACACCGCTAAACGTACTTTATTTGCGGCCACTTTCCACATCTCGGGCACTAAGCCTGAAGTACTAACCGTGATTCGACGTCGAGATAAATTTAAACCCCATGGATCATGTAACACATCACAGGTCTTAAACACTTCATCCGAGTTATCTAAGGGCTCGCCCATTCCCATAAACACGACATTTGAAATACGAAAGCCTTCTGGCAAACGACTGCGCACTTGTAAAAACTGACCCACAATTTCATGAGCCAGTAAACGACGCTTCAATTTTTGTTTTCCAGTAAAACAAAATTTGCAAGCCATATTACAACCCACTTCGCTGGATATACATAAAGTCAATCGATCATCAGAAGGGATTAATACGGCTTCGACCGTATTTCCCTCGCCCATATCAAATAAAAATTTTTGCGTGCCATCAATGGATTTCAAATGACTTAAAACGGGAGGCAATGAAAAATCAAATTCCTGTTTTAAGTCATCTCTAAATGCTTTTGATAAATTCATCATCTGATCAAAATCATTAATGCCCTTATCATAAACCCATTTGAAAATTTGCTGGGCGCGGAATTTTTCTTTACCAGCCTTTTGGATAAAGTTTTTAAGAGCTTCCTGAGTCAGACCATAAAATGGAATCTTCCCATCCGCATTACGATAAGTCGATGTTTCGCTTTGTGGATTTTCGGTTTCTTCATAAGCAGAAAAATGCACGGCCAGCCTCCGGTCGCTTTATAGGGCTCTAAAAAATGGAATTCGAAGAGCTTTTATAAAAGTTATATTTGGTGAGGCAAAATAACAAATTTTCCTTAAAATAGCAAAGTAAACATATACCCACCCCGCTCAGGCATGGGTTTAATTTCAAGCTTTTGTTGGAAATAACGTAGCCACATATTTTTTTCAGCCTGTGACCACACAGCACCTGGTGACGGGCTAAAATCGGTTTGGCTGACATCCCAAGAGACCTCAAAGGACTTAGCAAAGGCCTCAGCCACCTTATCGACAAGCCAGAATCCGCGGGATTGGCGCCTTTGTTTAATTTTTAATTTCAAAGTTTTATCAGGTAAAAACTCGATACCACTTAAAAACATCTGCGCATCCGGAGATTCTAAATCAAAAGGGATATAGGAAAAAGCCTGCCGTAAAGACTCTTGACTGATAAATTTTTCAACTTTGACTGGCTGAAATTGCGAATGCCTTAAAATCAACCCCTGTAAGAATCGACCGACATACTTCCAATCATAAGCGACGGCCAATGAACAGTGATAACCCTGTTGAAACACAAATTGACTGACATTCGGTCCCGCTTCGATCAACTCAGAATTCAGCGCCGGTGGAACCAAGTCATCTTTTTTGGTCCACAACAAAGTCAATGGTGTCTTTTGGGCAATCTGCCATGAACGAAAATCATTCGCCGTTCGATAACTAATAAACTGAACATTTTTTAAATTGATTCCTGGCCAATCTGATTCTTTGAGAGCTCGAAAATTTTTTGATTGGTTCTCTAGTAAGGCCACTAAAAAATCACTGCGCTCTTGCAAACCCAAACGTTGCGATAAAGATTTTAATCGCCCTTGGGCCCATCGGTTAATAACTTGACTTCGTAACCAGCCATTCTGATGAAACTCGAAAGTTGCAAAAATATCTACCATGGGACAAATCCCCATCGTGCTATCCAAGATTGGCTTTTCCTGTAGATCATTCAAATAATTTGCCAGCAACACACCGGAACCGCCAAAGCTCATTCCAGCCAAATGAATTTCTGAAAATAATCTAGATACAGGCTCTGTGGGATCTTTTAATTTTTTTGCGATATACAAATTCTGCAAACCTTCTGCTAATCCGCCAAGTTCAAAATTCAAATTTCGATCAACAAAATCTGTCCCCGAGGTACTTTCCAGTAATAACAAATGAAACGGTGATTGTTCGAACAACTGAATAAAGAAAGATCGTTCCGCAAAAAATTCGTGAGCATTCGAAAACACACCCATCCGTAAGACCAACAACGGCCGTGGTTCACGATCCCCCTTTAAAGCCAGCAAGCCCCCCACTCGAGTCCCATTGGGAAGATGAAATAAAACGGACGAGATGTAGGGGTTGCTTTTTAAATCCAACTGAATCGACAAAGTCATCAAAGTATTTACGATCTGACTTTGAAATGCAGTCTGAATGATGGGTTCACAATCACTTAAATTTTTTGTTAGCTGTTGATTCCATTGAGTCGATGTTAACAGACGACTGTCTTGCTGAATGCGTCCCAAATCTTCGGAGCAGTCTTTTGAATATTTTAACGGTTTTCCAGATGGATTCCATTTCCAAAAATCAGATTTAATCCAGCCAAAACCCGTTGGATATTGTGATGAAAACTCGGACCATGGTTGCACGACCATAAAGGGAGTACTTAATTTATTAAAAACGGAAAGCACTTCTGCCATCGCAGATGTTGACAAGGCCAACACCACAAGCTGCAAAAAAAACAGGGAAAAAAATTTAGACCAATCACAGTAGCGTATTTTCATATTCACTCTGTATTAGTGTATTTTTTTTCCCTGTAAGGATCAAGTTACTTGATCGACTCTTTTAGCTCCTGGGCTTGCAAGACCCATTTTAGAACTGGCTGAAGGGTGGATCTAGGATATTTGGCTAAATCGACCTCATCTAAGCTGATCAGCTCTAATGGCTCTTGGGCTTTTTCAGTCATTTGCTTTTTTTGCAAATAAGCCCATTCGATAGCTTCGGATTTATTACTGAACAAAGTCGCAGCGGCTAATCTAGTTTTTTGGTCATAAGTATAAATCGGCAATTCGACATTTTTTTGAAATCCAGTTTTCAAAATCACATTAAAATTAAGTGTGCTAGTACTTCCTAAAGCATACTGCTCAAATTTTTCCAATAGAATATCCGCCATTTCATCCATTAAGGGATGATCAATCCAGGCTGGTGTTTCTTCGGGTTTGGTCTGACCATAAGAAGCTAGATCAATAGCTTGTCCAGATAAGGCAGCTAAAGTTAAAAGCTCTAATTCTTTTTCGGCTTGAGTCGCAAATTTTGCAAATTCTGTTTTCATGATTTGTTTTTCTTCAGCTGAAAAACTGTATTTCTGCCCTAGACTATCACCCGTCGCATAGCGAGGATTTTCCAAAATAGCTTCAAAGTTTTTCATCCAAACAGTGGCACTTAACAAGCCATCTTGAGTAACGGACCTTAACCCACCAAGACGAAGCACTTCCGCGCTTAGATATTCGCTTTCCTTGGTCTTTAATAATTCTTCATCCACCTTATGTAGATTCACGCCACTGGACAATAACTGACTGCTGACTTTGATAAAATGACTACCAGATTTAAAGTTTGCAATTGTCTTGAAATAATCTTCCGACAAAGATTTTGCGACAGCCTTAGGATCCAATGCCACGTCCTCAACGTTTACCAGGTGTCCCAGTTTTTCATCTGCAATTTTGGTCTTTGCTACATATAAATTAAAAATCTTCATTGGAAGAGTTTTTAAATTCATCAAATAATTATCGCGAGCATACGACACTACCGACTGACCTGCATCAGACATGTTACAATCCACATATTTGTTAATGTCACTATCTGTACAAAACGCTGGCGAGTCCTTTGGTACTTTCTCAGCAAAGTATAAATACTTTAAGGCAACTTCATCATATGGTAAGGCCTTCGAGTCTGATCTTTGTAAGATGTCCCCATCCCAAGCGCTTTCTTCAAAGCGAGAATACTCCATCACCGAACTTGTCATTTGAATGCCCTCAGGAGCCTTCATGTTTTTATAGTAATCCAACGACAACTGAGGTCTTTGAGAGGCATCGTAATTACTAATTAAATTACCAGCAAAGTTATGTCGTAATCCCATCAAATGACCCACTTCGTGCGCAATAACTTCAAACACGTAATCTCGCATAGCCTTATCCATCGCTTCTTTACTGATGTTCGCAAAGTCTATTTGAGATTCTGACAGATCTTTTAAAATATTTCGCTGACAAAATCGTGCAGATTTAAAACCAGACAAACCGACTGCAGTCTGAGGTTGTCTAGCAGACTCCATCAAACGAATACGGCGTTCCACATTGGCATTGATAAATGCTGATGGGAAAAAAACTTGTGCATGGGTAATTTCACCAGAGCGCGGATCTATATGCGCATCTGCATATGCAAAACCAGCCGCATCCCAATCCGCCCACTGGATAATATTATATTGATCATTCGGTGCTGTGATATTTTTATCTTCTAGTTGGATGACTTGCACTCGATCTGCACCTAAAATTTTATTCCAGTACAAAACGCTGGCTTTCACTAGCTCGCGATATTCGGCTGGTGTATTTGCAGAAACAGCAAAAACGATGGGCTTTTTTTCATTCCATTTCATGGCGTTAATGCGAGTGCTACCATCTTCCAAAATTATAGGGTTCGCTTCAAAGTAACCCACTTGAGTTAAGTTACCACTTGCAAAACCAGGTGAACGTACGGGAACAAAACTTGGATCCGGTAAATACGGCGTCAAAATATAACTGATCGCGATCGGAATTAATTTAGTAGTAGCTGGTCCTACCAACGATAATTCAGTTTTTTCCAACTGAGCCACTTGTTGGATCTGCATAGAGTCCTTGTTAATACGAACTTGGTCCAAATAACTAGCTTGAATTTTTGCAATCGGTAATTCGTAATTAAATCCGGCGGAAATACTTGTATCATCCGAAGCAAACATATCCCCAGCCGTGATTAAATTTTTCATACCTTCATTAAAATCAAATTCAATGCGATCATTTTTTTCTGATTCAATAGGAAAAGCCGCAATTAATAAATTCTGTGGAATATTAACGCCATTGCCAACACTGCGACCGGCACTTCCCTCAAGCATTAATAATTGCTTTCCTTTTTGACGGAAAAACACAACCCGACTTTGCAAAGTACCAAACATAGGGGTTGGCGATTGAGTGATCATATTTGTCGATAATAAAAATTCTTTTTCTAAAGCTGATTTAAGAATGACAATTTGATTACGCTTTGTTTGGACAAATGAATCCGGCATCTTCGACGAGGCTTTGTATTCTGGTTTTGGATCTATCCCGGCACGATCCCCATGAGCACTCAAATCCGTAGGATGAAAAAAACGATCAGACATCGAAAACTTAGTACAGGCCCCTAAGCCAAAAATACTAAGCAACAAACTGAACACAGCACCAGACTTTAAAACTATTTTAAAAAATCGACTTGGCTGTTGACTGAACAATTGATTGAACAACCGACTTAAAAAACGAATCGACCGATGAATTAACAAACGAATCGACAAATGAACCGACAATGGACTTAACAAATTAAATCTATTTTTTTTCATGAACTCTCCCCCAAAAAGAAAACCAAAGCTAGTGAGGTTCTTCGGGTTTGTCCAGAAAAGATTTCACACTATTGTCGTTTTTGACGATGATAAAAAAGATCTAACGTTAACGCTAACAAGCAGATGAATGCCGCAGTCACATAGGCAATCC
The DNA here is from genome assembly GCA_052033755.1 of Bdellovibrionota bacterium. GTDB lineage: Bacteria > Bdellovibrionota > Bdellovibrionia > Bdellovibrionales > Bdellovibrionaceae > JBPOJH01. The sequence goes on along the minus strand of JBPOJH010000053.1, from coordinate 17,809 downwards.
CGGGAAAGTAAAAATGAGTTCCCATAAAGCTTTGTGGGTCGGTGAAGTTAGAAAATAATTTGGTAAATAACAAAGGTGCTATAATTGCGGCTAAACTGCCTAAAGAGACTAGACTTCCTTGTAACTCACCCTGCTGATGCGGTGGAATTTGTCGAGAAACAATCGACTGCAGCGAGGGTATCGTTACACCGGAAAATGCAAATAAAATGATGATCGGATACATCATCCAACCCTCTGGGGCGATGCCAAATAAGAAAAATCCCAACACATAAATGCATAAGCCCAATGTGAAGGCCCTTTTTTCACCCAGCTTAGGAATAATCACTCGAGTCAAACCCCCTTGCACAATAGCCAGCATGACTCCGACGAAGGACAACGACAATCCCACCTGCCATGAGCTCCAACCAAATTTCAACTCGCTATACAAAGTCCAATTCACAGGGTGCACCTGACCAGCCAGAAAAATCATAAAATAAATATAAATTAAAACGACATAGGGGGAAGGCTTCAGCACACGAAAAATCGAAACGAACGGATTTAGATGGCGCAGCTGTGATTTTCTTCGATTGGTAAGGCTTAGTGATTCTGGCAATACAAAAACACCAAAGAAAAAATTAAGTAAGTTTAATATGGCGGCTCCAATAAATGGAGCCTGAGGTCCCAGATGCGAAAGAACTCCGCCTAATAACGGGCCCGCAATAAATCCCACACCAAAGGCGGCTCCAATAAGTCCAAAATTAGCTGATCGATTGGAGTCATCACTTATATCGGCCATATAAGAACTGGCCACGGTTAAGTTCGCGCCAGTTAAACCAGATATAATTCGACCTAAAAATAGAATCGTTAAATTAGGCGCAAATGCCATTAATAAATAATCCAGCCCTGCTCCTAATAGTGAAATCAATAAAACAGGACGTCGACCATAACGATCTGATAAGGCTCCCAATATCGGCGAGGCCACAAATTGCATCAACGAAAATAATCCCAGGAAATAACCAAAGTATTCACTGACCTCAGCACCTGATAATGAAAAGCGCTTCAATACGTCAGGCAACACCGGAATCAACAACCCAACACTAATCGCATCTAATAATATGGTGAAAAAAATAAACTGCACGCGCGCTGTAGAATTCTTTTGAAATAACGTCATATCTAATGACCTACCCGAACCACACGATGAATTCAATGAGTATGATGGGATCAAATAATACAAAGTGAACCTGTAGATATGCTTATAAGATTTTCTTATGGACCCCAGTAGCGTTTTTGAATTTCTAGAGACTTTTCAAATATTTATGTAGTCATAATGCCCCCATCTTCATTGGCATCAAAAGTGCTATTAATTCTGAAAATTTCAAACAAGGATTTTTGAAAATAAAATGAACTTGAAATCAAAAATAGAAAGAGCACAGATGAGTTTGAACAATTTTAGAAATTATAAAATGAAAATATTTCCGAGTGTGACCAAAAGTTATCACGAAGTGTATTTTTTATTCATAATCCTTTTGTTAGCTCATTTAATATTTGCTTCGACCGCATTAGCCGATTCAAGCACTACTACTAATTCTATTAATAAAAATACGTCCAACACCAGCGTCATGACTACTAATTCCTTACCCTCAGTAAAAACTAAATCCAATTTTAGTAATTCCTTTTCCATTCAAAGAACAAATAATTTGTTTGTAGTTACAGGGGAAAAACAAAATTCACTTTGGGAGATGGCCAACAATTTGACCTATAGCTGGAATGAGAATTTTAAAACAGATTTCCTGGTAGAGTACTCTTATGACTTAGTCAATTCGGATGAAAGCGACTGGGGTCGTGTGCGATTACTAAACACCAAGATTTTTTCTTTTTTTCCGATCAGTGTTAGTTTTTCTTTATTAGTGCCTTCTCAAAAATCAGATTTCATATATCAAAAGAATTTTTCAGCAGGACTTTCAACCAAAATGAATCCCTTTGGACATTACCTTGATGCCAGCGGATTAACACCCAAAATAACTACCGGTATTTCAAAAAACTTCTACAAATATGACACAAGCCCATCTGGGATTTCTTTGATTACGACTAGCTGGAGCAAGGGCCTTGAGCTGATGTACAAACCTAAATCGACGGTTTTAAATAATTTTAATTTTGCATTTATCTACACGCATTTTTCGTCTTGGAATTTCAACGGAGAAATCAAAGAGGCCTATGCGCATAACGAAGAAATTTCATATGATCAAAGCGAAAATCTTTCGATTAAAGCAGGACACACTTGGGGCCTACCTAGCTCAAGTCCATTCAAAGACTATAATAATAAAGACTATGCCCAAACATGGGATGAAAAGAATTCGACCGTATATATTGGTCTAGAATGGAATCTATAACATGAACAAAAATATTTTACTTTTAAAAAACCGACCACATTTTAGGAGGGTTCAAATGTACAGTCTAACAGGTAAAACAATGGTATCAAAAAACATCCTGAAGAATATTCTTAGAAATGTGGGTGCAATCACATTTATTACGTTCTCGATGGCTTGCGAGAAGAAACGCGATGTCACAATTAAGGACGAAAATGTTAGAACAGGTATTCTTGCCATAGCCGATTTGCAAGCAAAGAACTTTCAATTACAAACATCATCGGAAATTATTAATGCATCCGAAGACTCCACAACGGCTGAAGACGACAAATTAAAAAGTGGACCAACTAATACTGCACTATACAAAAGTAAGGCTAAGTTCGAAAAGCCGTTAACTACAGTTGAAAAATCAACATTGCCAGCGAAAGTTTCTGCACTGATTGAAAAGACTCCAGTCATTGCCTCACCATCCACTAATTATACACTTAAAACAGTGGTCGATAGTGCCTCTCTTAGATTTTACAAAGTTGTGGCGGACACTGCTGACTTAACAGTTATTGAAAAAGCGTTAGCAAAAAAGAACCAAGATTCATTTGAAGTTCCCTTTTTAAAAATTAAGGTCAGCTCGTTCGGTCGATTAAAACGCGATAAAGATGACAATGGAAACGAAACTTCTACAATGTCCTTAGATACAAACGTGGGTTTTGCAGATTCCACTCATTTCATTCTATCTAATAAAAGCGAAGATATTTTATTACTAGGTGAAGAACTTGACGACAAAGAAACTTTAAAAGAAGTTTTCTTAACTAGCGCGCTAGACAAAAAAGTATATAGTCTTAGTCAATTGGTGGATCAATTAAAAATAGGTCTTAAAGGATTTCAAGACGGAAAAGTATTTACTCAGATGGATCAAGCGAAAGGCTCTTCGGGAAATCTAAATATTTTTCGAATTACTACAAAAGACAAAATTACTGATGAATTGGTCCTAGCTCAGTTAAAAAATGGCAGTGCCGAGGTCAAAAGTTGTCCTGCCGATGTTTTAGCACAGTTGGATTCAAGTGAGAAAACTAATTGTGTATTGATTTTGGCATACTCTGTTGAGACTCAAAACGTTGCTCCAAAAGCTGATATGGTCAAAGCAGATGGTAAACTGACAGAACAAGTTCGATTTAAACCTTATGGTGGCAGCAATCCTACGCTTGTACAAATTAAGGAATTTTCAATTCCCACACCTATAGCACGTAGTGAAATTACGCCTTACAACTCATTATCTTTAATCGATTTAAAAACGAAAGAGTTCATTTATCGCAGAACTTTCGAAGATGGAGCTGCGACTATTGCCTTTTTCGGTCCTGGTGGATCAGGTTCTTTGGAAATAGTTAAATTCGTACCTCAAGAAACTCGAATCGTTATTCGTCGTGCAGACGCGATGAGTGATATTAAAAATGCCGGCGACATTGATAAAGAAGAACTGATGTCAATTCCAGTCAAGTATTTTAAAAAAGACACCAATGGTTCAGTAAATGTCCCTAAATATATTCCAACAACATTAGATACCGCTGAAATTGCAGTCTTAAACTGGTCTGAAAATAAAATTCCAATTTCAAACTCGCCACTATCTAGCTTAGAGGATGGCGCCTGTTTTGAATCCACATCTGATAGCTCGATCACTAATATGGACAATTCTTTTGCTGTTGATAATAAAATTAGCTTCAGCATCCAGGGTAGTTATAATTTTAAAGATTTTTGTTTATCATCCTATCGAATGAATGATTATTGGTACTCACGTAAGACTCAAACAAACTACATTGTTCGTGAACGAATTTCTTTTGTTCCCTACGATAGAAATACCGAAAATAAAAATTTATTTGATATGCCTTTCCCAGTCCAAAACCAATTAGGTTTTGGGGTATTTACTTACAACCAAAAAGTCGCAGATCGCTTTGGCAATACGGCCAGCATGAAAACTGAAATTGCCCGACCAGTAATTCATGATTTTTCAAATGGGAAATTTTTTGTGTACACTTTGGGCGGATTACCTCCCGCAGACACAGAAGAGAATAAATTGGCTCGTGAAGCCTTGGCTCAAGGTACATATGAAGTGATAAATGATTGGAATATGTCATTACTGAAAGCGTTTAAAGGCACAGCACTTGAGCGTGATATCGATACAAACCCATACATTCACTTAGAACTAAATGAGTCGGCAAGTGAATTTTCGAATATTAAACCCACAGCTAAAGTTGGCTATTTAGGTGACTTAGATAAAAACTTTATCTGGAACTTTGATAAAAATATGAATAGCGGGCTATTGGGAATGTCACAAGCGGGACCAAATCCTCGAACGGGAACGATATTGCAAAATAACGTGCTGATGTACTCTGGTAACTTACTGTCTCAAATCGGGACTCTTAAGGCTAGAGCTAAAATGGTCAAGGATTACTCTGATAAAAAAGAAAAAGCATTGTCCAAGTTAATTAATGCTAAAATGCAAGCAGAAAAAAAGTTAGCTGATGATAAAGCAAAAATTGAAGCAAAAATAATGGATGAAATTACTGCTAAGCCAAGTGCTAATATGAGTGTTTCAAACAAATTGATAAGCGATTTGAGGCAGGACTCAAGTTTCAAAACGTCGTTAATTAGCATGATGGAATCCGCTGACAAAAATACTATTAAAAAATCGTTAAAAGAAGAAAAAATAGAACAAATGGGTGATGCTACTTTGTATAGTCGAATCTTGAAAAAAGCAGAAGAAATGAATGCGTTTCAGGATTTTGATACTTTAAGAGCCATCACTGCCGTAGAAATTCTTAAATCCAAATCAGTCACTCTTAGTACTGAAGAACGTGACGAACTAGCTAATAGCTCTCAGGTATTAGCTATGAAAGCAAATTTTCTACGAAATTTTAGAAAAGGTCCAAACTGTGCTTTGACTGACAGTGGAATTTCTAATGTTCTTCAAGGGAAAGAAAAAAATATACTAGATACAAAGACGGAAGTTATATTAAAAGATTTCTATAAAATCACCTTGGCTCATGAAATTGGTCACTCTCTGGGATTGACACATAATTTTGTGGGCAGTTTCGATAAAGATAACTTTCGTTTTGAAAATGAAATACCTGTCGAAAAAGATGAGAAAGGCCGCAACTATTCTTCTGTCATGGATTACATGCCAGACACTTACTTGCATTATGCCGGTCCCGGTCCTTACGATGTAAGAGCCTTACGAGTGGCATATACTGGACAAATCGAAGTAGATAGTAAATTTGCTAGCAAAAATGCTAAGCAAGAAGGAAACTCTAAGTTTTTAACTATCAGCCAACAAAAAATTCCTATCAATGATAAAAATGAAATTTCAATTAACGATTATAAAAAAGCAGTGTTGATTGATCAAAATTGGTGGAAATTTGAAAATCAAGCGACCTCGCAAATACCGATTAAAACCTATGCTTATTGCACAGATGTTCATGTTGGTTCAAGTCCAATATGTAATCGTTGGGATCTTGGAACAAATCCGCTTGAAATCTCACAGTTTTTTGAAAAGCAATACATCGATCAATATGCATTTATGAACCAACGAGGTAATCGAATCAGTTTACCGAATTTAGATGCATATATTTCAAGAACTATCACGAATATGATGGCACAGAAAATATTTATCAATGAACTATTTTATAAAATATTTAATGGAACATCCTCACAAGATGAACTTAAGCAATATTTATATGCTTCGATAAACGCATATTTAACTTTAATGAATGTTCTGTGGCAGCCTACAAAAGAACTTCCACTTGAAAGTGAGGATCGTTTTGCATTAACTCAAATTAAAGTTCCAGTGATTGATACAAAAACAGGTGCTCCAAAAGTAGATCCAGCTACGCAGGAGCCTGTACTGGAAGCTAAAAATGCTTTAATTGAAATGAAATCTTTAGATGATATCTATTCAAGTTCCGGTCCAAATACACAAGTCGTAACACGCGGTATTCAATACGATTCTGTGTTAGCTATGATGATGTTAAGTAAGCGCGATGTAATACATTATAAATATGCAGCCTCAAATGTTCGATTTTCATTTGCTGACTTTGAGAAGTTTATCTTACGCACGCAAGCCTATCAAGACTCATTATTCTTGTCTTACATGAGTAATTACTTAAAAGATCAGAACGTAAGTTTTATTAAAGTCGATGGAAACGTTTATCCATTGCCAATTAAATACTCGCAAGCGACAAATTCGTTGAAATCAAACTATGCACTTTTAACAGCGATGGCATTTTTAGATACAAATACAACGGATGATAAATATAACTTTTCATCTTTATTCCGAGTTGGTTTAAGCACTCAAAACGCACCTCCGGACAGAGCTTTTGTTACCAACACTAGCCAGAAATTGAAAAGCTCATCATCATTAAAGTTTTGGGCCTTTGATGGTGCAGAGATTATCAGTGATATTGTTGAAACTGCAGCTGCACAAAGAATTTATTTTGATAATGCTGCGGATCTTTCCGAGTTGTTAAAGAATTTAACTGTGGCTGTGTTTAAAACAAATTCAACAAAAGATGCTAACGATAAATCTGCAGCTACTGCCGAGTTAAAATTGGCACAAGATGCTTTTGTTAATAAGTTAAAGGAAATCGATCCTTCCAAGATTTTGGTCTCTCAGCAAGTTAACAAAAGCGAAAATGAACTCACCTACGAAGATCTTGCCGCTCTGGCTTTGAAGGACACTGTAAAAAATGTTGGTATACTAGGGCAAATTATGTCTAATATCGGAACTGATCCGAAAAATGCAGCTGCAGCTATAAGCGCTGCGATTCCAGATATGGAAAGTTTTGTTGCTGCTAGGAAGTTTTTAGTCAAAAGCAATCCAGTTTATGGCCTATCTGAATACACGTTATTAAACTCTTTCAAAACTGCCGGAGGTAACGTCAGTGTCAGTGACCTATTTAAACAGATTAATGGCAATAGCAGACAACAAGAAAACCATGATACCTTAGTGAACCATCTTCAAGGTTTGAATCAATTTTTGATTATGTTCAATCCTGAATTTAATCGTTAATCAAAAACATCACACCTTTTATATCCTAAATAGAAAACTCCCCACTGAAAATGGGGAGTTTTTTATTTTAATCCATCGTTATTTAACATTTCCAAAACAAAAAGTTTCATTACGATTAACCGAAATGAACTGGTCCTTCGTCATAGAGCTAGCCTGGGGAGGGCCTATGAAAAGGGTGATCATCATATTGTTATCTATATTTGAAATCGATACAGCGGCAGCTAATGATTTGCCCCTAACTGCAAGTCTGACAACACAAAATCCAGCAGCTTCTTATCCAAAATTTTCAGACTCTTTATCCATACAACGTACCAATAGCCTATTTAAACAAGATCGCAATCAATATATAGCCAGCATCGATTTATCGAACGTCTTAGTCTATAAGTGGGACTCTCGCACCAACACATCTGTGGCTTTGGATTACTCTAAAGACTTGATGAATACTGAATATAGCGATTTTGGCAAGTTGCAAGTATCGCAAAAAAAATCATTTGAAAAAATATGGAATCAAAATATCAATGCCAGCGGTAAATTGAATATTTCACTCCCCGTTTCAAAAATAGATCACAACGATCATAAAATATTTTCTGCCGGAGTGGGAGGCGAAGTCATATTTCCCACTCTGGCGGAAATCGTAACCGGTACAAATTTGCTTCTAAGAACTGGCATTTCCAGAAACTTCTACCAGTTCGATCGACGTAACGATCAAACTCCATTAACCGCTTATAGTTTTAATCAAGGATTTGATCTAAGTTATGACTTGCCCCCAAGATACTTTGGTCCAACGACATTTACCTTTTCGTATTTGCATTTATCCAACTGGAACTTTCAAAATGAAATTAAGGAATTTTACACCCATTCGGAAGAGCTCGCCTACCAATGGAGTGAAAAATTAAGTTTTGCCGTTGGACATAGCTACGGCCTACCTTTTGTCAGTCCACTAAAAGCCAGCGGTGATCGAGATTATCTACAAACCTGGGACGCTAACAACTCTTTGGTCTATATGGGATTAACGATAAATATCTAAAACAAATCAAAAAAATTATTGCTAATTTTTTACTAGGAGGGGACATGAGCTTATTACTTAACAAAACGAATTCGTTTTTGCTAACAATACCGCTGCTGACTTTTGTTATGCAGCTGGGATGCGAAAAAAAGAAAGACGTTCAAATTCAAGACGAAAAAACCAGAAATGGAATTTTTGCTATATCTGAATTGCAAGAAAAAACTTTTCAAATTGCTACAGGCGACAGTTTGCCAAATCTAGAAAACTTAAAAACCACTGGACAAGCCAAATTAGAAAAGCCACTTACTAAAATCAGTCAAAGCACCATTCCTCAAAAACTAGCCTCCATTGTTACAGCGGTTCCCGTTATCGCAGATGCTGGATCGCAATTCAATGTTCACTTTGTTTTAGATAAAAGCTTTTTGCGCGTCTATAAAGTCTTACCAACTACAGAGTCTTTGACTTTGATTGAAAAAGCCTTAGTTAAAAAAACAGCTCAAGGTTTTTTTGAAGTGCCATTCTTTAAAATCAAAGTCGAACAAAGCGGCGTCTTAAAGAAAGAAAAAGACGCCAATGGAGATGAGACCTCTAACTTAGTCCTAGATACAAATATGGACTTCAAAGATTCAACCCATGTTCTACTTTCTATGAAATCAGAAGATATTTTGATTTTAGGTGAAGAGCTTGATGATAAAAATGCGTTGAAAGAAATTTTTCTTGTCGATCGCATTGATAAAAAAGTAATGAATCTTTCAGATTTGAAAAATGATTTTCAGTTAGGACTAAAAGGTTTTGTGGATGGCCCCGTATATACAGTTCTGGATGCCAGCAAGGGTTCTGAATCCATTTTGCATGTTTACCGAGTGATCAAAAAATCAGAAATTCAGGATCCAAAACTGTTAGCACAAATAAAATTAGGCAGTCCCGAAATTAAATCCTGTCCTGCTGAAGTTCTAGCGCAAATTCAAGACACAGATATTAAATCTAACTGTGTGATTCAGTTGGCTTATGATCTGAATGTCGAATCCGTAGCTCCTGTTGCTGAATCTGTGAAGCAAAATGGCTATCCGACAGAAGTAGTTTCATTTAAACCCTCGGCCAGTACCGGTTTAATCAAAATACCTAACTTAAGTGTACCTACAGCAAAAATAGGATCGGAAATCAATTCTTACAACTCTGTCAGTTTAGCCGATATCAAAGACAAAGAATTCGTGTTTCGCAGAACCTTCGAAGACGGAGCTTCTACGATTTTATTTTTTGGTCCCGGCGCCTCCGGGCCCCTTGATCTTGTTAAAATGATCCCATTAGAAAATCGCTTAGTGGTAAAACGAACATACTCTATCAATGGTGACACCAAACCGGGATCCATCGACACCGAAGAACTGATGTCTATCCCCGTTAAGTACATGCGAAAAGACACCAATGGCCCTTCGCAAGTTCCACATTACATTGAAACTAATCTGGCTTTGGCTGAAGTTGCTGTGATGGATTGGTCCAACAACGTCATTCCTGTAACGAATTCCCCGTTATCATTTTTAGATGCAGGACAATGTTTTAGCTCGACCAGTAGTCAAACTGTCACTGATATGAAAAATGAATTATCAAATACGAATAGTAAATCAAATACTGGTAATACTTTCACAAGTACTCAAGGTATTAGTTTTAGTATTGAAGGCACATATGCCTTTAAACCAGAATGCATGTCGGAATATAACTTGGTTCAATACTGGTATGGAGGAAATTTACAAAGTACATTTAATATTAAAGAACGTATTTCATTTCAAGTACACAACCTTGCCAAAGAAAAACAACCCACATTTGATTTGCCATTTCCAGCGCAGAATCAATTAGGTTTTGGTGTATTTACGACGGATCAAATTCAACCTGATGAGTTCGGTAATTCTGCACGCATTCATACCGAAGCAGCAAGACCCGTAATATATGATTTTAGCAATGGCCAACAAATGGTGTACACATTAGGAGGTCTTCCTACTGGAAAGGATGAAAAATCCCTTTGGATGCGTGAAGCCCTTATTCAAGGTACTCGCGAAGTGGTCGAGGAATGGAATGAAGCTTTGTCACGTGCATTTGCAGGTACAAGCTTAGCCAGAAATGTGCAAACGAATCCCTACGTCGCTTTAGAAATCAATAACGAAGAGTCCAATTCTGACAATGCGGGACGATTAGGAGATTTAAATAAAAACTTTATTTGGAATTTTGAAAAAAACTTAGACAGTGGTTTATTAGGAATGTCACAAGCTGGACCAAACCCACGCTCGGGGCAAATTGTGCAAAACAATGTCTTGATGTACTCAGGAAATTTATTGTCACAAATTGGTTTAATGAAGGAACGAGCTAAAATTCTACGACTAGATTCAGAAATGAAAGCTCAAGCCTTGGCAGCATTAAAATCAAAAAAATCGCAAAGCAAAAGCAACAATGCGGCAACGACTTCGTTTTTAAGTGCAGCAACAAATGATTCAGCGATGATGGATTTGGCGCGCACACTGCCTGCCATTGACTTAGTGATAGCTGATCCGATGTTAACTTCGAACTTTACAATTGCAAGGCCGTTGGAAAAAAGAATGACGCTCTCTAAAACGCAAATGACTGCTTTTAATTCGAAAATAAAAACAGAATTTAATGCAGGTCTAAAAGATTCCGAGGGTTTCAGTGAAATAAAAAAGTCAGCCATTGATGCAGCTGGTGACAAAGCCTTTATGAAGCGTATATTGGAACAAGCAAAAAATAAAAATGCACTCAAAGATTTAGAGTCATTATCTGCAATCGTTTCAGCGGAATTATTAAAATCACAAGCTAAAATCATGACTCAAGAACAAAAAGATTACTTTGCTAGTCGCTCTAGACAATTGGCCTTACGTGCACAGTTCTTGTCGAACTTTCGCAAAGGAGCCAACTGTGCGATGACAGCTGATGATATGAATATGGAAATGGATTTAGAAAATACTCCGACTGAAGTGATATTCAAAGAATTTTATAAATCGACTTTGGCACATGAAATTGGACACTCATTGGGATTGACGCATAATTTTGAAGGCAGCAAAGATTTGGCCAATTTTAGATTTGCAGATGAACCAAGCACGGAAGAAGATCCGAAGGGTCGTAACTATGCTTCAATCATGGACTACATTCCAGACAATTATATCCACTATCGTGGACCTGGACCCTACGATGTTCGCGCGTTAAGAGTCGCTTACACAGGATTGATCGAATTAGATCCAAGCTTTACAAAACAGAATCAATTGCAAAAAGGAGTGCAAAAAACTTTTCAAGTTGCTAATAAAGACATTCACATCAATGAAAATAATGAGATCAGCTTAAGCGATTTTAAAACTGTCGTTCTGGGGAATCAATCTTGGTGGAGACTGGATGCTAGCTATCAATCCACGTTGCCGGTAAAATATTATAGCTATTGTACTGATGTACATGTTGGCTCGACTCCCACTTGTAACCGTTGGGACTTGGGAAATGATGCTGCTGCGATTTCTAAATTTTACTCTAACGAGTATAGCAATCTGTATCCTGTACTGAATCAGCGTGGACAACGTGTAAGTATTCGCGATATGGACACATATATCTCTAGAATTTTTTATTCTTTGGAAAACTTAAGACCTTTTGTGGATGAAACTTTCTATCAAGCCATTTTGGGATATCCACAAGAAAGTTGGGTGCCTCAGGCCTTAGGTGCGATAAATTCATTGTTCACATATTATGAAATTATCAATCGTCCAGCTGCGACCTTAGATTACGCAGACTTAAATCGCTTTCAGCTGCATACTTATGAAACCGCTAAATACGACGAACAAGGAAATGTCATAGTCGATAATCAAGGACAACCCGTCACAGAGGAAAAAGAAGTTCTAGTCGAAGCTAGATCCTTACAGGACATGGCTGTCCCTGGAGATACGTTTAACTCGATTAGTACTAGAGGTAATCAATATGACAAAGTCATCGCTTTATTAATGCTGACCGAACGAGGCAATGGAAATCCACGATATGAAAGTATGGGATTAAAAATTTCCTACGCTGAGTTTGAAAAGTATTTTTTAGGCATTGAAAATCCCGAAGACAGTATGATTTTTTCATCCATACAATCTGTTTTAAGAGATCAAGCCAAATCAGTCGTTAAGACCGAAGACGGTTTTGTTATGTTGCCAGCTTATTTTGAAAATACACAGAATGAGTTGACTCGATTTTATAACATCTTAGCGTCCACAGTCATCTTAGATGCCGATACCTTAGAAGAAAAATACAATTTTGCTTCTTTGTTTAGAGTGGGAAGCAGTTTAAAAAGTGCTCCTTCGGATCGCCCGCTTGTCGCTAAGTTAGATCAGTCATTATCAAGTCCTGTGAGTTTAAAATATTGGGCCTTTGATAATTCGATCTTTTCTAAAAATCTAGTTCGCTCAGCCGCGCAAAAACGCATTTATGTGGAAAATGCAGATGATTTGTCAGTCTTATTTAAAAACTTAGCTATTGAAACCTTGAAGAAAGATTCGGCTAATGCGAGTATTTCGAAAGGTGTCTTGGTTGGTAAATTAAAATCGTTGAACAAAAAAGAGATTTTATTAAATACTGACGAAACAAAGCAGGGTCTTAGTTTTGAAATACTAGTCGATGCCAGCTTATCACATATGGTGCAACAGCTAAAGTTAGCTTCGCAAATTAAATCCCTAGTCGATCAAGGAAAAATTCCTGTGGATATACTACCAGCATTGATGCCCTATCTTTTACCTGGATTGAGCGAAATCAAAACAGTACAGGCAGATCGCATGAAAACTTATCCAATATTTGCCATTGCGAATAAAACTTTGATAACTCAATTTCCAACAGTTGGACCAAATGAAAAGATTTCTTTAAGTGATGTTCTTAGTTTACTAGTCGATGACGGTGTGATCGAAAACAACCACAATATGGTTGTTAGTAACTTAGGGACTATCAATAAATTTGTGAATATGTTGTACCCGGAGCTGAATAAATAATTGCGATAACTGTTTATCACTGATGGCAATCATAAAAAAAAGAGCTCAATTTCATGACCGAAGTTGAGCTCTTTTTTTGTTTTAACATCACTGCCTGACGTGTATCAACTTTGCTAGCTAATGAAAGCGATGGAAAATTTCTATTTTCCAAAGTTCATCATTTTTACACCTTTTAATTCTTTTTCAATATTGGCCATATCTTGAGGAGCCTTGCCATATAATAGCCACTTTTCATTTGCTGGCTCGTCTTGATTCAGATCGTCCACTTGCGATTGTAACATAGGCTTCGCATTTACGGCATTTTCAAAAACAATTTTCGCATTTTTTGATAACCGCTGAATGTTACTAGACATATATTTTTGCTTGAGTGGGTAGGTACTTTCTCTTTTTCGCGTAATCATATCCAAATATAAATCAGTCAAAAATGGATTATGCCCACCTCTTTGATTTAGCATCATGGTTACACTGGACTGTGGAACGGACTTCCAATGTTTTAATGCTCCAATGGCAAGTGTGGCTCCATCATGAGTACCTTGAAAGTAGTACATCGGAACATTCACTGGGTAATTCTTGGCGACATAATATCCTTCTTCACGGAATGGTATATTTTCATTTTGACATTCTTTTCTAGGATCATCTTTGGAAGTTGTCGCAACAAACTTATCCGCATATTTATCAATGCCTAATTCGCTTTTATTATCTAACCAATCAGATAAGTCCTGGCAAAGTATCGATAAATAAAACTGAGTGTCATTTCCCATAGGTTTTTGTGGCTTTGTTTTACTGTGTGGTTCTGTTTCTAGATCTCCAATTCTGGATTCCACTCGCGTTTCAAGTAATTCACCATCTGGAGAGATAATATCCTTAAGTAAGACTTCATAGTTTTTTAAACCCGACTCTGAATACCAAATAGAATTCAACTCATGTAGAATTAAAGCTCTTGCATCCGAATCTTCACCTGAAATAATTTTAAAAACTTGGCTTCTTTGAGCTTTACTTAAATCATCCATAACTAAATTTAGCTTTTCTACTTTCCATTTTGTTGCATGAGTGTCGGCGCCATCATAATACACGCCTTCAAGTATTGCTGCACGAGTCACTGTTGGAAATTGATTCGCATACATTGTTGCTAATACAGATCCATAACTAACACCATAAACAGTCCATTTGTCGATGCCAAAAGCTTTACGAACTAAATCAGCATCCTGAATTATAAATTTAGATGAGTAAAATTTGGCATCCTTATAAATTTCAAACGTCGCTGGTGCAGAACAACCCAAACCCCGCTGATCCAAATGAATAAAGTTCACTCCTGATGTCGCAGAGGAATCCGCCATACCATGTAGATTTTGTCCTGGCCCGCCATCAAATAACAATACACTTGGCATGTTAGGATTAAATGGCTTCTGGGTCCAAGCATAGATCTTGGTCGTTAATCCACTTTGATCATAATACATTGGTACTTCGACTTTTTTGCCATGCTCTAAAGCTGTTATACTGTTGTATTCTTCACAAAATGCTTCGCCTGAAAGATAATTTTCTTTTGTGACTTTTGTTAGGTCGCTTATATTTGTAACAGGTTTGTCGTCTGATTTTTTGGCTGTTAAGGCATTCAATAATAGAACTTCTGCACAACCAGCGTTGATCATGACGATACCTAAACTAAATAAAAGACTAATACTGATTTTCAACCATTTTTGTTTAGTTGGAAAAGACTTCTGAATAACCCCTGTAGTTCCCACCATTTTTAACCCCCGTTAAAATATTTTGGTTTTTTTACTGAGAACAGGTCTAATTCATTTTTTTTAAAAGTGACAATTTTTATTCTGTTTTTTTTCTTTTTAGAAAAATATTCTTACTCAGCACAATCATTCGTGATGAGTCTTGATAAAACTTATAGAAAAATAATGGGTGTCAGAATTTTGTACAGTAGAAATTACTTAAAATCACGTGCCATTACGGTTTTTCTACCATCATTTCTGGCATTCACTACAGCTTGATCACAGGCTCTTCGAATCATATCACTTAATACATCAGACACATCCCCAGAGGTGTTCATATCAGCAATGTCCTTCACATATTGTTTCATCTTCGAGACCACTACCAATACTTCATGATCCATACTGGATTTACCTGTCGTGGCTGTACTGCCAAATTTTAAATGAATTCCTGAACTTGACGACGACGTAGTCGATGTAGCCCCTGATGAGCTTGTTGCGTGTTGCGCGACAATACGACGTACGCCAGTGGTTGTAGCCGGAGCCTCAGTACCAGACGCTGAATTATGGGTTGAACCATGGGCTGATTCTTCTGCTAATTCGATTTTCCATTGTTCGTAACTGGGTGATACTTTTTCAATGGCACCAGCATCACGATGCTTAGCACCTGGTAAATGCACTTCCCAACAAGGCACAGAACAAAACACGTAACCGGTGCGACGTCTGGTACATGTCGAAACACTACACTCATAAAACTTGGTTTTATACTTAATCGGTTTTTTACATGTGCTACAAGCTCGCCAAAACTCTGTGCTGATTTCCATACCCAGTCTCCTCTTATTACTTACTTATATTTACTTATATTTAAATGATCAAAACGTATTTTAATTTAATACGTGATTCGGATCCAGTTTCCATCGTAACACGCAATCAAATTCGCATGGGATTTAATCTTTCGCAAAAATTAAATTATTCTCCGACTTCATTTATGATGCACGCTATGGTTCCAAATACTTTTAAAGGTCAACCCGTAACAGCCAAAAAAATAGATTATGTAGGAACAATTCTATTTCTAAAACCTGTTACGGTGAATTATGTGATGACTGATGCTTACCAAACTCTTAAGGAGCTTCCAAAGCAAATCCAATCACAACCAAAGAATCCATAGTTGATACTTTTTTAATTTCAGCGATGACGGTTACTAGGTGTTCGTCATCGGCCATCAAAGACGCTGGTGTTAATATTGGTTCTTGTTTATTTAATTTCTTTCCAATAGCGTCCAAACGATCTTTAATTAGCTTTTTTACAGCAGGACCATCTAAGTTTAAATCACCGATTTTTTGTATCGTACCTAACTGAATACCAAAAGCATCGTGATAGACTTTCGATGCTAACTCGCTACAATAAATGCGCTCATCCGACCACTCAAAAAACACATCGTAACTTTTTCCTTTGTACTTATCAAAGGCCTGCTGCAAGCGTGATTGATTATTCAATGCAGACATATCAACGTATTCTGATTTAACGCGCTTTACGACATAATCTCCATTGACTCCGGAGTTAATAAATTCAGCCAGCGTTCTTAAATCCAAAGAAGATTTTCTGGATTCAGCCACGTACCAAGTTCCTTTATTCTGCACCAAAATTCCAACATGTGACCACGGAGATCCCTGTGCTTCGCCAACAGCTGGAGACTGATTGGAAACACTTTTTTGAAAAATGATATCACCATTTTGTAAAGTGGGAGCTCCTTGAATAATATCGGCATGTGAGCTCACTGCCGAAAAAATTAATAACAACAGACATATTGTCTTTAGAATAAATCTATAGGTTTTCATAGAAATCCCCTCCGGTTTTTTCCTTTGTTTTTTTCAATCCATTTTTCAAATTCAAATCATTGCGTATAAAATTCAAGCATAGCCTTACATCCAGTGTCCAATTATAATTCATGACACAGTTGTCCGATTCGCAAAGTAAAAAAACTACTATTTAATAAACTTAGTGTAGCGAAGAACTTCGCTAAGAACAAACTCCGGGAGTCGTTAAAGAAACTCCCAACTGTGATTTGTAGAATTCGTATATTGAGAAATTAGCATAAGCATAGACAATGACTACGAATTATTTTAACTTGAACATGACACGAATAAAATGAAATTACCCATAGATCCGTATTTATTGCAAATCCAACAAACGGTCAGCGAAAATCCGTTTGTGATTCTAACAGCCAGTCCTGGTTCTGGTAAAACAACACGAGTACCAGCAGCCTTATTGCCCATCACTGCGAAAAAGATTTTAGTTCTAGAGCCTCGTCGTTTAGCCGCTGTGTCCGCAGCCCAACGTATTGCTGAAGAAGAATCTTGGACTGTTGGTAAAGAAATTGGATATCAAGTTCGATTTGAAAGTCGACAGCAAGACAGTACTTCTATAATTTTTTTAACCGAAGCCTTGTTATTAAAAAAAATAATTGCTGATCCCCTACTTTCTGACGTTGGCGTAATTATCCTGGATGAGTTTCATGAACGCTCACAACACGTCGACATTATAGTAGCATCATTGGATCAGGTCAATACATCAATAATAGATGGATTTCCTTATTCGGAAAAAAGATGGACTGAAGAGGACGATTATTTAACTGGAAATGGATCGCCGATCCCAAGATACGAAAGGGTCGTAAAGTATAT
>JBPOJH010000052.1:0-15025 GCA_052033755.1 Bdellovibrionota bacterium | reverse complement strand
TGTGCGGAAGCCCACGTTGTGGGATAGCTCCCATGGTGATCAAGTGATTGATGATAGAAAATTGTGAATTTCCAATGACATCATGAAAACCTTTGCTGCGCCATTCTTCAGTGGTCTGAGCATCTTCAAACATTCTGGTGGGCATGGCATCTTTAAGCCTGGAGCCATCATAGACAGAGAAATTCTTAATACCTCCGCGTTGCAAGCCTTCAAAAGATTGTAAATTCAATTGGCATGGAGACTCCAAGCAACTATGACAGGCGATACATCGACTGTTTAAGATGGGGCGAATTTTTTCGGAATAAATATCTTCAACGGATGAAATCTGACGAACTTGCATCGCTGCTTTAGGAGTATGATTGAAATGAAATTTAAACAGAAGACTCCAGTAACCGATTAAAACAAGAAGCACAGCTACAGAAGTAAAAACAGTTCGATGACGATTAAGCAGCACAGAATTCGTAATAAATTTTTTCATAAAAACAGATTAACAAAATTTTAAAGCATAGGGAGTTAAAAACTGGTTGGTCTGTACAGACTAGACAAAGTGCGAGTTTCTTGAATCAAGCTTTTGTAGTGCCATTCTATTTGCTAAGCTATTTGTAAGTCGTACAAGTCCGACACTGACGACAGCGAAGGTTTTCGCCGAATGTAAAAGTGATTGAGAAATTGGATTGGGAGTAAGTTATGAAGTTTAAATATTTTCGAAGTATTTGTTACTTGATGTCTTTGGCGATGTTTATGTCACCAATAGCCGAGGTTCAAGCGAAGGAAGCCATATTTAAACATGCCTTTTCTGAGTCCTATAAAAAAGCGGGTCTGAATCGTGAAGCCACATTGGGACAGTTCTATAATAACATAAAAGCGGAATTGCCATATGAGTTGAATTATAAAATTCAAAAATTTGTCGAAAAAAATCAGAACATCAAGTTAAGTAAATTTGATATCAGCGAAATCAAATCCGGTAATAATTCGGGCTATCGATTAACTTTTAAATTGAACAATCAATTAAAAAGCTTGGATTTTATCGAACAAGGCGAGGATTTGAAGTTAAAAACTCCCACAGGATTAAAAAGTTTAACAGAGATTTATTATGCTTCAGATTTTAATTTAAATGTGAATCGTTCCTATGTGATGCCACTAACGGATGTGTTTGCACACGCGCAGACAAATCCCAAAGAAGCTGCTCAGTATTTAACAAACCTACGACGTTTAGTGCAAAGCTTAGAGCAAGTCGAAGCCGCTCAATATGGCCAGCAGGACTATTTTGCCTGGAATACGGAGGACGCTGCTAGCGCCACTTTATGGAGTATATTACTACAACCCAACGAAAGCTGGGCCACCCCAAAATCGCCAGTAGTAGGTGGTAAGTGTGTCATGGCGGGATATTTAACAAATTACAGTTATCAAACAGGAACAAGACATTTAAGCTGTGGGACTAATGATAGGTTTATATCAGAGGACAGAGGGAGTTGTAATAATACTGAATTACCCTGTAATCCATTAATTTATGGAGCTGAAAAAAACGGTAAAATTCTTTGTGTCGCTAAATCAAACCCTATGAAAGTTAGTCAGACTTGTGATAGTAAAAATCCAGTGGATAATGATGACGGTCGTTCGCAATATTTGAAGTCAGTCATGGCTAGAAATAAAGATCAAAATTTTAATCAACAACAAATTTTAGATAGCCTTCAAGCGCATATCACAAAGGGGATTGATTACTGCTTTCAGGAAGTTGACAAAGTTAAAGCTAA
The DNA here is from genome assembly GCA_052033755.1 of Bdellovibrionota bacterium. Lineage (GTDB taxonomy): Bacteria > Bdellovibrionota > Bdellovibrionia > Bdellovibrionales > Bdellovibrionaceae > JBPOJH01. The sequence goes on along the minus strand of JBPOJH010000052.1, from coordinate 13,271 downwards.
AACAAAGTTAGATAACTTAGCCACAAAAGGAAAAGGTTCGTTTGCAGCAGGAAGTATAAATACATTTGATCCCAAGGATCGTGAATTTATAGGACGTTTTCCTAATAAAAGTGAAGAGCACGACCGAGTGGCGTGCGCGACCTTGATGAATCGTTTACTTACATTAAAATCCAGCGAGGCGCAGTTGGTTTGTTCCGCCCCAGTTTCAGTGGTAATTGTGAAGCCGCCATTGTGTCCAAATGATGGAACTGTAACTCCAGCGCCGGTAGCTACCGGTGAGCAGGCTCCACCAGCTGTCGCTCCAGCTCCACCAGTGGATCCAGTGTTGCCAGCAGCGGAAGATAAAAAGGACGACGATCATAACTGGCTACCTTGGGTGATAGGCTTCAGTATGGTGGCATTGATTGCATTACTGCATCGTAGGAATCGCCGTAATCACACGGGTAGTGATCCTGTCGGAGGAGTGAATCCACCAATTATTATGCCGCCAGTAACTGTCACAACATTGCCAGTGACACCGCCGACACCAACCTTGCCTCCAGCTGTAGGTAAGCCTGGCGAAGACTCTAAACCGCGAACTGGAAGTGGCGGCGTTAAGTAATAAAATTATTCTAATTTTAAATCGACGGGCTGCCCTGGGGGGGCTTTGGAATCTAAAACCCAATACCAAAGCTGCCCTTGGTTGACTTTGTAACTACCGTGTCGTTGCATCCAATTTTTTACTTTAGTTAGTAAGTTACTACAGATGTTTTGTCGATTCAGTAAAATAAAAGAATGCTCGATCATATCTAAATAAATTGGCAGCAAGCTGGTGATTTCGTCCTTAGATCTTAAAAAAGTCGATGTGTGTAGTTTTCGATTGGACAACCCCGTTGTTAGTAAAGGGTTTAAGCTGTCTTCGATCAAATCTGCAAATTTATTTCTTTCAAATCTGTTTTTTGGTAGTTGTTCGTATATGAAAAACAAATCAATATCGGTGTCATATTTTAGTGGTGACTTCGTTGTAGACCCGTAGTGAATAATGCCAAGTAAAGAAGGATGTTGAGTGGCGAAACTTTGTGCCCAATCTGAAAGTGTTTTTTTGAGCTGTTCAAAATCCTCATTGGCTGAGTTCATTTGTTAAACTCGGGTTTGAATATTTCTAGCAATTTTTTTACTTTGGCATAGCAGTCGTCGGCCATATCTTTGGTGAAGTGATCTGTGGGAATTAAATCGTCATCTCCGTAAAATGCATTTTCACGTTCACGCCGTAAGAATTTCGAGAATTCAACGATGCAATTCATTTCAGTTTGAACTCGCACCGAGAACAAAGATGCAGTTTGTACTAAGATCGAACCCACATCGTGCCATTTAGGTGGGTCAATGTTATATAATCGTAGATAACCCTTTAGTACTAATTCGACCAGTTCCTGACTTTCACGAATAACATCAGGATAGGCGCCCTCGTTCAATAAGGTGCCAAGGGCTGCAAATCGCATTTGGGCTCTTTTAAAATAGTCTTTAGCTAAATCGTGTGTAGTCATAGTGATTTGATTATTGCGACTTATTTTGTTCCTGACAAGCCTCTAACAATCTTTTCCTGATCAACAATTTCAATGAGTGATCAGTCCTGATGGCTTTGTCGCTTTAGCACTTTGCTTTTGTTAATTTTGCTCAGATAGATGAGCTGTGCGTTAAGCCATAATCCCAATAGATAATTGTCAGGCGTGCAAATAGGTGATTTACTCTATTTGCACAAATAGAGTTTAACTTTTAAGGTTCAGGAATCTGTAACGGGAGGGGCTTGTGAGTTTAATCACAGAACAAAATCCATTGGGATTAGATGGTGTTGATTTCATCGAATACGCGGGTGCTACACCCAGTAGTTTTTCCTTTTTTAAAAATTTATTTGCTAACTGGGGTATGAAGGAAGTCAGCACCAGTTCTTTTTTCGGTAACAATGAAGATATCAATCTGTATCGTCAGGGGGATATTAATTTTATCATCAACTGCACGCCTACGACATTTGCAAATCACTTTGCAAAGACGCATGGGAACAGTATTTCTTCCACAGGGTTTCGTGTGGAGGATGCTCAACACGCATTCAAGGAAGCTCTTAAGCGAGGAGCAAAGCCCTTTCAACCCGGCGGCGGCATGCAAGTGTTTCCGTTTCCCGCGATTTATGGCATTGGGGATTCGTTGATTTATTTTATGGATAAACACAATTCGTCGACGCTTTTTGATAAAATATTTCACATCAAAAAAGAAGACCATGCACCGTTTGGTGTTGGTTTTCAAGTGGTAGACCATTTTACAAATAATGTTCCCGTTGGCGAAATGCAAAAGTGGTGTGATTTTTATACGAAAATTTTTAACTTCAAAGAAACCCGCTATTTCAATATCAAGGGTAAAGAAACCGGTTTGAAATCCAAAGTCATGCGTTCACCATGCGGTAAATTTGCTGTGCCTATCAATGAACCCAGCGATGGTAAATCACAAATTCAAGAATACTTAGATGAATATAAGGGTTCTGGTATTCAGCATTTGGCTTTATTGACTCCGAATATTGTAGAGACCTTAGCGAAATTAAAATCCAGTCAACTTGAGTTCTTAACTCCGCCACCGCACAGTTATTATCAAATGTTGCGGGATCGATTACCAAACGTGAAAGAAGATCTTGGCGTGTTGGAAAAAAATGCCGTGCTAGTCGACGGGGATCACGATGGTTACTTGCTGCAAATCTTTTCTAAGAACATCATTGGGCCCATCTTTTTTGAAGTCATACAACGCAAAAATCATTTTGGATTTGGTGAAGGCAATTTCCAGGCCTTATTTGATGCGATTGAACGCGATCAAAAAGAACGTGGTTATATTTAAAAAAAGGATAAGAATTTTATGCATCAGTATTCGCAAGGTCAATCTACCACACAAGGACACAAGGGCATCCCAGAGGGGCACTTTGAGGAAGAGCAAGGAAGAAAAGGATTTTTCGGCCCTGTCTCGCATTTGATCAAAGAAAAACCCTCGACAAGATGGACGGAAATTGAAGGACCCTTGCGACCACATTTATATGACTTTGTGAAATTGCCAACTCAGTTTTCAAATCATTTTTTTCAGTGGCAAAGATTGTTTTTTAATGCGGATGTGGCCATGCATTTTTGGCATATGCCAAAAAATTTTGAAGCCACCACCAAACAATTTCTACAGACAACGGATTTAGAATCACGTCGAAATGCCGATGCCGAGACTTTATATTTTTGTCATTTTGGTCAGGGACAAGTTCTTACGGAATACGGTTTGCTAGATTTTAAAAAAGGTTCTTACATCATGATTCCAAAGTGTGTGGGGCACACGATATTATCTACAGAACCGTGTGCATTTTTCGTGATTGAATCTAAATCGGGAGCCTACACAGAGCCATCTCGAGGCATGGTAGGGCAAAACGCTTTTTATGATCTAGCTGCACTTGGAAAGCCAGACTTAGAAAAACAAATCGCACTAATAAAGCAAACCTCATTGCAAGTATTAAAAATCAAAGTGAAACGTTTAGAGGAAGCGACGATCTTTAAGTACAAAGAATGCGTATATGATACTGTTGGTTGGAAGGGAGATTTTTTTCCTTTTACTTTACATGTCGATGATCTGATGCCGATGTTAAGTCACCGTGTGCATCTGCCTCCAAGTGCACATACAACTTTTGTGGCGAACGGTTTTGTAGTTTGTACTTTTTTACCTCGTCCACTAGAGACAGATGCAGATGCCTTGAAAGTTCCTTTTTATCATCAAAATATCGACTATGATGAAGTGCTATTTTATCATGATGGTAACTTTTTTAGTCGTGATAATTTACATGCTGGTATGGCCACACTACATCCTGCAGGTTTTCCGCATGGACCTCACCCTAAGGCCGTCAAAAATATTGGACAGAAAACTCACACGGATGAATATGCTGTGATGGTAGATACTTGGAAGCCTTTACAGATCGATACCGCGGCTCAATCGGTTGAGGTGATGGATTACTGGAATTCGTGGAATAAATAATGGATGCGGATTTAGTTTTACAAACAGCGTTTCCGACTGCGGGCGTTCACCAATTAGGTTCGCAATTACCTGATCTACATTTAACAGATGAACAAGCGATGGCTTTGGCCATTCGTGAAGCTTTCAAAGGTGCAGGTAAAGTCAGTCCGAATCCTTTAGTGGGATGTGTGATCTTAAACTCAGAAAATAAATTACTATCAGTTGGACATCATCCATACGTTGGCGGCCCGCACGCTGAGGTCATGGCCATTCAAGACTTGCAACATCTCAAATTAAAAGATGCCAGAGTATTTGTGACCTTAGAACCTTGTGCTCATGAGGGACGGACCCCCTCGTGCGCGAAGATGTTAGCGAAAACTAATATTGCGGAAGTGATTTATGGTTTACAAGATCCGAATCCTTTAGTTGCAGGGCAAGGCGCTGAAATTATAAAACAAGCTGGAAAAAAAGTGGTTTTATACCAAGGTTTAAAGGAAGCCCTCGAGCAAACTTGCGAGCACTTTTTATGGAATTTTCGACAAAAAAAAGTATTTGTCAGTTTAAAAGTCGCTACATCTTTGGATGGACAATTGGCTCACATTAGTGGCGAGTCCAAGTGGATCACGGGCGAAGGTTCTAGGCAGTACGCGCATTATCTGCGAGCCTTTCACGATGCTTTAATGGTGGGAGTCGGCACGGTCCTACAGGACAATCCATCCTTAAATATCAGGCACCCTCTGTTTCCAGGAATGCAGAAAAAGCTGATCGTAGTGGATAAAGATGGGGATTGTCTGAAGAACAAATCGACAGTTCAGAATATTTTTCAGGCCCATAGTCCAGAAAATCTAATTTTTGTGGTTCGTCATGATCTTAAAGATTTTGTCAAAAACCAAGGGTTTGCCTGCATTTCATTGGATTTACAGGAAGGGCATTTTGTTTGGTCAGATATGCTAAGTGCCTTATGGGACTTAGGAATTCGTAGTTTGATGGTCGAAGGCGGAGCGCAATTGATCAGTTCTGTACTTCAGTCCGGCGCATGGCAGCGGTTGTTTCTTTTTCAAGCCCCTGTTATTTTAGGGGGAAGATCTGGTATAACATGGAGTCGGGAATTTCAAATTCCCAATATGCAAGATCAAGTGAGGTTATTGGAACCTCAATACAAGCAAATCGAAAAGGATATTTTAATAACAGGTAAATATGGGCGATGACGGTAGTATAAGTAGCAAGAAACGTAAAAACAGCACACACGAAAATTTTTTAGATTCATTAAAGTCCGAATGGAATTTATTCTGGCACTCGATTGTTGGTGATACAGAAGAAGAAGCCACCAGCGAAACTGAGTTAGACCTATTTTCTAACAAACTAGATAACATGAGCGTGGATCAGATTCGCGCCATGATTAAAAGTCTGAGCCAAGATCGTAAGTTAATTAATCAGCGTATTGAAGTTCTTCATAAAGAGATAGAACTGAATCAGGCAAAGATTGATAGCTACCGTGTGTTAGGGCAAGACATTTCAAATGAAGAGAAGCGCCTATCGGAGCTACATGATTTGGGTCAGGGATTAACACACCAATTATCCAAAACAGATTCATTTTTGAAGTTAGCTCGCGCGAAAGATTCTCAAATTAAAAAAGAAATCAAAGCGCAACAACTTGCGTAATCGTCTTTATTTGAGATTTATTATTTTTTTAGCCTTTGGTCGTTAACTAATTTTCATGCTCTCCGAAAAGAATGCAGGAACGAAAACTGCATTTTTTAACATAAAGGGAGAGTTTAACATGAAAGCTTTATCATATATTTTAGCTTTTTTGATCGCAGCCTCGGCGCCAGCGGCTTTAGCTAAATCTAAAAATCAGCATGGGAAAAAGCAGCATCATGAAATGGTCAAAAAGAAAAAACATGGCAAGTCAGCTAAGCACAAAGCGAAAAAAGAAAAAAAACGCGATACAGCTTCTGTGAAATCAAAAAAACATAAGGGCAAAAAAAAGAAAAAACACTAAATTTTAACTATGGGACTTCTTCTTTGTTTTTCACCTTGACGGCAGGAAGTCCCATTTGTTCACGCAATTGATTGTATTCACGTAACTTGCGAATACCTTGATTTAAGACAATATCTAAAATTTTTAATTCTTTTGAATTCGGTACGTTTTGCAAAAGCATCCTGCGCAAAACAGAAAATGCACTAATAGGTCGATTATCAATTTCAAATCCCATTTCTCGCAACCAAGTTTTTAATGCCAACTCTGGAAAAGTATTTTTTGCAGAGGCTCTGCGCGGTGACGTTTGTCCTTCTAAAACTGTACGTTGTCCTCCCCAATTATCTCGCAAAATAAAAAGGGCCAATAGAACGGCCTGAGCTAAATTCAAACTTGGATTTTCTCCATAGGTAGGAATACAACAAGCAAAATTTGAAAGCGATAAGTCTTCGGCTGATAAGCCCCAATCCTCGGGGCCAAAAATCAAATAGACAGGAATAGCTGTATCGCTATTTTTTTGAAATTGAGGATCTTCATTCTTCAGAAATTGCAAAGTCTCTTTTAACTCACGTACTAAGCGACCTTTGCCATCACGAGCTGTTAAAGCAATACGAACTCCAGAATTTTCGTGTTGATGAAATTCATCCCAAGACCCATATACAATTCTAGATTCTAAAGGTTTTTGTCCCGATGCCGCTGCTTGATGTGCTTTCATGGTGATTTCACATTGTGGATTTACCAAAATTAAGCGATGAACTCCCATATTGGCGATAGCTCTAGCGGCTGCCCCGATATTGCTGTCATAAATAGTTCTGACTAAAACAACATTAACTTCAAAGGCTCGCATAGATGACTTTCGATCCAGTAGACATATCAAAATATCCCCAGCTGGGTTGAAATAAAGTTTCGTGTGCGTTACTGACAGTGCAATTAGAAAATCGAATTAAAACCAATTTTTCATTTTGCCAGGTTAAGGAATCAACCACACCGTGGACATGAACGCCAGATTCGTAATTTAAATTCACAATTTGTCCTGGAACTATTCCGACGGATTTTAAGTCGGAATCAGAAAAATTAGAAATACTTTTGAAGGGATATTCTTTTAAAAATCCCACAGGAGTACCAAAGCCTTGATTATGTGTATCGACATTGTGACCGTCTAATATCTTTCCTTCATGTTGAAGTGATGTTGGGCCAACAAATTGCAAGTAACTAATTTCCATACTGCCTGGTACAACTTGATAAGATTTCAATAATCCTACTATTTGTAAACCAGAGTCCAATTGTACGACACTAGGCGAATGACTTTTCATTAATTGATTTAAATCTAACATCTGAACCTACAACTTCTAAAAAACTTTATCATTTTTTTGCAGATGATTATTCACGTAGTCCTGAATGCCATCTTCGAGTGACCACTGTGGAGCAGACATTCCTGCTTTTAGCCATTTCTGCATTTTGGCTTCGGTAAAATACTGATATTGATTTTTTAAATTATCGGGCATGTCGACATAGGTAATATTAGATGGTAACTGCATGGATTTAAAAACAGCATGGACCAAATCATTCCAAGTTCTTGCTTGACCAAAACCCATATTGTATATGCCGTTGTTTGGCTTTTTGTTCATCAATTCCAATATCCATCTTGATATATCTTTAACATAAATAAAATCTCGCATTTGTTCGCCATCTTTATAATCTGGTAAGTATGATTTAAAAAGGCTGAAGGATTTTTTTTCTGCAATCTGGTGATATGATTTGTAGATAACGCTGGACATGGAACCTTTGTGATATTCATTGGGGCCATACACGTTAAAAAAACGCAATCCGTACCAGTGAGGTGGTGTTTGCTTTTGCTCAATGGCCCACTTATCAAAATCCAACTTGGATTGACCATACAAGTTCAATGATCTCAATTGATGACTGTCAATTTCATCATCGTAGCCAAGTTCGCCATTACCATATGTAGCGGCACTACTAGCATAAATCAAACCGACTTGATGTTGAGTACACCATTGAAATAATTTTTCTGTATACTGAGTGTTTGTTTCGTATAGTAATTCTTTATTGGTTTCGGTGGTTGATGAGTTTGCGCCTATGTGGATGATCCATTTAGTTGTAGTTTGTGTTTCTTTTTTATTCAAAAAATCCCACAGCTGATCTTTATGTAAAAAGTTTTGAAACTTTTTGTTTTGCAAATATGTAGATCGTTCTTCGGGTAAAATGATGTCGGTAACTACAGAGACCGGTATATTATTAGCGTTCACTGCCCCCAAAACCACACTGCCGATAAAGCCATTAGCCCCTGTAATAATTACCATTTTTTCCCTCGAGTATTGAATAAAAGTATTCATCATAAATACACTGTCCAAAAAGGGTGGTCATGCCGCTGTGTAGCTTCTACCCAGTTATGAAAAACCTACATAATTCCCATCGAAAACAGAGCTGAATTGACAATGGATTCGTTTGGATACGGCATAGGCATTGCTTGGTAAAATGGGACTCATCAGTTGAAAGGAAAAGGCAGCGGATGCATTCATTGTTCTCAAGAGCCTTTACATTACTAGCCATTGAATTGTTACTAGTGATTCCTAATTGCGGTGGTTGGAGTGGGTCTACGACCAGCAAGACCACGGAAGAATATTGGGCAAAAACGCATTTGGAACCGCAATTTCTGTATGAACTTTTACAAGAAAAATATTGCTATAATAAAACCAATGACTTTTTAGCCTGTATCAATGCTGTCAGCCAGATGGCTCAGAAACAAAATCGATATTTAAGTTTTACCGGCGAGCTGAAACCACTTAGTCGAATCAGCTTGAAAAAGCGTCTAACTGAACATTCCGAACTGTCTATGTGGCGTCGCTATTTTGATCGAGCGATAAAGTCGAATATCGATGTCAAAAAAGTGATATCATTTCACAAGATTCTAGATCAAATATTTGATCACCAAGTTCCACGCTCCGAAAAAGCTTACTATGCCTCGATTGGCATCAATGGCTTTTTATCTGTGGCTATGGATCCACATACATACATTTTACCAGTTGATATGTATGAAGACACGCAGGCACAACCTGAAAATAAGCAATCAGGCATGGGAGTCATCGCTAGACGTTCGGGTGATCGTTTATTTGTTAGAAAGGTTTTTGATAAGTCACCAGCAGCCGTGGCTGGAATCAAAAAAGGAGATCGAATATTATCATTGAATGGTATTGAAATCTCTTCATTGCCAACGAATCGTTTAAACGATTTTTTGCGTCTGAAAGACCGCGATCGCGTGTTGGTAAAAGCGGAACGAAAAGGTGGTTCTTACTTTACAGAAATAATTAAGGCGGAAAATATTATTCCCAATGTTATGGTGCAATGGATTCAGGAAACCAAGGGATTGGGTTTGATTTCAATTAATCGTTTCACGAAAGACACTTGCGAGACAGTTAAGACAGAACTTAGCAAATTTAAGAAATGGGGACTGTCAGGGTTGATTCTGGATTTGCGAGATAATCCTGGAGGACAGGTTGAAGAAGCGGCGTGTGTGACTGGACTGTTTGTGAAAAAGGGAAAACTCTTATTTGAAACTAGATATCTAAATGCCGTTAAAAAAACAGATTTCTATTTTTCTAAAGATGAGCCTATGTATCAAGGACCTGTGGTAGTTTTAATTAACAGTGGTTCCGCATCGGCAGCTGAAATTGTTGCAGGAAGTTTGAAGGATCAGGGACGAGCTGTTTTGATGGGTGAGCGCAGTTTTGGAAAGGGTTCGTTTCAGGACGGTAAAGTTTGGGGACAAAATGATAAGATTGTTTTGTTTGAAACTCAGGGATTTTATTATTTTCCCAGTGGTTGGACGCCTCAGTTAGTTGGATTGATTCCAGATATAGAAGTTAAGTTCTCTGCAATTGATCCTCAACGCGAAGAAGATTTATATTTAAATCCATTGCGCCCATATGATTATTGGGATGGTCCACAGTCTTTATCTTGGCTGTATTCACAAAATAAATGTTTGATGACGGATGAATCAAATGCCTTTACGGAATTCAATGAAGATCCACAATTGCGAACAGCTTTAACGTATATTTCTTGTCAGGATAGTTATGGTAAAAACGGATCTCTTTAAATACCATTTTATTCCCGCAGCAGAGCCATCAGACAAACTGATGATTGTCCTTCATGGCAAGGGCGATACTTTAAATCCTTTTAAAAACTTCCCAGAAGAATTAAAAGTCAAAAACATTAATTATCTGCTATTGAATGCTCCCAAACGTTTTCTAAGGGGTTATAGTTGGTATGGTGATCCGCCTTATATTAAACACGGTGTGCAGCGCTCTAGGAAACTTCTATTGAAGTTGATTGAAGAACTTGAGTTGCAAGGATGGAACACCAAAAATATTGTGATTCTTGGTTTCTCACAAGGCTGTCTAATGGGGACAGATTTAATTTTAAATTCTCAAAAAAAATTTGCTGGGATGATTGGTGTCAGCGGCTATTTTTATTTTTTTCCTAGATGGAAGAAGATGAAAGAGCATGTATTAGAAACCCCTTGTTTATTTACACATGGGAAAAATGACGATGTTTTACCGTTAGAAGTAACTAAATATGGAGTTTCTAAGCTGCAGTCTGCTGGTTTTAAAGTTGACTGGGTTGAGTTCGATAAAAAACATGTATTTACTGATGACGACAACAAAGAAATAAAAAATTGGTTACAAGAAAAATTATTTTAAATGTCTTCTGACTTTTCGATCAAAATTCGCATGATCGCTTCATGTAAGGCATAATTTTTAACAAGCTTGGGCTTGCGATCATAATATTTAGCCGCCATGATCTCTGGTTGGTCTAAATACATTCTGATAACGTGATCTATGGTTTCCTGCACCGATAAATGATCAATTTTTTTGTGTTTAAATTCAGTTAAAATCAAATCGACAGTTTCAATTAGGGCATTTCCTGTCATACGAAAATCAGCATTTAGCTTTTTGGCGTTGAACTGAAGTTCATTCAAAGTATTTGTTTGATTCTTAGTATGCGATAAAATTATTTTTAACATTTTTGCGTAGTGATCTTGAAAAGCTTTGATATGATTATGAATTTTCTGAATCTGGTATCGATCTTTGGCTTTTGCAAATTGAGTCACAGATCGGCTGTAAAAATCCGTCGAAAGTAATCTTTGATCTAAGTCTGTATTGATGAAAAACTCGGGTAGATAGGCAAGGATTTTGCGGATATTTAATAATGGGAAATGATTAATGCCATCAGGAACCTTCTGGGGTTTAGCTAATACTTTTAGATTTTCCAAAAATTGATATTCTAAAATGAAAGCGGATACAAGCTTGGGGTATTTTAATAAGATACTCCTTTGAGCTTGATTGAATCCAACACGATATAAAATGCAATTATTTAGTTCTAATTGATATTGTTGTTCAAACAACTTAATAGCTGGATGAGATTTAAATTTAGCCATTGGAATTTTTTTATTTTTTCGAAGACATTCCACTATCTGTGCAAATACTTGTACTGTGGCTTTGGCCTTGTCTTTTTGTTCTTTCAAAGAGGTCGAAAATCTTTGAACGTCATCATATCTATATTGATTATGACAAGAACCAAACTGCCGGATGCTGCCGTAATCAATAATGCCGGCATCAGCAAGTACGTTATCTCCATCCCAGTCCAGCCAAGCAAAAATGTACTCGACTTCTAACTTTGCAGCGAATCGAGCAAAATCTTTGGCAATATTTTCCAACATCCATTCATACGTCGGTTTTGTTTTATTAATCTCCCAACGCTCATTTTTAACTTGTCGATCAATAAAAAAATCCAACGACTTTTTAAGTTCCTTCAGTCGATTTTGTTTGATGTACAAGAACATGTGCGCAGGACGAAATAAATTGGGTGAGGCGCGAACTCCGATACCATGACCGTTGCCATGATCCAATACGCAAAGAACTCGTTCTGTGTTGATGCCTTGTAGGTGAATAATTTCTGCCATAATCGCTGCGGCTAGAAGCTCGTCAATTTCAGCTAAGCCACAACCGTATCCGTAATCAGTACTACCAGTTTTTAATGGACGGTTCGCTTCGACAGCACCTGGAGATAAACAAGTAACCCCAGTGCCACGGGAACTGACGTCCCAAGTGATTCCTTTGTGTTTAACGATTCCATTCCAAATTCCGCGTCCATCACCAGACGTTCTTCCGGTTTTGTCCGTGTGTTGAAGCTGCAAATATCGTGTAGCCATATGTGATTTTTTGCTAACGGTGGAATCTTTAGAAGATTTCATTTTTTTCTGATCATATTCATTGATGATTTGAATAGAAAAAGACTCGATCAACTTTTTTTCTAAATCTGTATTTAAATGATGTGGGTGATCGATGGATATCAATCCCATTTCTTTAGCTAAGGCGAAATTAAAATAAATAACTTTCGCATTGGCAACACTTCGAACTGGATACATGACACATCCTTCAGGGACGGCTTGTTGCCACGGATGTGATCCATCTAGAATGTTAAACTGAGAATACAAGTGATTTTTAGGAGTAGATTTTTTGTTCGCTACAGATGAGTCTTTTGAATAGGAAGGCTTTGACGTTGACTCCTTAGAAACTAAGCGTAATGCATTTTTTTTTAACGCTAATTTTTTAAATGGCCTCATCTGTAACTACCCAGCCTTTATGGCTAACTCCTTCAGGTGTATTTTTATCGGTAGGTAGTTACAGAGTCTAAATAGTCTAAGGACTAGATTCTTATTTTGAGAATCGCCCCTTCAAGTAAACAGGAATCCAATCCGTCGTGCATTCCTGCCGAGTGCCACCACCTGGAATCACAACCATTTCACAACGTCGACGAGGTTCAAGGTGTGACATCACACTAGCTTCAAAGGTAATGTGGTTTTCAGAGCTAGTTATGACTTTTAATTGCAAATCTTTTCCCTGAATTGGGCAACCCTGTGGGTTAATACGAAATAATACGCTTTGAATTTTACCTGACTTTAATTCAGCTTCTAGTAGATTTCCAAACGTGGTTTCACAACCGTTATCTGTAAAGTCTTGATTAGTATCACCTTTCCACGACAAAGATGGCTTATTACCCTCGAAATGGACTGTTAAAGTGCCTGGAAGAATATTAAAAAATCCTTTATATTCACCTTCTAGTTTTTTTGCCTCATTAAGATATTCGTTTGGCACTTCGCCATTTTTAAATTTGACCGTCTTGCATGAGGTCAGTCCTAAAAGTAAACACAAAGCCGTCATTTGTAAGGTGAGCTTCATTAAGTTTTTAAAGCTTGTTTTCATAAATCTCCTTT
>JBPOJH010000104.1:0-42644 GCA_052033755.1 Bdellovibrionota bacterium | reverse complement strand
TTTGGCACTTCGCCATTTTTAAATTTGACCGTCTTGCATGAGGTCAGTCCTAAAAGTAAACACAAAGCCGTCATTTGTAAGGTGAGCTTCATTAAGTTTTTAAAGCTTGTTTTCATAAATCTCCTTTATTGCCATTTTCATTTTTGTTTCTTTTTTATTTCATAATTCTAATTGTTTCAATTGAACCCAAATTTAGTTTCGTATATTTGGATTCACTAATGATGTTAGAGAGTCTTATTCTCATAATCTAATTTCCATTTATATCCATCTTGCTTTAGTTATTTTTCTAAATTCAATCTCAATCAACTTCAAATTATTTTATTGTTAATGCAACTATTTGCTGAGTTGTATAATCCATAACACATATGCAAATTGAGCTTAGGATTCGATAATTAAAAGCGATGATTAATAATTACTTTTTCTGCTTTTATATAATCTTCCGGAGAAACATAAACTCTGTCGATCACACGAGCTCCCTCATATTTTTGAAATATCTCGGTGGATTGATCAATAGGAGCTGGTTTGTCCCATTTATCATATTGATCAACAACATAAATTGAGTGAGCTTGCGAATCCAAATTCGAAGAATGATACTTGGACAATCTGGCTTTCGACGAAGACCAAATATTATGAATACCCTTCGCATTTAAAGCGGCTTGAATTTTTAATGAGCGCTCAGAATCCCCTTGGCTATGCAGTTCGATTAAAACCTTATAGGCTTTACGTTGTGAAATTCTTTGCGCCCATTCGTTTTTCGAATTAGCTAGGTGTTCGTATAAGCGAAAGTCATTATACTTAGTGTACTCAGCAATATCAGCCGGTAAATGAAACGAACAATCTTTAGATGTTAAATAATTATTCAACATCTCTTCAAAGACAATCGCCTTATGATGAAAGTAAACCATCAAATGAATGTGATGTCTTGATAGCAAAAAATCATCGAACGTATAAATCGCTCGACGGTTCAAGCCCAAAAATATTTTATTTTCATGAATGTATGTCGCCAGATTCGTAACTAGCCAGTGCAAGTCGATTTTACCATAATTAGTACCGGTGTAATAAGAATCACGCTCAAGATAATCCATGCGATCTACGTCCAACTCACTACTAACCAACTGACTAAGGATGGGTCTAAAATCCAGTCCTTGATCAATAAAAAAATCATCTTGATCAATAAAAGATTTATCGATCAAACAAGCAATATGATAAGGGGTGATATCTTGGAAAGCATTCTTCAAAACCTCCGTCAATGGAGAATCCGTTAGGTACTTAATTGTGAAATCTTCATGTGAAGCACGCACATTTTTATCGATCACTCCATTTAAAGGAGTTCGATGTTTGTAAGCGGCAATTTTTAAATCCGCTAGGGGAGGCATGACTTCTTCGGTGGTGTGACTGAGGGGCCCATGTCCCACATCATGTAACAAGGCCGCTAGGCGAAAACATTGGCGTAAACGGGTCTTGGCCGCCGTTTTTGAAAATGGAAATGTTTTAAAAACAGCATCAAAAACCTCTCCCGCTAAAAAACACACGCCCAATGAATGCAAAAATCGCGTGTGAGTCGCTCCAGGAAAGCTAACATCGGCAAAACCAAGCTGTTTTATTGCTCGTAAGCGCTGAAATTCAGCAGATTCGATGACTAAGGTTTCACCATCGGAAAGAGTGATAGTTCCATGAACAGGGTCTCTGAATTCAATTGGCATAAAGTCCTCTTTTGAAAGATTAAATATATATGACATTAGTGCTCACAGCATGGATTAATGCGTTCGGTCTTACATAGAATCATAAGAAAGGGAGATTCCAATGCAGCAATACCATCAGATTTTGAAAGACATTCTCAATTACGGCGCAAAAAAAGAAGACCGCACAGGGACAGGGACTTTGAGTCTTTTTGGTTATCAGTCACGTTATGATCTCAATGTGGGGTTTCCCATGGTGACGACTAAAAAATTACATCTTCGTTCTATCATTCATGAATTGCTTTGGTTTTTAAAGGGCGACACAAATATTAAATATCTTAAAGATAATAAAGTCAGTATTTGGGATGAATGGGCCGATGAAAATGGTAACTTGGGACCAGTTTATGGTAAGCAGTGGCGTTCTTGGGAAACTAAAGACGGTCGTACGATTGATCAAATTACTAATGTGATCGAACAGATCAAAAAAAATCCAGATTCGCGTCGATTGTTGGTCGTTGCTTTTAATCCGGGTGAGGTCGATAAAATGGCCTTACCACCTTGTCATGCTTTTTTTCAATTCTATGTGGCCAACGGAAAATTATCTTGTCAGCTTTACCAACGAAGTGCGGATGTTTTTTTGGGAGTACCATTTAATATTGCCAGTTATGCTCTATTAACTCATATGGTGGCACAGGTTTGTAATTTACAAGTTGGTGAATTCATTCATACCCTTGGCGACGCGCACTTGTATTTAAATCATATCGAGCAAACACAATTGTTATTGCAACGTGAGCCAAAACCATTGCCTAAATTAAAACTAAATCCAAATATTAAAAATATTTTTGATTTTAAATTCGAAGATATAGAAATCATTGGATACGATTCACATCCAGCCATTAAGGCCGAGGTCGCCGTCTAATGATTTTATCAGCAATAGCAGCCATGGCCAAAAACAGAGGGATAGGGAAAAATAATATTTTACCATGGCATATCCCCGAAGATTTTAAATATTTTAAGGAAAAAACTTTGGGACGAGTTTTAATAATGGGTCGCAAAACTTTTGAATCGTTGCCAAAGCCTTTACCCAATCGCGTACACGTTATAATCACACGCGATACTGATTATTTGAATAAAGTAAAAGTACTTTTAGGTTCTAAATTTTCAGATAAGGATTTTTTTGTTGTGAATTCTTTAGATGCAGCAATGGATTTATCTAAACAATTATTAGATCCTTCACATCCGGCGTATCGTTCATCTTTTGGTAACGAGGTTTTTATTTCGGGTGGTTCAGAAATTTATACTCAAAGTTTGCCACTATTGGATCGATTGTATTTAACTATCATAGATCAAGATTATGAAAGTGATGCCTTTTTTCCAGATTTTTCCCATACAGATCTTAAGTTAGTTTCTTCTGATCCAAGATCAGCCAATGCAGAAACTAAAACGCCCAGTTTTTCATTTCAAGTATTTGAACGATAATTAATGGTCCAGTTTTTTTAACCTTTTTTCAATTTGTAAAAGTCATACCCCTGAAAGCCTTTAGTCAAGGACGGCTAAGGAAAATCCAGGGGAGGATGAATGCGAAGATTTATTTTAATAAATCTTATAGGATTGTTTTTAATTGGAGTTGTATCGTGCGGGTCAAATAATGACTCTAATGATAACTCAGATGCCAATCAAAAAGAGGAAGGCACAGGTTACGAGCCAGGGATTCATGACATTCATGATAAAGTTATATATGGTGATGATGATAGAAAAGATCCTTATCAAGTTGATCAAGTGCGCATTCGTAATTGGGCCGACTCAACGGTGGCGTTAATCAAGAGCAATAGTTTAAATTTGCAAGGTAATGGTAATTATGGAGTCAGTCCTACAACCTTTGGTGAATCCATGGGTTTGTGTCTACAAGAACCGTTTTTTCATCAAACCAGTGCTGCGTTTTGTTCGGGTAGTTTAGTCGGTGAAGACTTGGTATTAACGGCCGGTCATTGCATTCAAAATGCATCAGATTGTGCCAGTACATCATTAGTATTTGGGTATGATGCTAATGACGGTAAGGATCCGGCGTTAGAAGTCAAAGGGACTAATGTGTACCGTTGTAGTCGAGTTGTAAAACAAATTTTAGAGGGAGCAGGTGCGGACTTTACGGTGATTCAGTTGGATCGCAAAGTCGTTGGTCATGCGCCTCTATCATTGCGTCGACAGGGAGTTGTCAGTGTGGGTGATTCTTTGACTGTGATCGGTCATCCATCAGGATTGCCAACTAAAATTGCCAGTGGAGGAGTGGTTCGATCCGTCAATGATAAATACTTTGTATCGAACTTAGATACTTACGGAGGAAACTCGGGATCCGCAGTTTTTAACACTGTCACTGGCGAAATTGAAGGTGTGCTGGTGCGTGGTGATGCCGACTTTACCAGTCAAAGTGGTTGTTATGTATCACGCCGTTGTTCTGCGGATGGTTGTCGAGGTGAAGATGTTACGCGAGCTAGTCAGATCGTAAGTTATGTTCCTGCGATAGGGGCAAATCCTTCGCCCAATCCAAATCCTACGCCGACGCCACAACCAAAGAAAGTCAGTTATAATGCTAAACCCAATTTGAAAATTCCAGATGCCAACACCAAAGGTGTGATTTCCTCTGTATTGGCAACAGAGGCTGCTGGTAGTCGTAAGGTAAGTGTGACAGTTAATATCACACACACTTATATTGGTGATCTGGTGTTGAAGTTAGTGGATCCATCTGGTCAGGTGGTCGTTTTGCAAACTAAAAAAGGCGGACGCACTCGAGATCTGCGTGGTACCTTTGGAAAGGAATTAGTTGCAGAAGGTAATCTGCAGTCGTTACAAAACTCTGTTGCTGGAACATGGAAAATACAAGTATCGGATATTGTACGAATCGATACAGGTACATTACTTGAGTGGTCGCTTAATTTTGAATAACGTTAAAAAATTTAGCTAACCAATAAGCATGTAAATAATCGATTCCAGAATATTTTTCATTGGCATGCGACCTTTGATAATAATCAAAGGCGCTGTCCTTCCATAAATAGTTACTACCAAAAATCCCAACCTCATAGACAGGGTAATTGTATAAACCCTGATAACCGTACGAAGCTGGTAAATCTTTTTTGGCTACAAATTTCCAAGGCATGCGAGGAAAAGGGCTGATACTCCAATTGGGATTTTGACTTAGATCGATTTCAGCATTTAATACAGGTCTAGGAAATGGAACTTCATTCAACGTATGTTCCACCCAAGGTACATACGTATAATCCATTTCGTTCCGTTCATTTTGTGGTAATTGATCATACGCGAATGCTTTGCCGATGATGGTATTAATAATTCGATCCGTGCGTTTAATTTCAACCCAAGATCGAGCATTTTCTTTTTGAAGTTTGGCTTTTAGTTTTGGAGTCTGTAAAGCATCAGCTAATATCAATTCGATTAAACTTTGGATAGAGGACAAGTGCACGCCACTCCAATCTGTAATGCCTGCCCAATAAAAAGTAGTATTAATTCCAAAATTGACGAACCAAGTTCGTGGCTCGCGAAAGGCTTTTACAAATTCTGATTTGTACTTAGATTCGCCGGTAACGACAGCCATCAAACCTGCAACCATTGGTCGATTCCAAACCTTCTTTTTCACAACATCTGTTTTAGAATAAATTTTATTTGCAGCCATCTTTAATCGTGATCTTAATAAGGTTTCATCTGGTTCCAAGGCCATAAAACCCAATAGGTATCCGTAGACAATTCCTCGTAACATATCATTATTGCCTCCGGGTTTAAATTGTAAATAATCGTAGGGTTTATTGCCAATTTGCCATCCCTCTTCGATGGGGACATTCTTAAGTCTAACGGTACGAGCAAAGCTATCAGAATCGGATAAAACCTCTGTGAGTAATAACAAGCCATTAAGTGATTTTTTCATTTGTTGATATGCTTCAGGGTCACCTGTTTTTAAATATTTAAAAGCCATGGCGGCAACTATAGTTCCTGTCCATAAGGCGCCATCACCGTCATCAATATACTTGATAGAGCCATCAGGCTGAATGTTGTTTCCAACGATCATACCCAGTTCGTTGGTGTGGTATTTTAACAAGTCTTTAAAATAAAGATTTTCTTTTTCAGGTAATGTATATACATAAGCATTACGTTTAATAAAGGCTTCAGCTAAACTGATGTTGTCGATATTTTTCTGTTCTAAAACTAATGAAGTTTTATTTTCACGATAAAAATTTAACAACGATTTATCTTGAATAAAGTAATGAACGGCTTTTTTGAAGTCATCCCTGCCTTTATAGGATTGAACAAAACTATCTTTCTGATATTTCCTAAGTAGTAAATTCACTAATTTTCGTTTTAATCCACGAACGGCCGAGTTGCTGGCTAAGTATTTTCGGTCAAACTGATAAATAGGTTGTTTGTCTACCGCATGCATAAATGAAATTGACTCCGTAGAGTGATTATCGAAGGAACCTTGGTATAAACCATATCCGACATCTTTGTATTCTGCCGTTGACAATATTTTCTTTTTATTTAATTCACTTCTGGCGACATCATTCAATTTGTTAATAAAACCAAATTGCAATGATTCATAAGTGAGCTTTAGTTGATTAACTGTATTGCTCGAAACAGTTCCACTCCAGACTTGTTCAACTTGAAGATCATGATAGTTCATTTTTTCAAAACGAATCCATCGATTAAAAATACAAGTACTTTCGCATCTGACTTCCAATTGACCTTGAAAAAAACCATTTTTGCTATCATTACCAGTTACATAATAAACACCAGACTCGATGGCATTTGAAGTTAAACCAAAAAATATTGTAGCAATTAGAATAAATTTTATTTTCATGCGATTCTTCCCCCAATATTACACGTATGAATTAACAACTTTGTTTTGACTCAACTTGCTTTTGGCCTGGTAGATAAGTCCTCATCGGCTAGTGTATATACTCCATCTTGTTTGAAGCGTAGTACTATAATAGTTCCCTCTGTCGCAACTTTTCTTTTTATAAATTTCCTTTTCGCTTGAGGAATTATTTCCAAACTACCTCGGAAATGTTCCATATATGAACTAGCTAAATTTAAACCAAAGCCGGAGCCTGTTTCTCCATGCATTCCCATAGTAGAGGGTAGTTCCTTGTGTAAATGAAATTGACGTATATTTTCTTCACTAATGCCGGCTCCAAAGTTCTGAAAATAAAGATTTACATAGTCGTGGTGATCTTCTGTCCAAATTTCAATTTTTGCATTTTCGGGTGAAAATTTAATGGCGTTGGAAATAACATTATTTAGCACATCATTTATTAAAGTTGTTTTATTTGCCATGATATAAAAATTTAAATCTTTAATATCTAGCGATAATTTCTTTTCATTAATTTGCTCCTGAAAAAAGAAAATACTTTCTTCCAAACATTCATGTAGCTTTAGATGTGTCACAGTCAATTTGTAGTTATCCTTCAGTGAATGCTTAACGTGATCTAACAATTGAATCAGATGATTATTTGCCTTTTGTATACGAATTAAATCCGGTGAAAACTTTTTCCCTTGTACGTTTTGCATTAAGAACAAACTAGATCGAATCACATTCAATCCATTTGCAATATCGTGAACAAGTATCTTGGTTAATTGTTTATATTTTTCATTCACTAATGCTTTAATAGTAGCCGCATTTTTTTGTTCTTCCGTCAGAGAAAAACGGTAAGCCAGTCCAATCGATAAAACTAACATTTCAAAAATTGACCCAGATAAAATTAATTGCCTTGTCAATTCAGTATGTTGATAAAAACCATACTGCCCCAAGTAAAAGATGATTGCAAAAAGTGCCAGAGTTCCCCAGCCTGCCAAATAAAAAATAGCTAATTTTTGTTTTGATTTAATAGCTGCAAATCCCATAAATAAACAAATAGCGGTATTGATTAAAATACTTAAATCGGCATAGACACCCACATAGTATCGAACATCTGTTAAAAGCAAACCAAAAACTAATGGGATACTGATTAGAAACGAATATGCGATAGAACGTATAATGTGACTTGTTTTACGAAAAAACTTTGGAAAATTTAGATATGAAATTGCAAAGTTGATGGAAAAAAAAGAATTTAAAATGGTAAATACAGAGCGAAAGTAAGAAATATTTTTCCCTAATACAGATGGAAAAAAATCGGACAATCCATGAAAGTTACTAGCTGTGAAAAACATGGTAATAGCAAAACCTGAGTAATAAACAAAAGATTTATCTTTAATTGCAAAACCAATAATTAGTGTAAATAAGGCAATTACACTTAACACTGAGATGAAAAATAAAAATATAAAAGTTTTCTCGGCTGCGTATTGTTGAAATTTTTCTGGATTTAAAAGATAAGCCTTAGTGTTAAATTTATGATGACTAGTCATTTTAATTAAATATTCGTGTTGTGCTTGAGCCTTCAATTGCAGTTTAAAAAAAGGAAATATCGACGCTTGTATTTTTGTATTTCCGGGTATGTTTGAACCAGTTGTTGCCAACGAATTATAATTGTTGTTTGTGATTTCAAATAGTTGAATTTGACTGATTAGATAGTGATCAAAAAACAATATGACTTCGAAGTTTGTCGTGTTCGTGTTTTTAATTGTTAATTTAGTTTGAATGGAATCATTGCCATATGTTTTTATAAATGATTCTGTCTTGGGTATAAACTCTGTAGTGATGTCAATCGGACTCAATGGGGCAGATTGTAACTCCAGTGCATACGCCAAGTGGCTAAACACAAATAACAATACGTAAAATTTAAAAGTTTGGAGTATGAACCTCATCAGATATAATTTCGGACGAATATCTAATTAGGGACATGGACGAATTACTAGTTTATTTTTTGAGATTTGTTGAAGATCTAGTAAATAACATCGCTAGACCAAAACTGAAAATCATCCAACTGATGACAGAAGAAATGGAGGTACCTAACACCTGGGCGCCACGAAAATCGTCTCGGTAATGTTCTACAATTAGTCGTCCTAATGGGTGAAGAGTCAGGTAAAAATAGAAAATATTTATCCTGATAAATGTATTTGGTTTCCAACTGATTAAAAAGATAAAAATTAAGAATTCTAGAATCATCGCATAAAGCTGAGTCGGGTGACGAGTTTCAGGACTAAGGCGACAACTCAGTAGGTCACAATACTTACCGTAACAGCAACCTGCAATAAAACAAGCAATACGACCAAGACTATAGCCCAAAGCAAAAATGGGTGTGAAGAAATTTAACTTTTCTATGTACGAGATTTTTTGTTTTTTACAAAAGATATAACCAGCGACTAGACCAGCAATTGCTCCTCCATAAAATACAAAACCACCGTACCAAAAATAAAAAATATAACTAGGGTGCTGTCTGTAAAAAAGAGGTTCCTCGTAAAAGACATGAAATAATCTGGCTCCAACAAAACCAGAGATTAGGATAGTCATACCAAAATCTAAATTTTGCTGAACAGATAAGCCATACTTAAGGCTGCGCCAGTAAACTAAAGCGATTAGAACACAGGCCAGCACACTTAAATAAACAAAGTAATTGATCATCTTATGTAGAAGCTTCTTTGTTTTTCTGGCGACTTTCCAAAAACATCAGCAATAACAACACTAGAACACCACAGACGATGGCCATATCAGCGACATTGAAAGCTGGCCAAGTGTATTTTTCTTTGATGTGAAAATCTAAAAAATCGATAACATATCTAAAGCGTAATCGATCGATATAATTTCCAATGGCTCCACCAAAAACGCTACACAATGCGATTGTTTGAACTTTATCTTCTTCCGGCACACCTTTTAAAATTATTAATATGATGATTAAGGCAATAGGTGGCATTGTTAGAAAAAATAATTCTCGAAAGCTTGGGTGAGATTCAGCTAAAAATCCAAATGCAGCACCAGGATTTCTAACATATGTGATATTAAAAAAACCAGGAACAACAGGTAAGGATTCCCCTAATTGAAAATGAGTGTGGACGTAGATTTTAATAAGCTGATCGATGGCGATTATAAATCCAGCAATCGCAAGCAATAATACATATTTTTTCTTCACGAAAGGGCCTCCACGCATTTAGGACAAAGGTCTGGGTGGTTTACAGATTTGCCAAGCTCTTCTGAGTATATCCAACAACGCACACATTTTTTGCCATCGGCTTTTAAAGTTTCTACCTTATATGATCCTAATGATAAATGAACCTCCGAGACAATCAAAAGTTCACGTAAAACAGAACCCTGTCCTTTAGGGACGTCAAATCGGCTTAGTAAATTATAGGTTTCGCCTTCGGCATGGATATTCACTTTCGCTTCTAAACTAGATCCGATCACTTTGTTGGTTCGCATTTCTTCCAGGGACTTCTGGACATCTTTTCGAACATTTAGAACGGCCTCAAAGTCATTCAATATTTCAGGACGATTCCATTCTTCTTTGGCGAAAGGGAAGTCTTCTAACATAACACTTTCTTGTTTGTTTGGTTTCTTAAAGTGAGAGTAAGTTTCCTCTGCTAAAAACGATAATACGGGGGCCATCATACGAATTAAATAATCTGTTAAATAGAAAATAACCGTTTGTGAAGATTTTCTAGCCTGACCATCTGTTTTCCAAGTGTATAAACGATCCTTTAAAATATCTAAATAGACAGCAGACAAATCTACTGTGAAAAACTGATTGAGTGCATGATAAACTTTGTAAAATGAGTACTCATTAAAAGCATCAGTGATTTTTTTATTTAATAAATACAATTGAGCCAAAGCCCATTGATCAATCGCAGTCAAATCTTTGTAAGGAATCAAATCTTTGTCCACATTGAAATCAAAATTTGCCCCTAACAAATAGCGCATGGTATTTCGAATGCGTCTATAGGTTTCTGTCACTCGATCAAATTCTTGATTACCGCATTTTACATCGCCACCATAATCTTCGTAAGTGACCCAAAGACGAATAATTTCAGCGCCGCTTTTCGAACTGACTTCATTAGGATCAACAACATTACCTTTGGACTTACTCATTTTGTATCCATTCGAGTCCATCACAAAACCGTGCGTGATCAATGCCTTAAAAGGCGCCTGACCATTGGTGGCCACACTTGATAACAAAGAAGTATTGAACCAACCACGATGCTGATCACTACCTTCTAAATAAATATCTGCAGGAAAACCCATTTCGGGACGCTTTTTTTGTACAGCTGCATGACAAATTCCAGAGTCAAACCAAACATCGAATATGTCTTTACCGTGTTTGAATCCTTCGGAACCAAAATCACCTTTGACATAATTTTTTCCTGTTAACGATAAAAAATGCTCTGTTGGATATTTAAAGAAAGCATCTATGCCTCCTTCTTTTTCTAATACATCTGCGACCTTCATCATTAACTCGGAATCAGCCAATGGCTGACCTGTCTTGATACAGTAAAAAACAGGAATTGGTACGCCCCAAATTCTTTGTCTTGATAAGCACCAGTCTGGGCGACCCTCCATCATTCCGCGAAAACGCGTCTCACCCCATTTTGGAAAAAATTGAATTTTATCGACTTCGCGCATAGCTACTTTGCGCAACTCATTGCCCTCGATATCCAATCCAATAAACCATTGTGGAGTGGCTCGAAATATCAATGGGGTTTTTGAACGCCAACAGTGTGGATAGCTATGTTCAATTTCTTTAAATCCAAGTAAGTGGCCACTTTCTTTTAAGCGTTCAACGATCAATGGGTTTACTTTGAAAATATTTTGTCCTTCATATTCAGGAACTTCATTTGTATAAGTCCCACCTTCACTAACAGGGCTTAAAATTTGCAATCCATATTTTAAACCCACTTTGTAGTCGTCAGCACCATGACCCGGAGCTGTGTGCACGCATCCAGTACCGGCGTCTGAAGTGACATGCGAACCCAAGACAATCAATGAATCACGATCAATGAATGGGTGTCGGCATTTCCCGTATTCCAATTCGCTGCCTTTAAATCCTGAAATCAAACTTAACTGTAAACCAGTGTCTTTTTCGAAAAACTCTTTTAATGATTTAGCGATGACAATATTTTCTGTTTGATTGTTATGTTGAATTTCGTAAACACCATATTCAAAATCGGCGTTCAAACAAACACCTAAGTTCGCGGGCAATGTCCAAGGAGTTGTCGTCCAAATTACGAACGAAGTTTTATTTTTAGGCGAGCCTAATTTTTTCAAAGTATCAGTATCAATTACAGGAAATGTTACATAAATGGCCGGGGACTTATGAGGATGATATTCAACTTCGGCATCGGCTAAGGCTGTTTTCAATGTCCAATTCCAATAGACCGGCTTAGTGCCTAAATACACAAGGCCTTTATCAAAAGCGCGTGCGAATTCACGGACCTGTTCAGCTTCATAATATGGAGCCATGGTAATATAAGGATTTTCCCAGTCTGCTAAAACTCCTAAGCGAATAAACTGTGGACGTTGATGTTGTATCCACTTGTTGGCTTCAGCACGGCACAATTCGCGAATATCAGCATCAGATTTTTCTTTCAGCTTAGAACCCAAATTTTTCATGACGGCATGTTCGATAGGTAACCCATGACAATCCCAACCAGGAATAAAAGCTGATTGATAACCACTCATGTTTTTATATTTGATGATGATATCTTTTAAAATTTTATTTAAGGCATGGCCAATGTGAATCGAGCCATTGGCGTAAGGGGGACCATCTGGCAAAATGAACTTTGGCTTTCCATTATTTTTTTGCAATCGTTTTTGATAAATATTTTTTTCAGTCCAGAATTTAATGATTTCAGGTTCTTTGGTAGGAAGATTCCCTTTCATCGGAAAATCGGTGACAGGTAATTTGATAGTGCTTTTGTAATCCACAGGTTGTGATGAGGAATCTTGTGAGTTCATGAAGTCTCCGTTTACAGCAATTTAATTTTGGAAATTTATGCCAGCTTATCGAAATTCAGACGTGAAATCAAACTCGAAGCGTAGCCCTTCAGTTATTTCCACATCCGACTGAGTTGTTGAAACCCAGCTGCAACGATCATTCGCAGAGCTTCCTCATCGGTTGATAAATTGAAATGCTCTTTTGTGTCCTTGATCATCTGTATAGATTTAGGGTCCAAACGAAAACTTACATCATCTACATGCGGCTTATCTTTAGGCTGCCGATCCGTCGTGTTGGTAAAATGTGCCCGTTCAGAATGAACTTGCTTATCCATTCCATTTTGGTCACGCGTAGAGCTTGATGTTGTCGTCTGCTGATAATTGGTGGTTTGAAATATACCAGCATTGTACTGTCCTGGATTAAAGTTATTGTTCAAGTTATGGTTTACGCTATGACTCATGCTATTGGGATGTAATGGCGCTTGTAAGTGAGTTTGAGACGGCGTCACATCAATCGTATTTCTAACAGGTTCTAAACTGACTTTACTGGCTGTTACTTGGGTGACTTGTTTGTGTTCTTTGATTTCGAACTCGCCCATTATGCCCACTAAAGATTTTAATTCAGATTTAAAGTTTTGAATACTAGGGCGCTCTAAGGCTTCCATCCCCTGCATTTTTGCTTTCATGTACAGACTGACCAAAATATCTGGAGTCGTTGCAATTTCTTTGATGCTTTCATTTTGTGATTGCAACCAAGCATAGGCATCCACCAATGTGTCTTTTGTGTAAGCTTGTGGAGGTAGCGGATTCATGCTCATCAACGAAATTTTCCTTGAGTTAAATAGAGAGGAAAAAAGATAAAGACAGACGTAAAATCAAGCAAGAACCTTTCCGGAAAAAAGCGGCAAAAAAGGCCTTGCGTTAATGAATAAAATGATTTGCCAAACTAAGAATTGCCGTATTCTTTGGCATTGATGCCATATTTTTCAATTTTCCTTAGTAAAGTCTTCTTAGGGATGTTGGCATGCAGCGCAGTTTGATTAATTCGACCTTTAAACATCTTTAAAGCTTTAATTATGAATTCTTTTTCAAAAGATTCTTTTTCTGCGTTAAAGTCTAAAATTCCACCAGTTGAGCTTGGAGTGGTGACATCAGCATCGTCATCCACCTCAGAACTACTTGCATCTAAATCTAACTCTTCATCGTCAAGGTCTGACGCCAAGCTGGCTTTGCTAGAATGAGTTTGGCTGCCACTACCGCCTGTTGCTTCTAAATTAGATTCCATAAATGCAGTTGCGGAGTCAAAACTAGGTAATACAGTGCCAGTAGCAGATAAGATCGCTTCAGGAACTGAGGCTAAGCTGAGTGCGTTTCCGTTTTCCATAATAAACATGTGTTCAATCACATTTTCAAGTTCACGAATATTTCCTGGCCAATCATATTTTTTTAAAACAGACAAAGCATCTGAAGTCAGGCCGGTAATTTTTCGTCCATGAGAAGCATTGAATTTTTTAATGAACAAGTGAATTAAATTCTCGAGGTCGTCTTTACGATCAACCAATGAAGGTAATAAAATAGGTATAACATTTAGACGATAAAATAAATCTTCACGGAAACTTCCTTTTTTTATCATATCTTCTAAAGGTCGATTTGTTGCAGCTAGAATGCGAACATTCGTAGGAATTTCTCGATTAGCACCAACAGGGGTAAAACTTTTTTCTTGCAGTACTCGCAGAATTTTTACTTGCATGTGCATAGGCATATCGCCCACTTCATCTAAAAATAAAGTGCCACCTTCAGCAAATTGGAATTTTCCAATTTTACGTTGATCAGCTCCAGTGAAAGAGCCTTTTTCATGACCGAATAATTCGGATTCAAATAAATTTTCAGGAATGGCAGAGCAATTGATAGCTACAAATTTTTCGTCTTTTCTGTTGGAGTTCACATGTATAGCTCGGGCTACAAGTTCTTTTCCTGTTCCAGATGCGCCTCGAATTAATACAGGTGTATCCACTTTTGAAAGACGGTGGATAACATTAAAGACCTTTTGCATTTGATGATTTTTTCCAACGAAATTTCGTCCTTCTTGCATAAGCACAGGTGCAGACGCTGCGGCGTTCGACATCAAATTTAAAGCCTCGATGGCTTTATCTAAAGTTTGTACTAAATCTTCCGCTTTTACGGGCTTAGATAAAAAATGAAAAGCACCGTCTTTAACCGCTTGAACTGCAGCTTCGATACTTGCAAAGGCCGTCATCATCACGATGATCGTGCCAGGGTTTAGCTCTTTCATTTTTTTCAAAGTTTCAAGACCATTCATTCTTGGCATATCGATATCAAGAATGACAAATTCGTAATTAGTGGATTGAAACTTTTCGAAAGCATTCACACCGTCAAAAGCTTCATCAACTGTGAATTTTTTTGTCGTTTCTAAATTTGTTTTTACGCTTAACCTTAGACCCTGATCATCGTCAGCCACTAATACTTTAAACATAATCCCTCCGCCCAATACGATATTTTGTATTCTATACCATACTGGTGACAATTTGCGAAACTGATTCGTTAGATATCAATAAGGCGTGAATTTTTTTTAAAAATAGAAATAAGTTTTGCAAATGACATAAATCCTGACTGGTTGGGCCAATTAAATTGGCAATTCCACAGTGAATGTAGAGCCTTTACCCACTTCACTTTCAACAGAAATAGTCGCCTTGTGAAGCTCGACAAAATACTTAGCTAAATACAATCCTAAGCCAGAGCCTTTGATCGGCGAGCTTTTAGCATTCGAAGACCGGTAAAATTTTGAAAAGACATTGGGAAGGTCTTCTTTTGAAATACCCATTCCTTGATCTGCCACTTGAATTATAATCATTCCATTCACTTCTTCTGAGGTCACAAGGACTTTTCCACCTGGAAAGCTATATTTGATCGCGTTTTCAATCAGATTCGAAAAAACTTGTTTCAATAATTCAGGATCAACTTTAATCGGAAATAAAGGTTCTAATTCGGCTATGACTTGAATGGATTTACTTTTGGCGAAATACTCGTGCTTCTCTAAGCAAGATTTTAACAGATCATTGATATCTTTAGATTGCAAATGCAGTTGCACGCCTTGGCTTTCGATTTTAGCGTAATTTAATATTGTATTTATGAACTTTAGCAAATCTTCTGACGAGCTGCGAATGGAATGGATAGCTTCTTTTTGCCCCGTTGATAATTGATGACTGTCATTGCTAATAATATCCGTCATACCTTGTATTCGAGCCAGTGGTGTTTTCAAATCATGAGACATCATACCAATAAAGTTAGTCTTTAGTTTTTCGACCTCAGATAGCAATTTGTGTTTTTCATAGTATTCCCAAGATCTGCGATTTTCGATAATCAATCGGTAGGGGATCAGAAAGTAATAACAAATAAAAATGGCCAACAGTGGGTGTCCTATTTGTACCCAAAAACCAAATGGCCAAAACGATAAGCCACTGAATATAAATAGCGATACGGACATACCCATCAAAATAAGTAATCCGCGTAAAGGTCGTAAGGTTAATACGATATGAATGGTTAAAATGCTGATGATAATTGTGAGTAAATAGTTCATCCAAACGCCAACTTGGACGGGGGCTGCGTTTCGTAAAACGGTCTCGATGGTGTTAGCTTGCAGTTCTGTTCTTGTAATGGCTAGAGGTTCTCTTGAAAATGGTGTTCTAGCATAATCATCGAAAGAGTTTTCTAAATCCGTACCGATTAGAATAACCTTACCTTCTAGGGAGGCTGCGATTTCAGGTGCTTTTTCGTTATCCAATAAATCTTCGAATTTAATTAAGCCAAATCGTCCCTTGGGCAGATAATTAATGAAAAGTTGTTCAGAATCAAAAAAGTTAAACGAACCTTTTAGTTTTTTCTTAATGATCCCGTTTAGTTCCGTATCATCCAAAGCTGCAGCAGTAGAAGACGTCGTCACAGATTCACCTAAAAATTCATCCAATGAGTAAGTTGTTTTAGGTATTTGACTAAGACGCGAAGTTACAGTGGAATCATCAGGAGTTCGCAAATAAGAGCGCAATATCGGAAAATAGACCATTTCAACATCTTTGTAATTAAGAATTATTCTTCGAGTGACAAGGTCTTTTGCTAGTGTGTTTTCATCTTTCGTTTTAGGAGCGGAATAGACTTTAACTTTTTCAAAAGGTGAAGGAAGAAGAAATTCTTTTTCGCCCTCTTTATGAACGGTCTCTTGAGTTAACTGCATCACTGAAGGAAATGTTGTTAACATTTCAGCTAGTTGCTTTTTTTGTGACTCGGAACCAGTGATGTCTAATATGGAAGAAGCAAAGATAAGGTGTCTTGGCCGAGACGAAACCGGAATTTGTGAAATAAATTTTTGAAAATCAACAGCGTCGGGGGCGTGCCCTAAAACTTTTTCGGTATCCTTATCAATGATGATTTGTGTAACGATACCACTGGATTGTACGTAAGGGCGAAATCGAAAAAATTGATCGTAAATAAAAAAATTCAAAAAATCGATTTTAACTTGAACCATAAGAATGGCAAAAATCAATCCAGCAAATAAAACTAATCTTTTTATGCGAGGTTTAGAAAATGATGACGAAGCCTCATGAATGTTATCACTATTGCCGGCAATAGCGCTATGGTTGCCGTTCAAATCAGTGGATTGAGATCTGCCTGAAAGGCTGACATCCTTGATCGGTGGAGGTAAGCCCATATTATTCAACCCTCCCCTTTAACCTAATGGAGCGCAGCCTTCTTTGGAACCTTTACCAGTTGATGTCGGTTGAGGTTTGATCTTTGTCAGAGTGGATTTTTTAGCTTCAGCTTTCATAAGAGTCTCTCCTGCTTAATAAGTAATACATTAACCCTGTCTTGATCAAGCTTCTTTCTCGATCACAGAAGGTTTTTGAGGTTTCAGTTACTGGTTCTGTTAAATTCAATTTCTGTTGTGTGTGAAAGGCTTGGCTGACTCTATGAATGTAAGAGCAACCACCCCCGCAAATCAGTTTGGCCCAACATTTTTGACAATCAGGTTTTTCAACGTGATTGCGCTGATATAGTACGGATTTTTCCTTGGAAATATAAGTACCTACACCTAACTGGCTTTGGGATTCGTTGACATCCCAGGGGCAAGAAAATATCTGATTCTTGGCATCAACCATGACATAGGTTTTGCCGGCCCCGCAATAGTTCAACGAAGGACGCTGTTGATCCAGTTTTTCGAATAATCGATCATAGTACTCTAATTTTCGAAGACCGACCTCGCCTTCGTTGGCAAAAGCCAGTTTAGCAATTTTTTGCATTTGTTCGGTGAATATTTCAGAAACTTCTGAACTAGTATTATTGTGGTCCAATTGAAATACAAACAAATCAACGACAGGAAATTGTAGATAGAATTCATAAGCCTTTACTAACTCAAGATTATGTAGGCCAAAGGTTCCAACGGCTTTGACGTATCCAATATCAGATTTAATAGTGTTCAATGACAGCAAGCCAGATACAACATTGGCGGTTGTTGAAAGAAGCTTGTTCTTAGAGGGGCGAACTTGATCATTGATTTCTGCAGGACCATCAACACTAACGCTAATGTTGAAGTGATATTTTTTAAATAATGACAAGACTTGCTCGTCAATTAAAGTTCCATTGGTCGTAATCGAAAATTGAGATTGAATCAAATTTGCAGTTGCTGTGTTGTGCACGTACTCACAAATAAGCTCGATAGATTTTGGATGTAATAAAGGCTCGCCACCTAAAAAGTTAATATGAAATTTTTGTCCTGGTTTTAGTCGAGCTAACATCCATTGCAATTGCGGCAAAGTTTTTTCGACAGAAATACTTTTAATTGGATCACCAAAGCTGCCATCTCCACCTGCGGCACAATAATTACAATGCAAGTTACAAATTTGATTCACGTTTAAAGTAATAGATTGAATAGCAAGCTCGTTTTGTTGA
The DNA here is from genome assembly GCA_052033755.1 of Bdellovibrionota bacterium. Classification (GTDB taxonomy): domain Bacteria; phylum Bdellovibrionota; class Bdellovibrionia; order Bdellovibrionales; family Bdellovibrionaceae; genus JBPOJH01. The sequence continues at coordinate 24,146 of JBPOJH010000104.1, read as the reverse complement.
TCGACACGCGTTGTGGATTTAGAATGGTTGGGAGTGAACGAATTTGTTGGGGTAGAATTTGCAGTTGTCTTTGCGGATTCGTTTGTTTCCGTGGACCAGTCGTTTAAATCGATTCTTGCGTGTGGATCGCAAAAATCTACAGTGGCTAATTCCATTTTGTCCAGGTGATAGCCAATGGTCAGACGGCTTAAACTTTGTAATTTATATTGTTCAGAGGGGGGGACGATATTAACGTCAAAAGGGAATAAAAAAATATTTGCTGGTAATGTGCTTTGCATTTTTTCCCCCTTTGAATGGCGTCCTTTGAAATAAATCTGTAAACAGTGATTTGCAAGAAGCATACTTAGTCAGTTGGAGTCTAAAGGGCACTGTAATAGGATGTACGTCTAAAACCTAAAAAAAATTCATGATAAAAAGCAAAAGTTTCATCAAAGCGAAGATAAAAAAGCTAGCTGCTGAGGTGAAATTAAGCTAGATTTTTAGCCTTTGAAAATACGGTATTCAAATTAAGGAGTTCCCATAATGACAAGAACGAATAGTCCATTGCAGTCATGGATATTAGCAGCACGCCCAAAAACATTGATAGCAGCGGTTGTACCTGTGATCGTGACCAGCGCCTATGCCAAGTTTTATTTTGCTAAATTGGCCCTTGAAAAAGCGTCAATGATTCCGAATTCAACACAAACCATGGATAATCTATTGCTAGTGCCGCAGGTGCAGACACTGGCTTGGTGGATACCTACATTGGTTTTATTGGCATCCATTTTTATTCAAATAGGAACTAACTTAGTGAACGATGCCGTTGACTATGAAAAGGGCGCAGATACCGAAAAGCGAATTGGTCCGCAGCGAATGACTCAATCTGGAGTTTTTTCTGCTAAACAAGTTAAGTGGATGGCCATGGGGTGTTTTTTTCTGAGTGCTTTATGTGGATTACCGTTGGTGTTTCACGGTGGTTGGCCGATTTTATTTTTGGGACTAGTTTCTATGATCATGGGTTATAGTTATACAGGAGGTCCATTTCCTTTAGCCTATTTAGGTTTAGGCGATTTATTTGTTGTCGTGTTTTTTGGATTTGTTGCTATTTTAGGTTTGGCATTTTTATTAGGATTAAATTTAGGATTAAATTTAGTCGTTCTTAGTTTGCAAGTGGGTTTATTATGTACAGTCTTGATAGCTATTAATAATTTGCGAGATGTAGACACTGATAAGTTAGTAAATAAAAAAACTTTGCCAGTTCGTTTTGGTAAAAATTTTGGACGAATTGAAATCGCAAGCTTAATCACCACTAGTTTTTTGTTACAACTCTATTGGCTGGCAAAAGGTCAGCTTTGGGTTTTTGCTTTGCCCTTTATCGTATTACCTTTAGGTTTTAAAATTATTAAGTCTGTATTTACCAATGAACCTAGCCCTTTATTTAACAAATTTCTTGGGCAGTCAGCGGGCTTGCATTTATTGTTTGGACTATTGCTATCCATTGGATTTGTGATTCAAGCGCTTTGAGTATTTCAACAAGTTGGCATAACTTAAGTGGCCTGGAAGTTGCTAACATTAAGTTATGCGAAGCTGGTTGTTACTCACTGTGGTTTTATTTTCATTATGTTCTTTTGCCGATTTAGATAGGTGGCAAAAATGGGAACTCGAGCGTAATGATTTACATCTGAACCCACAGATATATCACCAGTTGCCCTCAGTCGATGAATTAAAAATGTATCAAACTGAGACGGTTTTAATGGTGACTGTACCTTTGAGCTCGATAGGTATAATTGCCAACGGTGTTGATATTGAGCTTAGTGACAGAATGGAGCCGTTGTTAAATACGGCTGGGTTATTAGTGTACGATAAAAAAACAAACGAAAAACTAGTTCGTTTTTATATTCATCCCAAAGCCGTTCATTTATTTAAGAATATATTATCGCTGGGTAAAATACAGAAAGTGGCCGTTAAACCTTCGACCTCTCCTCGAAGTCCCTTTTTGATAGATAAAATTATTAAGCTATCATTACCGCAATCCATCAACGGAGCCATTCGAACGGTTTATCCTTTACAGATGAAACGTGCGACCTATATCAGTCAAATTTTTGCAGATGCTGGGACTGTTGATTTTCTACCTGAGGTCTTAGGTATCTATGACAAAACGCCAGGTAATCCATTTGGATTTATAGTTCGCGAAATTCCTACCGAATTCATGATGGGGAAAAATACTTTGGTGCCTTTGTTGTCATATGTTGCTGAACATCCGCAAGGGTCTTTGTTGTCATTGAATGCGAAACTCCTTAAAAGTACTCCACAGAAATTAGTTCAAAATCGTATTTTACCTGCTTTGATTAAAAGCTTTATGGCTGCAGCTGAGTTGGGCGTAGCGGTTGAAGCTCATCAGCAGAATGTGCTACTAGAATTAGACGAAAAGGGACGTTTTACTGGTAGAATATTTTTTCGAGATATGGATGGTTGTCGAGTCGATTTTGAATTACGCGAAAAACTTGGATTCAAAGATGAAAGCATAAAAGCAGATCCAGAGTTTGAATGGATTTTCGACATACCAAAAGTACAAGAACTCAATCGTACAATGTTATTACCGTCAAGCCTGGGCTTCAAACCCATCGCATGGTCAGGTGTTATCGAAAAAGCATGGAAAACTTATCTAATTGGATCCTCGATTCATCTTCTGCAGCAGCAAGTCCCACAGCTCAATTTATCATTAATCGCTGAAAAACAATTACGTGATAGATGGATAAAGAATATTGGTGTTGCACCAATGTGTCGGAATATATATAAATGAACTACATGACAAAGCTTATCATTGAATGCGCACCTTATATTTTAAATAACTCAGGTACAAATTTTAAAAATGTTCAATCTAGTCGTTGTGGACAAATTTTTAAAGTCACACATCCGGACTTTCCTGGGTTTGTAGGTTACAGTGATCTTGTTTTTACGCCTGAATACTGGGGATCTTTTCAACCTACGGATAGTAGGAATTTTGATTGCAATTACCAAAGCAATCAAACAGTGAATAACTTTTCGAACTTGATAGAGCATCATTTGTTTTTGGCAGCGCAAGATATGTTGCAAAAATTCAAACTTAGTCAAAAAGAATTGTCTGAGTATCCTATGAATCATCGCTTGGCATTGGATGTGAACTCTGAAAAAAATATTATAGATATTATTCATCAACAGCTTAATTTTGAAAACTCGCATTATAATATTCAGGATTTGTCTGGATTTTTGCAGCAATTGGAGTTTTTAAAAAAACAATCTGGCACTTTGCGATTTAAAATAAAATTAGGAGCTGATGAAATTTTCTGGCAACAATGGCTGAGCGCTGTAGCCGTTATTCAAAATTATATTGATGTCCATCAAATGGACGTGAGAATTTTGTGGCGATTGGATTTTAATTCGACATTGAGCGTGGAATTGTTGCAGACGTTTTTAGATTTGATGCAGCAACGGGGATTACCTTTGTCTGCTGTTGAATTTATTGAAGACCCTATGCCTTGGAGTTTCAAGGATTGGACTTATTTCAACCAATTCGTGCCACTGGCTTTGGATTTTGAATTAGATAATCTGCTTAAGTCTGAATTCGAAGCGAATGATTTAAATTCCGCCTTTCGATTTTTGGTTTATAAGCCATCAAGGCAAAGTCAGTGGATGATATTTGATTTCTTGAAAAAGTCGAAGGCTAAGCTGGTGATAACGCATATGCAGGACTCTTGGATTGGTAAGTCACTGGCGTTAAGACACTATAGTGAAATTAAAAATCGAATGATGGATTCAATGTCTGATGAAGATTGGGAGCTCGATCATCAGCAGTTAGCCATCGGTGGTCTGGGATTAGAAAATCCATGGAGTGTCGACGACATTCAAACTTTTTTGCAAACACTGAAATTTGAAATGTGGCCAGGAAAATTGAATACTGTTTGTATTGATACAGATACTGGATTTCAAAAATTAATTCCAAGCTTAAATACCGATTTTTTTTGGAGCTCTTGGCAAAGTTATTTATTTTTAAATCCAAAGATGCCGACGAATGAAAAACAACAAATCATAAGCTTGGTGGAAAAATTTTATTTGCCGGGACATATTTGGATCGCGTCCTCAGGGTCTAGTCAAAAACCAGGTGACTCAGTCAAGGTGATCGCTTTATCAAAGCACGCAATTTTACAATCCGCCAAGGCTGTGAATGAATTTTTAGGAGCGGACAAGTTGTCTTGGGTTCAGGCGTTACCATTTTTTCATGTAGGTGGATTTAGTCTGTATGCTCGCGCGTATTTGTCACAAACCCAAGTTATTATGGGTTTGAAACCATCGATGTTAAGCGATTCGGATATCCAATATTATTGGGATCCTGAGTTTTATTTTCAAACTTTAACTGCGATGACGAATTCCGATTCTGTGACTAAACCTACAGAAAAAATGGTTAATAGTAGTTTGGTGCCGACTCAGGTTTATGATTTAGTGAAGCGGGGAGTGAAGGCGCCGAAGTGTATTCGGAATATTATCGTTGGTGGGAGTGCGCTGGATTCGGAGTTATTAAAACAAGCCAGGGAGTTGGGTTGGCCGTTGTCGATCAGTTACGGTATGACGGAAGTGGCCAGTCAAATTGCAACCTCACGCGCCGACTCTGAAAATTTAATTGTCTTAAATCACATTCAGGTGAAGAACTCTGAAGACGATTATTTGATGGTGCAATCAAAATCGATGATGAGTGGTTGGGCTCAATGGAAAGATGGAAGCGCTCATTTTTATCCACTGCCACAGGGCGGCTGGTACACAACTTCCGATTTTGTTGAAATCGTAACGGAAGAAATTAGTGAAAGTAAAAATGAAACTTTGCGAATGGCATCAAGTCACCATCCAGTATTGCAAAATCAAATGATGAATAATGCTACTAATCGACAAGATTGGCAAAAGCCAACTCAATATTTAATTCCCAAAGGGCGTGGTTCTGATTTTGTGAAAATCAAAGGTGAGGGCGTTAATATTGAAAACGTCGAAAAACAGTTGATTGATTTTTTAAGTCAGCAAGTTTTTTTGTCGAATCAAGAATTGTATTCCGCTTTGAACGCGCAAGATTGGTCGCAAAAGATATTATTAGCAGTGCAGATGGAAAGTCGCGATGGCGCAGAGTTAGTTTTATTAATACAAGATCTAGCCGATTTCCCATGGGAGCAATGGATACAGTCTTATAATCAGCAGTGTCTATTTCCCTTGAATCGCATTTCTAAAATAAAGTTTGTCGACCAAATTCCCAAAACAGCTCTTGGAAAAAAACACCGGTTTTCCTCTTGCGCTACATAAACCGGTGTTTTTACTTCTGTATCATATTGAAATATCTAATAATTTGACAACTAAAAACACCGGATTTATACATTTAGTGAAAATCCGGTGTTTTTATGGAAAATATCAGGTAGCATGAGGTTATGATGGAGACAAAGCAAGATATACTAATTAAACGCAGACGGGTGGAAAAGTCGATTCTAGGCTATATTGAAGAAAATAAAAAGACAGCCTCATTTCGATTTCTTCGTGGGCGTCGTCGAATCGGAAAGTCGACTTTATTAAAACAAATAATGCATTTGTCACCCTGCAAAAGCTTTTATTTTACTGGGGCATTGGATGAGGGAATTGAATCTTGCTTGTCAAGATGGGTTCAGGCTTGGTCCGAATTTAACCTTGAAACTGAATTAAAAAACTACAGCAAAAAAAATATTAGTTGGACAGCTATCTTTAAAGACCTTGCAAAGTTTGCAAGGCAGCACAAAGCCAACTTCGCCATATTTATAGATGAAATTCAGTGGATTGCAAAAACGCAAACTGGATTTGTTAGTTTACTAAAAGAAAGCTGGTTGGAGCTAGAGCATTTATCAAATGTAAAAATAATTATTTGTGGGTCTTCGTTTCGTTTTTTTCATGAATATACTGGCGGTGAGGAAAAAATATTACGTGGCCTATGTACGCATCGTGATTTATGGTTAGAGGATTTAACGTTGAATGAGGTGCATAAACATTTTGTTCCTCACTGGAGCAAAGAAGAAGTTGTCATGGCTTATATGATGTTGGGAGGAGTTCCATACTATTGGCAACAGGTACCTAAGAAAAAATCTTTCATTCAATCGATGAATCATGTTTTTTTTAATCCAGAAACTATTTTTTTATCAGAGCCCGATGAAGTATTAAAAATTGAATTCAATAAGGCTGGTTTGAAAACTATAAAAGAAATTTTGTCGGTCATAGGTCCATTAGGGGCTAATGCGGTGACTATTCAAGAAAAATCCAGAATTCCACTAAGCACAGTGCAAGATGCAATTGAAAAATTAATAGACTTTAGTATTTTGCGGGTCAAAGTAAACTTTAATGACAAAATTAAAAAAAATAGAAGCGGTCAGGTTTATGAAATCGTGGATACATATTTATATTTTTATTTTAATGTTTTACAAAAATATAAAAGAAAAATCTTAAATAATGACAAGATGGAACTAATTTTTTTAGAGTTGCTGAATTCTAAAAATACTTTAACTATTGAAAATTTTTCTGGATATTCTTTTGAAAGATTAGTGCAACAAATTTTAAGAAAAGAACTCGATCGGGATGAAGGAATATTCAAAAGTCTTGATTTGGAAAATTGTGATTATCAAGTAGGCGGAATTCAAAGTGAAACTACGCAAGTCGACGTAGTGTTGCAAGGCTGCTCGGATCGAAAAGAAAGATGGATAGAGTGTCGTTGGACGGGTAATGTTGCAACAATTAGTGATTTGTTAAATCAATTGTATAATAAAGCTATGGACAACAATAGTCAGTCGCAAGAAAATATTGATAAAGTAATTATAACGAATTGTAAATTGACGAAGGCAATTAAAGAGAATTCTCAAAAAAAGCAAATTCAATTATTGGAAATAGATCAGTTGTTTTAGTTGATCAGGCTCTGATTGACGCACTGATGTGTTAGGTGTTGTTTTGTGTTTACAATTGTAAAACAGAATTGTTAGCCTTGGATAGGCAAAACAGCATAGTTCCATATCTGAAGCTGTTTCATTCGAAATATTCATAATTCAATTTTGAATTAAATTAACCAGTTCATTCAATAGTTCATAAACAATTCGTCAAATGAATGAATCAACAACTAAGTAAGGGGAGAAGCAATGTTTTCACTAAAAGTGATGGGAATTAAATTAATTACGATAATGCTATGTCTAGGAATGTTCGTGAGTTGTTCGAAGAAGAAAGATTCCGATTCGCCGGTAGCACCTACTCCTAGTCCATCCGACAAAACAGATTACAATAAGCCACTGACGGCGATACCAGAGACTATTAACGTGAATGATTTTCCGAAAGGCTTGCCGCTGACGGCAGAGCAAGTTTATGCGTTTATTGATTTTCAAAAAGAGCAACAAGATTTGAACTCTAGGTTACTGGTTAATAAAGTTGTGTATCCAGAATCGCCGAGTGAAAAAAAAGAACGTATCATGACGGAAAGAAGAAATGGTTCTGCTGAGTTAAATCAAGCTTTGATGGTAATTGAAAAAGATTGTAATTTAAAAAGTAAAATTCAGGAAGCTCCCATTCCAGAAAAAGTGTCTGAGCGAAAAGTGGATACTCCTTACAGTGGAGTTAGTTTATATCAGATTAATGGTAATAATTGCCCAATCCAATTTAATTTCGATGGTCAGCAAGTTTTAGTAGAGACTAAATTGAATATGGATAATAGTACCAAACAACTTTTGGGTACGTATCAAGCTCAAAATAAAGAAAATTATAGCCTTCAAAATATAAATAAAGCCTTATTTCCAAATTCTAGATTTTATTCAGTGACTGAAACCACTGTTAGCAAAGAGATAAAAGAATATAAGATGAGTTTAGATCCGCAATGGGTAAAAATGGAACATTCGTATTCTACTAGTTATAACAAGACTGAGATTAATTCGGTTTTACATGGAATTATTAGTATAGAAACAAATGTAGATTTTATTGGTTTATATTGGGACCAGCGAGCTGAAGATGGAGCTAAGGAAGAGTTAACTAAATATCGTAACGTAAGTGTTATTAAAATGAATGGGGTGACTTATTATCATGTTCTCACTCATGAATCACAAAAAGATGCGCAAGGAAAAGTCGTTATCCCTTACACCCGAAAAGAATATCTAAACGGGGAGTTAATCTCTAGCGAACAAAAGTAGTCTATATGATTGATCTAAAAGCGTATTAAATCGTTTTAAAATCTAGACCTGCTCTTTAAGCATAGAAGATGATTTGCATTATTTATAGGTGTTCGCTATTTATTGTAATCTTTCTACATAACACTAAAGTGTAAAAACAAATTAGTTTTATTTGGACTCAGAATGTTTGTCGCATTCGAAAATTTAAAAGTATTAGAAGTGCTAATTTCCAGATTTGAAAAATGCTAAGCGATGGGCTTGACATGTACTTCCAAAAGAAGTACTATGTGTAAGTGTGGTGAAAGGCTTTTGAGTGAAAGTAATTTGGAGTAAGCAAGTAACGAAACAATTAAATAGACTACCTGATATCATAGTTAAAAAGTTTTATGTCTGGGTGACGACTGTTCATTTATCTGGAATTTATGAAGCACGAAAATGTTCAGGATTTCATGATGAGGTCTTAGTTGGCAAAAGAAAAGGGCAAAGGTCTGTGCGACTGAATAAAGCCTATCGAGCTATTTATATTGAAAAGGCTGAAGGTGAAGTTGAGTTCTTAGAAGTAATTGAGGTGAATAAACATGAGTACTGATAGTTTTGATGATATAAAATTTCTTGAAGACAAGTTTGGAGCTATGAGTGTAGGGCTTTATATAAAAGCCTTTCGTGAAGCGGATGGTATTTCGCAAACGGCGTTTGCTAAAAAACTTAAAATCTCAAGAGCTAATCTTTGTGATATAGAAAAAGGTCGAAAACTTGTTAGCGCCGAACGAGCGGCCAGAATAGCTAAAAAACTAAAAATTCCAGAAACTACAATGATTCAGCTGGCACTGCAGGATCTTTTAAATCATGCACACTTGAATTATAAAATAGAGTTAAAAAAAGTCGCTTAAGCGGCGCCAAGATATTAGTAGCGACGGACAATTATTTAGTGAAATTTGTATTAGAATTAATTCTTCATGAGTCTAGTTAATCATTACAAAACAACGATGACGATTTTTTAGTAAAAGCCATTATCCCTTATCAGGGGCTTGCGAAGACAAGCCCAGTTTGTCCAGGGCTTGCTGAAAATCGGAAGGTAGAGGTGCTGTCACCTCTACTGCGGAGTTTGTGATCGGATGAATGAAGTTCATCTTCCAAGCGTGCAACATCAATCTAGGAATTAAATTTTGTAGTTCAGCTGTTGGGCGGCCGCCATAAATGCGATCGCCCCAAATGGGTCGACGATCTACCGCTAAGTGGACACGAATCTGATGCATGCGCCCGGTGTGTGGTTTGGCTAAAATCAAGCAAGCTTTCTGATTGGCATCCAAAGTTTGAAAATCTGTTTTTGCATAATCTCCTCCAGAGTTACGCACTTGCTGTTTCATTATTTTGCCTTCCTTGTATGGGCGCAAATAATTTTCAACGGTCCATGCGTTCGCCGGCAAAGGCTTGTTACCTGGTTTTGTTAAAGCCAAATAAATTCGTTCGAATTGATGATTCTGAAACATTTCTGATAAGGGCTTGTTGGCCTGTTTGGATTTTCCAAGTAATAAAATGCCACTGGTATCTTTGTCGATGCGATGATGTAAAAAAATATTTTTCGTATTCAATTGCTTTTGTAAACCCGTGAAAGCATCTGGCAAACGACGATCATGCGAAGGTTGCGAATTCAAACCTGAGGGTTTATTAATGATGATAAGATCGTCGTCCTCGAACAAGATGGGCAAAATCATTTGGATTTTTTTCCGCCATTCGCTTTACCACCAGTGGATTTGCTGTAAAGGGCTTCGTGAACAATCGCTTTTTCTGTAGCGGCTTGCTCAGCTAGCTGAGATTCGATTTTAGATTTTGGTACAAGACTGCCTTTGCCAACTCCGGGACAAAAACTAAGGACCTCTTTGTTCCATGTTTTGGCCTTCATGACCTCGGGCCAAAACGGCCAAGTACGACATTGAGTCGGGCGCGCTTCATACACCTGACAACGTTTGTTTTTTAAAAACATACAGTCTGGATTGCTGGGGTCTTCAATCAAGTGATAAGCGCCATTATATTTGGTGCAATATTTTTTGGTAAAAACTTGCGGTTTAAGTCCCAAATGCTTTGCCATTAACTTGCGGTCATTTTTATCTAAAAAAACGAAACCATATTCTCCATGTGACGTACAACACTGACCCGAGCCCTGACATTGAAATCGGACACCTTCGTGCCACCACTCTTTGGCCGAGGTTTTCGGTGCTAATAAATCCTTTTTTTCTGTTGTTTTCGCGGTTTTAGCTGTCATGGCTAGGCCTCCGGTAGTTTCTAATGGGACTATTTATGGTTTTTATTCGGGAAAACTCAAGCATTCCTTGACTTCTGGCGCAAAAATCTTAAATCTAGCGACCTGCAAAATAGATGGTAAAAGTGATCGCGGTTAAAAGCATATTAAGTGATTTTTGTGAACAAGCGACATAAAGGTTTTGGTTACTTGCCACGCTTTAGGTAAGCCTAATCTAAACCCCATACTTTAACACCAAACAAAAGGGCTTAATTACAGCAATGGATTTAAAAGTTTACGATCCCAAAGACTTTCCCAAATATCTTCCAAAGCTATCGCAGCTTTATGATGATCTATTCACGGGTGGCAAAGGTTTCCGAGCTAAGTTGATTCATTTTATTTCTAGTAGCTTAGCCATTCCCGAAAAAACGGAATTGTTATTAGCGCAAACCATCGAGTTTATTCATAACGCCTCTTTACTGCATGATGATCTGATAGATCGATCGCATTTGCGTCGTGGCAAGACAACGGCTTGGGTGAAATACACGCCTGAGTATGCGGTTCTGGCCGGTGATTATTTGTTAGCAAGGGTGATGGTGAACCTGTCCTCTTTTGGAAATATTCGTCTGGTTCACTACACAGCAGAAGTGATCTCAGATTTATTAGAAGGTGAGTGGCTGCAAGATTCATTGATCAAGGACTTCAGTTTAGACTTAAGTCATTTGGATCGGGTGCATAACTTGAAAACAGCGTCTTTGTTTAAATGGTGTTTGCGGGCTCCCTTTATTGCTCAGGAAAAATATGAACCTGAACTTCATACTTTGTTAGAAGAGATGGGAACCATCCTTGGGCAATTGTTTCAACGTTCTGATGATTTGTTAGATTATAATATTCGTAACCACGAAGGTAAGGCCATCTTAGGTGATATGAAATCTGGTTATTTGAATTCTTTTGGAGCTTTTTTTGCTCGCGATCTTACCAAAGAACAACGCGAATCCTTGAAGCAAATTCAAACATTAGAAGAGCTATATACCATCTTGGGCGGAAAAGATAAATTTGACCAGTGGGTAGTCGAGTTCGATCGCACGAATCAGTTTTTAATCGATCTGTATCAGCATCATCTGAAAAATTTAGAGTCACAACTAAAGGGTTCCGAAATTAAATTGATTGGATTTCTACAACCATTAACTGATGTTTTATATTGGAGAAAAGTTTAATCATGAGTGATTTAATAACATTAAATCGTAAGGATCCTAATTTTATTAAATATCTGGATGGTAGCTTTTCTTCTATCAAAAGAGCGCTTCCCATTAAGTCATTAAATGTCAATTCGATGGCGGAGCAAGTGACCTTCGTCGTTGTCGATGTGGATCAGATCGGACAACAACCGCTTTGGTATAAATGGTTTCATATTTTGAAATTAAGAAATTATTTGTGGCTAGTTTTTCCAATGTTCCTGGTCACAATTAAAAATTTAATGGATGGTAGTTTGACTCAGCCATTATTGGCCGTGTTCAGTTTTGTCGGGGCGATGTTTTTGCAAGCAGCTGCTAGCCTACGTAATGATTATATTGATCACATGCGAGGCCTTGATCGCATTCATCCAAAATCAGGTAGCCGAGCCATTCAAAAAGGTTGGATCACAGCCAGACAAGTGAAAAACATTTCTTGGATCTTTGCTTTTTTTGGTGTGCTGTTTGGGTTGCCAGCTGTGATTCAATTTCCGCAGTTATTAATAATGATTGCCGCATTGGCTGTGGTGGCCTTATTCGGAATGAGCTCTTATACCATGGGATTAAAATATCGCCGTTGGAGTGAAGTCACAGTATTTTTATTATTGGGACCCTTGTTAACTGTGGGTTTTCAAATTGCAGGTGGGGCTGGCCTTGATTACGAAGTATTACTTTTAGGTATAACAACAGGTTGGTTCGCAGTATTTTATTTGCATTTAAAAAATTTCGAAGAATTAGTGGTTCACTCACAAGCACAATTTAATAATACGATTACTTGGTTGGGTTTTGAACGTTCAAAAAAATTATTAGCAATCTGGTGGGTTTTATTTTTAGTTTTATTTAACGGCTATCATTTTATTTATAGTTCTGCGTACTGGGCTTGGTTTTTAGGATTGTGTTCCATGGTGTCTTCATTGTCTTTCTTAGTTAGTTTAAGCTCGTTGGAAAGTCCTGCAGGTTCTGGCATGACAAATGTTATTCAACAGGCTAGATACATGTCGATTTTTGTTATGAGTTTTTGGTTTCTAGAAAATATTTGGTACATGTGGGTTTACCAATTGTGGAAATAAGTTCCTCTATTCGTATTCTAGAGGAAAACGGTCAAATTCGGATCGAACATCATCAACTAGGTCCATTAGTCATCGACTTTATACAAGATGCAACTCACTATCGTCGTCGCAATCCCTTAGGAAGAAATGATTTACTAGCTAAGGCTTTAGGCTGGAGTAAAGGGAATCGTCAAGTGATCGATGCCACATTGGGTTTGGCGGAAGACGCTGTCTTTATGGCTCAACTGGGTTTTATAGTCACAGGCATCGAACAAAATCCTTATTTGTATCGAGTGCTAGCGCAGTCCTTACAGCAGGCCAAAGGTTGGTTGAACGAGTCCTTCGTGAATAAAAATGAGTTTCAGTATTTAGATCGATTGTACTGGCTGAATGGTGACAGCATTCAATTGTTACCTGAAATTAAAGACGCAGATGTGATATACTTAGATCCGATGTTTCCGGAAAAGAAAAAGTCTTCGTTACCTCGCAAGGAAATGCAAATTTTTAAATCCCTTATCGGCGAGCCGCAGAACGAAATCCAATTGCTAGAAGTGGCTTTATCCGTAGCCAAAGATCGAGTCGTCGTCAAAAGACCTCTGAAAGGTCCAGCCATAGGCTCGGAAGAATCTAAACCTAAGCATCGTATCACGCATAGTTTTTTAGGTAAGGCAATACGCTACGACATGTACTCAGTCAGGGTATAATCGACCAGGACTTGGGAAATAGAGCTTTTCTTTGCTGAAATCCTTGGGCAAAATTGTGACATGAGTTCAGGAAACGAAGAATCCAAACAAAAGATAAATGCTTTGCAAGCAGAATTGCTAGATTGTAAATCTCGCTTACAGGCGACCGAGCAAGAGTTACATAAATACAAGTCCGAAGTTTGGCAGGCCAACGAGCGACTGGAAAAACTATTATCTGATTTACAAACCGAGTATCAGTTGGCGGCTAAAATTCAACGCAAACTCACACCGACACAATTTCCTCATATCGCCGGATTAGAATTTTCGACAAAATTTATTCCTGGTATGCAAAGGGGCGGGGATTATTTTGATATTTTCGAACTTGAGGACAAATTGCGCTTCGGTATAATATTGGCCAGTTGTACTGGGTATGCTTTAAGTGCGTTGTTTTTGTCTGTACTTATTAAACTGGAAAGTGAGATCGAAGCGAAGCGCGGCTTAGAGCCTTATTTGGTGATACAGAAAATTGCCAAGGAAATTGCCACCGCAATGAAGCCATCCGATCAAGCCAGTCTATTTTACGGTGTCGTCGATCGAAGAAATTATGAACTGACTTATTCGAGTGTAGGCTCTATTTTGTCGTTTTGGCAGGTGCGTGATCAAGCGCGTATTATTACTTTGGAGCCTTGTTTTGAATCTGTCTCCACATTGCTTTCAAAATCTCCACAAGAAGATTCCCAGTTACAAAATAAAATTCATCTGAATAGCCATGATCGTTTGGTGCTGTTGACCGAAGGGTGGGCTGAAGCTGTGTCTCGATTACAAGATTGCCCCTCCCCACAGGAGCAAAAAACTTGGGCGACGAAGGTGTTACAGAATTCAGCAAAAATTGACTTGCATGGAGTCAGGCAGGAATTGTTAATGCAATCGCGATCGACATCAGATGAATCTACAGTGCAGCGAGATCAAACGATCCTTGTCATGGAGGTCAAAGACCGAGTGATAAAGCTTGCTAAAAAATAGACTTCATATAAGAATCTGTGGGTTTTTTACATTCTAGTTTACAGTCAAGAAAGGACATTAATTATGGCGGAAATTCAAATTTTTGAAGGCGCATTAGATAAAGGTTTAGAAGGCATCGTGGCTTGTTCCACAGCCGTGTCTTCCATTCAGGAATCAACTCTTTGCTATCGTGGATACAATGTGGAAGATCTAGTAGCAAACTCTACTTTCGAGGAAGTGGTTTACTTACTTTGGAAAGATAAACTTCCAAATGCGACTGAAGCTGAAGCTTTCAAAAAAGAATTGTCCTCACAATTTCAATTAGATCCTGATTATATCAAAGCGTTAAAATCAATGCCGACTAAAGTGCACCCAATGGCTTGGTTAAGAACCGCGGTTTCATTGTTGGCTCACTATGATGTGGATGCGAACGAAATGACTCCGGAAGCGAATGCAAAAAAATCGGTGCGTTTAGTTGCCAAAATCGGCGCGGTGGTTTGTGCGTACGAAGCTATTCGTAATGGTAAAGAGCCAGTGGCTCCTAAGTCTGATAAATCCATCGCATGGAATTTCATGTACATGTTAAATGGTGGGCAAGAGCCAGAGGCAGACTTAGTTAAGATCTTTGATACTTGTTTGATCTTACATGCAGATCACGAATTGAATTGTTCGGCATTTGCAACTCGTGTAACAGCCTCTTCACTTAGTGACATTCACTCGGCGATTGTGTCAGCGATTGGAGCTTTGAAAGGGCCATTGCATGGTGGTGCTAATGAACAAGTGATTTTAATGTTAAAGAAAATCGGCACGATCGAAAAAGCACAACAGTTTGTGAAAGATGCATTATCTGCAAAAGAAAAAGTCATGGGCATCGGTCACCGCGTTTACAAAAATGGTGATCCACGTGCTGCGATTCTTAGAAAAATCAGCGAAAAACTAACAGCTAAAATTGGTAAGCCAGAGCTTTATCAGATTTCAGCTTTGATTGATGATACTATGTACAAAGAAAAAGGATTGATGCCGAATGTGGATTTTTACTCAGCGACAGTTTACTTCAGCATGGGTATTCCTACAGATTTATACACACCGATTTTTGCGGTTTCAAGAATGGCGGGTTGGTTAGCTCACGCAGCTGAGCAATACGCGAATAATCGTATTTATCGCCCTCGTGGAAAATGGACAGGAAAAACTGGTTTACAATGGAAACCAGTATCCAGCCGATAAAAAATAATACTTCAATGAAAAAGGTTTTGATTATATCAACATCCTTTGAACAAGAAAATCAGGTTAAGCAGGTGTTTGAAAAAGCACCTGAATTTCCTGGTGGTATTAGTTTTGAGACGACATCCTCATTTGGACAAGATATTGGATGGTGGTCCATTCAAGGACCTGATTTATTAATTTTAAATTTGCCGGATGACCCTGTATTGCAGGGTTATTTTTTTACCAAACTACGTCGAGATGTTCCACCGACACAGCCAATGATTATCACTTGTTCTACGATTACCTCATCGATGTTAAATTTAAGTATGGAGTTCGTAAAACTTCGAATGTTAAAGGCACCGGTTGATAGCTTTACTTTGTATCGAACAATTGTTGATATTTTAACAGAATACAAACCGGGGCAGCAGCAGATTCATCCTAGATATTTAACGAATCAAGATATTGAAGTGTATTCGGATTTTAAACAGGGTCGTTGGAATGCGACGATGAAAAATTTGTCTTTAAGTGGTGTGTACTTTGAAATGCCCTCTGTCGAAAAAAATATTCAAGTGGGTGACTTAATAAAAATTTCTGTGATTGGTAGCCAAGCTAAAAATACTATCTTTGATGGTAAAGTCGTCTGGGCTAAAGACAAAGATGATGAGTCCACCGGTTTTGGTGTGGCCTTTATTGATCAGAATGAAGTCTATAATCAGTTACTAAAAAACATCTAGTTTCTAGTAAAAGTAAAAAAATATGAAGGGAGGAAGCATTATGGCTTCGATTTTTATTAAAATAATTAATGGTGAATTACCGTCCTATAAGATTTATGAAGATGAATTAACTTATTCTTTTTTGGCCTTAGATCAGGTGAACTTGGGACATACGTTAGTCGTACCAAAGAAAGAAGTGAATCACTGGTTTGACGTTCCAGAAGCTGATTACTTAGCCGTTGCCAAGAACGCGCAAAAAATTGCGAAAGCAATTCAAAAAGCGACTGGTTGTCCGCGTGTGGGAACCATGGTGGCTGGCTTTGAAGTGCCTCATTATCACTTACACTTAATTCCAGCCTGGAGTATTCCTGATTTGTCTTTTGCCAAAGCTAAAAGACTAGGGGATGCTGAAATGAAGTCGATTCAAGAAAAAATTATTTCGTTTCTATAGTGTTGGCATTGAAAGTGCTTTCTTTAAGTGGTTGAGAACCAAAAGGGAGCACGGTCATGGAAGACAATCGCATTCACTATTTTGAAAAAACAGAAACAATTCCGCAAAAAGAATTTATCAAAGCACAGAACCACTGCATATTGTGTGGAACAACTTTGGAACTACAACATATACGCGACAATGAAAAACATGAAATTCAAGAAGAAGCTCGCTGTATTGAATGTGATATCAAAGCACGTGTCAAAATTTACACGCTTCAATAACAAAACCAATAAAATTTTGACGTCCTGTTGGAAAAGCAACATGAGCATTTTTTTATAAAAATAGTTCTTGAATTTTCATATTGAAGACAATCTGTAGTTTAATTTTTGCTAAAAAATATTATTTACAAAAGTTAAGGCAAGGGACGATGAAATGCGATTCGAGCATCGGCCAGATTCAAAGAATCGAACAAGCCTAACCATGGAGCCCATTGCATCATTAAGGGTTCAGAGATTTTTCGCGTGATAATGATCGTTTCTGGGGTGGCGATAGATTGCAGTCTGGAAAAAAGCATTTCCATATTACTGGGACTGCTGGACATTAAATACACAAAATAAACGTCGCCTATTGGAAAATGATAATTTTCATCTAATAGATCCCGCATTTTAAAAGAAATATTTTTCATTCGATGTTGAATGCTGGCGCGAAGCGCGGGCTCTAAGCGGTGTGGCCAGTACTCATAACCATCAAATTTTAAATCTGGGAATTCTTTACCTATCAATAATCCCAGTCGACCATAACCACAACCAAGATCGACAATTTTTTTTCCTGCGGCTAAGTTTAATCGTTTCAGAAGCGTTCGAAAATCATTGTAGCTGGTATTTAAAACGTCGGGATCTAGGCCCAACCAGGAATCTGAAAAGCGTTTATTATAAAAGAAAAAATCTTCACCCAGATTTTTTCTTTCAAACTTGGTAATCTCTTCGGAATAGATTTTAAAATATAAATCTAGATCTAAATCAGTCACTGGTGATTATACCTCAAAACTAGTTTTCAAGCTGTTGCGTTCTTCATGACGTTCGACCGCCAACTGAATTAATTGGTCTAACAGGTCCGAGTATTTCAACCCTGAAGCTTCCCATAACTTGGGATACATACTGATGCTGGTAAATCCTGGAAAGGTATTTACTTCGTTCAAAAATAATTCCCCAGTTTTACGATCTAGGAAAAAATCCACACGTGCTAATCCTCGACATTCCAAAACACGAAAGGCCCTTCGCGAGTAATCATGCAATCGATCTTTCATTTCCTGAGATAAATTTTCGGCAGGTATTTTTAAATCAGCGCCATTTTCATCGATGTATTTGGCTTCGTAACTATAAAATTCATGTTTACCAGTCGGTGTGATTTCACCGATGACGTCAGCGACGCGAGGTTCATTGTTACCTAAAACAGAACATTCTAGTTCGCGAGCATCCACCATCTTTTCCACTAAAATTTTGGTATCGTATTTGAAGGCGTCTACGTATTGCTCAAGGGCTTTGGTTTTATCTTTAATCTTATGAACACCTACGCTGGATCCCGCATTCGCCGGTTTAATAAAATGAGGTAATCCCAAACGCTCTATCATTTTTTGAATAAAGGCTTCAGGGGTTTTGGTAAATTCATGTCGACGAATAACTTCGGTGGGAACAACGGGAATGCCTTCAGCTGCCAATATCTTTCGAGTGAATTCCTTGTCCATGCCAACGGCAGATCCCAAAACTCCACTGCCAACATAGGGAATATTAGCTAATTCAAATAAGCCCTGCATGGTTCCGTCCTCGCCATAAGTGCCATGCAAAACAGGAATAACGACATCGAATTTTTGTGAAATCTGTGACGGGCTGATCGACGTTGCAGAACTAGCTACGGTTGATTGAACAGGAACCAGTGAGTTCGAAGTTTGATAAGGAATCATCGCTACAGTGTCCTGCTGCTTATTTAAATTCAACAAACGGGGATTTTTAGAATGAGCTAAAAATTCAGTTTCATTCTGTAATAACCACCGGCCATCTTTGTCGATTCCAAGTAAGGTGACATTATATTTATTTTTATCTAGCGCTTTAAAAATAGAAGTCGCAGACACGATACTGACTTCGTGTTCACCTGATTTTCCACCAAAAATAACAGCAATATTTAATTTTTTCATCTTAAGCCATCTCCATAAATTCTTTGCTTAATTTAGCAATACCTTCAAAAACTTGGTAAGGTTGTGCTGCGTACATATAAGCAGGGGTTGTGATCACTTTACATTCGCGATCCGTGACGTAATCATCAACAGGACAAATTTCATGTTGGGCTCCTGTTTTTAGAATCTCTTGTATTGTTTCTTTATCATCACCGATGGTCACTGTGACCTTGTGAGCACCCAAGACTTTTGCCACCAATACAGGAGCTATGCAAATTGCGGCAATGGGTTTACTTTGCTGATGAAAATTTTTTATCGCTTTTGCAACCAACGGATTCACTTGTCCTTTGGATCCATGTGTCGCCCATGAAGATAAATTTTTTGCGACTCCATACCCACCGGGTAAAGCCAGCCCATCAAAATGATCTGCATTTAACAATTCAAGGTCCTTGATTTTTGATCGTGTGATTCTGGCGGCTTCGATCATCATATTGCGTTTGTTGTCTAACTCGTGATTGGTCACAAAATTCATGGCGGTGAATTCTTCATTGGGAGCAAAGTATTCGACCTCGGCACCCAGCTTAGTTAGATTAATAATAAGGCTAACTGCTTCTGTAATTTCAGAACCATCTTTGTTGCCACAACCAGACAAGATAACAGCGATTTTTTTATTTAGTGTTTTCATAATAATACTAATTACATTCTTTTAAAGAACTGTCGCCAAATTTAAAATCTTTGACCTCGTCGCATTCAGTAACAGACACCACTCGCCCGGCATAATCGATCCAAGATTGAGCACAGCCGGAAAGTTGCGAGGCAAAGTAAGGTGCATCAGGTGTTGCTATAAATTGAAGCGAGGTTTTTTGGCCACGGTCAGCCGTTTCCCAATAGACCCGATCAAAACTGACTTTGATCGCACGCAAAGTACGATCACATCTGGCAAGGCCACCACAGTTTGTTGAATCTTTGACTGCGGCTGGAATTGGGTAGTCGATGTATTCTTTTTTAAGATTATGATAAGTGTATTGTCCTGGAGTTCCTGTACTTCCCAAGGGACGGACTGAATTGTCATCAGAATTTGACAGTATCAGAATTTTTTTCTGTAACGATAAAGATTGCGGATTTTTTTCAAGTTCGGATTTGATCGTTTCAGATATAGGATCTTTCCAGGTTCCGTTTTCCAATTTTTTAATGGTCTTGATGATCGTAAATAGAAAGGCGGTTGTAGTCTCTTGCACCTCGGTCACAGTCAGCGCTTTTTGTTGAATGATTTGTGGAACAGAGGATTCGATGGATTGATAAGTGTCCACCGAAACAAATTCACATTTTTTAATCGTCACAGGATCGACAGTTCCTATTTCATCAATGGCTTCTAAAACTTTTTGATTAGGAACTTCTTCGCCATAGTTGGGAGTGTGATCCGGTTTTTTCATACAAGAAGTCGCAGTCAATATCGTCGCACTAATGATTCCTAAACGGATCCATTGTTTTTTCATATTCACAGTCATATACTATCCCATCCCCAAATCCACAATGGCATTGGAAAAACTTTAGCTAATTTGCGTCGAGTATCTTCGTTAAAATAAGGTATTTCTTGATAAGGTCCAAAAATAATTTGAACCAAGGTTTTTATATCGTTGATGACCACGATATCTTGACCGCAACCAAATAAAAATTCATTGTTACGCTCTTCCAGAATAATATCTAAAATACCAATATTGCGAGCTGTTTTTTTGACCTTCGAAAAAAACACATTGGGATTTAGAATTTTTATCATCCCTAGATAACCTTCATTCTGTAGTAGGTTGGCATTTTGCAATTGTCGAATTAGATTTTGTGAATGATTGGGCACGATCCAAGTCAGGGAACGATTTTGATCCTTCAGAATTTGGTTAATCACGTACATCAAAGCCGGAATATTACCGCCCCATTCGTGAATGTAACCTTGCAAGTCAGCTCCTTTACCTTCGATGGCATAGGCCATTAGATTATTATTGTTATCCCAGGCAGAATAAACATTCGAGTTAGGGATGTTCAGAAATTTTTTAATCTCATCAGCCGTTCTTAACGACGTCACGCCATGCTGGTTATATAATTTTAAAACACTTTCTGCCGAAATTTGTGGACCTTTAATTAATCGTAGATCCGAACGTTTCGTATCAAAGGGGCGATCGATAATAAAAGCGTATTCTTGTCCAGCCAATTCAAAATCCCATTTGCGATAAAAATCATAAAGATCAGTCCATAATAGTGCTAAATCACAATCTTGATTTTTAGCCTCGGTGATGCAACTTTCCATGATTTGTCGGCTTAAACCCTGTTGACGATGTTCGGGTGACGTGACCACGCTACCAATGGCTGCCACCTTCCAAATAACAGAAGGGGTTTTTATAATTAAAGGTTTTAACACGGCATGGGCTAAAATATGTCCAGCATCAGAGATGACACGTATATTGTGACGATTATTGCTACTAAAAGCAGTTGGATATTCATTATCGACCCCCCAGCTTTCGTGAGGGCGCAATTGATTTTTTAAAAAGCCAAATATTGTGGGCATTTCCATTTCAAAAGGGGCACGAGGTCCTTCCATAGACTCCTCCATCATTCATTCATTATAATAGAAGAGTGAGTAAAAGCTTAGGTCCTGAAAGAAGTTTGCTGCAAATTAGGACGTTCGATCTGATACTAATATTAGTTTGATTATTGACCAAGACCATAGACAAGTTTATGGACATTTGTAGCCGAATTGGATATACGATAAGGCAAATACATTTTTTTAAGAGGTGAGTTGTGGCTGATATTACGCAAA
Source organism: Bdellovibrionota bacterium (assembly GCA_052033755.1). Classification (GTDB taxonomy): domain Bacteria; phylum Bdellovibrionota; class Bdellovibrionia; order Bdellovibrionales; family Bdellovibrionaceae; genus JBPOJH01. Next base: position 2,457 of record JBPOJH010000104.1, on the reverse strand, counting down.
AATGGAAACAAAACAAAGAAGGCAAAATATTCGTAGATCAGTCGTGCATTGCTTGTGACGCTTGCGTCTTATCAGCACCAAATAATTTCAAAATGCATGAGGACGAAGGTCATGCCTATGTTTCGAAGCAACCTGAAACTCCCGAAGAAGAAAAGCAATGTCGCGAAGCTTTAGAAGGCTGTCCTGTTGAAGCGATTGGTGATAACGGTGACAAAGCTTAATCCAGAAAATGGCAGTCCCAAAAAATAAAGAATATGTTGCAACCATTTTAACTCAGCTGGCTTTGCATTACCCTGATGCGCATTGTGCTTTGCTGTATGAAAATCCATTTCAGTTATTGGTGGCCACTATTTTATCAGCTCAATGTACCGATATAAAAGTCAATCAAGTGACGCCCATTTTGTTTAAGAAATACAAAACGCCACAAGCATTGGCAAAAGCCTCGGTCGAAGATATTGAAAAAATTATCAAACCAACTGGTTTTTACAAAAATAAATCTAAAAATTTATTGTCCATGGCACAGTCTTTAGTGCAGTTACACCAAAGCGTGGTGCCAACAACAATGTCGGAATTAAAATCTTTAGCAGGTGTTGGTCGTAAAACTGCAAACGTGGTTTTAGGCAATTGCTTTGGTAAACCAGATGGCGTTGTGGTTGATACACATGTTGGACGAATCACGCAAAGGCTAGGTTTAACAAAAAATTTTACTCCTGAAAAAATTGAAAAGGATTTGGCAGTGATAATTCCAAAAGACAAGTGGGTTATCTTTTCACACTGGTTGATTGATCATGGACGAAAGACTTGCAAAGCCAGAAATCCAGATTGTGAGCATTGTTTTCTGAATTCGATCTGTCCAAAGAAGACGGCCAAAAAATAAGTCTCTGTTGGACCAATTATTTGACCTCTTATTTCAGAGTGGTTCATAATAACGATTATGTTATTTGCATTTGTTGAAAGTATAAAATATGTGGGCCATTTATGGCCGGTCGCTTTTTTAAGAATCTTTTTGGGATGGTATTATCTTCAACAAGCCATTCTGAAATTTAATGGCGATTTTTTAATTCGTCCACGGTTAGCTTCACAGATAGCTGAAACATTACCCTTGCTGCAAGTGTCGCCTATCTATCGTGATTTTTTAGAAAATATTTTTATACCTCATTGGCAAACGTTTGCTTTTATTATTGTCGCTTTAGAATTTGCGATTGCATTGTCTTATATCGTGGGTTTTGTGGTTCGCCCGATGGCTTTAACGGCTGCGATCTTAGCTTTGAATATGATGATGATGACTGCGGACTCGGGACAAGATTTCTTTAAATTGATTTTTGTCTGTCATTTCACTTTATCATGGGTGGGTGCCGGTCGTTGTTTAGGTGTCGATTATTATTTTTTCAAAAGAAAACGCGGGATATGGTGGTAGTCAGTGAAATATTTTATTATTTATGTATCCATTATTTTTGTGGGCTTATTAGGAGCTTTGGCATTTAAACAAAGCCAAGAAGCAAAAAAAAGCGAAATCCCCACTTTACGAGTTTACGCTTCGTCTTCTTTTATCGCGCAGTGGGGGCCTGGTCCTTGGTTAAAACAAGCTTTTGAAAAAAATTGTAATTGTCATGTTGAATATTTTGATGGTGCTGACTCGACATTATTATTGCAAAGATTAAAATCTGATGTGGATGGTGGAGTCGACGTGGCACTTAGTTTTGATCAATTCGATTTAGAACACGCTGAAAATATCACGGAATGGAAACATATTGATATCCCGATAAATAATTTTGTCGATCGTGTAAAAGAAAAAGCAAAAGAATCAGAGTTAGTTCCCTATGAGTGGGGTTTGATGGCCTTTGTTGTCAGAAATTCAGAGATCAAGGAGCTACCCAAAAGTGTGGACGATTTTTTACGTCCTGAGTGGAAATCACAAGTCGTTGTACAGGATCCAAGAACAAGTTCTCCGGGAGCGCAATTTTTATTTTGGTTGATCGCCATGAAAGGCGAAGATGCAGCATTTGATTTCTTGAAAAAATTAAACAATCAAGTTCACAGTTATCCACCCAATTGGTCTTCTGCTTATGGTTTATTTCAAAAAGGACAAGTCAAATCCGTATTTTCGTATGTGACGTCACCCATTTATCACAAAGTGGAAGAAAAAAATAACGACTATGTGGCATTAGAGTTCACGGATGGACATCCGATGCAAATTGAATATTTAGGAATTCCTGAAAAATGTCGACAATGTGATTTGGCCAATCAGTTTGTGAATTTCATTTTTACTAAAGAAGGCCAAAAAATTATCATGGAAAAAAATTATATGTTTCCAGTGTTAAAGGGAGTCAAAGAAGGAACTCTATTTGCGCAAATTCCAGAATACAAAACCATTGAAATCCCTTTGCCTAAATTGGCCGAGCGAGAAAGATTATTAAAGAAATGGGCGCAAACTCGCAGAGCCGATTAGTTCAAAAA
>JBPOJH010000101.1:0-24365 GCA_052033755.1 Bdellovibrionota bacterium | reverse complement strand
CCCATGATCGCATGCACTTCACCCGCTTTGACCTCTAGATTAAGTCCCTTTAATATTTCACGACCAACAACGCTGGAAGTTTTTACGTCTGATTTTTCGGTCTCTGATGAAACCACTTTGGCATGTAGATTTTTTACCGATAACAAAACATTTGCACTCATTAACTCTGCTCCCACATTTTTGATTTAAAATTTAAAAACCACATAACTAACCCACTGAATTTTCTAATTTCATTTCGATAAGCTTAACGGCTTCCACTGAAAACTCTAATGGCAATTCTTTAAATACTTCTTTACAAAATCCGTTCACCAACATGGAAATGCTGTCTTCCGAGCTTAGGCCCCGGGATTGTAAATAAAATAATTGATCTTCACTAATTCGCGAAGTCGTCGCTTCATGTTCGATCACTGCCGTATTATTTTTGACTTCCAAATACGGAAACGTATGGGCGCTGGATTTATCACCCACCAACATCGAATCACATTGCGAATAATTTCTAGCATTTTCAGCTGAAGGCATGATCTTAACCAATCCACGATAAGCATTCGAAGACTGACCAGCGGAAATGCCTTTGGAGATGATCGTACTTTTTGTGTTTTTTCCAATGTGAATCATCTTAGTGCCAGTATCGGCTTGCATGTAATCATGTGTTAAAGCCACAGAGTAAAAAGCCCCTTCCGAGTAATCGCCTTGTAAGATGCACGAAGGATATTTCCAGGTGATAGCCGAACCTGACTCTACTTGCGTCCAACTGATCTTAGAATGTTGGCCCGCACATTTTCCTCTTTTAGTCACAAAATTGTAAATCCCGCCCTTACCATTTTTGTCGCCGGTGTACCAGTTCTGCACTGTGGAATATCTGATCTGCGCATGATCCATTGCCACTAACTCGACAACGGCAGCGTGCAGTTGATTCTCATCTCGTTGAGGCGCCGTACAGCCCTCTAAATAATTCACATAACTGCCTTCATCCGCAATCAACAAAGTTCTTTCAAACTGACCTGTTTCCGAAGCGTTAATTCGAAAATAAGTGGATAGATCAATCGGACAGCGCACTCCTTTGGGAATATAACAAAACGAACCATCAGTAAAAACAGCAGCGTTTAAGGCGGCATAAAAATTGTCAGTCAAAGGTACGACTGAACCCAAATATTTTTTAACCAAATCGGGATATTTATGAATAGCTTCAGAGATCGAACAAAAAACCACGCCCGCTTTATCTAAGACATCTTTTTGAGTGGTTCCCACCGAAACACTGTCGAACACCAAGTCCACTGCTACACCTGAAATTCTTTTTTGTTCATTCAAGGGAATGCCTAGCTTTTCAAAAGTTTTTAAAAGCTCAGGATCCAAATCCTCTAGTGACTTGGGACCCGCATCTGTTTTTGTCGCCCTAGGAGCCGAGTAATATGAAATCGCATTGAAATCAATTTTAGGATAGTGCACATGGGCCCAGTTGGGTTCAGTCATAGTTTGCCAGTGGCGAAAAGCTTTTAGGCGATACTCTAACATCCACTCGGGTTCGTTTTTTTTCGAAGAGATCAAGCGAATAACAGACTCATTCAGTCCTTTGGGAACTGTGTCTGTTTCGATCTCGGTTGTAAATCCATATTTGTAGTCTGTTGACATATTTCCCTACTCTGCTGTTGCCTTTACTTACTGCCTTCTTGGTTCTATTTGTGTTACTTCGTTGCCAATAAATCTTTTAACGTTAGACTTTTATAAAATTCGTCGATGCGTTTATTTAATCCCTGAATCGGTGAAACAATATTGCAATGGCCTTTAATATCACAGGGTTCATCCTTCACCATGCATTTTGCGATTTGCGTATCTCCTTGAACTAACTGTAGCAAATCAAACAACGTTAATTGGCTTAGATCCGAACTTAATTGGTAACCACCAAAGGCACCTTGTTCCGATTTCAAATAACCCTTTTGCGCCATCTGCTGCATCACTCTGGCGGTCGCATCGAATGGCGCATGATAGGTGTCAGACACCTCTTTTGCGGTCGTCAATGCTCCAACAGGTTTTTGACTCATATGCTTGATTGCCATCAAAGAATATTCGAGTTTTCGATTCATTTTGTTCATTTGGCCTTGGTTTAACTGAAAGCCAATTGAAAAGCAAATTTAATTACGCTGTTTTTTGACGTATTTTAATTGCTGCCCAAGGGGCTGTCAAATTACTTTGTAGTTTCAGTATGTTAAACCATTCTTGTCGTTGCATTCAACTCATCTGCATTCCACCCTCGTGGCTGTAAAGATGTCGTTTAAAAAATAACTGGTGCCGCCAAATGGCGGTGACTGACAATGGTGCCAATTTAAAAAATCTACCCCTAGCAAGTGTTGGTCTCAACTCAATGTCATCTCAATCATTAAGATATATTAAAAAAATAATTTCTAGGAAAATAAAACCAATCTATTGTACATTTGATTCTTTAATTTTTTAATATGAGGGATAGATGAAAACTAATTATATTAAAAGTAAAGCGGAGGGTTCGTTGATGAAATCAACTTTCAAGAAGTCATATACTAAGTTCCTATTGCCTTTATTAATTCTAACAAGCTCTGCGGGAGTGATGGCTCGTACTAAGGCGATGATCGTGCCATCGGAGCGAAAGCCACAAACAGAGTCTCACTCGGGGCATCGATTTCATTTAGATCCGAAAATACGCAAAGGGAATTCGGTCAATTTCATCGAATATCAGGGGTCTGGGGCCTTTGATAACTATTTGTCAATGAACTTGCCATTTGAGCCAATGGCGGACTTGTTCAAACAACTACTTATAAATGAAAGACGCCCACTTACCAACAGAGGAGAAGCCCATATCACTGTGATCACACCTGTCGAGTTTTGGAATGAACTAAAACCTTTCGGCGTGACCATGCAGGAAATTAATCAAATCGCATTAGATGCGAAAATTCAAAATTCTGCATTTCAAATTGTTTGCTTGGGCCGCGGTGAAGCCTCTGTCGATGGCAAGCTGGAGCAAACTTTTTTTGTCGTCATCAAATCAGAAAATTTGTTAGCCATTCGAAAACGAGTTCAGCAACTACTAATGACAAAAGCGAACGGACAACCAACAACATTTGCAGCAGAGAAATTCTATTCCCACATTACACTGGGTTTTACCAAACGCGACTTACACGAAAGTGATGGCGTGATTAAAAATGAAAACTCCTGTGTAGGTTCATTGTCTGTTCGTAAATAATTTGATAACTTGCTAGTTCCGTCCGCAAAATAATTTGTAACTACGATAGTTCATTCAAATTTTTTAGAATTATTTTCGATGAATTATTTTTTTTAAGACAAATAACTCTGCAAAATACCTTTTCGCAGTCTTTTTGTTGAAATTTGTTTGGCATAGCTTTTGATAGCAGTCCCCCAGAATCACAACTTTCTTTGATGTTGTATCAAAGAAAAAACCATGGGGGAAAAATGAATTCACGTTATCAACAAAAAATTTCTTTGCAGGCCATCACTAGCTTGATTGGACTAAGCCTACTTTCTGGTTGCGCAGCCACGCAGGTCGCGATCTCGAAAAAAAATCTAGATGTACAAACCAAAATGAGCGCCACTGTCTTTCTAGATCCAGTCGAGGACGATAAAGACAAAACCATATTTCTACAACTAAAGAACACATCGGATAAACCAGACTTTACTGTCACAGAAGAAATCTCGTCCGCATTAGCTGCTAAAGGTTTTAAAGTCGTTTCCAATCCCAAACAAGCCTACTATGTTTTGCAAGCTAATATCTTACAAGTTGGTAAATCCTCACCGAACGCCGCCGAAGCCGCGATGTACAAGGGCTATGGATCAGATGGCGCTGCGATTGGAGCCGGTGCCGCCTATGTAGCTGGGGGTAGCAGCGAAGCCATCGTGGGTGCTGGCATTTTAGGGGGCATTGCTTCGGTCGTAGCCGACTCCGCCGTTAAAGACGTTTATTTCAGTGTCATTACTGATTTGCAAATTAAAGAACGTTCAAGAAATTCGACACAAATTAATCACAGCACTTCACACTATAATAAATCAGGCACCAGTGGCGGAACGCAGGTGACTTACTCGCAGAAGTCAGATTGGAAAGTTTATCAAACACGAGTTCTAAGCTCTGCGAATAAAGTTAACCTGGATTTTAATGAAGCTTTACCCGCTTTGAAAAAAGGACTTGCTCAATCCATTTCAGGAATTTTGTAATCAAGCCAAAATGCTAGTAGCAAATGACTCACGACAAAAAATGGAATGAATTTATTTTCAGACCGATGAACACATGTAACTGAGATAAATTAAGTAACTTCATAATTATCAGATAAAAGAGACTAACTGATTAAATGAATAACTAGTTCGAACAGAAATAAAAAATCATTCAAAAAAATAAAATTAAATTTAAAATAGAAATGCATTTTTTAAAGCGATCCCCCCAACGGATCGCTTTTTTTATTTCTCGTGCAAATAGCGAAGAACTACAAAGGAAAGGTTCGATAATCTAACTTTTCAAAATCGCCAGTGGTGGGGTCATACTTAAATACGTTCATGCGCGGAATCAGGTTTTCATCAAAACTGGGAGCAAATATTTCCAGAACCGCATCGCCGTCCAAGTCGACAGCCGCTAAGTTAGTAACTCGGCCTTTCATATCAAAGAAAGCATCTCGACGATCATCTAAAATGATTCGTTTAATGTCCTGAGGTTCCTTCGAACCTTCTTTATAAAAATAAATTTCCAGCGAAATATCCAACTTACTTTTTACTTTGGTGATAGTGACTTTATTACCATTACCAGTTAAATCGGTTTGTAAAATTCCAACGACTGAGCGATCAGTAGGCTGCGCCCCTTGCATGACCGCTGTCGACCACCCCGTCAGTCTGTCGCGCAATGGTTCGTATACATACACACTAGAAACTATTAGCCAAATAGCGATCAAAAATAAAATCGTTTTATTTTGCGTTAAAATTTTACTGTATTCCGTTTGCCAATAAAGCATCGCTTCCATTTCCATGATTATTGTGGATTTAGTTTAAAAAAAAAACTCGCCATTTCCGAGGTATTTCCTAAGTCCACTCCTGGTTTTGGATCTGTGTCCAGCTGTACTAGTTGTTAGTAGGGCTAGTATTACGCCTGAATTCTGTCATATTTATCTAGGCTTATGATTTGCTAGGATATCCATGAAACCAGCTATTGCAGCTATAAACAAATATAAGGAGAAAATCACGTGAACAATCCACTTTTTGGAGCTACTGTCTTATTGTTCGTCATTACTTCTTCTTTCTTGCAAGCCAGTGATAAAGACAACTCAATTTCATTACCAATTCATCACGTAGATAAAGTTTCGGCTGATTATACAAATAGAAACAATAAAACAACTTCATCATCAAAAAAGCAGACACCAGCAATTGCGCCTTCAATCATGCCTGCTAAGACTGAATTAATTCCAATCGATTTAAAACTTCCTAATCGTTCAATCTTATGCTCACAAATCGAAAGTCAAATTAGTGACTTTCGAACAGAAGCTCAGCTAACTAGTCTTGAAAATATTAATTGCAATGCGTCCACTAAACGCATTGAAGGATTACTTACAAATAGAAATAGGTTACTACTAAACGAATATGTTGTTATTAAAAGAGGAACCATCAACATTAATTATTATCCAAGTATTGTCGTAAAACGAGTCGAGCAGTTTCTTCAACAAGAAGGTATCGTTACACAAGCTGAAAGCGTAATATATGACTCTCCTAATAATCCTAAACGTATCTATTATGAGTTGTTTTGCGAAAAAGCGGAGAAATTTAAAAGTCTAGTGGATACCATCGAAGAAAGGCCAATGAGTTTATTAGTGCAAATTAAATTAATTTCTGCTTCAAACAATGTACAACAAGAATTTGCTACCATGTTTTCTGCCACAAAAAAATGGGGACCTGAAAATGATGCTGGTGAAGTGCCAAACTCAGCCGCATTCTTGTCTAAATTTACAGGAACTAACCCGCTACTTATGGCTACAAAAGTGAACCCTAAATCAGTATTAAACTTAGCTTTAAATGCTTTAGCACAAGATGGAAATGGAAGACGCTCGATTTTTTCAGATATCACTACCACTGACAGCATGATCGCTGGTTGGGAGCCTCAGAAATTTTCTCAAACTCAGAATATTCCAACGATTTATTCATCAAATCAACAAGGAACACAAATACAAAACAATAAAGTAGGGTTAGATCTAACCTTGCAATCAATTAGTATTTTAAATTCAAAACAGTATCTAGAAGAGAAAGAAAGATTAGAAGCTGATTTCAAGACTTTTTTAGATTTGTATAAACCTCAAATTGATAAAATTAACAATGCTTTAAATAATGGAATCTATAATACATTAAACCTACGTCAATTGGATTCATTACTAAATCAGATTGATAGTTTCAATCAGCGAGCCCGAAAAATTAATCGACTTGTACAATTTCGCGTTAAATTATCTTTAAAAGATGGTGGAGTTGTACGTGAAATCGTAACTAACAACAGCATTGCTACAGCAACTAATGAATCCCAATATGAACTTGATCAAACTCTAGAAAATGGTGTTCCTAGGTTCTTAGCTGGAACTTCTGGTTTTCAAATTAAAGGAAATTCTTCAAAAATTCCGTTATTGGGTGATATTCCAATTATTAAATATCTATTTACATCAAAATCTGATTCTAGAGTCGAGGATGGCGTAATGGGTTTTATCACTGTTTCCGTATTAGATGAAAGCAACGAGGCCAAAGCAGTAACATCATACATTCAAAAAGATACTCAATATATTGTGCCATTAAATCTTGGTGGTTTAGCCTATAATAGCGCCAACACGGACCCATTAGCGACTGCAATACCTTCGACACTAAAATGGCTATATGATACTAATTCCGAATCAGTTATTACGGCTCGAAATAAAATCCAGTCTTTAATTGGAGAAAAACTACTGGCATCGATGTTTGCTCGATCTTTCTATCAAGGCCTAGAAGAAATAGGTGTTCGAGGTATTCAATGGCACCAATACGAAGTAATGCGTGAAAAAGTAAATCGCATGCGAACCTTTGACGGTTGGCCAGAAGCTAAACATCCTATCGTTTCAATGCTTAAAAAAATTCAATCCGATTATCAAAAAATCACTGATAATAATGTTTCTCTGTCTTTAATTGAAATATTAGCTATTGCGCGTGATCAAGGCCGTATTGGTCGAGCCGAATCAGCCGATATTACAGATGAAAGATTATTCATGTATCTAGTCTGGCTTGTTGCAAAATATCACGACTCATCGGTATCGATCTTTCAAAACAGCCACGATCTTAATACTTTTGAAAATAATGGATTTCTATTAAGTCGATAATAAGACTTAACAACTGTTAACCTTTTTAATTTCAATTGAGAAATTAATTCAACAAACTTTGGAAGTAGGTCGAAAAATGCTTAAAAATTACAGCTTACTAACGTTAATTATTTCTCTAGTATCACATTACACGTACGCTGGTACTAGTAAGTTAAATCTTATTATCGACAAATCAGTTGTTCTTGAAAATGGTATTAGTGATTATTTTCAAGTTGAAATTCCAAAATCAGAAAAAAACTACTATCCGATTAGTATTGCGATTAGCTTCCAAGGTAACCCCGCTCATTATTACTATGTTGAAGAAATTGTTGGACCTCAGGGGATTGTAACTGGCCCAAATATGCCAACTGGAAACCTGAGTAACTTTGCTTTAGATTATCTGAGTGGTTACCCAATCAGTCAGGCCCAGAGCCCAAATCCAGCAGGACCTGGTGACCAACCGGGATTTGGCTCATTTTTATTACCGTCAAACCCTATGGTCGAATTACATCCTGGATTATGGAAATTTAAAATTCGGGGTGGACAATATGAATTTAATTCAATAGGTAAGAGGATTTTCAAGTCCCTGCGTTCTACGATTAGCATAAAAGGTTTATTAAAATCTTCTGAAGTACCATTTAATGAAATTAAAAGCGGTAAGTTGGTTTTGAATTTTTTTATGCCTAATGATTTAGTATGGAATTTTCAAGCTATTAATAACGATGCTGTGATCAAAAAGAATTTTAATGATTTCTTAGATTCAGTACGTAAAGTTTATTTCAATGGTGATGGAACGCGAAAAATAAACATAGAACTTGGAGAACTTCGGCCATTAAATTCTGAAAACAATCTTACAGTATTAGCATCAGGATTTCTTTCACAAAAATACTTTTCTAAAACCGGAATAAATATTTTTTTAGTAAATGTGAAAGGGAATATTGTAGGACAATCAGTTGGCATTCCGGGCACCTTTTTTAATGATATGTATGGCAATGCTGTAACAATACAGGAACTTCGTGATGGTAGAATTTTAGCACATGAATTAGCACACTTTCTTGGTCTTTGGCACACCGAGGGGTTATTTCCGGACATGATCACAGATACAGAACCTAATGCTCCAAATTTAATGCAAGCAACTTCGCCACAAGATCAATTGACAAAAATGCAAATGGACGTGCTACTTTTCAATCCATGGGTAGAATTGTTCCAATAACTATAGAATCAATGCTTTATTTTTTTACTGTCCGCGGAAAAGAGAAATTTGTATATACAAAATAGATTTTAAATAAGATTAGGCCCTGTTCGTTTTTCTAAACTAGGTCTAGACCAAGATTTGTCCTGATCGCCCAATAGATCAAAATATTTTTAGATTCTTTCGATGGCGCCTTTAAAGCTCGATGGGTTGACCAGGCCTTATTCTGATGCAGCCAAGTCCTAATAATTCAAAAAATATTCTAACACGGTAGCCAATAGATTCAATTCACCGAGAGCGACTTTTTGAGTTTCGCCGTTTTTGTGCATCGTTCTGAATATTACGAAACTGTGTATTTAAAATCTGAAAAAAAATTCTCAGTAACTCAAAAACACGTCTCGAATTTCATAAAAACACATTGAAATTCATTGCCAAAGACCCACTCTAATCACTCAATTTTAGCAAGTGCCAAGGAATACCTAGATGTTGGAATGGAGCGATTCGAGCTTTAAAATTCCTATACTTATTTTAATAGAAAAGTATGATTTGTAATTCATAAATATAATCAGGGCTAGTATTACTCCACTAGTTCGTTATAAATTTCTAATAGGGCTTTGGCGGCGGGAGGTAAATTTTCTGCCCAGTCTTTGTGAGCCTGATGATCAGAGCCATCCGTGATGTACTTAACGGCGGTTAACTCGACGTGCATTTTTTTGCAAACTTTGGCGATGGCGTAGCCTTCCATATCCACTAAGTCGCAATCCAGTTTGGGAGGCCCCACTTCGAAACTATCTCCCGTTCCGCACACTCCTTTTTTGAAATGATCAAGAATAGTAGCAAATTCGATTTTTCCAGGAATAGTATCCATTGGAGTTTCACCGCGAGGAAAACCCAACGGACTTAAATCCATATCCCTTTGAACAAAACCCGAACACTCAATCAATGAATGTGTTGGAAACTTATGACTACCAGCCGTTCCTAAATTAAGAACTCGCTTGTAATTTCCCTTCGCTAACAACGCAGCAACCGTCGCGGCCGCATTGATTTTCCCAATTCCACAGTAATGCACGGGGATGTTGGCTTTTTCAAATAGGCCCTGCGACTCGACTGGTAATGCAATCACAACAGCTATTTCTTCTTTTTTAAATTTCATAATTTGCTCCCAAAATATAATTTGCACTACTATCTAAGTAACTCCACAATTAATTTACTTCGCAATAATAATACGTATTTCTTACTACAACATCGCTTTTCCAAAATAAATTTTCTATCTTTTAAATTTAATTTTTAGTTTTTTATTACTTTAACATTGTAGTTTCTATTAGTTTTTTCATCGTACAATTTTATTGAACTAATATTGAATCAATGACCGAACAGAATGCCCTTGAAATTTCATTTGATTTAAAAATGTCAGATTAATCAATACTGCAACATCTTGCACTTGGTAGCCAGCCTCTGTTGCGACTTCGATCGCCGCTTGTAGCGTTCCACCTGTTGCTAATACATCATCTAATATGATGATACGACCTTGACCAGGATTCATTTCAATTGTCGCCTGACCGTACTCTAACGAGTACGAACGCGCCACCACTGGTGGTGGTAATTTACCGGCTTTGCGAATGGGTAAAAAACCTTTGTTCAATTTACTGGATAGTAACATGGCAAAAATAAATCCACGCGACTCAATCCCAGCAAAATAATCCACTTGCGATAAATCCCAATTCTTGGCCAACTCGGTGGCAATATAATCCAAAGCCTTCGGATCCTTCAATATCGGAGAAACATCTTTAAACAAAACACCCGCTTGCGGAAAATCGGGAATATCACGCACTAATGACTTTAAATTCATACTGACCTCGATAAGAAAATGGGAAGCTCATGGTGTAATACATTTCATGAGTTTGGTAAAGCTTGTTAAAAAATATTTTTACCTTCATCTTCAATGAATCTCGAGTTAAATTGAATCAATCGTATTAATAGGTGGTGTCCATGATAAATGATTCAAAAAGTAACTCCCCAGCGAACTCATTGGGGGCTAAATCTGAGGCGACTCCCATTACTACTGCAGCAGCAGCCCTATACGATCTGCTGCAAAAGCGAAAATCCATTCGGAAATTCAAAAAAGAAATGCCTCCCAAAGACGTCATCGAAAGGCTACTACAAGCTGGAATGCAGGCCCCCAGCGGTAAAAACCGACAAAACTGGAGATTTTTTGTCGTAACTGGTCCTAAACGTGACGAATATTTAAAGCTGTCGCAAAAATCCTGGCTGGGCATCAAAGATATTTTGCAACAGCGATTGAAACCCTCGCTGTATAATTTTACAGAACGATTTTTTTATACCTTGGGTGACGCTCCTGTTTTAATTTTTTGTTATTCGCATAACTCGGCCGATGAACGTTATCACACCGGCATAGGTAGCGTGTACATGGCCGTTGAAAACATCAACCTGGCTGCCGTTGCTGAAGGACTTGGTTGCTGCACGATGGGCGCACCGTTGGAAATTAAAAAAGATGTCGATGCCTTTTTGGGAGTCGACCAAAGCCCCGAATACAAAGCCGGAGAATTAGAACTGTTATGTGGTTTAGTCTTGGGATATCCCGATCATGAGCCGCCCAAAGCTCCTCGGCAGGAAGAAGGGCGCGTGACTTGGTTGGAATAATAGACATAATACGCGACACGATTAGCGACACAATATGCGACAAAAATCCTGATTCGCGACATTTTATTGCAATTTTATTATATATTTCATATACTTAAGTTATGAAAAAAACGCGACAAAAAAAGGTAATTAGCGACAAAAAGCCAGTTAAAGCAAAATCACTTCGATCTGAGCTCCTTCATGATGACTCTTGGCTCAATCTTCTGACTTCGAGTTTTACTCAACCGATGTTGGCAAAAATAACGGGACTATCGACACGAAGCAACCAGCGAATCATTCGCAGCTGGATCGATCAAAACAAAATACAGATTAAAGAACGTGAAGGTCGGCATGTTATTTACCAAAAAACTGCTTCGCAATTTCAAGAGTACCAACGTCAGTTTTTAGATAACTACATACCTAACAAATCATTTTTTTTAAATGCTACCGAACGCGATTATCTTAAAAAGTTGAATCGAATTGATACCTCCATCGATCTAGAAACCTATAGCTCAAAAATCTATGAACAACTGATGATCGATATTTCTTGGGCCTCTTCTCGTTTGGAGGGCAACACCTATTCCTTACTTGAAACAGAAAAACTGATACTCAATCAAGAAATCGCCTCTGGGAAAAACTTAATCGAAACGCAAATGATTTTAAATCACAAAGATGCTATTCAGTTTTTAATTCGAAATAGAAAACAAATTCAAATTGACGAACGTAGTATAAAATCCACTCACGCTTTATTGTCTTCTAATTTATTAGCTGATCCAGGAGCTCAAGGTGCCTTAAGAAAAATTCCTGTTTTAATTTCTGGCACTTCGTACTCACCCATTTCGATACCGCAAATCTTAGCCGAAGAATTCGAAGTTTTTACTAAAAAAGCTATCATGATAGAAAATACTTTTGAGCAAAGTTTATTTATCCTTATCTTTTTACCCTACCTTCAACCCTTTGAAGATATGAACAAAAGAACCTCTAGAATCATCTGTAATATTCCATTTTTAAAGAACAGTATGATTCCCATTTCTTTTAAAAACGTAGAGCAAAAAGAATATCTTTCTGCTGTTCTAAATATATATGAAAAAAATGACTTCTCTTTATTAAAAAAACTATTTATTAGCTCTATAGAATATTCGATCACTGATTATCAAAAAGTAAAAGTGACTTTAACAGCGCCGTCCAAGGAGTCTATCATTTATAGACAACAGATTAAAGATCTGGTCACCGAATCTGTTTTAAAAAATAAAAAACCAACTTTGCAAGATTTGGCTTCAGTACCTGATTCCGAACGCGAAGTTGTGTTAAAGCAAATCGATTTAGAGTTATCAAAACTACATGAAGGTTCCTTGGTTCGATTTAATTTAACACCTGCTCAATTTAGCAAATGGAAATCATTGCAAAAGAAAAAATAATACCAATTCCAATGATTAATTATTGGAATTGGTGGAAAGTTTAAAAATTCAATTTGCGTTCGAAGTGACAGGTGTAGCCGCCGGGATTTTTTTGTAAGTACTTTTGATGATATTCTTCGGCGGAGTAAAATTTGGTAGCTGGTAAAATTTCGGTGACGACTGGTTTTTTCCAAGCCCCAGACGTATCCACACGTTCTTTCACTCGCAGAGCGATTTGTCGTTGTTCATCGTTAGTGTAGAAAATGGCCGATCGGTATTGAGCTCCTACGTCATTCCCTTGCTGATTCTTTGTCGTTGGGTCATGAATTTTAAAATAGTATAACAATAAATTTTCATACGATAACACGGTCGGATCAAATTCAATTTGAATCGACTCGGCATGCCCCGAAGTCCCTCGCTTTACAATTTCATAGGTGGGATTATCCACAGATCCCCCCGTGTAACCAACCGTGGTTTTCGTCACGCCCTTCATTCCACGAATTAATTCTTCGACTCCCCAAAAACATCCGCCGGCCAATATCGCTGTCTGCATTTTGTTTTCCTTATTGTTTGATAGTTTTTTTTCTGTTTTAGCAAAAGCAGATACGGTCGTCATGCAAATCAAAGCAATCCAACAAATAACATATTTCATAATTCTGGAACTTATAATTAGTGTTAGTTTCATATTAGTAAATCCTTTAAGGTGATAATGCGATCAAAGTAATGCTTACTTAGCAAAACTTTACTTGGCTGCGAAGCCGTAATCAATACTTTAGAAACAGAAACTGTCTTTGGTATATTTAATATTTCTAGTTTTTTTTCAAAATCGTTCATCACAGATAACCCAACCTCTGACTCTAAGTATTTAATCTCGCAAATACTCCAAACTCGGTCTTTTCTTTTAAAAAGAAGATCCACTTGTACCCCTGTTTTATCACTCAAAGTTTTTCGATTAAAAAAGGCTCCTGATTCGTATTCAACAGATCCAAATCCTAGTTTGTCAGCTATCAAATGTGAATTTCGACGACACCAGCGTTCAAACGAAAATCCCAGCCACTTTCTATAGGTATCCATATTAAGCGCTTTCGTGGGATTTTTTTTAAAATGATCATAGGAAATTTTACTTTTAAACGGAGCTATAAACTTGAAATAAAACTGCAAATAGGAATCTCGAATCTGATAATAGCCCGTAGTTGAGCGCATATTTGCATCCAAAGGTACAATTTTTTCGATAAATTCACAATCTATCAAGTCCTGCAATAATTCTGTAAATGTCCCGCCAGAGTCTACATTCAACGAATCTGCCAATTGCTCACGAGTTAGTTTTTTATTTTTCGAAAGCAGCTCTATCGTCTTTTGATACAATCTTTTTTTGGACAAACTGCTAGTAAAAATTCGAGAATACTCATCAGTAAAAAAGCCTCGACTTAAAAAAGATTCATTACATAAACCTAGATATACACTGTCATATTTTTTTAAATACTTTAAATATTCGGGTATGCCACCAATACTTAAATAAGCATCCATTAATTCGTTGGGACTTAATCCTGGTCGACTCAGAAATTCTTGAGTTTCTTGTACGGTAAATTCCTTAAGGTGAATTTGGTGTAGGGACCTGTTATACAAAGCCTTTGAATGTAAAACCTTATTAATAATGAAGCTGGGAGAAGATCCACATAAAATTAAAATCAGTTTTTTGTTGTTTTTAAAATAGTTATCCCAAACGTATTTCAGCTCTGAAATTAAATCGGATTGATAGTTAGACATCCATTGTATTTCCTCTAAATAAAGCGTAGCCGTGTCTTTTTCTATAAATCGAAATAGATGAGTAAAAATTTCGGTCCATGTCGTTAATTTTAATTTAGCAATGGAGGGGTCTTTAAAGCGTTCGGACATTTGAAGAAGGAATTGTTTTTTTTGCTTAACCTCTGATTGCCCCTCTAAACCTTCAAATTTCAAAAGATTTCTATTTTTAAAGGTCTCTTCAATTAATTTTGTTTTTCCTGTTCGACGACGACCGTAAACAATCAAAATGCTGGCTTCTTTGGAAGATTGAATTTTTTGAATATAATCAATCTCACTTTGACGTCCAATAAACTTAAAACTCATATTTCACACTCCCATACACAGGACCAATTAGTATGGTATTAGTTTAGATTAGGAGGATTGGAAAGTATAGTATAAACAGCCAAATTGTACTTTTTTGACCATAATTTGGCTGTTTTATGATGTTTATTAAACAGCCAAATTAAGGTTCAAAACACCTAATTTGGCTGTTTTTAAAATTATTGCTAATTCGATGTTATACAATTCCCGAATATGAAAGGAAGATTGTCACTGTTACTTAATTTGTTGAGCGGCGTTGGCCTTTTCTTTTTCGATTTGTTTGGCTTTTTCTTGATCCTCTAATACCTTCAAGGTTCTAGAAAAAACCGATTCAACATTGTCCTTTGGCTTGACCATGGTAGCTTTGGCCATTCCTGGGTTTTTCATATACTCTGTTAGGTTTTTTTCTTGATCCTTATAATCTAACAAATTCGAAACGGTTTCGGTATCGGTCTTTGGTGCTTTCTCTAGTTCTACTATTTTAGCACGTACAACTTTTAACTGCGATTGATACACCTCTTGCACTTGGGGCGAATTCTTTACTTCGGCATAAAACTTTTTTGTCAGTATTTCGAGTTCTGCTGGATTCGTATTATTGACCACAATCACAAATTCCGACCCGCGAGGTTTGATTTCTAAAGCTCCATTGGGAGCAACCTTAGATGCAATGTCAGAAAAACTTTGTAGCAATTTATCACCCTTCACTGTGCCGCCTTCAAAATAATTCACCTTACCCAAATAGTTGGCCTTCATAACTAGGACTCCGCGATTTTGACCAGCTCCACCCGAAACAGAGTCTTCAAAAATTTTTCGCCCTTGATCATGACCCGCATCGATCTTGCCCGTTTTTTCATGAATCGGCATTTCGCGTATTAAAGGTAATCCTGTTTTGGGATCCAGATGATCGTAATCTTCGACCATCAAAAATTTTTCACCATCTGTTCGCTTGTACTCGACCACATGCTTAGAGCCCTCGACCCACTTTTCTTCTCCGCGGACCAATTCAATTTTTTTTGCTTTTTCTAAATCAGAAAGAGCACCGTCATTTAAAAATCTTCGTCTAGAGTCTGCAATATTGGCCTCCGCCTTTGCACTTAACTGTGCCGGTGTCGCCACCTTCGGACGAAATAATAGATCAACTTTTTGAGTACCATCAAACTTAGGTTTGGCGCCTCCGTACTTTGTTGCATCCTGACCACGAGCTTCCTTCAATTCTTTTTTGCCGGTTCGAACATTTTCTTCGGCGACCTCCAGCGCATCAGCCACACTAACACCATTTCTAGTTGTGACCGAACCCACAGACACTGACTGTTGTGAATAAGGCGCTAGCTCTTCCCGTATTTTTTTAGTTATCGCATTGATTTTTGTATCCGCTTCAGACTGGGTCATACGCCCTTCCTTGACCTCGTTTTTTATACCCGCAATAACTGACCTAGATTCATTCGCCCAAGCAATTTTTTCTTGCCGAAAAATCTCATGCACGTCTTTCGATTTTGCAACTTGCATTTGAATTTTTTCTAAAAGTAATTTTACTTTTTCGGGATCTTTTTCACGAATGATTAAGCCAAATTCGTCGCCCCCTAAGCGATACACCGTCGCTCCATCGCCGACGACGTCTTGTATTTCTTTCGTAACGGCTTTTAAATACTGATCGCCCCACTCAGCCCCTTTTGCAAAACGATTATTGACTCGCCCCAAATCTCCAACATCAATAAATGCCAAATGCGCTTTATCACCATAGTCATTCAACATTTGTTGCATTAACTTTTTTCCACCAGCCGAGTTCGCATCTATGGTTCCTGTTAATTCATCAAATACAATTTCTTGTCGAATTGTTTTTCCATTTTTTAAATCCTCGACTAAATGATGAACCTTATCCCCATTGGGTAACTGCACCACTTCAATGCGTGTGTTCTTGGGCATGCCCTTTACGCTACGAACAACGCCCACCACTTCCCCTTGCAACAAATCAATCTTCGTTCCCATCTTTAGCGGAGATACTTTTTTGCCTTTATTTAATTTCCCAATATGCTCGGCTAATTCTTTGCCACCAAAGCCAAGAAGCTTTTGCAAAGCCGCCTCTTCTACTCCTAAAACAGACAAGGCCGCATAACACATCATTTCGGCATTGGTTTGCTGATCATAACATTGCCATCGAATATTTTGCTTCGTCAGCCATTGCTTTGCTGCGGACAAACCATTTTTTATTTTTGCAACATCTTGGGCTTGCTCTCCTGAAAAATAGTAATGAGCTTGCCCCGCAGGCGTCATCAATCGCAGCACATTACCAGTCGCTTGCAACGAAGCACGAGCCGCGGTCTTAAACATTTTTTCATAGCAATCCGTAGAGGATAAACAATTCCACACTCCGCCCGCAGATTTTACAAAATCAGCCGTCACAGCCCCCAGTGCGCCATAGCACGCTTGAGCCAGTTGAAATTCTTTAAGTTCGGATTCTTTGCACAGACGATAAGGTTCGCAGGAGCGCAATCGGTGTGAAAAGCTATGATCTTGTTTTAAAATTTGATCACACTTCAAATCTTTTTGTTCGGCCTGACAAGCGCTAGACATGGCCATATATCGCAAACTGAATCGATCAGATTCCGATACTCGCGAGTTGCACTTGATTTGATTTTTTTCTAGATAGGAACAATCTTTATTTTCATCCCAATTTAAGGATTCTGCGGAGTCGTAAAAGTCTGGCTCTAAAGTTTTTGCATTCACGGAAACAGACACGACCATGCACCAAAAAAGAGATTGAAAAATGATATTTACAAGTGTCAAACATTTTGCCACCGATGCACGTACCGCCATACTTTCGTATCGGAAAAAGACACCAATTAGTTAAGTCAATTATTTGTCTTAATCTAATTTTTGCTAAGTTGACCCTGCCCTTTAGAAATGCTAAGAACACGGACTTTATGACCGAAAACAAAACTGATATTTTGCAGGCTCTAAAGCAAAATCCATTTATTCTTGCACCTATGGCCGGTATTACCGACCACTCATTTCGTAGCTTTATGAAACGCCAGCACGTTGGTATTCTTGTCACCGAATTAATTTCCGCCAATGGCATCGAATATAAAAATGATCGCACCTTGAAATTGATGAGTTTTGATTCGTCTCAACACCCGGTCGGTATTCAACTGTTCGGTGAAGAACCCGAAGTCATGGCCAATGCCGCTAAGCTGGTCGAAGATCTAGGCGCTGACTTTGTCGATTTGAATTTTGGTTGCCCCGTTCCCAAGGTCACCAAAAAGGGAGCTGGCTCGGCCATTCTGAAAGACCTGCCACATATGGTGAAAATGTTATCGACGATCAAGTCGGCCGTACAAATTCCTGTGACTATTAAAATTCGCACCGGCTGGGATGCGAACTCTAAAAATGCTAATGAAGTCACAAAGATAGCTTACAATGAAGGAATAACCTGGGTGGCTATTCATGGCCGCACACGAGCTCAAAATTACACTGGCTTTGCAGATTGGGATTATATTGCTGAGGTGAAATCTCAATCCAAAGTTCCTATTATTGGCAATGGAGATATTTTATCGGGCGAGCAGGCGGTGCAGCGCCTACAAGAAACCGCTTGCGATGGAATTATGATCGGTCGCGGAGCCTTGAAGAATCCTTTTATCTTTCAAGAAAGTTTAGAGTTATGGAAATTGGCCCATCAGAATAAAATGGTAGCTACCAATAAAAATGAGAATGAGACGGTCAATTTAGGTTTAGGTTTGTCGAGTGGATACTCCAGCGAAGAAGTTTCCTGCAACAAAACTTCAAAAAGACTCAAAACCGCCTTTGAATGGCTATATTCCGATTATCGAGAGCGAGCCGATGATTATATCATGCAAATCCAGCTTAGAAAGTTCGCATGCTGGTTCTCTACTGGCTACGCCGGAGCTGCACAGTTTCGAAAAAATATCTTTCAAACGAAGTCAGTTGATGAGATTATGGCCGTATCTTTAGATTATTTTTCAAACCTGGATGCAATGAATGAAGACAGTCGACAACAGCGCGAACAAGATACCGCCTTTCTTATGGGTGGGCATGGATGAGGATTTACCCGATATACTATCTTAGCGACTGGATGTTTCTGTATTAATGCATAAGAACCACAATCTAATAAAAATAATCGTTAATTACTAAACAACATTTTTTAATCAACATAACAACGTCAAACAAGACAAACTAACTGATAGGTAAGGAAAAATTATGGCAGTACAAGATCCTTCGAAAATTCGAAACATCGCGATCATCGCGCACGTCGACCACGGTAAAACTACTTTGGTGGATCACTTAATTAAACAAGCAGGAACCTTCCGCGAAAACGAACAAGTCAATGATCGTTTGATGGACTCGATGGATTTGGAACGCGAACGTGGTATTACCATCGCGGCGAAGAACGCGTCTTTTCAATATGGTGATGTGAAAATCAATATCGTCGATACTCCCGGACATAGTGACTTTGGTGGAGAGGTCGAGCGCGTATTGAACATGGTGGATGGTGCTATTTTGTTAGTGGATGCCTCTGAGGGACCATTGCCACAAACACGTTTCGTCTTGAAAAAAGCCTTAGAGCAAAATTTAAAAGTCATGGTTTGTATCAACAAAATCGACCGTCCCGATGCTCGTATTCAAGAAGTTCATAACGAAGTTTTCGATTTATTTATCGACTTGGATGCAACCGAAGAGCAAGCTGATTTCACAACTGTGTATGCCATTGCTCGTGAAGGTATGGCGACAGATGATCCCACAGTGAATACTGGTAACTTAAAGGCCTTGTATGAAAAGATCGTTAGCTTAGTTCCTCCGCCTAGAATCAATGAAGGCGAGCCATTATCGTTGCTAGTATCGAATTTATCTTACAGCAGCTTTGTGGGTCGTTTAGGAATCGGTCGTATCCGCTCTGGTGGAATCAAAGTCGGCGATCCCGTTTTGCTAAGTACTGAAAAAGGCAACAAGCCTTTCAAAGTCACTGCCCTTTATCAGTACCATGTGAATCAACCCATTCAGGTGCAAGAAATCGGCGCTGGTGACATCGCGATCGTTGCGGGTGCAGAAGAATTTAATATTGGTGACACCATCACATCTGCAACAGAACCAAAAATTCAACCACGAATTAAAGTGGAAGAGCCAACTGTGGGAATGATTTTTTCAGTGAATGATGGTCCTTACGGTGGTCGCGACGGAAAACAAGTGACAAGCCGTAAGATCATTGAACGTTTAGAAAAAGAATTACTTCACAACGTGGCTATTCGCGTGGAAAAAACGGATAGCAATGAAGCTTTCAAAGTAATCGGCCGTGGTGAATTGCAGTTAGCGGTATTGATCGAACAAATGCGCCGTGAAGGTTTCGAATTATGTGTCAGTAAACCTCAAGTTATTATGAAAAAAGAAGGCGATCGTTTATTAGAACCTTTTGAGCATGCCACTATCGATATCGAAGATCAGTTCACAGGTGTTGTGACTGAAAAAATGGGTATCCGAAAAGGTGTGATGACCAACATGGTCAGCAAAGGGACTGGAAGAACGCGTTTGGAATTCCGAATTCCTGCACGAGGTTTAATTGGTTACCGTTCTGAGTTCTTAACAGATACTCGTGGAACTGGTTTATTAAATACTCAGTATGATGGTTATGACGATTACCGCGGAGATATCACATCGCGAATGAATGGGGCGATGATTTCGGATCGTCAGGGTATGGCAACGGCCTATGCAATTTGGAACTTACAAGAACGCGGCCGCATGTTCGTGCATCATGGTACCGAAGTTTACCAAGGTATGATCGTTGGTGAAAACGCCAAAGATAACGATATGGAAGTGAATGTTACTCGCGAGAAAAAATTAACGAACGTTCGCGCTTCCGGTTCGGATGAGGCCATTCGTCTAGTTCCTGTCAAACCCATGTCGTTGGAAAAAGCCATCGAGTGGATCACTGATGAAGAATTAATCGAAGTGACTCCTTCACATATTCGACTAAGGTTAAGAGAACTAGACCCTCATAAAAGAAAAAGAAAAGCTACTGTCGAAAAAGATTAATTTTAGTTAGCATAGAATCACTATGTATGATTCTGTGATTCAAATAAACGGACTTGTCAAAAAATATGGTGATAAGTCCGTTATTAACGAACTTGATTTAGAGATATTCAAAGGCGAATGTTTTGGATTGCTGGGGCCGAATGGCGCCGGCAAGTCCTCAACGATGCAAGTTCTTTATGGCAGTAACCGCATGTCCGCCGGTGATGTCTACATCCTTGGACTGAACGTCCGCAGAAATATGAAAGAAATTAAAAGTCGAATTGGAATCGTCCCACAAGATGATGGATTGGATTTTGATTTTAATGTTCGTGAAAATCTAGAGCTATTCGGTTCCTATCATCAACTCAAAGGTAAGCAACTGCAAGACAAGGTCGAAGATCTATTGCGATTGGTGCGCCTTGAAGCCTATGCGGATTCGAACATTGATGCCCTAAGTAGCGGTATGAAGCGACGATTGGCGATCGCTCGTGGGATTATAAACTCGCCAGAAATTTTAATTTTAGATGAGCCCACGACGGGGCTGGATCCACAAGCTCGTATCTGGATCTGGGAGTTTATAAAAAATATCAAGGCCGACGGTGGCACCGTGTTTTTGTCGACTCATTATATGGAAGAGGCTGAACAAATTTGTGATCGTATCGGCATTATGGATAAGGGAAAAATTTTAAGCGTTGGTAGTCCAACTCATATGATTCAAAATCACATTGGTCATCAAGTCGTCGAAGTGGAAGTCGACCCCAAAGATATTGGATATTATCAAGGGCGTTTAGATGCCAACAAACTGAATTACCAAGTGATTCATAACCATATCAATGTCCACCTACAAAAAGATCAGGATCCAAAAAAAGTACTGGATATAATTCATGGAAAAAAAGTCACCATGCGAGCACCCTCACTTAATGATGTTTTTTTAAAACTAGCTGGGCATGATTTACGGGATGAGCCGATATGATTTACGCTTTATTACAAGTTTGGAATCGCAACTTTTTACAATTTAAAAAAACCTGGTTGATTAGTTTATTTTGGACCGTCCTTGAGCCAATGATGGTTTTGGGAGCGATCGGCTATGGTCTTGGCAGTTACGTCAATAATATTGGTGGCGTGTCGTATTTGGATTTTTTCTTTCCTGCGTTGTTATGCACTAGCTCGATGATGGTTTCTTTTTTTGATGCCACCTACGGAAATTACACGAAATTAAGTTATCATAAATTGTATCGCACGATGATTCTGTCTCCGCTTAGCGTAGAGGAAGTTGTCTTGGGAGAATTATTTTGGGGCGCCACAAAGGGCACCTTTAGTTGCGTCGGAATTCTATTGGTGGCTTCGACTTTGGGACTTGTGAAAGGATTTTACTTTCTACCCGCCTTGGGAATCATCTTTATTTCTTCTTATGTGTTCGCGTGCATTGGCATGATCGTCACTTCGATAGTTAAGTCTTACGACGAAATCATTTATCCGACTTCAGGTTTAATTATTCCAATGTCCTTATTTAGTGGGACTTATTTCCCTATCGAACAACTACCTTTTGGTCTTAAATATTTAAGTTACCTTTTGCCGCTGACTCACACTGTAGCCAGCGTTCGTCAGTTGTTAGTCGTAGAGTCTTTTTCATGGATGATATTGGTTCATGTTTTGATATTACTGATCTTAGCTGTGATTGGCACCCGCGAATCCATTCGTCGCATCCATCGACAATTGATTAAATAGAGTCGTTGATTCTCACTGATCGTAGCACTCTAATTATATGATTTTACATATCTTTTTGTTTTCCTTTAGAGGCTCAAATAAAAATGTTTCGTAATGTTAATCAATCTGTTATTATTGGATAAACCAATAAAGGAAAACATGGACATTCTCGTTGCGATCCAAGAATTAGACCAAATACTTTCTAAAAAAAAATTATCCTATGACTTGTATATCTGCGGAGGAGCGCAATTAATTTTTCTTGGTTATACCGACAGAAGAACTCAAGATGTCGATTTAATACAAGATAAGATCGACAACAAACTCAAAAATGCTTCAAAGTTAGTAGCCAAAAAATTGGAAATTCAAGATGATTGGCTAAACAATAAAGTTTCCTCATTAAATGGTCGCCTAACTAAAGGTTGGAAAAAAAATACAATTTCTTTATTTAAAGGTAAAGCCATTCATTTGTTGGGATTGCATCGACAAGACTTAATTAATACCAAATTACATGCAGCCATTGATCGAATGGGAGAGGACTACGCAGATCTTCTGTTCTTAAAACCGACACGACAGGAAATTGAAGCTGCTCAAATATATGTTTCTAAACAAAAAAAAGATATAGAAACAGCAGAAATATTTATTAACGCTTGGGTAAAGGAGTTAAAAAATGATCTCGGTATCAACTGACTCTCTTTTGCGAGGTATTGGCTGTAACATGATCGCGAAAAGTCCTAGTAAATTATTTCCAGAGGAATGTTTACTAAAACTTTCAACTCAAGCTCTTCTTGATGTAAAAACTATGACATTAGTTGTCGGTGCTTTAAAATCACACTCCGAACTATTTCATCCTGAATTTCTTTTGAAAAAAATAAAAACGACAGACAATGACACCAATGTCATTGGGGCCTTGCTAACTAAAACCAATGATCGACGATTTATTAAAACAATCGAACATTGTAGGAAGCTCAATTACAAATCTATCACTCCAGCAAAAACACTTAGGTTTTCACTTAAAATAGGTCAAACAAAAGCAGATAGGGATTTTGCTAGTTTTGGAATTCAAATTTCAGAGTTAACTGCCGCAGAAGAAAAGAAAATTTCAAATATCAACTTTTTAGCTAAAACGAACGTATTTTTTCGGAATAGACTAATCTATGGTTGCAACTGGAGAGCCGATATAATTTCTGCGATTGAATGCGGCTCCAAAAACCCCACAGAAATTAAAAAAAGATTAGATTGTTCCTACGAAACAGCACATCGAATATTCAATGATTATCAAATTATTAAAAATATTCATGCCGCTTAAGTTATTTTTTTTTGATATAGATCTTTATGTCAATTCCAGTACTATCATTCATCTTGTTTTTACTCTTCTTGGTAGTTCGTGTCAGATGACGGTGATGAAGAGTCTTCGTCTTGCGATTCAGAATCAGAATTGGAAGTTGGTGCGACTTCCATGCCATTGGAAAAAAATGTGGGAAGTTCAGCGAAACTAATATTGTATTCTTCTTCGGTGATACGATGGAATGTTTTTAATTTTAACAAAACGTCCTT
The DNA here is from genome assembly GCA_052033755.1 of Bdellovibrionota bacterium. Lineage (GTDB taxonomy): Bacteria > Bdellovibrionota > Bdellovibrionia > Bdellovibrionales > Bdellovibrionaceae > JBPOJH01. The sequence goes on along the minus strand of JBPOJH010000101.1, from coordinate 426 downwards.
CATGCGATTACCAGCAAAAATGGATAGTTTTTGTTTATGAAAGGATTGGGCGTACTTCACTGGATTTGGTAACAGGATAGCTATAAATATTCCTTCGTTTAAGGACAACTCTTGCGGAGATTTTTTGAAGTAATATTCGGCAGCGGCCTTAATGCCAAAAATATCTTTTCCGAATTGAACGACGTTAAGATAGCGTTCTAAGATTTCGTCTTTGGTTAAATATTTTTCTAATTGAACTGTATAAAAAGCTTCGACGAATTTTCTTTGAAAAGTTTTTTCTTTGGATAAAAATAAATTTTTGGCCAGTTGCTGTGTTAGGGTCGAGCCTCCCCTTTTATATTCTCCTACTAACATATTGGTTTCATAACTTTTCTTAATTTCGGCAAAATCAAAACCACGATGCTGATAAAAGGCCGAATCTTCCGA
>JBPOJH010000060.1:0-38495 GCA_052033755.1 Bdellovibrionota bacterium | reverse complement strand
AACTACATCAGAGGTGCGCGAATTCGCCTGGTATGTATTAGCTGAACGTCGACAATTACTTTCGCTACGAAATAGTGATATCGACTTCAAAATAGTGATGGCGTATTTAAACAAATTAGAACAATGGGATTTTCATGCGGATTCGCCATCTGTCGTTGGTGATGCAAAAAATAATTCAACAGCAAGTTTGAATGATTGGGTCCAATTGTTGCGCAAGTCTGGATTGCATAATCACCCTCGATTTCTGCGCAGATTTGAATACAATCAATTTCCGAACTTTGTTAGCACGGTAGAGTTTGTTTTTAAAAGAGCTGTCGCTAACGGTGAAATATTTAAGCCAGAAAATGATAACCTAGATGTGATTATCAGAATGCTAAAAGTGCATATGGATTCCATGGCCACAATTATTTACAGCAATAATCATTTGGACGTTTTTTCAAAAACTCATCTGTTGTCTGAAAATATGTTTCGACTGATCAAGATCGACGAGTTACGCCATCATCGATATTTTAAAGCCATGATTTACGATTTAATCGGCGTGCTGAAATCCGGCTTCAAGAAAATGTCTTTTAAAGATTTTAAAGCCGTAGGGGAGGTCGCAACTATCATTCAAAAACTAGAAAGCGAAATGAATCGCCCTTGATCTTCAAGATCGACGACTTATTTCTCCTCATAAATCAATAGTCCCTCGGAGGGTTCTTTGAACCAATTTCTTTTTTCTAGTTCTTTCAAAATTTTAGGATAGTCTGTGAAATCCAAATTGGAAGCCTGCTGAGCTTTGCTTAACATGCTAATTAAGGGCTCGGTGCGATTTCTGCGACTAAGGGCTCGTAAAGTTAGTAAATAATCTTCGCGAAAGACATTTGGAATGATGATCGTAGTCTGTTGCGATTTTACCAATTCGGCATTCATCATGATTCTGGCCACACGCCCATTGCCATCCACAAAGGGGTGCACTTCAGAAATTAAAAACATCATAAAGATCGCTTTTGGTAATCCGTGGATCAAAGAACTATAAAGCTCGAATCCTTGATACAGAGTGCCTCGCACCAGTGAGGGTTCGACGAAAAAGGTATCGCCGGCACGATTCGGTTTTGTTTTATAGTGTCCTGGATTTAGTTCAGGTCTATATTCTAACAAAGTGGAGTGTCTGTACTTCAGAATATCCTCTAGCTCTGAAAAAGACTTAGGGGTGCGTCGCATTTCATTCAAGTCAGATACTAACTTGAAGGTACCTAAAACATCATGACCATCTTTGGATCTGGCTTTAGGAATTTTATGATCAAAAACAATATTTTCGGCTTCGCTAATTTCAAAGGTGGTTCCTTCGATATAGTTCGAAAAATAGGACTCAAAGAAAGCCTTATGACGTTGATGAAGTGAAGAAGTTCTTTTTTCGATTAGCTCAGTATAGGCCAGTTGATTCAGACTGGAAAAAAGTAAATTCAATCGTTCAATGACGGAGGAGTCGTAGGGAAGTCCTGCTGATAAAGCTTTGCCTATTTTTGATTTTGGTTTTTCATTAGTTTGCGTGGAAAGAAGACCCCCTATGCATAGATCTAATTTTTTAAAACCGGATTTAAGCCTAAGCTGGGTCGCAATTTTTTTAGCCTGATCGCGTATAAGATTTAGTTCTTTTTCGCCTTTTTTAATCAAAATTTGACTAAGTAGTTCCTCTAACTTTTCTTCAGTCAGGGATTTTGCTGCTTTACTTTTGTTGGGTTGGAAATTTTCTAATAAGGCTCTAGGTAAGGATGACACCTTCAACTGAGCCGCCGTAAAATCAGTACTTAATGGCTTGTGACCACGAATAAAGTTTATTGTTAAACCAGGGTAGGAAATAATTCGGTTGGTGTTAGACGTAATGAAAATACAGCCGGATTCCGTGGGATTAAATTCAATGGCAGTGCGATGGCTTAGCAAGGCTCCGGGAAATAGTCCAGAGACAACTTGTAGCCACTGTCCTCGAACACTAGCTTCGATTTTAGATTTATAATTGGGAGTATTTTTGGGGATGGAAGTATATAACCTTGGCCCAACGGGGTGAATTTTTTTTTGAGTCTTTAATTCTGCAATAAGTTTTCTTTCTTTGCGATCTGTCGAAGCAAAAATGAAAGTCGGCAAAGTGGATGCTGTCATATAAAAACCCCTTACTCTTGGTAGAATAGGGCATTTTTTGGTAGAATAACAGCAAAAATGTCACTTTTTGGTAGAATAATCCCCAATTAGGCATTTTTTGGTCGAATTGGGGGTTCGTTGTTGGAGATTTTTTTAGGTTTGACGTTCTTATTTGGCGGCTTCTAAATCATTTGCGCTAAGAATGTTTTCACATTGTTTTTTTCCACCGTCTCGATACTCTCGCAATGCCTCTTGATAAGCCTGACTGGCATTTATAGCTTTTTTATAGTCAGCAGTTGAGCCTTTGGGGTCAACGCCCAGCTTGGCCAGCTCTTGTTGAGAGTTATTTAAGTCTGTTTGCAGTCGATATTGTCGCTGTCTAGAAGATTGTTCTAATTGAGTCAAATTCGTCATTTCAATTTGCATTTTTAGTAATAAATTTTTTCGTTGTTTCATAAAGCTTTCATTCACCTTACCGGTTTGGCTGGCGAGTGTTTGCATGATTTTTTCAGAATTCTTTTTAGAGGTTTCTATACTTTGATTTAATCGTTGCAACTGTGATTGTGTATTTTGATAATCCATATCAGCTTGTTTCATTCGATTTAGATAAATCTTTTGATAAGCACTTCGCTTTTCAAGATCAGGTTGCACGCATCGTTCCTGAATCAATCTTGTGTTTTCCTTTTTTTGTGAGCCAATGCTGTTTACACCACCCTGCGCGCGAATAATGGAGGAGTTAAATGCTTGCTGATTATTGCCTTTAGTAATAGCCTCTGCACATTTAGTTAAAGAATCAGCCCACTCTAAAATTTTGGTCGACTTTTCCGAATTAATCTGAATTTTTGCAGAACTAATTTCAACTAGTTTCATCTCTAAAGCAGCCTTTGCTTTAGCCATTTCATCTTCCATTTTTTGCGACTCAGCGACGGCCTTCATTTGATCGGCGTCTAATTTTCTTAACTCTTCGTCTAGTTTCGGTTGTAGGTCATCGATTTCTTTCTGAATATCCGCAACTTCTTTTTTCTTTTTGGCTAACTTGTCAAGTATGTCTTTTTGCTCGTCTTCCATTTTATCTTTTAAATCTTTCATATCATCTTTGACCTGTCTGGATCGCTCTTTGTAGTCGTCGGACGAATAAGTAGGGCACTTGGCGAATAAATTATCTAATCCTGCTATGTTTATCGGAGCTACTAAGGAGCTCTCATCAGCTGAGTCTTCTGCGCATTCGCTGACTTTTTGATAGCATTCTTCAGCACCTTTATCTTCAATATCAAAGTTCTTTTTGCGTTCTTCTTCTTCTTTGTTTTTTACTTCTTCTTTAGCAGATTTTTTATTCTTTGATTTTGGGGCCGTCATATTCATAGGCGACTTAACTTCGCCACAAGCTAAAGTAGCCTCTTTCTTTGCATCTCTATATTTATCGCGTAAGTCTTTACAAGTATCTTTGTTCTCAGTTCTGTGTTCTTTATATTTCTGACCTTTGCTGATACAGTTTAACACCTCATTTTCATTGTCTTCAATGTTGCCGTCTTTACTACCCAGTTTTTTGCAAATAGTGTTGTCTGAACAAAATTTTGCACATTCTAGCTTCAGATTTTGCAGGTTTCTAAGTTTAATGGTTTCTACTGTGTCTCCGCCGATGACTACACCACCGTTTGCTCCTCCATTACTATCACCACCTAACACAAGCGGAGTGTATATCAAAAACATGACAAGTGAAAAAAGGATAGACAGTCGATTGTGGTTCATTTGTGCTTCCCCCTGATGAAAGTATAATGAAGCAACTTGGGTGCCAGAAATTGTCACCAACAAGTGGCCTTCGCAGGATGTGCGAATTCGCTACTCTTCATCAGAACACAAACAGGAATGTCCGTAAATATTTTCTTATTTTGAGACAGTCTCGAAGTAACAAGGGCCCATGATGACCACGCCCAAGGTCGAGTTCGGCTTTAATTTTTTATCCGTAATGGCGTTCGATACAATCGCGTCTAAGGCAAAAATATCTAACCCCTTCACAATTGGAGTTTTCAATTCGGCCTTCGTACTTTTCCAATCATAAGCCTTCAATCTGGCCAGTATATCGTATTGTAAGGCGATACTTAAGGCGGCGGCATCCTGCATTTCATAAGCTTGTCCCGGAACCTTAGCCTGATACTCAGTATTGGTTTTCTTTTCAAAAGACACCTGGTCCTGCGCTAAACGTTCCGCTTCGCCATCCCATAATTCTAAAGCCACTAGCAAAGATTCTCCCTCTTTGGTTGTCGAAGCTTTCACAACCACACCCTTTTTACGAATGGTCTGAGTCACTTGCCCCGAAGTCGTCCCCTCGTCATTGTTATTCATTGGAATAGAAACCAACTGCATGTCCTCTTGTAAGGTATCAAATAAAATTCCGCTACTAGATGTGGTCAACACTCCAACAGAGCATCGAACCGTACCAGCAGATGCGTCCTTTACCGATTCCGCAGCCACAACATGTGTTAACAATAAAGTCGTTAATACTCCACATCCCATTATCATTTTTGGTCGTATAGTTTTTAAAATTTCACTCAACATAAACAGCTCCTATCCACTTCCCATTTAAACATTAGTTCTTTTTCGGTAAAAATATTTGACGCCGATTCACAGATACAGATCTCAAACTTGGCTAGTCAGATCCATTCGATTAATTATTAAAAGTGTACGAGCAATCAATTTCATTAGATTGGCTCGAAAGTGCATTGCCAGTAGAAGTTACCGCTGGAAGCTTGCTACTTTTTGAATTGTTTGCATCTGTGAACCTGGGTTTTAAACTGACTTTGTACGAAGTTGAACTAATAGATACTAATTTCAGATCAAATGGAAAATCCTTTTTTGCTTTATTAGTGGATCCAATTAAAGAAAAAGTTTTTTCAACACTAGAGGGATTCGTAATGGCCGCTAGAGAATTATACTTTTTTTCAGACTCGGATGGTTTTATTTTTTTGTTTTCAGGGAAGCTGGCGGCTACAAGCACTCTTTTCAGTGAAAAACGGGGAGCGTTTGTTGGAGCGCCAAGCTGAGTTGTGTTTTCAGAATCACTCATTTTTCGAAATCCAGCTTTACAAACTATATTGATGTTTGGCACAGAACTAAGAAACGCATTATTTGCTTTCAAAGTAGCGATTGTTCCAAGTTTTAATTCGATCTCGATGGCCTTTGCATCGTAGCTGTCTAGGACTGAATTGGGGACACCGTTGGATTGCATCTTTGCGTTGGCGATATTGCAAGTGTATTTATAAGTTTTTTCTTGCAGACCAGAACAGTCGGCTTTGTAAGCGTTATTCGCCATTGCTATAGCGGATAAACGAGTACATACAACAGCCATTAGAGCGACAGACGACGATAGAACCCACTTGTGATTTTGTATTAGATTTTTCATGCAGTGGGGAATATACGCGCCTGTTGTCAAAAATTCTAGATGTTATTATTTTCGACAAAGTGACAATTTACGTTCGGTTTTGAACCCTCTCCAGATTTGACACTTGAGCCATTCGTGGTTAAAAACCGAATGTTCAGAAAATAAATCTATATTCAAATACAATAATCGAGATTTTTCGTAATGCTCAAATACACCCCACCTAAAGTAGTGTTAGTACTAGACTTTATAAATATGGAAAAGTATGGGATTAATGTGGTAGAATTATGGTGACGATATTTCGAATATGGTATATAAAATTGATCAACCTACATTGGAGAATTTATGCCCGCAACAGCTGCCTTATTTAACACAGTACCACCAAAAGATATGGGTCAGTTTTTCAATAACGGTGGTAACGTTCAAGCCGAAAAAGTAGTTAAATTTCTAAAGTATAAAAAAGAAGATGTGGCCATCGCATCTAAGGTGCCTGTTGCTTCGGTAAGGTACGATGAAAAAATGCCAGTTGACCTTCGTCAGCGTATGGTCGAATGGGCGACAGCTATTAATTTGGTTGCGTCATATTTTAATGACCTGGATAAAACTATGTTGTGGTTTCAAGTTTCAAATCCACTCCTAGGAGATCTATCCCCAAGAGATATGATCCGAGTTGGGCGGTTTAAAAAACTTCAGAGATTTATACAAACTGCTTTGGCCGAGAACAAAAGATAGTTAAATGTCGAAACAGAGAAAAAAATCTAAATTTGACCTTGCAAAAATTTTTCGGAAAAAGAAATCGAAAGCAATCACATATCTGCTTGAAAAAAGTAATATGGAAGATATGAAAGCTGCTCGTGAGTGGACAGAAAAATTATTAGATTATCATTGGAAATTTTATTACGAGCTAGCTTATCAAAGAAATCAGAATTCTGAAAAAATTAAAGAGACTATTAATGAATCTTGTGTTTTTGACTTTGAATTCTCAAATTGGCAAAGAGCTGTTAAATATAAGTACAGTCTTCATCCGTTGTGTACCGTTGGTAGCATCACTTTTATCGGTGGGCGATTTAATACTGGTCGCGACATCAATTTACAGATACCAGAATTTCAATGTCTATACCTGACTATAGACAAAGATACAGCACTACAAGAGACACTTGGACAAGAGCCTTCGAAAAATAAAAAGTTATCTCCTCAAGAAATGGCGCTTTCAAATCCTCAATCAGAAACAATTGTTGCGGTTTATGGACGTCTTGATAAAGTGTTTGACCTTAGAAAAGAGTTAAACTTAAAGAAGCTAGTTTCAATTTTAAAAACGTTTAAGCTATCAAAAGAAATAAAAAGATTAGCAAAAGAAGCAAATCTTGAAGAACCAAAAGTAATCAAAAACCAAAAAGAATTACTTGCAACGATTTTGGAAAGTCATTGGCGTGATAAGCCGGTCAATTTTGATATTCCATCGAATTCACAAATTTTCGGCTATTTGATTTACTTAGCAGGAATTGACGGAATAATTTATCCTTCAAAGTTAACTAAAAAAGACTGCTTAGCAATTTTTCCTAGAAATTTTGAAAATGGTGAGTCATTTGTTGCCTTAACAGACGAACCACCAAGTGAAAAGGTTCCTACTAGAATTGATTCTAGTAACTGGCGAATCTGCGAATCCACTATTGAGCAGATTAACAATGAAACTAGCAATTTACATTAGATCAGGTAACTAAAGCGAAGATAGTATTTAACTTCACTATGTCGATGTTTAGACCCAAATTATGATCGCAGAAATGGGTCTAAACTGCGACATCGTTCAGGAATTATTTATTGAAAATGGAGCTATTCACTTAGAAATAAACGCTGTCGAGGCGGAATGTTTGACGGATTGTTCGGTGAAACGTTTGGCGAAATAGTGGCGTCTTTGCGATTCACTGCCCGTGGGGCATTGGCGTTGGTATTTAAAAATTTAGGGATATCACGCTTACCACGAGTCGAATAATCGTGAATAATCATTTCACGACATGAATCCTCAGGAAAATATTGGGTTAAGAATAAGTACAAGCTTTCTGTCAAACTTAGTAAACTAATTCCAAAACTTTTTTCATGGCGCGTATGAAAAAACTGAGTCAATTGATAGTAAAAATCAAAAGACGAAATCTGATTTTCCAAACAGTGTTGTCGAATTTTTTTAACACAAGTTACGAAATTTCCCGAGTTCGCAATCAAATCCCAGTATTTCGCAAAACGACTCATCCATTGCATTTCTGTAAAACTAACATCCTTAGTTTGTAAAATTTGATAGGGAGCCTTTTCACTATAGACCATTTGAAAGGATTTTTCATGTCTAGCTATGGGGGTCCCTTTTAGTCTTTTCAAAATACCAACTTGAATTTCATCCGGACCTAGCTCCATTAATTGGTCAAACCCCAAACGAAAGCTTTCCACATTTTCCCCAGGTAAACCCACAATTAAATCCGCATGCGTGTGCACACCGGTTTTTTCGCGTAAAAAACGAAAATTTTCTTCCACCTTTACTAAGTCATTATTACGAGAAATATTTTTAGCAACCTCTTTATTCAATGTTTGTATGCCAACCTCGAACTGCAAAGAACCTGCGGGAAATTGCACGATCAACACACGCAACTCTTCTGGTAAACGATCCGGCACCATTTCAAAATGTAAAAATAATCCCAACTGAATACGATCTAAAAAAAACTGTAAAATTTTAGTGCTGATGGTGACGCTTAAATTAAATGTGCGATCGATAAACTTAAATTGTCGGCAACCTTTATCGATCAACATCTGCACATCTTGCAAAAACAAATCGACATCAAAATTACGCACACCTTTATCCAAAGACGATAAACAATATTCGCATCGATAGGGACAACCGCGCGAAGCCTCCACATAAATTGTGCGATTTTGAATATCAAAATCCGAATAATAAGGGTAAGGACTGGAGATGCTTTTAATATCTGGTAAAGGACCGCGAATGATTTTGTTTTGTAATATTGCATCTGTATTTTCTGCAGCATTCAAATAGGCCGTGCAGAACTCTTTGAATAAAAAATCACCCTCGCCACAAATGGTATAATCAGCCATTTGACAAATGGCTTGGGTCGAAGTTTCGTGACTAACTTCAGGTCCTCCTAAAACAAGACATATTTCAGGAGAAACTTTTTTAATCGCACTGACTAATTCTAACATTTGCGGAGCATTCCAAATGTATACACCTAAGCCAATGATTTTTGGCTGATAAGACAATAAATTTTCGGCAATATCTAGAATGGGTTTATCAGAGGTAAATTCTAATATTTTAGTTTGTGATTGTAATGGTTCACCTAAATTGGCAAATAAATAACGAAGCCCAAAGGCGGCATGGGCAAAGCTAGAATTCAAAGTTACCAATAAAATATCACAAGATTTCATAATGGCTCTATACATAGCAGAATTATCTGAAATTCCAAGGTAAACTTCACAATTACTAGACATCCAAGCGAGTCCTTTGTAAAAATAGGTTTTTAAAAATCGGAAGGGGTCCACTGATGAGTCAACAAAAAGCCAAACCTAAAACTACAACCAAATCTGTAAATAAATCCACAATGAAAACTTCAGCAAAAACAGATACGAAAAATACCATCAGTCCCATTTTTGATCCTCGCGAGTGGATACAAGTTCCTGGATTTAATTTTAAAGATATCACTTATCATCGCAATGTGAACCAAGGCACAGTTCGCATTGCCTTTAATCGCCCAGAGGTTCGCAATGCCTTTCGTCCGCAAACGGTGGATGAACTTTTTACAGCCCTTGAGCATGCTCGCATCACAGCGGATGTTGGTGTCGTATTGATTACGGGCAATGGTCCCTCTGCCAAAGATGGTGGTTGGGCGTTTTGTTCCGGTGGGGATCAGCGCATTCGCGGTAAAGATGGTTATAAATACGAGACCTCCGTAGGATCTGGAAAAATGGATTTAGCACGCATGGGTCGCTTACATATTTTAGAAGTGCAACGCTTAATTCGGTTTATGCCAAAAGTAGTTGTCGCCGTGGTTCCAGGATGGGCTGTGGGAGGAGGACACTCTTTACATGTGGTTTGTGATCTGACGATAGCCAGTCAAGAGCACGCCATTTTTAAACAAACCGATCCTGATGTTGCTAGCTTTGATAGCGGATATGGATCAGCCTATTTGGCAAGAATGGTGGGGCAGAAGCGAGCTCGCGAAATATTTTTCTTAGGCCGAAACTATACAGCCGAGGAAGCTTTTCAAATGGGGATGGTGAACGCCGTTGTTCCTCACAAAAATTTAGAAAAAGTGGCGCTTGAGTGGGCCAAGGAAATGAATTCTAAAAGTCCAACAGCGATGCGCATGTTGAAATATGGATTTAATTTGCCAGATGATGGATTAGTAGGACAACAGTTGTTCGCTGGAGAGGCGACTCGCTTAGCTTATGGAACTGAAGAGGCGGTTGAAGGTCGAACTTCATTTTTAGAAAAGCGACCGAAGAATTTTTCTAAGTTTCCATGGTATTACTAATTGCCAGTTCTTTTCGAATGGGTTTACAATGATTACGAATGTCACTGTTATCCAACTATGAATTAAGCCGCGAACATTTACTTCACACTGCAATTGAAAATTGTAGTGTGATTCAACTTATCCATTTGATTGTGGGATCTGCGGATCCTCAGTTTTTGTTGAAGGCCAAACAAGCTTTCCACAAAATTCAGCAAGCGCAGCCAGAGCTTGTGGCGCAAGCCATACAAAACGAAAGCATTAGGCTACCAGCCGGAGCCATTTGGAATTACAATCAACAACTGACCGTCGATCAGAAAATAAAAAACAGTTTTGATTTTTTATTAAATAAGACATCGAAGTTGGATGTTGAGCTATTATTAGATTCAAGCTTTCAAGCGGTCGAAGTGGTACCAATAAGTACAATTAGCAAAAAGGCGCAAGCAACAGCGATTAACAACGAAAGCAATCGATTCAAACAAATATCGGTGGCCGAGTTAGCGGCAAAGGCCAGTTCCAGTTTTAGTTCTTTTTTTTCGTCAGAAACTGAGCTAGCCCAAGAGAATACAAAATTATCGAATCAAATCAATAATGCTGATGCGAACGAAACACCGGTACTAAAAGAAAGCCAAACAGCGTTTGAAATTCCAGTGTTAAATACAGAATATAAAAGACATCGCTTATTAAATTTATTACTGTCCGATTTTTTTGAGGCTTGGAGTGTTAAAAAATTATTTACCACTTTGTTTCCTAAGCATAAATACACGCCAGCATCCGCAAAAAATTTATTGCATCAATCGATTTTTGAGCTACGTAAAGAAATTCAAGAACAGCAATGGCCATTTGTTATAGTGTGGAGACATGAAAAAATTTGGATAGAATTTTTAACTTCGGTTGTTTTCACACCGCAATTTATTCAGTATAAAATCAGTTTGGATTCAGTTCCTAATCAAATCAGTTCGATATCTGAATTTCGTAAAAATCAACTTCTAGAAAAATTACGTCAGGAGTTTGGTGCTAAGGAATTTTCCATATTGGAAGTGCAAGATAAATTGCAAATGGCCCGACGAACAGCTCAACGCCATTTGCAATCTTTGACATTAGAAGGGCAGTTGAATCGCATCGGTCAAAAATTTGATGCTAAATACAAAGTCCCGACTTTGACTTAATATTACTTCATGTTTAAAAACCGGATTTCGTAACATTGATGGATTTTTTGATCATGATAATCCATTGGGATTGAATCCTGAGTAATATCTTTGACTAAATATTGTTTTGGTAAACTATCGTTCAATTTAAATTTGCGTTTATTATTAGAAAAAAATAACACGCCATTATTGGATAATAAACGCATACAATGATCCACCAAAAATTCCTGATCCTTTTCCACCTCGAAATCCGATTGCATACGTTTGGAATTAGAAAAAGTCGGTGGATCCAAAAAAATAATATCGAATTTATTGTGATTTACTTTGGCGACCTGATCTTTCATCCATTGCAAAACATCCGCTTGGTGGAAAAAATATTTTTCCACAATAGGACTAGCCTCATCCAAATTATTTAAACTAAAATTTTCTTTGGCCCAATCTAAATAAGTGTTGGACAAATCCACACTGTGAACTTCACTGGCTCCTCCCAAAGCGGCAAAAACACTGACGCTACCGGTGTAACAAAATAAATTTAATACTTTTTTATTTTTGGCCATCTTGAATATCTTGTAGCGCATGGGTCGGTGATCTAAAAATAATCCTGTATCTAGATAATCAAATAAATTCACCCAGAAAAAAGCGGATCCTTCTTGTACGGAAAAATAATCTTTGTCTTCAGAAAACTTTTGATATTGATTCAAACCTTTTTGGCGTTCGCGACGTTTTAATATTAAACGAGAATCATCTACGGAAAATAATTCTTTGATAGCCGTTAGTAAAATTGGTAAATGTCCTTTTTCCTTATCAATGGATTCGATGGATTTATCATACACCAGAAAAAAATCTTTGTAGATATCAACAATAAAAGGAAACTCAGGAATATCGCGGTCATATAAACGAAAGGCCTCAATGTGATTTCTTAAGGCCCATGGTTTTAGCTTCTTATAATTTTTTTCAAGTCTATTTTTAATCATGCGCCGATTAGTACATCTGCACGGGCAACTTAGTCAAATACGCTTCTTCGACAGTTGTAACTGGCAAGGCGATGGCTTTTTGGCGTTCCTCTTCGGCTAATAACGTGGATAAGTATCTTTCGGTATAGCTTGGAATGATCACAACGATTTTTTTGCCAGCGTTTTCTGGTTTAGCGGCCACCTTTAAGGCTGCAAAAATAGCGGCACCAGAACTGATCCCCACAGGGACGCCTTCTTTTTTAATCACTTCGCGCGCCGTTTTTAAGGCTTCTTCGCTGGTGACTTTTTCAATGCCATCAATCATCGATTTGTCCAGTACCGGAGGAATAAATCCCGCACCGATGCCTTGAATTTTGTGAGGCCCGGGTTTGTCTCCGCTAAGCACGGCGCTTTCTACGGGTTCAACGGCGATCATTTTTACACTTGGCTTTTTCGCTTTCAGCACTTGTCCAACACCTGTTAACGTTCCACCTGTACCAATACCTGAAACCACAATGTCCACACCACCGTCTGTATCGTCCCAGATTTCAACGGCTGTGGTTTTACGGTGGATGTCTGGATTGTTAGGATTTTCAAACTGTCGAGTCAGAAAAAATTTTTCATTCTTGTCGGCTAATTCTAATGCTTTTGCGATCGCCCCACGCATACCAAGTGGTCCTGGAGTTAGAATGACTTCGGCGCCTAATAACAACAATAAAGTTCGTCGTTCCTGTGACATGGTTTCTGGCATGACTAAGGTTAACGGATATCCTTTTGCCGCACAGACAAACGCAAGGGCAATTCCCGTATTGCCACTTGTTGGCTCTAGCACAGTCATGCCTGGTTTTAGGCGCCCACTTTTTTCGGCTTGTTCAACCATATTTAATCCGATTCGATCCTTCACAGATCCCAGCGGATTAAAAAATTCTAGTTTGTAATAAATCTCGGCTGGTAAGCCTTTGCCGATTCTTTGAAATTGAATGAGGGGTGTTTTTCCTATGGTTTGTGTAATGTCTGAATAGATTTTCATGGTGCTCTCTCCGTCAAAAAAATTCTGAATGGGTTTCATTGCCAAGAAATGGCAATAAGCAAAACGCCAAACTTATTTAACGAAGATAACTGATTAAATTAGAAAGAAAAATATTTATTAAAACAAAGTTATGTTTTGATAGATTAAAACTAGACTGCCAAGTAGCAATGTTCCGATCACTAAGAAATCACGTGCCATCAGTTGCCTCCGATTAAAAATTGATCCTCGAAGGCTTTATCGATAAAAACGCCCCTGGACTTAATACCAGGGGAAAAAATTTACTAATATGTACCAAACATGGACTTTGAAGCCACGCCCTTCATGTATCCTGGATTGTTATTAGATTTAACAGAGTAAACTCTCCAGTAATAGTGCTTCGCTTTTTCAAGACCCTTAACTTCTAGTTCAGTCTTTGTGTAGGCAGACTCATCAACAACTAACCATTTAAAGTTAGGATCTGTGGCCACTTGTACCAAGTATTTATCGGCAGTCGCAGATGTTTTCCACTTTAAAATCACAGAACCTTCGACCTTAGCTTCAAAAGCGGGTGCGACAAGTTCTACTTTTTCAGGAAGAGTTGTTACGGATTTATTAGCTACATGTGGTTGGTATAACTCAAAAGAGTGCTCGGATTTAGCATGGCCTTCACCTTGCTTTTCAGCAGCCTTTTCTTGGCCAGCGGGAGCATTCGCCAAAGCTAATTGAAATGAAAATAATACAGCAGAAATAATAGAAACAACTAATTGAGATAGTTTCATGGGGATAATCCTTTCGTTTAAGAACTCACCCTAACTGTCGCTTGTTAAAATTGCAAGAGTATGTTAATTTTGCGCAGGTTTCATAGATGGTTGCTGTTATTTTTTATGTTTTAAAATTTAGCAGAGGAAAGTCCGGACTTCGCATGGCGGTGCAAGGGGTAACGCCCCTCCTAATAAGAACCAGGTCCACCAGACGCTTAGTAAGCCCACAGGTCTTAAATACTTGTGAGCGAATCAGTCAGTCTGTTGGGGGTGGTTCGAAATAGAGGAACAGTGGAACAGAAAGAATATCCAGGGCAATGATCGATAGATCGGGAACGGGAGATTTATCAGAAGCTGCTGGAGTGAAAACAGCCAAACTCTGCACGATGCAAGATCAAATAGGAGGGCCAAGAAAGCGCGGCCAGCGCCGGGGCCTTCGGGTAAGATCGCTTGAGGGGTTAAGTAATTAACCTCCCAGAGGAATAACCATCAAAGAAAAGTAAGACGAAGGAGTCTCTTTTCAGAACAGAATCCGGCTTATCGTGAGACCTAATCCTTCTTTGCGAGCCCTTTAAAGATAATTCTTTAAAGGGCTCACCTTTTTGCAGGCTCCACCGTCTGGTGGAAATGTCAAACTCCAAAAAGATTACATAAATCTGATATCAATTCTTAAAAAGTTTATCCGAACAGTAATACACGAAAATAAAAAGCAGTTTCATAATAATGCAAATCCATCTGAGGAGGTCAAATGAGTAAATCACAACGATACAGAGATCAGCACAACGAGATTTTAGACATCGCCAAGCAGATTGGTGCTTTATTAAATCCGGCTGATTTAACGGCAAAGCATGCCGAAGTATCAAAACTTTTAAACGCGCTAGCTGGAAAAATTAAAATTCACCTTAGCGTGGAAGATCAAAATTTGTATCCATCTTTGGTGAAGCATTCCGACAGTAAAGTTCGCGAATTAGCAACAAGCTTTTCAAAAGAAATGATTCCTATCACAGAGGCATTTACCAAGTACTATGCAAAATGGTCTGTGGGTTCGGCAGTGACCAAGGATCCGAATGGATTCATTACTGAAACCAAGGGTATTTTCACAGCACTTGATAAACGCATTCAAAAAGAAAATACAGTTCTGTATGTGGAGTTTGATAAAGCTGGTTAGTATCTACTAAAAAAATCATTTGCAAAATGAACAATGCAGCCAACCTAGCAAAGCTACGTGTTGGCTGTTTTTTTATAATTGCATGGCATGCCAAAGCATGTTGCTAAATTTCCAATTCGTCAGGTTGACGTTTTTACTATTTTTATCTTTTGCCACTAATAATTTCAATTGAGTGTCGTCAACGATTAGGACTTTTGCGGGCTCTGCACTTTGCAAAGTAGTCAGGGCTAGAACATTAACAATAGCTTTTGAGTTGCTAGGATCTATGATTTTAATGGCATAGGCTAATTGAAAAGGCTGATTCGGTCGATAAAAAAAGTAAACACTATAATCGATTCGAGTTCGTTTGGTACTAGGTTCAGTTGACCATGTGGGTGCTTTTTCTAAAATCTGCGATAGTGTACCAGCACTGGCTTTGTCCTGCCATTGATGTTTACTTTTAAATGCAACCACTTCATCTTCAATTTTAATCTGAGTTTCAAAAGCATATTCAGTACCGGCCTTGGGAATTTCTTTCTTTAGTTCCGTTTGGCTGGTCAACTTGGCGCTGACAAATTCAAATTTGGGACTAGTTGGCGCAGGACAGACTCCAGCTTTTTGTAATGCAGCTAGGGCTTTGGCTGATTCCCTGAATTCCAAGGGATCCGTAGGTTTGTTTGTGTCTGACGAATCCGTTTTCGCGGTGGTCGCTGTTGGGCATTTTAATTTTTTTGTAGCGGTATCTGCTTTTGCTGGTGCTGGTGCGGGGGTGACAGTGGCAGCGGGCGGAGGAGGAATTGGTTGCTTTTCGGGCTGTACCTGCGGTTGTCCTAGTGTAGGTGGCTGACTTGCTGGCTGAGCTGCAGTATCAGGCTTTGTTTCTTCGGGTGTCGATGGAGGTGTTTCTTGCGCAGTCGTAGAATTCAATGTGGTTGTGGTCGTTGTCGTGGCGGCCGCTTTGGCTAACTCTAAATCGGCGGTGTCGTCGATAACCTTCGCTTTAAATCCAGGAGTACATGCGGTGGCCAGCATGGAAACTACTATGAAGTATCCGAGTAAAATTTTTGAGTTCATAACTGACTCCTTAGTTAAACAATAAAAGCTGTTATTTATTTTTTGTTACTTTCGCTGATGGCTTTTTCTAAATCTAAAGCCGGGCAAATATTTTTTAATAATGGCTTATTGATTTCAATAAATTTACTGCGTCGATATTTCAAATGACTTCCGACCATTATGTCGTCTTCACCAAGGTCATTTCCTAAATTAGATGTATTCGCAGTCGCATTTTTGTTAGTCGTAGAGTTGTCAGTGGATTTATCTGCACTGAATGAACGAATATAATTTTTCAAACTATTCTCTATACGAGTGCAAACTTTAGAGCTTTCACGACCTTCATTCAGAAATGTAAAAACTTGAACATAAGCTTCCGCTCTGGATAATAAATATTCAAACATAAACGATTCGTTGTCTTCATAAGGTGTATCTGTCATGACGTTGGCATTTTGTAGTTCAGCCAAATTTTTGGCGGCTTGTTGCATATATCCCAAACGGTAGCACTGAATTTTCTTATCATATGAAGCGATCGTAGTTTTGATAAAGCTTAAGTCTGAGCTTTTATTCAGTTCTGATAGGATTACTTTTAGTGAAAAATATTTTGTGACTTCTTCCGCTGTGAATGCATTTTGCAATTCTTCATCCGAGCATTGAATAGTCGACTTATTAGAAAAGCTTGCTGTGGATCTTGATTGTTTATATTTATGAGTCAGCGTTTCAGCAATGGCTTGTGTGGTATAAAAAACAGATTGCAGTAACAAAGTCATGGCAAACATGTTTTTCAACCCATTTTTCAATTTCAAAATATTCAAATTTGGGATTTGTTTTATTGTAGACATGCATTGGCCTCATTTTTAATTTCGTTTGATTTTTTCATAACATGTTCTCTGAACTTGCGATGTTCGCCATTTGACTTAGAGGAAATTCGATACTTCATTGACTCTAAAAAGTCCTCTACATCTTTTCTGGTTTTTAAAGTGGAAGAGTTATTTTCTTTGCTATAAAAAGGCGTATTTTTTGCTGCATACAGGATTGAACCTTCTCCGGTATTGTGTCCCCACATCGTCATCTGGTCGAGAAGATAGTTCTTGTCGTCTTCTTTCAAAGTAGATGTCAGCATTTGTCCATAAGCTTTATTTAAAAAGGATCGCGTCAGTGAATCACGTACGATTTTTTGATAGGCCAGTGAGGTGATGATATTTTTCATCGGATTTTTGTTTTTTATACTGGTATATTCGCATTTGTATGAGTCTTTGAATGAATCCTCTACCGCAGCTAAAGCCGTAGTCTGACAAAAAGGATTACTTGATTTTCGAAGCAGGTCCTTGATTTCTGATAACTCGGTTTTAAGACTAGATTTGATCGCGCCTTCCGTCAGTTGCCCAATACCCTTCGCTCCTGTCGAGCTGATAGCATTAAGGTGGTGCCCAGATTCATGAGCAAAAAGATAAAATACGGTTTCAATGGACTTTCGCTTGTCTTGTTCTGTAGAAGAATCATTTAAATAATCCTTTAAACAATCGGCCGCTCCATTGAAACTATTTGCAGCTAATTTTACATATTCGCTAGTAATACAAGATCTGGGAGCATATCGCATTTGTCCACCATCACAGGAGTAGTATTTGGTATGGCTATTTTGCAAACTGGATTGAAAACAAGCCTCTTTAATAAGGGGGCTTCCAGAGTATTGAATGATGGATTGTGAAAAAGAATCCTGTGTCAGTATAGATTGTAAGTAGTTATTCTTTTTTCCTTCGCAGGATTCGACGGGTCGCAAAGATTTTTTACGACATTCGGGGCAGTCGACAGATTTGTTGGCCTCACCATTTAATTGTTGATTGAGATTTGCATTTGCGGAACCAATCTGCGCTACAACTTGAGTAGCGGCAGCATCGGAAGCCACTGATTTGTCAGTTGATTTATCATTGGTGTTTTCGGCATTGCCGACCTTGTTCTGATTGCCAGATGGAGGGTTTAAAAAAGCCCAAGGCTTGTCGGATTTTTTATCCGCTTTGACTGGAGCTAATGCCGCTATTGGCTTTGTTGTTTTAATTTTATCTCCCGCCTTGGTCGAATCTGTTTGTTCCATAGCACTATTATTTGTTTTAGCTTTAATTGTTGCAGACTTATTATTTTCATTTCTAGTTAAGTTAATAATGTGACTATTTGAT
Organism: Bdellovibrionota bacterium; assembly: GCA_052033755.1. Taxonomy (GTDB): domain Bacteria; phylum Bdellovibrionota; class Bdellovibrionia; order Bdellovibrionales; family Bdellovibrionaceae; genus JBPOJH01. The sequence continues at coordinate 20,257 of JBPOJH010000060.1, read as the reverse complement.
TTTCTAAAATAAATCCAAACGCCCTGGCAGTCCTTGCTTTCTTTGGTCTTTTCAATAGTTCTTAATGCGGATTCTGATAATTTTAATGAGTCATTTATTTCAGGACTGATGCATAAGCCAGAATTACCGCTGGGTAAATTTACCACTTTATTCACTCGAGCTTTGGTACCAGCAGGTAGGGTGACTAATATATTATTATATTCAGAGGTGAAGTATTTCGAAGATCGCGCATTTAACATTCCCGCCAACTCAATGGTTTCACCCACCTGAGGTGGCGTAGCCGCCATGGCCTGAACGGCGATAAATATCGATAAGATATTTCTTACTATTAGCATGTTCCGATTTTTATTCTGCATTGATGGTATCCTTTGCTAAATACAACTTCGCTACAATTGAGTTAGCAAGGATTTGGCCAGAACAAGGCACTCTAAATATAAATGAATTCAAATGCTTAGGTTGGACTTAGCAGTGTCTCATTTTAAGACTCAGGCAAAGTCCGCTAAATGGTCATACAACTGTCAGAAAACTAACAGTTATATTCCAACAAGCAGGACTGAAAACTTAGTAAAATATAACCAAGTCCAATAAATTATAGATAAACAATATAGCGGTAATGTTTTTTCAGTATCTTTGTTGATACAAATTATTACAATTAAACCAAATAGGTTAATATTTATCAAATAAATTCGAATAGTTATGGCGTAATAGTTATTTTTAAACAACATTGTTTACTTTTAACATCATATGACCGATAATGATATAGAGGATTATAAATGGGTCGAGTTCAAACACAAAATGCAACACAAAAATTACATAATTCAGATGATAAGAAAAAGGGTCGTGCTTTAGCTGAGGCTCTTAATTTTTTAAAATCACAGTGGAGTTGGAGCGGCGCCACGCTTGAGGAGGTGACACACATTCCTGCTACAACCATCAATAACTGGATTGCAAATAAATGTGTTCCGATCGAAGAGCGACCGTCTAATAATGTTCAAGCTATTCTGCATTTAATTGCTGTCCATAAAGATCTTGATTCCATTTTTGAACAGCCTGAACATCAGTTACAGTGGCTCAATACCAAACATCCAGATTTTGGCGAAGCGCCACTCGAGCAAATGAAAAAATCAATGGAAGGTCTTATCGGAGTTCGTCAGTATCTTGACTATGTTCGCGGTCGAGGTGCGTGAGTTGGAACTGTATAGGCTTCTTGTCTCGCAAATTTCAGATAGATATTCAATAAAAGCGACTTCGAGTAAAGAAAATGCAGAAATTTTGGATAGATTGCTTGAAGGTAGTAAACCTCAAAACAAATTTTCTGAATGGGATGTACTTATCGCGACTCCATTTCGATATCCATTACCAGTGAACCCAATTTATCCAGCACGCTTTAGACCTCCTAACTTTTCAAGAAATGTCATGTATGGTTGTGAAGAAAAACTAACTTCAGCATACGAGTGTTCATATCATTTTTTAAAACAAAGAATCCATCTACAAAAATTACAAGAGACAGGATATCGAACTTTATTTGTCGTCAAAGCCAATACAGAAAAAACAATTGATCTGCGAAATCATCCTAATCTTCATCAAATTATGAATCGAAATGATTATTCTTATTCATATAAAATCGCCAATGAACATAGTGATTCGGATGGATTTTTGTATCCATCTTGCCGATCACCTGAATCGGGATTATGTGCAGCGATTTATCAAATTCAATCTTTAGATAAAGACGTCAAGCGTGAATGGAATATACCGTTTGACTATAACTACAAAAGCAAAAGCGTGACATGGATGAGAACCAAGGTTCTGGAATTGTCAATTAAGTGGAATCAGGTGGGTTAACGCTTAGCCTGGAGCAGAAAGTTTTTTATTGTTCAGATCTACAGTCGGGGACTTTAAGAAATTCAATACGGCTGGGTCGGCGATAATACTGCGAGGATCCCATCCCAACAAGTGTAAACCCTCGGGTTTGCGCAATCGACTGACGGCGACGTAGGCCTGACCGGGTTCCCACAGTCGGCGCAAGTCGACCCATAAACTATCCAACGTGGCTCCCTGAGATTTATGAATTGTTGTTGCATATGCCAATGTTAATGGAAAATTTATTAATCCCGCGATGACATTGCCATCGGCGTCTTGAATAGAAAATTGTGTTTTCTCGACAGTGACATCGCGGCCAGTTTCTTTTTCTACAACAATTTTATCGGCGGCTATTTCGACCACTGTACCACGAGTGCCATTCACCCAACGTTTATTAGGATCATTCTGTAAAAACATAACCTGTGCGCCTTCTTTTAACACTAATTCTTCAGGGACCGGAGAAGACTTTTTCAAGATTTCCACATGTTTTTCCAGACCCAGATAGATAGATGGAATTTTAGTTTCTGGTTTACGAATTTTTGCTAATTCTGTTTGATTGAAGGTTTCGGATTGAGCTCGTAATGGAAACAAGCGAGTGCTTTTTTCCTTATCGTTGTGAGGGAGTAAGTGTGAATTTAAAAATTCTTTCACTTTGGGTGTTGCTAAACCACGTCGTAAATCTTGCAAGATCAATAAAAAATCATGTTCCTGCACACGTTGATTTAATTTTAACTCACAAGAAACAAAACCAGATTCTTTCCAAGCCAAGCTTTGAAAAGCCCAATCACGTGTTTCATTGTTTTTCGTCACCGGAGGCAATTGTGCAAAGTCTCCGACAGCAATCACGCGCATTCCACCCCATGGCAGCTGCGATTGTCGAGCTTGCCGAGCGATGGCCTCGGCAGTTTGTAAGACCGCGCCGGAAATCATCGAGACCTCGTCGATGATAATACCTTCGACAGAGTTGACGCGCTTTAAGACACGCGTGTCTTTCAAGGCTCGCTCCAAGGTGGCTTGTGGGCCGCCGTCTAGAATGCCTAATCCAAAAAAACTATGAAAAGTGCGACCTCCGACCAGAACAGCGGCGGCTCCGGTGCTGGCCAATATGGGAATTTGTTTGGGATTGTTTTGCGATAGGAAATGACGAATCAAAAAACTTTTGCCACTGCCAGCACCGCCAGTTAAGAATACGTTTTCACCACTGCTAAGTAGCTGGAAGGCGTTTTGTTGTTCTTCAGAAAGCTCGGTATTTTTTTCAATTTTAGCTTTTGCTGATTGAGGTTTGCTTTCCAAATCTGTAGAGGACATATAAACTCCAAATCTGTAGAAGACAGATAAACTTCATAAACGATAAATTGTTCTTTGGCACTGCTGTGCAGTCAAAACCCCGATTCTAAACTAGCTTTCATCTGTTTGGTATCTAATTTGTAAATTCACATAGGGTTAGGCAAGGGCAACACCAGGATGGTAATGTCCTTTACTTGTATGGCCAGCGATAAAATTCTTGTTTGAAACGCAACGCACAGTGTGAGTAAATAGATTTAGAATTTTAGTTAATAAATATGTTAAGTTAGCTATCTGTTTTTAATAAAGGAAAGTGATTTTTATGATCGAATTTAATACAAAAGAAGAAAATTTGCATTTTCATGGTGTGATCGATATTGATCCCAAAGAACTGGCCACAATGTTGGAGGATTCGTCCCAACAAAAACAAATTCAGTTGATTGATGTTCGCCAGCCTGACGAATTCAACGGAGATCTAGGGCATATTCCAGGAGCCACCTTGATGGTCTTAGATACATTGCCAGATTTGGTCGATAAAGTGGACAAAGATAAAACAGTGGTTTTTGTTTGTCGAAGTGGAGGACGATCAGCACGAGCTGCGGCTTATTTTCTAAGTTTAGGATATAAAAATGTCTTTAACTTAAAGGGCGGCATGTTGTTGTGGAGTGAGTTGCATTTAGAGACCGAAGCCTAATTGTTGAAATTAATTATTTCGTAGAAGTGCAGGAAAAAATGAACGGAAAAGTATACGTTAACAGGACTTTAAATTTAAAAAGAATTCGTTATATTGGTTTGGATATGGATCATACTTTGATCCGTTATTTCAGTGAAGCTTTTGAGCTATTGTCTCACTCGATCATGAAAGATAAATTAATCAAGAATCGCAACTATCCCGAGGCTGTTCGTAATTTGACTTTCGATTATAATTTAGCGATTCGAGGGTTAGCGATAGATAGAGCTAAGGGCAACTTACTTAAGTTGAATCGACACTCAGCCATTCGGGCCAGTTATCATGGCAACACACCCTTGGATTTTAAAACTCAGCAAAAAACTTATAAAAGTACTTACATCGATCTAAGTGATAAAGAGTACATGGCTATCGACACTACTTTTTCAATTTCGCTGGCCACTTTGATCAGTCAAATTGTTGAGCTTAAGAAAAAAGATCCAGCATCGTATCCGGATTTTGCAGTGATTGCTGATGATGTTTTGTATGTGTTGGATGAGGCTCACCGTGATGGTTCGTTAAAAGATGTTGTGAAGGAAAATTTAGATAAATACATCATTAAAGAACCCGCTGTCGTTGCCGGTTTAGAAAAATTTAAACGACATGGTAAAAAAATATTTGTCCTAACGAATTCTGATTACGGTTACACTAAACTGTTATTGGATTATGCCGTGAATCCTTTCTTAAAAGAGCATAAATCTTGGATGGAGCTATTTGAATTAGTGATCACGTTTTCACAAAAGCCTAGATTCTTTTATGATAACTTGAAATTTTTGAAAGTGAACCCTGCGGATGGTTCGATGACCAACCTGAATGATAAGCTAGTGCCTGGTATTTATCAGGGGGGCTGTGCCGAAGTATTCACGAAAGATCTGGGACTTGAAGGTGACGAGATTCTATATATCGGGGATCATATTTACGGCGATATCTTACGCTTAAAAAAGGACTGCGGTTGGAGAACAGCCATGGTGATTGAAGAGCTTGAAAAAGAAGTTGAAACCAACAAAAAGGCCGAGCCCATCAATGCCGAGATCGAAGTTCTGATGAAGAAAAAAGAACCGCAAGAGGATGAATTGACCGAGCTCATGACGATGAAAATCGAAAAGCAAGGGGCTGACGAAAACAAGATCGAGACGCTGCAGAAGCAAATTTCAGAAATTGATGGTCAAATCAGTGCTTTGATTAAAAAACAGCAAGGCATGTACAATGATCGATGGGGGCAGTTAATGCGAGCTGGGAACGAAGAAAGCTATTTTGCTTACCAAGTAGACCGTTATGCTTGCATTTACATGACTCGTTTATCTGAGTTATTGGAGTTATCACCAAGAACTTATTTTAGAGCTCCCAGAAAACCATTGTCCCATGAGCGTTATTAATCTATAACGATCGGCATTGAGTTTAGACCAATTCCACTAAGGAATTTTCCATCGTTGCTGCGCTTTTGCGGTATTATAATACAGCTTCAAGCTTGCACATGGGACAATTAATTATTGGAATTGGTATTATGTAATAATTATGGTTTTTGCTTTGGATAGTTTAGTGTTGGGAGTGGTTTCTGATGACAGCTACAAATAATTCGGCAATGCAGGCGTTACAAGACATGTCAGTTCGTTTGACGACTCATCCTAAAGCCAAACCAGATCAAAATAAATTAGGGTTTGGGCAGTATTTTTCTGATCATATGTTTGTGTCTGAATACAAACCCAATCAACCCTGGACTCAGCCAAAGATTACTCCATACGAACCATTGATGTTAGATCCTGCTGCCAGTGTTCTGCATTATGGTCAGGCCTTGTTTGAAGGGATGAAAGCTTTTCGACAAAACAACGGTCGAATTGTTTTATTTCGTCCCGAGTTTAATGCGCATCGTATGATTGATGGAGCCAATCGTTTATGTATGTTAGCGCCTCCCGTCGATTATTTTGTCGAGGCCGTAAAAAAAATCGTGAAGGTTGATTCTAGTTGGGTGCCAAACTCTAAAAGTTGTTCCTTGTATATTCGTCCAACGTTGATTGGTTCAGAGGGATTTTTAGGTGTTCGGCCTTCTGAAAATTTTCTATTTTATGTGATTTTATCGCCAGTGGGTTCGTACTACAAAGAAGGCATTGCACCGGTAAAAATCCATGTTGAGGATAAGTTTTTACGAGCCGCCCCTGGTGGTTTAGGTGCGACAAAGGCGGGTGCTAACTATGCGGCCAGTTTAAAGGCTGCACTCGAGGCTAAAAAACATGGTTACGCTCAGGTTTTATGGTTGGACGTGAATCATAAGTACATCGAAGAAGTAGGCACTATGAACGTGTTTTTCGTGATTAACGGTAAGATCATTACTCCTGAATTGTCGGGCTCAATTTTAGAAGGCGGCGTGCGCAACAGCACCATCGCCTTAATAAAAAAGCAGAACCTTCCATTTGAAGAGCGCAAGATCAGCATGCAAGAGGTCGTCGAAGCCTACAAGTCGGGTCAACTACAAGAAGCATTTGGTACTGGTACTGCCGCGGTGATTTCGCCCATTGGCGAGTTAGAATACCAATCACAAAAAATGCTAATCAACGGCGGCCAAATCGGTTCGATCGCACAAAAATTATATAACACGATCACGGGCATTCAATATGGTGATTTGCCTGATGAAGATAATTGGATCGTACCTGTCGAGTAGCAGGTTTTGCGCCTGTCACAATCTGCTCGTACCTCTATTCACTGTCTAAATGAAATTGAAATGGCGAGCGATTTCCATAAGTGGTTTCACTTTGTATTGTCGGTGTCACTTGCTAACTTAAAAGAAACTAAGTAGATTCAGGCGATGAATACTTATCGAAGAATCCAATTACCAAAATCACAAACGCGATTCAGTCTTGTAAATCTAATTGTGGTGTTGAATGTTTTGGTTTTTTTGGCATGGCGATTGTCTGGGGAAGAATATTTGGAATGGATGGCTGCTAATTTTTTAGTTAGTTGGGCGCACTTACAAGACTCTCGATTTTGGACTTTGCTGACTTCTGTATTTTCACACAATATGTTTTGGCATTTGTTGATAAATATGTTGGTGTTAAAAAACTTTGGTCCGATTTTAGAAAAAGTACTAGGAAAAAAATCCTTTTTTAATTTTTATATCTCAGCCGGAATTATTAGTTCATTTTGTCATGCGGCTGTGTCGGCGTGGATATTAAATCAACCGCAACTGCCAGCCTTGGGAGCCTCGGGTGCGATTTCGGGGCTAGTGTTGTTGTTTGCATTTATCTTTCCTAAAGAGAAAATTTTAATATTGGGAATTATTCCAATGCCCGCACTTGTCGGTTCCTTGATTTTTGTTGGTATTGATATTTGGGGTTTGATTGGTCAAGCGGAGGGTGGTGGTTTACCAATAGGTCATGCCGCTCATTTGGGGGGAGCTATAACGGGTATATTTTATTATTACTTTTATTTACGCCCTAGATTCATCAGGGAAATTTAGTACGTAGTTATGTTCAAATAGTCTCAAAAATCTGACGATTTATTCTTAGAATTTTTTTAGTGATTGAAATTGCCAATGAAAATCAAAAGGCACAGGTCTTGCTTTTGGTTCGGTAAGAACACTTAAAAAAATCAAGGAGGAGATAATGGGAAGTCATTGGTATGTTGTCGCAAATCAAACAGAGGCAAAAATTTTTTCGTCTGTATCTAAAGATTTTCGTGGTGAAGGTGAACAAAATAGGCTGGAGCTAATCAAAGTATTAGAAAATCCATCTGGCCAAGACAAAGGTCGGGATTTTTTTAGAAAACAGCCAGGGTTTGGAATGCGCTCTTTAGCACGCTGACTTTGATTATTTGTCTATTGTGGCAGAGCCACATTTTTTAGGAAAATTACGTTCAGAGTTAAGTGCCGCCACAGAAAGAAAAGTTTCTGACTGGATTAAAAAAGATTTACACAAAGCTTCAAATGCCAGATTGGAAAAACATTTATTGATACCTAGAAGTGAATCAAGTGGAGGGGCTTGATCAAATCATCACAGGACCAAAGAATATGCTAATACCTAACAAACGGATTCATCGTCACACACTAAGCTTTTGACGGCTTGGCAAAGTTTATGCTACTCAAACGAAGCGGTTTTTAAATTGGAGTTTTTGCTCGGAATAGAGCATTTGATCCCTTTGATATAGTAAATTTTTCTAAGGCGTTCATTTTTTCGACAATTCTAAAGCGCGATTACTGGAAAAAAACAGAAAACAAAAACTGAAATTGGTAGTTGATCCAAATCAATAAATTCAAGCAGAGGGGGAAAATGATGAAAACAATTATAGTAAAAATGATGCTGTCTGGGGCCTTTGTCGCCGGCTTATGTGCCTGTGATGTTAAGTACAAATTAGATGATATGCAGAGTTCAACGAACCACATGGATAAGACCACAACGGAGATGAATGATAACACCAAGGATATGGGTAAAGATATCAAGGGCATGGGTTCCGACATGAAAGATATGGGTAAAGATATCAAAGATATGGGCTCTGATATGAAAGATATGAAGAAGACGACGGAAGGTATGAGCAAAAATACTAATGGCATGAATTCCAATTTGGAGGATATGAAAAAGACGACAGAGGAAATGAAGAAAATAACTCAAGATGTGGCAGACAAATCAGATCGTTTAGATAAAAAAACAGAAGAATTGTATGATTCTTTACGCCAAGGGGATGCGGCGAATTTAAGAAAAACTTTTTTGGATGCGATGAATGTCTCTGTCGAGATTCCGAAAAAATTGGGAATGGCGACGAAGTATTTTTGGAGTTTTGAATTTCAATTATGGTCCAACCAAGGTTTGGATGATGTTGCTCGCAGAGAAGAGTTAGCGGCCAGTGCTTCGCGTGAATTTTTGCGAGAAGTGCAAGAGTACTCTCCGGAAGTGAAATTCATTAGTCCTACGACAGAAGATAATAATGAAAAGAATTTCTTAGCATTAGCGACAACTATGCACATGGTAAATGATAAACAAGTGACTCGGGCGGCGAATGCAAAAGTGGAAGAGTATTCGATTTATCATTTTTTTGAAGTGGCATTAAAAGAAAAAAGTATGCTAGATAAAAATCAAATTTCATATTCACAATTAAGTCGTGCGACGACAGAAATTTTATTTTTTCCGGAACGTGTGATTCAATTACTGCAAGCTCGGGCTAATTTTATTATGGCCATGTATATTGATAAAGGCCTTGGTATTTCGACCATGGGATTTATAAAAAAAATCGCCTACGCAATGGGGAAAGATTGGGCTTTAGATCTTAAGTCATTAAATGAAGTCGAAGTGGAAAAAATGCGTGAATACCTAGAGGGTATCGCAAAGACAATGCGAATTTTGAACGGCAGTAATATCAAAATCCAGTTAGATAAAAAGATATATACTATATTTTCGAACTGTAAAATTTCTTACTCGAAAAGTTTTTCCGCTGAGCGTGGTCAGCGTGAAGCTGAACTTGTGAAGTATTATAATGAAATCATGAAGCAATCTAATATCGAAAAAATGTAAGTTGTCCTACAAGTCTGACGACGAAGGTTTACATAAGCAAGTGAAGTTCTTTGACTATCTTGCTCGGAACATTAAAACATAATCTTGCAGCCCCACTTGATCGACGATTCCTAAAAACGATCCTGCTGGGGCTTCGATATTTTTACGATACAAAGAACGTGCTCTTTGTAAAATCAAACAAGATAAAGCTCCAAGTCCATTTTGATCGACACCCTCGACTTGGCACTGCAATGGAAAATCTTTTTCGTCGTCCCGCTTTCTTGGGAAAGTAGTTGTAAAAAAACTGCTGACATTGATTTTTAAGCGATCTTTGACCAGCAAGGGTACGCTATTTTGTATTTTATCAGTAGAAAATATATTGGCTGTAATGATTAGAATTTTTTTTCCTTCTTGGTGATCCTGTGCCAAGCTTTGAAGGTTTTGTTCAATATTTTCGTAAAAATTTGAAACATGAAACTGAATAGTCTCATTCTCCTTTGCGATTTGCGCGAAATCATTTTCGGTACCCGTTTCACTTAGTAATCCCTGTTCTATATAAATAGAGGTGAAGCTTAAAACTGGATCTGCATTGGCACGAATGAACTCTTTGACTAAATTGATTTGTGGCATTTGTTTGGGGTCTATTCCCAGAACAAGAACATTCATTTGTTTGAGTTCTTGATTGAGACGCAGTTTGATCGAGCTGACATAGCTGGCTTCGTTTGGAAATAGACTGAGATCAATTTTTGCTATTGGTTTGGGGCGAAGACCAATTTGATAAAGCGCAATGGCACCGACCAAAATCACAACTAGAACAAAAACAGCAAAGGGATTCATTTTTAGTTTTTTCATTCGCACATTGCTAACACCTAGCGCCTAGAGATTCAAGCTTGGATTATTGCTGTTGAGTTTATATTCCATTTCGGCTAGTGTTTCCACTCGGACTTGATCCGTCTTTTGCAAAGGACAGGTACCCATATGGTAAACATTTTGATTGTCGGCAATGGCCGTTTAGCAAAACATTTATTGTGCTATTTCCGTCAATTAACAGATGTTAACTTATCACAGAGTTTATCACATTGGTGTCGCGAACCAGCCTCTTCGCAAGCTATATCAGAATTATCCTTACAAGATTTGCAAAACAAAATTTCAGCGGTGGACATGATTTTTTTGCTCATCAGCGACGACGCCATTGCTCCATTTTATCAACAACATTTAGCAGGAAAAAACAAAACGGTCGTACATTGTTCAGGAGCACTGAATGTGCCTGGAATATTGTCGATTCATCCACTGATGAGTTTTACAAATCAACTTTATGAATTAGAAATTTATCAAAAGATAGCCTGGGTTGTTTTTTCAGAATCAGCAGTATCCAATTCGACTTTGGTGCAAACCAAAGAAGCTGTCTTGCATAACTTTTTATCGCTATTGCCAAATCCGAAATATTATTTACATCCAGAAAAAAAAGCTTTGTATCACACTTGGTGTGTGATCGGTGGTAATTTCCCGGTATTACTTTGGAGCCGTATGCAAACAGGATTTCAACAGTTAGGCTTAGATCCGCAGATTTCTGAAATTTATTTGCAGCAAGTATTTCATAACTTTATGCAAAATCCAGCTGGTGCCTTAACTGGTCCCTTAGCAAGAAAAGATCACCAAACTATCAGTAAAAATTTGTTGGCCCTGGCGCAAATGCCAGAAGCTCATATTTACGAAAGTTTTCTAAAAGTTTTTTATCCCGATTATTTTCAACAAAGGAAGACAGAATGAAGTCGATTTTTGATTTTTACCAACGCAAACAAAACCATCAAAAAATTTCGATGGTGACTTGCTATGATTATACATCAGCTAAAATTGTCGAAGGCACAAATGTAGATTGTGTATTGGTTGGTGATAGTTTGGCGATGACCATGCATGGGTTTGATACGACTTTGAATGCCTCTGTATTGATGATGGCCTTGCATACGGCCGCAGTTGCTCGAGGACTTAAAAACAAATGGATCGTTGGTGATTTACCATTTTTATCCTATCGCAAGGCTTTGACAAAAAATATGGAAGCCATCGAAAAAATTATGAAAGCAGGAGCACATTCAGTCAAACTGGAGGGTGTCGATGGGCAAGAAAAATTAATTCGTCATATTGTCGAATCTGGTGTGCCAGTGATGGGGCATTTGGGGTTGACTCCACAATCCGTATTTCAACTGGGTGGATTTAAAGTTCAAGGGAAAGATGCAAAAGCACAAGAGCTGATTTTAGATCAAGCTAAACGCTTAGAAGATGCGGGTTGTTTTTCCGTTGTATTAGAATGTGTTCCGAATAATTTAGCAAAAAAAATAACCGAGCAACTTCATATTCCCACTATTGGTATTGGTGCGGGTCCAGATACCGATGGCCAAGTTTTAGTATGGCAGGATTTATTGGGAATGAATGATGGTTTTAGGCCCAAGTTTGTTCGTCAATATTGGAATGGCCTTCAACAGATTCAGTCCGCATTGAATCAATATCACAGTGACGTACAGTCACAGGCATTTCCATCACCAGGGGAAAGTTATGGCAGCAGCAAATAAGACGGTACAAGTTTTTAAAACCGTGCGTGAATTGCAAAGGTGGCGCGCGGGTTTAGTGAACGCAACTAATTCTGTAGCTAAGGATGTTGTCGTCAAGGACGTTTCTGTTGGTTTTGTTCCTACGATGGGAGCCTTGCATTTTGGTCATGAAACCTTATTACGACGTGCAAAGTCCGAAAACGATATTGTTGTTTTATCGATTTATGTGAATCCCACTCAGTTTAACGATAAAAAAGATTTTGAAAAATATCCGGTGACTTGGGAGCAAGATCTGGCGGTGGCTCAGCGCGCGGGGGTGGATGCAATTTTTTTTCCTGAATATACGGAAATGTATCCAGATCAATATAAATATAAAATCACTGAAAATGATTTCAGTCGTCAGATTTGTGGAGCCCATCGCCCAGGACATTTCGATGGGGTTTTATCTGTGGTGATGAAGTTGTTTCAGATTGTAAATCCATATCGTGCGTACTTTGGTGAAAAAGATTATCAGCAATTGCGTTTGATTCAAGGCATGGTACAGGCATTTTTTTTACCGATTCAGATTATACCTGTAGAGACCGTTCGCGAAGCGGATGGTTTGGCGATGAGTTCACGCAACACACGCTTGACGGCGGAACAAAGGCAATTGGCTCCCAAAATTTATCAAGTAATCAAAAGCGCGAAAGACATTGCGGCTGCAAAGAGCGAGTTAGAAAAATCTGGTTTTAAAGTGGATTACTTAGAGGATCATGGGGATCGTCGATTTGTGGCCGCCTTTTTGGGTGACGTGAGGTTAATTGATAATGTCAAAATCTAAAAAAGTATTAGTATTAATGTCAGGTAGTATAGCTTGCTATAAAGCCTGTGGCTTAATTTCGAAAATGGTGCAAGCGGGGATGGATGTGCAAGTGGTGGCATCGGCATCTGCACAAAAATTTGTAGGTAATGCCACCATCGAAGGGCTTACTGGGAAGCCTTTATTGAGTGATCTGTTTCAATCAGACCACATTATGGATCATATTTATTTAGTGCGCGAAGCGGATTTGGTGATTGCGGTTCCTGCGACGGCAAATTTAATAAATAAAATGGCCGCGGGAGTTGGTGATGATTTGTTATCAACAATTTTTTTAGCACATGATTTTAATAAACCATTTTTATTAGCGCCAGCCATGAATACAAAAATGTATCAACATCCAGTGACACAAGGCTCTTTGGAAAAATTGAAAAAAATGGGTGTGGAAATTTTAGAAACTGCTTCTGGGGTTTTAGCTTGCGGTGAAGTGGGGTGGGGTAAATTACTGGATCCCGAATTAATATTTGCTGAGGTTAGTAAGCATTTCGAAAAGTATTTGTCTGTACAGAATAATAGGCAGAATAAGCAAAATGGCGAAATTAAAAATCAACGAATCAGTGGTCGAAGTTTGCGAGTCCTGATTACCTCGGGTGGAACCTCGGAACCTATCGATGCGGTTCGCGTGATTACAAATACAAGTACGGGTAAAACAGGGGCGCAATTGGCAGATGTACTACATAGTCTTGGAATGCAAGTGACTTTATTGAAGGCTTATAAGGCGATTGCGCCAGTATCCGATATTGATAAATTACTAGAATTTTCAAGTTATGCCGATTTGGCCAAGACTTTGCAGTCAGAATTAAAAGCTAATTCATATGATTTTATTTTTCATGCGGCGGCGGTCAGCGACTACTCCCTAGCTAAAGGATCTGTGCAAGGTAAAATATCTTCTGATAAGTCGGTCATGACCTTAAAGTTAAAAAGAAATCCAAAACTGATCGATCAATTGAAAAAATGGAGTCGTAATAAAAAAATGAAAGTCATTGGTTTTAAAATGACTGCCTTCAAAAATTCCACAGTCTCCAAGGTGGTGGACATTAATGGAGAAGTTAACAGTAAAACAGCACATCAAAAAACCATCTTGCAAAAAAACTCTCAGCAAAGAAAAGCGGTTGAAAAATTATTTCAACATTCTAAGGCGGATCTGGTGATTCAAAATGATGTCGGTGAAATTAGTTCGCTGAAGCATACTTTTCATTTATTTTCGAATGTTAATAATAAAATTGTTGAAATAAGTTCCGTGGACGGTGTATTGGCTTTAACTTCTGAAATTTCAAAATGGATGGTTATATGATCTTAGCCTTGGATGTTGGTAATAGTCAGATTTTTGGTGGTGTAGTTGAAAATGATGAGATCAAATTTCGTTTTCGTAAAACTTCTAAAATGGGATCTTCCAGTGATGAAATTGGTATTTTTTTGCGCTCGGTACTGCGTGAAAATGATTTCAATCCAGCTTTGGTTCAACAGATCGCAATTTGTTCAGTGGTTCCCGATGTTGTACACTCGATTCGAAATGCGTGTAAGAAATATTTTAATATTAATCCTTTTTTATTACAGGCCGGAGTTAAAACAGGATTGAAGATTAACTACCGAAATCCTGTCGAAGTCGGTGCCGATCGTATTGCGAATGCGATTGCAGCGACTCATATGTTTCCTAAAAAAAATCTCATCATTATTGATTTAGGTACGGCAACTACCTTTTGTGCGGTCTCTAAAGATAAAGAATACTTAGGTGGATCGATCGTTGCCGGCATGCGCTTGTGTATGGAGGCCTTGGAAAGCAAGACGGCAAAGTTGCCTTCTGTTGAAATTATTCCTTTGGATCATGCATTGGGAAGATCGACGGTTGAAAGCATTCAGTCAGGTTTGTTTTATGGTCATATGGGTACGATGCGAGAGATTTCAGAACGCATTACGAAGGAGTGCTTTGCGGGTGAAAAGCCATTTGTGATAGGGACCGGAGGGTTTTCGTCCTTGTTTGAAAAACATCAGATATTTGATGTCACTCAGCCGGATTTGGTCTTACAAGGATTGGTAACGGCCCTGAAATTAAATTAGAAGCTCAACTAGAAGCTCTCTAATAAATTCAAATCCTGCGTTGCTCGGTCGGTTCGCTTGTGCGACTTTTTGACTTTGAACTTATTAGAGAGCTTCTGACAAAAGTTAGAAAAAAAAATTGTTGTGAACTCAATAGGAAATTTAAGCGGAGGTTGTTATGCAGCTAAATATGTTAAAGTGTAAAATTCATCGTGCAACGGTAACGGATGCCAATTTAAATTATGAAGGATCGATTTCAATTTGTGGCAAATTAGCCAAAGAGGCTGGGTTGTTATTGTTTGAACAAGTAGATATTTATAATTGTAATAACGGCGCTCGCTTTCATACCTATGTTATACCCGGCAAAAAAGGTGAAATCTGTTTGAATGGAGCCGCAGCCAGACACGTGCAAAAAGGGGATATCGTTATTATTGCCGCCTATGCGCAATTGGATGAAAAAGAAGCTTTAAAGCACCAACCAACTTGTGTCTATGTAGATGATAAAAATAAAATCAAAGAAACAATTCGTTACAAAGTCTCTACAAAATTCGGAAAAGAGTAATGCCGTCTACAGGGATGTTGAGCTTATAAGATTTTGGTTTTTCTAAGTAAGTCTTATTGGCGCGATATCCCTTTTTAATTTCATCAATCAGATTGACGCCTGATTCTTTGGACAACAATAGCGAGCCCACATGGAACTCAATAAAGCTGACCTGTGGGTTGGCTTCAGAAAAAGCAAAAATGCCATTTTCAATCAGACTACGAAGTTGAATATTATTTAACTCATCATTAGCGCAGTTCCTAATCCACAAAACACGTTCAGTGTCAGGATTATCTCGAAGCACTTCTTCTTGACTGGGAAAAACGCATGAAAAAGTGATCTTGCGAAAATATTTAATGCCATCTAGTTTTTGCTTAGGAAGACCGTACTCGTTTGGCAAGACAAGAATTTTACTAGGACCGATCATGGCGATGGTTTTTTTCACTAATAACTTTTTTCGTTTAAATAAATCGTTAAGGATGGGCTTCAGTGTTTTATCGATGTCCTCTTGCGTTTGCTCAATACCTAAATCAAAAACGAAAGGCTTTTCAAAATCGTATTGAAACTCGGCTAATTCAAGTCCAAGTTCCTCTGGAAATTGAGCGTTAACCTTTTGAAATAAATTTTTTGAGTTTTGTAACCAACTTTGTAGAATTTGTCGAATATCGTAAAACTCAGTCAAATTTATATCTGATGGCTGAAATGCCGAAGAGTAATCAAACAATTCAATGGATTTTAAACCACCGGCTAAGGATTTTAAAATATTCCAGCGAACAGATCCGGGTTGTTTATTAAAGAACTGTATCAAAGCACTTGTTAGCATAGGCCTTAAAGAACCAAAAGCCAGTCGATCTTCGATAGGATTTTTTAGTTCTTTAAAACGCTCGCAAAAATTAATGTGTTCTAAGGACACCCAAGGGGAAGCGCAGTAACCTTGATAGGTTTGCAATAAATGCGGCCAAGGAGTTTTTTGAATCGATTCATTGATCGAATTTCCAGAAATATTTGCATAAATTAAATCGGTCCAAGTTTCTTCAAATAAACTTTGGGACCATATCATCGGATTGGCTTTTTCTCGGTACCAAATTTTTAGTATCGCTTTTTCTAAGATACCTTTGGTTAGGTATAAATTTTCACTCAGAAAAATATTATGATCGACCACGCGAAAAACTCGGTCTTTTTGTTCAAGAATATGAACATGCACGCGATTTTCTAAAGGCCCGATCGAGTCTAATAGTTTTTCTAGTTTTTGAAGTCTGGCGGAAATGCCAGCTAGCTCATTGGAAAATTTTTGATGGAAGCCAACGGATTTCATAAGTCCGCAACGATAGACGGAAAAGCTATTTGCCTCGGTAATCCTGTCAAACTTTTCGACAAGATTAGAATCAATACAAAGTGGTTTGCGAATAACATAGGAAAAAGCAACTAAGCTAACGCACAGTAGACCTAACGATAAATGAATCCAAAATCTTTGAGTCATGCCATTCTGTTAGCAAAGAAAATGCCTTACGATAATTCAAAGAAATTCGACCCAAAAGTGGTCTAAAATTTACACCACTATAATCCTTCGAAGGCATTTTTGATGGCTGCTTTCGTGGTTTCAGCGCGGCGAAGGCGATCCATCAACGAGTACACAGCTGGTACCACAAACAGTGTTAGTAAGGTTGAGGCAATCACACCACCGATGATGGTCAGGGCCATCGGTCGCATAGTTTCAGCACCAGAACCGGTGGCCGTTGCCGAGGGGATGGCTCCCGCAATGGTCGCCATCGACGTCATTAAGATAGGTCGCAGGCGCACGGGACAGGCTTGTAATAAAGAATCTTTCGCTGACAAATGATTCTTTTCACGAACTTGATTGGTGAACTCAACCAATAAAATCGAATTCTTTTTTACGATACCCATTAGCAATAAGATTCCGATGAAAGAATAAATATTTAAACTTTGATCGGAAAATTTTAAGGCAAAAAAAGCGCCACTGAAACTAAATGGTAAGGCCATCAATATTGTGAATGGATCGATATACCCACCAAACTGTGAAGCCAATACCATGTAGGCGACAACAAATCCCATCACCAACGCAAAGGTTAAAGTTTGAAAAGACTCTTTGAAGGCTTTCGAACTACCAGCTTGATCAATCATATATCCAGGTTGCAAAACATTTTTTGCAATTTCTTGTATTTTAGCTTGAGCGGATTCTTGTGAGGCACCCATTTTTAAATTGGCATAAACCGAAATAGCCCGTTGTCGGTTTTGTCTGGATATGGACTGCAACGAGGGCTTGACCGATTTTTGCACCAGTTTGGTTAATGGAACCAAATTTGATCTTGAATTTCCGATCATTAAATTTTCTATTTCCTTTTCAGGAGAACCTGATTTTTCCAATTGTAGTCGAATATCATAGCGCGTGCCATCTTTAGGATATTGTCCAACTTTGATACCGCCAATCAAGGAGTTCACCGTTTTTCCAATCGCAGAAACAGAAACGCCATGCAAAGCTGCTGCGTTTCGATCGGGTACAATTTGTAGTTCGGGCATTCCCAATAAGTAATTCGAATCTACATCGACCATCATTCCCGAATCTTCCATGCCTTTCATGATGGCTGTTGTTTGCTTGGATAGCTGATCCCAATCGGGACCCATTACAGTGAATTCGATGGGGAAGCCTCGACCACTTGAGAAACCGCGTGAAGATAAATCCTGAAGAAAGGTTTTTACATCAGGAATTTTCTTTAAGGCCCCGCGAGCACGATCCATAAATTGTTGTTGCGTCACTTTGCGTTCATTTTTGGGAAGCATAGTTACAAACATCATAGATACATTGGTATCAGCAGAAGAGCCACCAAAACCACCAACAGCAGCATACACGGACTTGACCTCTGGTTGAGAGCGAAACCATTCTTCGGCGAGCTTGGTTTGTTGATTGGTGTAAGAAAAAGAACTCCCTGCAGGTAAGGTTAACCTTGCAATAAAAATACTTTGATCTTGTAAAGGAGTCATTTCGGATTTAATGCCAGTGTATTTGTAACTGCCGATTTGTCTTTCTTTGATCAGACCGAATGAAATAATCACAAAAATAATAGATCCCAACAAAACTTTCCAACGATGATTTAATATAAATGCAAGTGCATGCTCGTATTTAATATCTAGTGTTTTCATCGAAGATTCAAACCACTTGCCTAAGCGAGTGGATCGCTCGCCATGATGAACAAAACTAGAACATCGCATGGGGGTGATGGTTAAGGATTCTAATAAACTTAACATGACGGCGGCTGATATTGTTAAACCAAATTGTAAGAAAAATTTTCCGATCACGCCTTTCATAAAGGCCACTGGCAAGAAGATGGCCACAACAGCTAAAGTGGCAGCAAGGGCAGCGAAAGTAATTTCACGGGCGCCGATGATGGCGGATTCGATACGACCATGACCTTTTTCGCTGTAACGAAAAATATTTTCTAAAACCATAATGGCATCATCGACGACGATACCTATGGCTAACGTTAACCCCAGCAAAGTGAAGGTATTTAAAGTGAATCCCAAAAAATACAAGACCATGAATGTACCCATGATCGAAGTTGGAATGGACAACAGGACGTTGAAAGTAGCGGACCAACTACCAAGAAACATCCAACACACCAGCGAGGTTAACAAAACCGCCATCACTAAATGTTTATTGAGTTCGTGCACAGAATCTTCGATAAAACGAGTACTATCAAAATTGACAGCTAAGTTCATTCCTGGGGGTAACTGTGGTTGTATCTCGGCCATTTTGGCCTTGACGGCTTTAGCAACCGCCACGGCATTTGAACCCCTTTGTTTGCGTACTCCTAAACCCAAGGCTGAAATACCATTGAATCTAGACAGTCGGCGAATTTCATTAAGTCCTTCTTCGATTTTTGCCACTTGTGAGAGTTTGACCATTTGACTGGGGTCTGAAGTCAGTTGTCCAGCTCGTCTTGAGATGACTAATGACTCAAATTCTTTGACAGAGGTGGCTTCACCCATGGTGCGGACGTTGAAATTCTTTTTAGCATCTTCAACATTACCACCAGGAAGTTCTGAGTGTTCTGTTTGAATGGCATCGATAATATCGCTGACCGCGATGTTGTGTTTTTTTAATTGATCTGGTTTGACCCACACTCGCAAGGCTGGATCGGTATACCCACCCAGGAACATATCACCAACACCGGGCACGGTGGTGAATCGATCTTTCAACCAATTTTTCGCAAACTTCATCATGAACTCAGGATCATTTTTGTCATAGGTCAACGCTAGCCAAATAATGGGTTGATCATCGGGATTGGTTTTCGTGATCACAGGGGGATCAATTTCTTTGGGTAATAATCTTTGAGCTTGTGCAATTTTAGTTTGAATTTCTTGAACGGCCACATCGATGTTTTTTTCTAATTCAAATTCGGCCGTAATATTGGCAGAGCCTTGCTTCGAGGACGAGGAAATATTTTTTATCCCTTCGACCTGCATCAAGGCGCTTTCGATCGGATCCACCACGGTGGTCTCGATCACTTCGGGTGCGGCTCCTTCAAGACCAACACTCACAGTTACTGTTGGGAAATCCACATCGGGCAATTGACTGACTCCCAAGCGCGAAAAACCAATGGCTCCAAAAACGATCAACGCAGCCATCAACATCCAAGCAAAAACTGGATTACGAATCGAGACATCTGAAATAGTCATACTTTTTTACCTCTATCCTAATAGTGAGCTTAGCAATAGTAAATGTTTAACCTATGATAACTATAGCGTTGCTAGAGGTGCAAGTTCGATATAGACTTAATCCAGTAAGGTGTAGGCCGCAATTTTGCGCGCTCGTCAAAAACTTAAACATGTTTAGTTAAAGCTTGAAGTGTTTGCTTCGCAGCTAAATCATTCATTTTACTTATTTGAATTCAAATTCAATGGACTTACTTCGTT
>JBPOJH010000094.1:0-29278 GCA_052033755.1 Bdellovibrionota bacterium | reverse complement strand
CGCTTAAAACTCCGTTTAGTTTAATTTTTAACAATTCTTTTCTTTTACTATCTAGATACTATCTAGATAGTATCTAGATAGTAAAAGAAAAGAATTGTTAAAAATTAAACTAAACGGAGTTTTAAGCGATGTCTATTGAAATTACAAAACAAGAGTCTGAAAACTTGCAGATAAAAAACTTCAACGGCAGTGAAAACGAATTATTTCCCGCGCAATTACAAAACTTACTGACACAGATGCATGAAAAATTCGAATCCACTCGTCAGCAATTATTAGCTGAGCGAAAAAAAATTCAAGCTCAATACGACCATGGGGCTGTTCCTCAGTACTTATCTCAGCATCCGGCGCATAGCGAGTGGAAAGTCAAAGCCATCCCTGCTGATCTATTGGATCGCCGAGTGGAAATCACAGGCCCTATCAGTTCACCTAAAATGGTGATTCAAATGTTAAGTGCTAATCAAGATGGTGAAGTGGCAAATACAGCTATGTTGGATTTTGAGGATTCCATGAAGCCGTCTTGGGAAAATGTCAAAAATGGATATAAAAATATTATCGGTGTTGCCAATAAAAATCTATCCTTCGTGCAAGACGACGGTAAAGTCTATCAGTTAAATGCAAACAAAATGGCTCAACCAATGGTGCGAGTGCGTGGCTTGCATCTGGTTGAAAAAAATATTCTAGTTAATAATCAACCTATTGCAGGTGGATTTTTGGATCTTGCTGTGACGGCTTTTCATACAGCTAAAGTCTTTTTAGCAGATAAGAAAACACCTAAGTTTTACGTCCCTAAGTGTGAACACTATATGGAGGCTCGCTTATGGAATTCTGTTTTTGCTTTTATCGAGGAAAAATTAGGTCTTGAAAACGGCACTCTACGAGCGACGTTTCTGATTGAAACTTTACCTGCGGCTTTTCAAATGGAAGAAATTTTATATGAAATTCGCGAGCGCGCTTGTGGTCTAAATGGTGGTCGTTGGGATAAGATTTTTTCAGATATTAAAACTTTGAAAACACACAAAGATCGTATTGTTGCTGATCGTTCGTTTATTGATATGACTAAACCTTGGATGGAAAATTATGCCAAGCGTTTGATTAAAATTTGTCACAAACATGGGGCTTTTGCCATGGGAGGAATGTCGGCATTCACTCCTGGAAAAGAAGCTGAGGTGCGTGTGCAACAAACTGAAAAGGTTCGCTTAGACAAGCATCGTGAATCCAGTATTGGACATGATGGTTGTTGGGTTTCACATCCGTATTTTATCTCTATCGCTAGAAAAGAATTTGCCAATAAGAATCAGTTAAATGTTTTATTGCCAGATTTTCCTGAAAAACCAGATTTGTTACCACAGGCGATTGGTCCTAAAACATTAAATGGTCTTCGTACAAATTTGCGCGTGGGTATTGCGTATCAACAGGGCTGGGATCAGGATTTAGGTTGTATTGCTTTTGAAAACTTGATGGAAGATTTGGCGACTTTGGAAATTTCTCGCGCGCAAGTGTGGCAGTGGTTGCATCATCAAGTAAAATTAGATGACGGTACACAAGTGAATCAAGCCTTGATCGAAAAAATCTGTGATGAAGAGTGCGAACATATTTTTAAAATTTTAGACATCCAAGATGAAAAAACAAAAGCCAGTTATTTAGCAGCCAAACAAAAAGTTAAAACTGTTTTCTGTCAAAAGGACTTGCCGGATTTTTTCACGACGATGGAAGGTTTTACGTTAGAAAAATAGGACACAATAAGACAAACAACAACAGAAAGGAAATACGTATGTATTTAAACGCAAAAGACTTAGAGCAAAAATGGTCCACGGATCCACGTTGGAAAGGTATCAAAAGAACTTATTCCGGTTTGGATGTGGCTAAAATCGCAGGAACTGTAAAAATCAATTACACTTTAGCGGAACTAGGCGCAAAAAAATTATGGACTGCTTTACATCAACCAGAAGCTGTACGTGCTTTAGGTGCTTTAACAGGAAACCAAGCTATGCAACAAGTAAAAGCGGGATTAAAAGCGATTTACTTATCTGGATGGCAAGTGGCTGCGGATGCGAACTTATCTGGTCAAATGTATCCAGATCAAAGTTTATATCCAGCGAACAGCGTTCCAGCTGTTGTGAAAAGAATTAATCAAACTTTACAAAGAGCCGATCAAATCTACTCTTCTGAAGGCAATGAAAAATTGGATTGGTTTGCGCCAATCATCGCTGATGCTGAAGCTGGTTTTGGTGGTGTATTGAACGCTTATGAATTAATGAAATCTATGATCGAAGCGGGTGCTGCTGGTGTTCACTTTGAAGATCAATTAGCCAGCGAGAAAAAATGTGGTCATTTAGGTGGTAAGGTTTTGGTTCCAACTCAAACTTTCATCAAAGTATTAAATGCAGCTCGTTTAGCAGCGGATGCGATGGATGTTCCGACATTGATCGTTGCAAGAACAGATGCTGATGCAGCTCGTTTGATCACAAGTGATATCGATCCAGCTGATGCTCCATTTATCGAGAAAAAAGCTAGAACTTCAGAAGGTTTCTTCAATATCACTGGCGGTATTGATATGGCCATCGCCAGAGGTGTGGCTTATGCTCCGTACGCGGATTTAGTATGGTGTGAAACTTCGACTCCAGACTTGCATGAAGCTAAACAATTTGCTGAGGGCGTACATAAGGCTCATCCAGGAAAAATGTTAGCCTACAACTGCAGTCCATCATTTAACTGGAGCAAAAAATTAGATGCTCATACGATTGCTAAATTCCAAAACGAATTAAATGCAATGGGATACAAATTCCAATTCGTAACACTAGCTGGTTTCCATGCGTTGAATTACTCTATGTTCAATTTAGCAAGTGGCTATCGCGATCGTGGTATGTCTGCATACAGCGAATTGCAAAATCAGGAATTTGCAGCCGAAGAAAAAGGCTTTACAGCCACTAAACATCAACGTGAAGTTGGAACTGGATACTTTGACTTGGTGAACACAATCGTTACCGGTGGACAAGCGTCTACATTGGCAATGAAGGGTTCTACAGAAGAAGATCAATTCAAAACAAATCCAACTCACTAGTTTGCTAGTTTTGGTTTTTAAATTTTATTGAGTTACTTTTTTTTAGTTTTATTTTTAGTTTTAAAAAGTGATTCTGTTTTAATTTCAAGCCCTCGTTATTTAACTGTAACGAGGGCTTTTATTTTTACTTGCACTTGGTATTGGTTTCGGGAGTGAATTTCTATTCTTAACGACCTCGAGCGGGCCATGGATGGCACATGGCTCGTCAGGCAGGAGGCTGTGTCGCCCCCATAGAAGAGAACTTAGCCAATCGTAAAGTGCAAGCAGAGAATGTTGAGAGGCAAAAAACAAAAGCCCCATCTGATTTTATCTATCAGATGGGGCTTTTGTTTTTATTCAATGTTTTTATAGGACCTTATTCTTTGAGCCCTGTTTGTAGAGCTCAATTTTTAGAGTCTTAATATGTCTGAACTATCAGGGCTTGCTCTACTTCGTTAAGTAAAATAAGAAAGTCGAGCGAGCTCCGGTAAAGTTAGCTAAGCAAGCGGGCTTAGACAAACTGGTTGTAATTTCTGAGGACTGATAAGTCGCTAATAATTTAGTGTCAGAAATTTTCTTAATTGTTAAACCACCAGTTTCGATCACTTTACAGTTTATAAAGTTATTGCTACTGACTTGCACGCCACGATAACCTTCTTGTCTAGATAAGATAGTTCCACCAGAGCCATCTGAAAATGGCGAGTACTGCTCCATAAAGATTAAGGACTGAGGTCGAAAGCTAACTGAAGCAAAAGTAGTTGGATCAGACGAAGTCCAATCGGTATCTAATCTTGGAAGACAAGCGTTAGCGTTACTCAGATCCATTCGCACTAAAATCAACACCTAAACTTGTTTTCATAGCTGGAGTTAAACCGATACGACTATCACAAGTTGTGTATCCAGAAGCAGATTGCCAAACTTGCAGTCCATATATATCTGCATTTGTAGCAGTCACTAAGCCTTTCCATAATTTTAGATAAATAGTCTGTCCTTCGGGAGGGCCGCTACATGAATTATTATTTCCTACACACGGAGATTTAACACCATTCGGAACCGTAAAATCTACAGGGCCTATTGTCCATGAACCTGATGGGTCAAAGACGCTACTAGCAGAAGGTGTGTCAGAAACAAGGCTATCAGCAATATTAGTTGAAGGCACTGTCACTTCACCAGAGTTCGGATCAAAGCTAATGGCTCCTAATGAAGAACTCGATTTAAAAGCAGCTGAATTCGAAACTTGATTATTTCCCTTTAAATCTTTTTTAGATGAATTACTAATTAAGAAATCGGCTTTTTTGATTACTCTTTAAAGTGAGAAGTGAACCATGTTTCAATCCACTGATAAGCTTTGGAATAGCCTCTGGCAGCGAAAGTCCCAAGAAGTGTGATGCCTAGGATCGCACCTGGTGCGGCCCACGATAAAGGAAGTATTTGTGAAATTAAAATAATGCTGATGATAAGTCCTAAAAACATCTTAAGAATCATAGTCCATTTGGATTGAAAGAAAATATCTTCATAAAAAACCAAGTTCCAAAAAAATGGTGACAGCAATAATATCAAACCAATTTTGATTTCTAATAATAAGTCTTCGTAATCACCCAGCTGATCTAGAATCGGTACAGCTAAAATGTCGATGACTAAATATAAAACGATAAAAATAAATAAGGCATTTAATATCCAGCGTAGGATGGCGGAAAAATAGGGATTCGTTCTGGATGCACTCGGTTTAAATGAGACCGTCCATAGGGCCCAATCTTGGTCTCGCCAATAGGGTTTTGAAAAGGTATAAATTTTTAATAGTAAGGGTGAAGTAAAACTTAATAGCACGGACGTTCCAACGATAATCGCACTAAATGGTGCGGGCGCAATTTTAGCTGTGGTTGCCAATGTTGCAATCAAAAAGGAAAATTCCCCAATCTGAGTCATCGATAATCCGATCCCTAGGCTGTCTCTGATGTTATTTCTAAATAGAATCGATCCCAGATAAGTAATCACAAATTTAGCAGCAAAAATTACAGCAGATAACTGAAGAATGATATTCAGATTAGGTAAAATCAAATCTATATCAATCATCATTCCAATGGACACGAAAAAGATAGCTAAAAATAAATCGCGAATGGGCATCATTAAATGCGAAGCCTTATGCGCTAGCTCAGTTCTAGAAAAAATCAATCCAGTTAGAAAGGCACCTAGTCCTTCACTTAATCCAAATTCACTGGCAGCCACCACCATGGCTAGGCACAGGCCCAAACTAAGAACCACTAATATCTCGTCATCGATCCACTTTTTTAAAGCATTGATCATTTTTGGAATCAGTGTAAACCCCAAAGTCAACCAGGCTGCTAAAAACGCGATAAAAGTAAATAGACTATTCAAAACGCTAGAGCCACTATGTGAAGATCGTGATTGAATAAAACTGGACAGTAAGACCAGTGAAAAGATGGCGACAACATCTTCAAATACCAACAGGCCGATGACTTTTTTTCCTAGATATTTATCGGTTAATTCGCGGTCTTTAAGCGTTTTTAAAATCAAGGAAGTCGAAGAAATGCTACCAGCAACGGCTAAAAAAATGGAGATCAAGTGCGACCACTGCAAATAAAATTTTGCAAAGGAATAAATAATTAAAAAAGACCCTAAGCTTTCAAATAGGGTCAAGAGTCCTAATTTTTTACCTTCGGATTTTAATATTTTAAAATCAAATTCTAGACCCAGTGTGAATAATAAAAAAATGACTCCCAAGTTAGCCCATTCATCAATACTAAAAGGATCCCCCACATGAGCGAAAAATATTTTAGTATATGGACCTGTTAATAAACCGACTAACATATAGCCTAAAATCAAGGGGAAGCGAAACAAGCGGCTGGCCAAGGCCGTGATGCTGGCTGAACTAAGAATGAGTGCTAGGTCTTTGACGATTGAATTATCCACCGGAACTGAATTTACAATAGGGAGCCGTGCTTTTGGAATTGCAAAATATGTTGTGTGTAAAAAATAGCTGACTAGGAATTTAGTAGCCCTTTTTTGTCAGTTGTTTTTAGTCGAGTGATTAAGACACAGGAGGTGAATATTAATATAGCGCCAATGATTTGCCAATAGTTCATGGTCTCGCTCAGAAAGATAAAGCCAAACATGGCCGCAAAAGGGGACTCCATTAAAAATAAAACAGCTGCAATACTGGCATTGATTTCAGTTTGAGCTTTGACTTGCAAGAAAAAAGCTAAAAACGAAGATCCTACGCCTAATGCCAATAATCCAATCCACGTCAGGGATTGCAAATCTGTTAAATAAAAATCATTTTCATAAAACAGGAAAGGTAAAGCTAGTAGAGCGCACCATAAACTTTGAAATCCATTTAGTAATAAACCACTCGAAGTCATATTCGATCGAATACCGATAAAGTATATGTGAAAGGCAGCGGTAAAAGCGCATAATAAAGTTAAGAAATCTCCAAAGTTTAAATTCAAACCTGTTTTTGATATTTGGAAAATTTCTATCATAAATAAAGTACCAACTAGGGCCAGTAAAGTCAGAAGCCAGTGTTTAAGGCTTGGAAAAGTTTTTTGATGTATGATTTCTATAAAAGGAATAATCAGCACATACAGGATGGTGATAAATCCTGATTTGGTTGCCGTCGTGTATTTTAAACCCCAGGTTTGTAACAATAAAGTTAGAAATAAAAATACACCAGGCAGAAAGGCTAGCTTCACTTCTGTTTTTAAAACAAATAAAATGTCTGCAATGTTTTGTTTTCGTTTTAAAAATAAATAAGTCATTAAGCTTAAAACAAAAGCCATTGTAAAACGATAAAATAAAATCGCTGAAGGGCTAATGTCACGTAAGCACCAGACCGTGGCCACAAAACCAAGGCCCCAAAAAGTATTGGCAATAAGTAATTCAATAAATCCAATAATGGATTTATTTTGCAACACACTTTTATTTTTGCTGAATAAAGAGTTAATGATCATTTAGTCAAACGCTTCTGCCCAGATTTGTTGCGGTTTTAGTCCATCTATTTCTAGTAACTGATGCTTTACTTCTTTGATCATTTGTCCGTTGCCACACAAGTAGAAGGTGGTCGGTGTATTTTTGTAGTCCAGTTCCTTTAAGTAATGCTGAACGTAACCACTTTTGACCGGAGTTGAAATATTTAAAGTAGAGGTATCAGAAACGCGGCTAAGAACATAATAATATTGAAAATTAGGAAGTTTGTTTTTTAGTTTAATTAAGCAATCCTCGTAGTAAATATCTTTTTCGGTGCGAACTCCAAAGTACATGCGATATTGTAGATTCGGATATTGTTCTAGTTTTGAAGCTAGGTAACAGATGTGCTGCGATACGCCTGAACCAGTGTTTAAAAATACAATTTGCTCCGTCGGAGGCTCTTGAAAAAATAATTTACCAAAGGGGCCAGTGAAATTTAAGGTCTCACCACCTTTGAGGTTCCATACGAATGTGGATGCAGCACCCGAGGGAACAAACTTAAAAATCAAATGAATATAGTTTTTTTCTTTCTCATCCGAGGCGATTGAGTAAGCTCGGAGTAAATCTTTACCACCAGCTGGATTTGGTAGGTGAAGCATCACAAATTGGCCACAACGAAAATGAAAGGCTGGATCTTGAGGAGTTTTTAGGATCAATTCTCGAATTTCCGGAGTGTGATCTATGATAGACTCAACTT
Source organism: Bdellovibrionota bacterium (assembly GCA_052033755.1). Taxonomy (GTDB): domain Bacteria; phylum Bdellovibrionota; class Bdellovibrionia; order Bdellovibrionales; family Bdellovibrionaceae; genus JBPOJH01. The sequence goes on along the minus strand of JBPOJH010000094.1, from coordinate 21,557 downwards.
TCATCGAGTAAATACGTCTTTGCATGGGAATTGGCGTGGGGTTTTCTAATGTCATGATAAATTCCTTGCTGGCTCCGGTAATGTAATTTTCTTTTTTAATCTTTATTTTTTTATTTTAAGTCTTTAAACTAAACAAGATGATTCTTAAATTATTGCGAAATTTTGTACGGCAAGATACCATCCGGAAATGGAACCTATTGACGAAAAGGTCAGTGATTTTCTGTAATATTACAATCGTTTGTGTAATTGGAGCCTTGTTGTACCAGGTGCCGGCGGTGGCTCAATCCGCAAATCAAACAATGAATCCACAATACGCCATTCCTGTACGATTCAAAGTCTTGTCGGATCGATTAGAAGTAAAGCCACTTAAATTTACGCATCAGTTTTTAGATGATGGTAAATCTATCCAACTGTCAGGTGTGTCGTTATTGGAAAAAGATTTTACTATTCAGATCAACGAAACTAAGTCGAAAAAAAATCTGGCTGCATTTGCGATTGGGGTGCCGTCATTATTAGAGCAAACTTTTCGTAACGAGCTAGCTCCTGTTAAAATTTTATCGTTAGAATTTATTTCTAGAACAGGTAAAGTGTTATTTAATAAAAAATGGGAATCCAAGAAAAATCCCAACCCGCTTGTTTTTGAAGTGAATGTGGCCAAAGTCGGAGAATCTGCCAATTACGAATCATTGTTAAAGGAACCATTTTTGGTATGTATCGCGAACGGAGAACTGCCGTATCGCATTCGTTTGTGCAGTTCCTATTACGAACTGGTGCGTTCAGCAAAAAGAAATTTTGTGATTAAAGTAAAGCCTTATTCTGAAACTCCTAAACGAGTGATTGTGAATGCGCAAGTGCGGGACGAGACTAAAACAGAATCAGGGGAATGGTTAGTGAAACCTGGCGATGAATTTTCGTTTTTTGTTAATTTATCTCAAGGTTGGACTTTAGATCTTCGCACGAAGGTGAAAGGTTTTCGTATTTCAGAAATGCTGAAAGAGGAAAATAAAAACATTTATATTTTAGGTGAAGGCCCCTTGCCAGTTCACGATGTGAAATTACTAAGTAAAGAAAAAATGGGGGAATGGACCGAATTTTTTGGGTGGCAAGAAACTATCGGTGATTTAAGAGTTTTTTGGGAATACCGTTTGAAACCAGATGACACGCAATTAATTGCAGTGTCTGAAGGGGGCACGCCCCTGGTGCAAGAGTTTAAAACGAAATCCATTCCCGTCGCTAAGATGCGCCCTTACTTAAGCACGCGAACTCCGATTGGAACTTATGTCGATGGAGTCGCCTTAGAGGGGCGTAAGCATCCTGGTGTGCAGTTAAGCTCAAAAGAAAATAGTGTTGAGTTAGATCCCAAGGATAACACGAAGTTCACATGGTATTTTAAGGCGCAAGATCGTGGGCAATTAAATAAAAGTTATTTGGATCTTTCTGTAGGTGAGAATAGCTTTCGCACATATTACGAAATGTTTAAGGGCTATCCACGGGAGTTCAGTTTGCGAATGTCGGGTGTGGCAGGCAGCGGTGGTCAGTTGTCATCGATGGGTGAGTTGGCTTTTAATTATTGGTTTGAAGATTTATGGAGTTGGCGAAATTATTGGCTGAGTCGTCATCGTTGGGGACTTAGTCTGAAAGGCTTTCAAAGTTTATCGGATTTAACGATTGTGACTCCGGCAGCTAAGTTGACTGAGCACACGGCGGATTTAAAATATCGCTTAACACCTGGGTTATGGAATCGCGATGAAACTTGGGGTTTGATGCTCAGTTATCAAAAAGTACAGTTTGGTTCTTATGAAGCGGGTATGTCAGGTGGTGGATTTTTTTGGGCTCGTTCGATGCCAAAAATATTTGATGACATATTTAACTGGATGCCAGTGTTTCGTTATCCGAAGTGGGTTGATCTAGAGTTTATCTACTACACAATGGGAATCAACGTGGGGGGATCCAGTGGTGGAACATTACGTGGACCCAGTAATGGTGGCAACGGGAACTGGGCTTTGAATTTTCATGGTAAGTTAATGTGGACCAATAATATTTTTGGCGAAGCTGGTTTTGGCGTCAAGCAGATTGATTTTGCACAGGATCGGTACAGTTTTCAATTCACAACATTTTACGGCACAGTTGGTTTAGGATATAATTTTTAGAAGTTTATTCTAATCCAATAACCACAGTGAATGTTGTTATTTTATTAATTCTTGAAAGGTCTTATTTAATTTCTTATCCAAGGTGAAAAGCTTGCAATTGTTTTTTAAAGCAGAAACAAGAAGATGAACATCGACGATTCCGATACCTCTACCCTTGAGTTTAAGTTCATCAATTGAATGCAGAATATCTTTATCTAATTCTACCTGCAAAGAAGGTAATGCATGTAATCGTTTGAATACTTCATCATGTCCCTTAGGGCGACCTAGGTAAAGTTCTTGAATGATAAATGGATGAGTAAATACAGTGCTTGATTCAAGATAATAAGTTAATTCTTGATTGCCTAATTTAAAGTGTTGAATCCAAACAGAAGAATCGACCAGTACTTTCATGTTATCTTCTTTGTACTTTTTTAAAGCCTTTAACTTTGCCGCCAAGTTGCGCTAATTCTGATTTAGCAGCTTTTTCAATAAGTGCTTCAAGAGCCAGTTTAAGAACGTCAGATTTTTTGGAAACATGAGTGACTCGCATGGCCTCTTTAAGAAGATCACTAGGTAGTTCTACGTTTGTTTTCATAATTCAACCCCAAGAAATGAAAAATAGAATACAAGCTTAGGATTTCATACGCATATACAAATGACAAGGTACATTTTTAAAGAATATATGTATATTTCAGTGTCAAAAATTAGCTATCGCTAATTCAATAACCACAGTGAATCATTTCAAAAAAAATATAAAACAGTGTGGACTCACGTAAAAAAATCAAATACGGTTTTTATATCGTAAAATTCACTTGGGGGACACCATGAGCTTTAGTTACAAAAAAGCTGGAGTCGATGTTAACAAAGGCGATGCTCTTGTTGATTGGTTGGTGCACCAAAAAAATAATAAATCACAAAATTTGTCAGAAAACCAAAATGCAAATGATGCCAAAAGGACAAACTCTAATCATACCGATTCTAAAGTTCGTGGTGTGGATGTCAGTGGTATCGGTGGTTTTGCCTCGTTATATCGGTTGCCATTTCAAAAATATCAAAAACCCTTATTAGTGACTTGCACGGATGGTGTGGGAACTAAGGTAAAGTTAGCTGCTCAATACAAAAGATATTATTCAGTTGCTCAAGACATGGTAGCAATGTGTGTGAATGATATGATTTGTTGTGGTGCGGATCCTTATATTTTTTTAGATTACTATGCTGTCGGTGAATTGCAGTTAGAGGCGGCGAAAGATTTTTTAAGTGGTGTTCGTGCAGCTTGTGAAAAGTCGCTGTGTGATTTAGTGGGTGGTGAAACAGCCGAGATGCCAGGGATTTACCAAAAAGGTGATTTTGATTGCGCGGGTTTTGCGGTGGGTTTAGTGGACGAGGATCTGGCGTGGGGATCTCACCGAGTGCAAGTCAGTGATGTGTTGATTGGTGTTTCTAGTTCTGGATTTCACTCGAACGGTTACAGTTTAGTTCGACGTTTGTTTGAAAAGGATTTAGAGGAATGGGCTGAGCAATTATTAATTCCGACACATTTATATGTGCAATTAGTGCAGTCGATTAAAGCGTTAGGGATTGAGGTGCATGCGGCTGCACATATCACGGGTGGCGGTATAGAAAATATTCCACGTGTGTTACCTGCGGATATAGAGTTCGTGTTGCAGGATTGGGAGTGGCCGCTTTTATTTAAAGAAGCGCAAGCTCGTAGTGGTTTATCAAAATCCGAAATGTTACAGACATTTAATTGTGGTTTGGGATTTGTGTTTGTGGTTCCATCGACTTCAGTGGAAAAATTGAAACTAGAGATAGCTAAAGCTGGTTTTTTAGCTTTGGATATAGGGTATCTGAAAAAAGCTGATCAACTAACCCCGAAATCCCCGATATCGGGTAGGGTGTAATAATGGGACTTCCTCGTTGGGCTATTTTTATATCTGGACGAGGAAGCAACCTACAGTCGGTGTTGGATTTAATGGGACGCAATCAAGTGGTCTTATGTGTGACTTCTAATTCCAAAGCCTTAGGGGCACTACGTGCGCGTCGTATGGGGATCCCTGTTTTTACATTTAAAAAAGATTGGGAAGAACTGCATCAGCAGTTATTAATTCGAAAAATCGATTCTATTTTTTTATTAGGATTTATGAAGCTTGTGCCGGCTGAATTTGTTCAACGTTGGGAGAAGCGAATTTTTAATTTGCATCCCAGTTTGTTACCAAAATTTCCGGGATTAGAGGCTATTGAAAAAAGTTATCAAGCCAACGAAGCGATGGGTGTTACGATTCACGTAGTGGTGGCGAAGATGGATGCAGGGCCGGTGATTTTACAGTCTGCGATTTGTGGCCAGCAACAGGCTTGGCAGCAACCGTTGTCACGCAGAACATTGCAGATCGCAGCTTGTGAGCAGAAGTTAGTACGAAGATTTATAGAGGGTACTCGAAAGACAGATCGAAAGGGAGTTCGAAGATGAAAGTCGATGTGGTAATAGTCAGTGGATTTGGGCGAGGCCTGTGGTTAAGTGCTTTGTTCGCACAAGAGGGATTGTCTACCGTTTATCTAGATTGCAGCGAACAGTTAGGAGCATGGGCCCCAGAGGATTGGGAAGGCCCATTTGGATATTTCATGGGTTCTGGTTCTCAAGAACGTCGACAACTGGTGATCAAAGAATTTCAAAAAGAAGTCTCTTTAGAAAAGCAAATCGAGCGTTTACATTGTGATGAGGCTTTGATTGCGAATGAAAATGGTTTTGTTTTGTGGGGTGCGCCAGGACCGATCGAATTAAAAGGGCCATTGACCAAGCAAATGTTAAAAAAAGATTCGACCATCAAGACTGTGGATTTAGCATCACGTTTGTTAGCGAATACGGCGGTGAATTTATCCTGGAATGAAGAAGTTAAAACTGTCATGAAGAATGACGCTATTCCCTTGCAAAGTGAGTATTTCATTAAACACTCCAGTCGCAAATCTTTTCAAAAATCCTTAGATTGGGCTCGTTCGAAGGGAGTTTTGGTGCCTGAAAACGCTAAACTGGTGGATATTTTAATTGAAAATAAAAATCTGATGACAGGTATCGAGGTTAAAGCGGATCGCAGTTTTGTGATTCAGCCAGACGAGGTGGTTTGGGGTTTAAGCTCGGAAGAAACAAGATCCCTGTCCTCGAAAGTGCAAAAGCAAATATTTCCAGAAGGGGTCTTAGAGCCTTTATGGTCATGGGTTCGCTATCGATTAAAGATCAAGGATAGTCCTGAGCAAAGACAATTTCCATGGCATATGTGTTTGCTGCAAGACGAGTTACTGCCTTGGACGCATGAAAACTTTTTAGTGATGCAAAGAACCAGTAGCCCAGAATTGTTTGATGTGTGGATGCGCATTCCGAATATTCAAAGGTTTAATAAAATATATTTACAAGATAAGGCGACGGCTGCAATGGAGGTTCTTAAGCAACGCTTGCCTCAGGTAGAGGTTTTATTGCAGGACGAACCGCAAGAGTATCGTTATAATTACAACGAATTAGGCGGCAGCCGTTTTCCAGTTTATGACAAAAAATCTTTGCAAAAGCATCGACCGATTAAAATGAAAAATACATACTTTGATGGCCCCGAGCAGTGGAAGGTTTATACCTATTCATCAATGGCACAAACGCAAGAAGGCATTTTAATCGAAATACTAAAAAAGCATTGGAAAAAACAAGAAAAACTAAAACGCATGGAAAAATCGAAAAAGAAAGACGCCGACAAGGACAATCAGAAAGAGGATGTTGAACTATGATAGATCGTTACACACGCGCAGAAATGGGCGCTATTTGGACTCAGGAAAGTCGTTTTGCAAATATGTTAGCTGTCGAGGTGGCCGTTGCTGAAGTACAGGCCTCTTTAAAAATGATTCCTCGTGCAGCTGCGGTTGCGATCAAAGAAAAATCTTGTTTTAATGTCGAACGCATTCAGCAGATTGAAAAAGAAACCAAGCACGATGTGATAGCCTTTGTCAGTAACGTCGCGGAAAACGTTGGCGAGTACGGTCGGTTTGTGCATTTTGGTTTAACAAGTAGTGACGTCTTAGATACGGCGTTTAGTTTGCAAGTGCAAAAAGCGAAAGAAGTTTTAGATCACAGCTTGGATCAATTAGAAAACGCGTTTCGACAGATAGTTAAAAAACACACCACGACTTTATGTGCAGGGCGAACGCATGGGATGTTTGCGGAACCGACGACATTTGGTTTAAAGATGTCGGGGTTTTATAGTGAGTTTTTAAGAAATCGTACTCGGTTGCAGCAGGCCTTTCACGGGATGCGCATTTGTAAACTAAGTGGGGCGGTGGGGACTTTTTCGTCTTTATCGGAAGAGGTCGAATTAAAGCTAGCTAAAAAATTAAAACTGATTCCAGAAACAATTGCCACACAAGTGATACCAAGGGATCGTCACGCGGAAATGATTTCGGCTTTAGCGATGTTGGGTTCGGGTTATGAAAGATTAGCGATTGAACTTCGGCATTTACAGCGCAGTGAAGTTTCGGAAGTGGTCGAGGGATTTAGTAAGGGGCAAAAAGGCAGCTCAGCGATGCCGCATAAAAAAAATCCCATTTCTGCAGAAAACATCACTGGCTGCGCTAGGTTACTGCGATCTTATCAAGTGGCTTCGATGGAAAACATCGCTTTATGGCATGAACGAGATATCAGTCATTCCTCGGTGGAACGTTTGGTGTTTCCGGATGCATTTATCTTGGCGGATTATATCACTGTACGCATGTCTGTGCTGTTAGATGGTTTGCAGGTATTAGCGCCGCAAATGTTAGAAAATATTGAACGCTCACGTGGGCAATTATTTAGTTCACAGGTTTTATTAGCGCTTGTGAATAAGGGGCTTGATCGCGAACTGGCTTATTATCATGTGCAGCGGGTTTGTCACGACTTAAAACCTAAGGAGCATTTAAAAACAAAAATTTTAAAAGATGAAGAATTAAAAAAATTATTATCGGCAAAGGAATTAGAAAAAATCTTTCAAGGAGCAAGCCTGGTGAAGCAATCCGAAAGACTTTGTCAGTCGGTATTGCGCTTGGGAGCAGATTCTCATAAAGAAAGGATGAAGCATGGCTAAGATAGATTCGAAGACGCATTCGCTTGAAAAAAAAGATTTCTTATATGAAGGTAAAGCCAAGCGTTTGTTTAAAACGCAAGATCCGAATTATATTTGGATTGAATACAAGAATGATTTAACGGCCTTTAATGCTTTAAAAAAAGGTCAATTCGCTAGTAAGGGACTTGTGAATCATAATATTTCCAGTTTGATTTACGAATATTTAAAACTCCAGGGTATTGAAAGCCATTTAGTATATGACACTTTAACAGAAGATGATAAGCCTCCTTATTCGATTGTTAAAAAATTAGAAATGATTCCCTTAGAAGTGGTGGTGCGAAATCGAATCGCGGGATCCTTAGCAAAAAAAATGGGGCTTGAAGAAGGTTCGATATTACCTCGCCCATTGGTGGAGTATTATTATAAAAGTGATGCCTTGGCAGATCCTTTTTTAAGCGAAGAGCAGATTTTAGTTTTAGGTTTAGCGAATGAATCCACATTGCAATCCATAAAAAAATTAGCCTTACAGGTGAATTTACATTTGCAGCAATTATTCGAAAAAGCTTCTTTGATTCTGGTGGATTTTAAAATCGAGGTCGGTCAGCAAGGCGTACAACTGTTGTTAGCGGACGAGATTTCGCCGGATTGTGCGCGATTGTGGGATATGAAGACGCTAGAAAAAATGGACAAGGATCGTTTTCGTCGGGATTTGGGTCAGGTCGAAGAAAGTTACCATGAAGTTTTACGTCGCTTGCTGGAGGTTCGACAAAGTTCCAGTTGGAAGGAGTCAATGATGTCATCGAATCAAACACGCATTGCAGTTCAGATTTTACCTCGAGATGTGATTTTAGATACGGCCGGTCGCGCGGTCGAGGCCAGCTTGCAGGAACAGGATTTTCAACAGGGACAAAAATATCAGGTTGCATCCGTTAAAGTCGGCAAATGGATTCAGTTGGATTTTAATTGTGACGAGGCCAGTGCGCTTAAGCAAGCTGAAAAAATGTCGAAAGAATTTTTAACAAATCCACTGATCGAAAAGTATCAACTTCATGTCCTAAAGGATTAAAACAAAGAAGGGTTAAAACAAAAATGGAAAATAAAGTCTCGAAAAAAATAGGTGTGGCCCGCTTTCCAGGAACCAACTGTGATCGCGATATTTATTTATTTGCGAAAGAGCTGGGACATGAACCATTTTATTTATGGCATCAAGATTCTTTTGTCTGTGCGGATTATGAAATGATTTTAATTCCTGGTGGTTTTAGTTATGGAGATTATTTAAGAACAGGAGCTATGGCGGCCAAATCTAAAATCATGCAATCGGTGCGAGAATTTGCAAAGCAAGGTCGCCCGGTATTGGGAATCTGTAATGGCTTTCAGATTTTATGTGAAGCGGGATTATTGCCAGGAGCTTTGGTGAAAAATCAAACCACGTCCACGTCATTCACGCAGACTACGAATATATCTTCCAATTTTATCGATAAGTGGGTGCAGTTGGAAAAAGTGAATTCATGTAAATATTTTGCTTCGACAAAAGGGTCCTCTAGTCAAGAACGTATACGGTTACCGATCGCGCATGGTGAGGGACGTTTTTATGCACCGACTGAGGATATCAAAAAAATTGAAGATCAGGGATTGGTCTGGTGGCGATATTTAAAAAATCCAAATGGCTCGATAAATGATATCGCTGGAGTCAAAAATCAACAGGGGAATGTGGCAGGTCTTATGCCACATCCTGAGCGTGCGATTTTTGACTGGATGGGTTCGACGGATGGAAGGGGCTTTCTATGTTAGCAAATGTATCTCAACAAGAATTAGCCGCTCAGTTAAAACGTTATCGACTGAGTGTTGACGAGTACGAGCGTATGGGTCGATTGTTGGGGCGTCCACCTGTGGGTGTTGAGTGGGCCTTGTTTTCAGCATTGTGGAGTGAGCATTGCAGTTACAAAAGTTCTAAAATTCATTTACGAAAATTGGCAGCGACACTGAACGAAAAATCAAGTTCAGTTGGCGAAAACGCCGGAGTCTTAGATTTAGGGCGTGGCGAAAAAATCGCTTTTAAAATGGAAAGTCATAATCATCCCAGTTTTATTGAACCTTTTCAAGGGGCAGCAACTGGGGTGGGTGGTATTTTGCGAGATGTATTTACGATGGGGGCTCGCCCGATTGCAAATGCCAACTATCTTTGTTTTGGTAATTATCCTCCGGATCAATTACCTGATTATCCTTCAGATAACTGTTTTGGTAACTCAGCCTCATCAGTGGCGGAAACTCAGCTGATGAAAAAACTGATCACGGGTGTGGTCGCTGGTATTAGTCATTACGGGAATTGTGTCGGAGTACCAACTGTGACTGGGCAAACAAATTATCATCCTAGTTACAATAAAAATATTTTAGTGAACGCACTGGCGCTCGGCTATTTTTCTTCACAAGACAAGGTGGCAAGCAGTCAGGCCAAGGGTGTTGGTAATTGGGTGGTTTATATCGGCGCGAAAACGGGCAAGGACGGTGTGCATGGAGCGGCCATGGCCAGTGAGTCGTTTTCAGCAGATAGTGATTCTAAAAAACCTAATGTGCAAATTGGGGATCCGTATTATGAAAAATTATTAATCGAGGCCACCTTAGAGGTGATTCAAAAAGATTTAGTCGTTGCCATTCAGGATATGGGGGCCGCGGGACTGATCTCTTCCAGTTTTGAAATGGCGGCTAAGGGTGGTGTGGGAATGGAAATGGATTTAAGTGCCGTGCCGTTAAGGGATTCCACAATGTTGGCCGAGGAAATTTTATTAAGCGAGTCGCAAGAGCGGATGTTATTAGTGTGTCAGCCATCGCAGTACTCAGAGATTGCCGCGATCATGCATCGTTGGGGTCTTGAAGTTGCTAAGGTGGGCGTGATCACGGATTCCAAAAAAATAAAATTAATTTTTAAGAATGAGGTATTAACAGAAATTGACCCGTTGCTGTTGGTGGATGAAGCGCCTGTTTATGAACGCGCTTATGATGTAGAGAAATTAAAAAAGTTAAAAGCCACTTTGACTTCAGAATTAAATTTGCCAAGTATAGTGCGGACTGAGCAACAAGTGAAAGCAGAAACATCGATGCAGTTTCCAGCCTCTTGGATTTATGAACAGTTTGATCAACGAGTCGGGTTAAATACGATTCACGATGCTAGTTATGATGTAGCGGTTTTGCGTTTGCCAGAGTCGGGTCGAACTTTGGGTTTAGTGTTAGGGTGTCGAACTCGATTGATGCAGGAAAACTCTTGGATCGGTGCCATGGATGCGATTTTGTATCCGTATTTGCAATTAGCCATTAAGGGTTTTCAGGGCGTGGGAGTCACGGATTGTTTGAATTTTGGTAATCCAGAAAAAGCAGAAGTGATGACGGATTTTGTAAGCTCTGTTGAAGCGATGGTGTTAGCTGCTAAAGAATTAAATACGCCGATCATTAGTGGGAATGTAAGTTTTTACAATGAAACTTTGGGGCAAAATATTTTACCAACGCCGGCCACGGGTATGGTGGGCTTGCAGGACGTGGATTCGACACGAATGATTCCAGCTGAGGATTTTTTACGATCAATGAATAGTAATAGTCATATGGATGTGTGTAGTGGTGATGAGTTATATTTGTTGTCGTTACCGATCTTACATTGGGGTGTAGAGTCCGTGCAAAAGGTGAAAATCTTTGCTAGGGATTTACGAAGTCTTGCGATTCGGCCAGAGGTATTAGTTACGCAAATGGTTTCGTTACAGGGATTAGAGTCTTCGATAAAAAATTTAGAGTCAGCTCCAGATTTAGCGACTGAGGTTGCTCCTGAATTACAGGTTAAGGCTAAGACAAAATTCAAAATAAAAGTCGTGACCTCATTTCAGAAATTAAATGCAAATATATTTTATCAAGTCTTAATGGTAATTAAAAAAGGTTCGTCTGCAAAACTACTCCCGTCGCTAGCGTCGGCAAATTCGGATATTACCACAGAGCTGATAGGCACAGTCACGGAGGTCCCCTATGAGTAGCTCTACGTGGACAGTAGATCCTGGTGGCTCTACGTGGAAGGAAGAGTGCGGTGTGTTCGGGGTTTGGAATTATCCCGAAGCGGCTCGCATGACTTACCTGGGATTGTACGCCATGCAACACCGTGGGCAAGAATCCGCGGGTATTGTGTCATGTGATAATTCCAATGGGAAAATTCCTGAACACATTCATCACAAGGGTTTGGGACTTGTGGGCGAGGTCTTTAATGAAGCGGCTTTGAATCGTTTGAAAGGAACAGCCGCTGTCGGTCATGTGCGCTACTCAACAACGGGGGATAATTTATTAACGAATGCGCAACCCTTAACGGCAAATTTATTTTCAGGCCCCATAGCGGTGGCTCATAATGGAAATATTGTAAATACAGATCAATTAAAAAAAGATTTAAAGTTAGCGGGTTCGATTTTTCAGGGAACTAATGACACCGAAGTGTTGTTGCATTTGATTGCCAGACATCCCAGCGATCAGATTTTAAATTGTTTGATGGACTCGTTACCAAAACTGATTGGCGCTTTTAGTTTTGTGATCTTGACCAAGGATAAATTAGTGGCGTCTAGGGACCCGGGTGGATTTCGTCCTTTGGTGATGGGAAAAAAAGACAACGGCAGTATTTTATTTGCAAGTGAAACCTGTGCCTTTGATTTAGTGGGCGCAGAATACATTCGCGAGGTAGAGCCGGGTGAAATCATCGTGGTGGATGATACAGGTGTGAAGTCGCATTTTTATGCCAAACAAGAAAAGAAATCTCATTGTGTTTTTGAACATGTGTATTTTTCTAGGCCAGATTCCGTGGTGTTTAGTAAAAGTGTTTATGAATCTAGAAAAGATTTTGGTCGTATGACGGCTAAAGAAAATCCTGTAGCTGCAGATATTGTGATTCCGGTTCCTGATAGTGGTATTGCGGCGGCCTTGGGTTACAGTTTAGAAAGTGGCATACCGTTAGAATTCGGTATTATTAGAAATCACTATGTGGGGCGAACTTTTATTCAGCCCGAGCCATCGATTAGGGACTTTGGAGTGAAAATAAAATTAAATCCGCAATCCGCTGTCTTAAAGGGAAAACGAGTGGTGGTCGTAGATGATTCCTTAGTGCGGGGAACGACCAGTAAAAAAATAGTACAACTGATTCGTCAAGCGGGTGCGACCGAAGTGCATATGCGAATAGCGGCACCACCGACGATGAGTCCTTGTTATTATGGTGTGGATACGCCTCAGCGAAAACAATTAATTGCCTCACATAATTCAATAGAGCAAATTTGCGATTTTATCGAAGCCGATACTTTGGGGTATTTGTCCTTAGATGGAATGTTTAAGGCCATGCACTTTACAGATGCGATTCAGGGTAAGCAAAAATTTTGCGCGGCCTGTTTTGACGGGGATTATCCCACTGTATTATGAGTATGACCGTGTGAGTGGCTGTGATGATAACTGTATCATGGTATTGTATTAAGTGTAGATAAGCAGTAAGTAATATGAAATAATTGGAAATAATATGATGAAAAATATTTTATCATACCAAACAAAGGTGAATTAAATACTGCAAAATAATATGATAACTGTCACAAATATAAAATGAAATCTAAATGATAGTAAGTCTAGCCTAAAGTAAATTTACAACGAAGAACGGCCACGCTCTTCTATAGGTATGAAAACTCCAAAAGAGTTTGAAGAGTAATTAAACTTTAAAAATATTGGAAACTCTGACCTACAACTGGCTAAAAAATTGGGGTAACCTCAGTTTACCTGAAGTAAATTTAACTCGAAATAAGTCTGGTTTTTGTCTCTCTTAAGTATTTCATGCGATTGTGATTGCTACACAGAATTTGTAGATTTTCAAACGCGTTTGCTCCATTGGCCCATTTTGGCTGTCGATGATCGATTTGTAAAAACCACTTACTCTGACAGAGTTTTCCAGTAAGTGGATCTTTGTACTGACAATAGGAATTAGAATTGAAGATCAGCTTGCGAGTATCTGTTGATATTGATCTACGATTATTTTTGGCATTCAGTGCCGCCATTTGGCGGTGATCTGCTTTTTTGCTTAAATTTCTATTTTTAATTTTATTTTCATTCAACGCGGTTGCCAGAGGTTTAATGTTGGTTTTAGCTTCGATGACCTTATCAGTGACGTATTCTAAGTATTTTATCAAATCTGCGGTTGGTACAGAATGAGACAATAGTTGTTGTGCTTTTTCTATTTTAGCAAATAATTCTTTGGAAATAGTTAGTTCTAAACGAACACTCTCGTCAGATTGTTTGGTTTTTCTTATATCTTGCAAAGTAGGTAGCTCAAAAAAACTTGCAATGACGTACTGACTTTCCAATTGAGAGTGTTTTTTTTGAACTAATTTTTGAATCAAATCCTTCTTTTGTTCGCTGGTGATTTTTATATTCAGCTTTTTAAAAGCCAGCCTTGATGCTTTTTGTAACATTGATACTTGGCTTAATTGAAGTTCGCCAGATTGAATCAGTTGACTGACTTCGGGGATTTCACGCAAAAGCCGAGCTCCATCAATACGTCGTTGAGCGGAGCCCTCGCTGTAGCCAACTCCTTGTGTTAAGTACAAAAACAAACTTGCATATCCAAAATCCAAATACATGCGACGAGAGTCAATCTCTTTAATTGTCCACAATATCTCTTGTAATAAATTCTTTTCTTTTAAGTGCAAAGATCGAATTCTTAGATCTAGATCAATTTTATTAATAAACTTTAAGTTCATAAAACTCTTTCGAAAAAATATTCTGAAATTAAATTTAAAAAAATCATCTTCTTGCTTATAAAACTGGATGTAAGATCGTGATGTGAAAACAATTTTTTAATTGTTAAAGCAAGAATGAAAAAATCATATTCTGTATATCAAAAATAAATAAAAAAGTTAAGTAGTAAATCATAATTTGAAGAAAATAAAAAGTAAGTTATTTCTTGCTAAATATTTTCTGCCGAGTTAATTTTAATTTTAATTTTAATTTTAATTTTAATTTTAATTTTAATTTTAATTTTAATTTTAATTTTAATTTTAATTTTAATTTTAATTTTAATTTTAATTTGTTGCGTGATTGGATAATTTATTTTCTATGTTTGCAAAAATGACGAAAGATGTTTTTTAGTACTTTTCAAGTTTACTCAAGTTGGGGTTATCCTAAAAATTTAGACCGCTGAGGTAACTCCAATCTTTCAGCTAATTGTAATCAGAGCTTCCTGATATTTATTTAATAGAGTCACTGCCAAATGGCGGTCGAGCTAGGTTGGTTATTTCAATAAATAACTTGCAAGCTTTCTTGTTCTTTCACAGAATTATAGTGAACTGAATTTAGTAAACTAGCTACTCGTCAATGGTTTGACTACAAACTAAAATCCATAATCCATAATCCATAATCCATAAATCACCAATCACTAAGCCAACTCCACCAATCACCCAAGCTCGAAATCTTAAAACCTCGAATATACATTACAAAACATTTTCAAATATCACTAAATTAAACTGTACAGTGCTAAACCGCACAGTTAGACTTATGTTAGGAAGTTTTGATTAACCTTATTTTTAGGATGTAGAGGTAGGACATGTCGAACACAAAACTAAAGGCTGTATCAAGATACACACATGTAATTCTTAGCCGAAAGGTGATGACGACCTGTAGTCTATGTAGACTGATTGTTATTAGTTATTTATTGTTTTCATCTATAGGCTTACAAGCTCAGCCTGTTGAGATTCCTTATCAAAAATTCACGAAACGTCCCAAGCTGGTGGTTACGATTGTGATTGATCAATTTCGCGCGGATTATTTAACTCGTTTTGAAAAACAATTTTTAAAAGCGGGTCAGGGGAAGGGCGGAGGTCTTGCCGGTTTTAATGAGTTGATCGAACGTGGGGCTTATTTTCCATTTTCAGAATACGAAGTTTTACAAAACATGACTTGTCCTGGACATGCGATGATTTTAACAGGGTCGTATCCTGTGAAAACAGGAATATCATTAAATGAATATTTTGATCAAACCACACAAAAGCAAAAATATTGTGTTGAGGACCCCAAAGATGGCATTTCTCCAAGAGCATTACAGACCTCGACGGTGGGTGATGAATTAAAAAATGTCTCGCCAAAAAGTAAGGTATTTACGATGGCGTTAAAGGATCGATCCGCAGTGGCACTTGGAGGGCATCGTGCGGATATGGCTTTGTGGATCGACTCCAAAAAGGGAACCTGGCAAACTAGTTCGTACTATGGTTCTGAATTACCAACTTGGGTGATGGAAGAAAATTTGAAAATACAAACTGACATCAAGTCAGGTAAAATTCCCCAACTAAAAGGTAAAGAGTGGATGACGTGGACTGGCGGCGTGGATTTAGCTTTCTCGTTGTTAAAGAAAGCCATTGTGTCTGAAAAATTAGGAAAGCGTGGAGTGTCTGATGTCGTGGCGATGAGTATTTCAACGCACGATGCTTTGGGACACAAATATGGCCCGAACTCGGATGAGATGGAAAAAATCACACTTCACGAAGATCAACAATTGTCTTTGTTTTTAAATGAACTCAATAAATTATTTCCCAAGTTAGAGGATGTGGTTGTGGTGTTAACGGCGGATCATGGCGTGGCTCCCGAAGCCGATTATTTATCGGATAAAAAAATCCCGACTGGTCGCATTGATCAACTAGCTGCGATTAAGAATATTAATAAAAAATTAGATCAGGCATTTGGTAGCATGAAAGAACCTTGGGTGATCGCAGTGCAGTCGTTTAATTACTATTTAAACAAAGCGAAAATCATCGAAAGAGGGTTAAAGATATCCGAAGTAGCAAAGGTCGTAAAAAGCTCATTGTTGGAAGAAACAGGTATCGCGGATGTGATTATCGGTAGTGAGGATTTAAATCTGTTTCATCCAGAATTTCGAAATGCATTTATTCCCAAACAAAATGGGGACGTGATCATTGTGCCCAAACCTTTTTATTATGAAACTGGTGACAGCCGTGCCACGCACATGACGGATTATAATTATGATCGAATGGTGCCGATTGTTTTTTACGGTGGGGCGATTAAAAAATCCGTATTTATCAACTCGGCCAAAGTGGTCGACATTGCCCCGACACTTAGTTTTATGTTAGGGACTTTACCACCAGCCACCAGTCAGGGAAAAGTATTACCAGTATATAACAATTCCACTAAATAATTTACCTACGTTGTTTGGCGTTCGCTGTATTACAATACAGCTTCAAGCTTACGCGCTTTAGATAATTAATTATTGGAATTGGTATAAATAACTTACGGACAATAAGGAATGCAAAAGCCAACGAAACAAAAAAAATTATTTCAGTTAGAATCTGATATGCAACCCTCAGGTGATCAGCCACGGGCGATTCAAGCTTTGGTGGATAACTTTAGTTCGCAAGCTCAGCATCAAGTGTTATTGGGAGTAACGGGCAGTGGTAAAACATTTACGATGGCGCAAGTGATTCAGCAGTTGGGAGTTCCGGCTTTGGTTTTAGCGCCGAATAAAACTTTGGCGGCACAGTTGTATGCGGAGTTCAAAGAATTATTTCCCAAAAACGCAGTCGAGTACTTTGTTTCTTATTATGATTATTATCAACCCGAGGCTTATATTCCCTCGACGGATACGTTTATCGAAAAGGACTCTGCGATTAATGAGCAGATCGATCGTATGCGACACTCGGCCACGCGCAGTTTATTTGACCGCAAGGATGTGATCATCGTTTCCAGTGTGTCGTGTATTTATGGTCTTGGTAGTCCCGAAGTATATGAGGGCATGATGGTGCAGGTGATTGCAGGACAGCAAATTAAGCGGGATTTTTTGCTTCGTGAGTTGGTTCGCATTCAATATGAGCGGAACAACGTGGATTTTCATCGTGGAACGATTCGAGTACGTGGGGATGTGATCGAGGTTTTTCCTCCCTATGAAGAAGACAAGGTGATTCGCATTGAGTTCTTTGGTGATTATGTGGATAAAATTTCATGGATAGATCCTTTGAGTGGGGAAATTCTAGACGAGATGGATCAGATTGGAATTTATCCAGGATCGCATTATGCGACTCCAGAAGAAAATCTTAAAAAAGCAGTGGCCACTATTCGTGATGAATTGCGTGATCGCATTCAGCATTATCAAAAAAATTTACAATTTGTAGAGTCGAATCGAATCGAGCAAAGAACGCTTTACGACATCGAGATGATAGAGCAGATGGGATTTTGTCAGGGGATCGAGAATTACTCGCGCCATCTAACGGGCCGAGCGGCGGGTGAACCTCCGCCGACGTTACTAGAATATTTTCCAAAAGATTTCGTTGTGTTTATCGATGAAAGTCACGTAACGGTGCCTCAGGTTGGTGGTATGTATCGCGGGGACAGAGCCAGAAAATCAACTTTAGTGGAGCATGGCTTTCGATTGCCAAGTGCTTTAGATAATCGACCGTTGAATTTCACCGAGTTTGAAAAATCGGTGAACCGTGTGGTGTATGTTTCGGCCACGCCGGGGCCCTATGAGTTACAAAAAAGTGAAGGCCTAGTGGTCGAGCAAATTATTCGTCCCACGGGATTGATTGATCCAGTGGTAGAGGTCAGGCCGGTAAAAAATCAAGTCGATGATTTGTTAAAAGAGATTCGTGAGCGGGTGAAAAAGAAAGAGCGCGTATTGATTACGACTTTGACAAAAAAAAGCTCAGAAGATTTGACTGAGTATTTAGAGTCTTTAGGGGTGAAGATTAAATATTTACACAGTGATATTCAGACCATGGAACGTTCACAGATCATTCGTGATTTACGTTTGGGAGTGTTTGATGTTTTGGTGGGAATTAATTTATTGCGAGAAGGGTTGGATATTCCCGAGGTCAGCTTGGTGGGGATTACGGATGCGGATAAAGAGGGTTTTTTACGAAGTGAACGAAGTTTGATACAAACAATTGGTCGCGCGGCTAGAAATATTCATGGGCATGTGATTTTGTATGGAGATAAAATCACTGAGTCGATGCGTAAGGCGATGTTAGAAACTGAACGTCGTCGTCAGATTCAATCTAAGTATAATCAAGATCATGGTATTACTCCTAAGGGAATTCAGAAAAAAATCAAAGAAGGTTTGGGCGAGTTATTTGATGGCAGTCTGAATGTGGCGATTAATAAAAAACAAGAACCTTCGGCCTTTGATAAGTTTGCCAATAAGCCCGAGGCTTTGGTGAAAGAAATCGAGAAACTAAAAAAGAAAATGCGTAAAGCTGCCGACGATTTAGATTTCGAAGAAGCCGCGAAAATCCGCGACGAAGTCAAGCGTCTAGAAATCCTAGATCTAAACCTTCGCGGTGGCGATAGCACTCATAGCCATGATAGCGAGTAAAGAATGGATAATGCTATATCACTAACTTCATTAGAACGTTTGCGCGTGAAAGTAAAAGACTTTCCGCAGACCCCGGGCGTGTACTTGATGAAAAATCAAGGGGACAAAATTATCTACGTTGGTAAAGCGAAAAGCCTACGTCACCGTGTAAGATCGTATTTGGGAGAATCTGCCGATCTAACTCCTAAAACAAAACTATTGGTGAAAAATATTTTCGAGATCGAATTTATTTTAACAAAGACTGAAGTCGAGGCTTTTTTATTAGAGGCCTCACTGATTAAAAAATTTAGACCCAAATACAACATCCGCCTTAAAGATGATAAAAGCTATCCCTACATTCGCCTAAGTATTTCGGATAAATATCCTCGTTTGTATTTAAGTCGCAAAGTGAAAAAAGATGGCAGTCGATATTTCGGTCCCTTTGCCAGTAGCTTTAGTGTGAATGAAACCATACGCTTTTTAAATCGCACCTTTAAAATTCGTGATTGTACGGATTTTGTGATGAAAACCAGACGACGCCCTTGCATGACATATCAGATTGGTCGTTGCACAGCTCCCTGTGTGGATTATATTACCGAGGTCACCTACAAAGAGGACGTCAAGGGCGCGCAAGATTTTCTAGATGGCAAATCAAAAAATCTTATCACGCGCTTAAAAGAACGCATGCAAGACGCCTCACAAAAAGAACAATTCGAAGTGGCTGCCAGATTTCGCGATAGCTTAAAAGCGATTCAAGCTATTTTGGAAAAACAAACCGTGATCAAAAATTCTTCGTTCGAGTTGGATCAAGATTTAATCGGATTTTATATGCACGATTCCGATGTTGTGGTAGAGACCATGCATATCCGTGCAGGACGTAACATCGGAACACGCGCGCATTTTTTACCTGATGGTTTTGCTGATTTTGGTAATGAACCCAGTAACGACGAATTGCTAAATTCAACATTAAGCACGACAGCAAGTTCTAATTTTGATGACAGTTACGCCATCAAAGAAGGCCTGATTTCATTTTTGAATCAGTACTATGATGATAATTTTATTCCTGATGAGGTTTTGCTACCGATCGAGTTGGGTCGAGATTTATCTCGGTTATTAGAAGCGGTTCTGGAAGAACGCGCGGGTAAAAAAATCAAAGTGCGATATCCGACCGATGAAGAACATCGCACTTTGATGGAAAAAACCAATCAGTTAGCTCAAGAGCATCTGATAAAATTAAAAGAAAAATCACAGCAAAAAATTCTAGGACTTGATGAAATCCAAGCGAAATTAAATTTACCCGAAAGACCCAATCGTATCGAGTGTTATGATATCTCACACTTTCAAGGGCAACAAACTGTTGCTAGTCAAGTTGTCTTCGAAGACGGCGTTCCGAATTCAGATGAGTATCGACGTTATCAATTAAAAGAAGATCATCAAAATAATGATTACTCTTCGATGAAAGAGGTCTTATCCAGACGTTTGCAACACAAGGAGTGGGACTTACCACAATTGATCGTGATCGATGGAGGTAAGGGGCAATTAAACGTCGCTGTGCAGATTCTGCAAGAGCTAGGTCATTCGGAGATTCCTCTTGTGGGGCTAGCAAAGGCTCGTGCCAAGGGGGATTTTACACAAACCGAAGTGGCTCACACGGAAGAACGATTTTTCTTACCCAATCGAGCGAATCCCGTCGTGTTTAAACCAAACACCGAGGCTTTTCAAATTTTAGTGGGACTTCGTGATGAAGCTCATCGATTTGCGATTACTTATCATCGAAAACTACGCGAAGGGTATTCGTTAGAGTCCGAGTTAGATATGGTTATTGGCTTAGGTGAAAAACGAAAGCGAGATTTATTGAAACATTTTTCTTCGGTTGAGGCCTTGCGCGGGGCCAGTGTCGAAGACATTTTAGCGGTGCCTGGTTTTCACCGTGTTTTAGCGGAACGCATTTTATTGCAATTGTCAGAGGAGGGCTCCTCTGGTAACGAAGCAGAAGAAAAATCCGATGAATAATTCCAAATGAACTACGTTTAACAATTAAAACTATTAAAATAAATTCGCATTAACATAATATAACGAATTAAGATTATAATATGATCTAGCTAGTAAGAAAAAATCTCTAAAAACGATTGAATCAAAGTCGCTAAAAAGAAAATGCTTAAAACAGAAAAAGAAAAAACTTTATAGGTTTTACGAACTCGTAGGGCTAAGAAAGTATAACCAGGATTTTGTAATCTAGATACCGGAGTCAGAATACTTTTTGCTAAAAAATAGCAGCATCCACAAAATAAAATCACACTAAATATCGAGATCGTTATTAATGAAATTGAGCTCATACGGATTAAATATCGGCCAAAAAGTCGAACTTCTTAACAGGAGTTAAGTCGAGAATCAGTATCGAATGTTAGATTAAGCATTATGTCGAGAATTGGATCAAGTGCTTGAAGTCAAATTCCAAAAAGTTGAATTTAAGATATATGTTTTCATCGGAAGATCTGTGCTTTTTGCGGCCTTATCTATTTGGTGTTCAGCTAACAACTCATCAAGATTAAAAGTTTCTGCATAGGGAAAGGATAAAAAATAAGCCTGTAAGTGCCAATGGTCGTATTTGGGTTTATTTTCGACTTTGGCTCCGTACATCACATCGCCGATAATAGGAAAGCCTTCGCTGGATAACTGAGAACGAATCTGATGTGTGCGTCCGGTTTGTAGTTCGATCACTAAGTCGGTGACTCCTAAGGCCGAGTGATACTCGCTATCTAATATTCGTAAGCGACAAGCTGGCCATCCCGGCACAGCAAGGCGTGAAACATTTTTCGGTGCTTTTGGCGATGGTTCCATGTAATGAGTCAACTCCAGTTCACCGTCGTAATTTCCTGCGACTTGTGCGCGATAAAGTTTTCGTTCTCGACCCTCAGCACGTAGTTGATTGAAATAGCTTTGAGACTGCAATGTTCTTGCTCAAACAAACCAACCACCAGTGCCCATGTCTCAACGGGGTGTGACCTGGCAGGTTGC
>JBPOJH010000088.1:0-41146 GCA_052033755.1 Bdellovibrionota bacterium | reverse complement strand
TCATTGCCATACCATTTATCGAATTTCTTTAAGACTATTTTTTGTCCCTTATCAAATTTATGCAAAACATAGGGGCCAGATCCAACAAGCTCCTTGTTCATTTTTTTTGATTTTTCAACGTCCGAATAAATATGTTTGGGCTTAATGTACATTGTCGCCACAGTTTGAAAATTTAAAAAATATTGGTCCTTGGCGTAAAATTTAACTGTGTAGGGATCCACGATTTCCGCTTTTTCAATTTGCTCATAATAGGGAATCATATGTGCCGCTTCATATTTAGGTTCAAAAATCGCATCCAAAGAAAATTTAACGTCTTCTGCGGTGACAGGTTTTCCATCATGGAAAAATGCATTTTTTCGCAAATAAAAAGTAAAAATTTTTCCATCTTTTGAAATTTCCCATTTTTCAGCTAAACGCGGTTTCCATTCATAGGTATCATAGTCATGCACCAATAAAGAATCCAAGACTGAGGATTTAATGACTCCAGCATAATAATCTGTGCTTGTGATCGGATGAAGTGTTGGCGGTTCGGCTCGCAAACTAGAAACTAAATTTCCACCGCTAACAGCACTGGTACTTCCCATTGTGTAACTGATTTCTTTAGCCACTGTTTTGCCAGCAGCCTGAATGAACTGCCCCCACATGATCATTCCCATCATACCCGCTAAGAAAATTGAACTTGAGAAATTTTTCATACACATTCCTTTTCATTTTGGTGCATCTAGGTTCTGGTATTCGCAGATCATAATCAAGATTTATTCGAATAATCATTGAAAATGGCGCACCTAATTTACCGATCACAACCCTATTCAAAAAAGATTAAATTCTGAATAAAATCGTAAATATAATCGTAGACAAAAATCAATATTGATTTTAATTATTCAAACCTTCCTTGCTAAAGGTAATACCAACTTCAATAAACCTTTATTCAAGGTGACTAACCAAAGGAGTCTTTTCATGGCCAGTTTCGACACGACAAATACTGTTTCTTCTGAATTTGGAATTTTTGGCATCCCGTTATCGGCTGATGAATCTCAATTGATTTTGATTCCTGTTCCTTGGGAGGTTACGACTTCCTATGGAGCTGGCGCCAGCTTAGGACCCAAAATAATTCGTGAAGCTAGCGAACAATTAGATCTATTCGATTTAGAAACAGGCAAAGCGTATGAAAATGGTTATCATATGACTGAATTTCCAGAAGATCTTTATTTAAAAAATATTCAAATGAAGAAAAAAGCTCAAGAAGTCATTCGCATGAAAACGCACTTGGAAGACAATCTTGATTTGCAAAATAAATTAACATCTGAAATCAACCAAGCTTGTGCTGAAATGGTCGATTATGTTTACAACACCACAAAAGCGTGGCTAGACAAAGGCAAATTAGTGGGCTTAGTCGGCGGTGATCACTCTACACCGATGGGTTTTGTTAAAGCTATTCATGAAAAATATAAGGGCCAATTTGGAATTTTGCATATCGATGCTCATGCAGATTTGCGAGTGCAATATCAGGGATTCACTCATTCACATGCATCGATTATGCATAATATTATGACTTCGAGTTTTCGCCCAGAAAAGCTTGTACAAGTCGGTATTCGTGACTTCTGCGAAGCTGAATATGATTTTATCCAAAGTCACCCAAATGATATTCAAACTTTTTTTGATATTCACAACAAACAGCGTTTGCTCAAAGGGGAATGTTGGGACCAAGTCTGCGAAGACATTATCAAAAATTTACCACAAAATGTTTATGTTTCATTTGATATT
The DNA here is from genome assembly GCA_052033755.1 of Bdellovibrionota bacterium. Lineage (GTDB taxonomy): Bacteria > Bdellovibrionota > Bdellovibrionia > Bdellovibrionales > Bdellovibrionaceae > JBPOJH01. The sequence continues at coordinate 39,382 of JBPOJH010000088.1, read as the reverse complement.
GATGGATTAGATCCTGCTTTGTGCCCCAACACAGGTACTCCCGTAGCTGGAGGCCTCAGTTTAGATCAAGCTTTTTTTCTATTTAATAAGATTCATCAATCTGGTCGTAAGATCATTGCCTTTGATGTGAATGAGGTTTCCCCAGGCAAAAATAAAAACTCCGACTGGGACGGTAATGTCGGAGCAAGGGTGTTGTACAAGTTATGTGGCTGGACTGTAAAGTCCAACTCTTAACCGCTTTGTCGAGCGTAACGCTTATTCATGGATTCGCGCATTTCAGCACCTTCAATGCTTAAGCGAGTCCATGGAATGGCTCTTAATCTTTCCGGTTCAATGATTTCTTCGGTTTCTTCGCAAACACCAAAAGTGCCATTTTCAATTCTAGCCAAAGCCATTTCGATTTCCATCAATTGATTTCTTAATCGCTCAGTCATGCTAAGGAATTCTGTTTCGGCCAAAACACGAACAGTTTGATCTGCTTCATCTCCACCTTTTTCTTCGTTATCCAAAGAGGCTCTGGCTTCACGAACTCGGTTTAATAAATCTGCTTTCATCGCTAATAGTTTAACTTTGCATTCCTCAACAACGTGCTTTGGTATATGTGACATTAGCTACCCTCCTTAGTTTTCTTCGTTCGATGAAACTTTTTTTTCGAAATTCAAGACCTTCCAAAGTCGAGCTTTTCATCTAGTTTCATTTTGGAACTGACCTATTAAAAATACTTACAAAGTATTTTGCAAGAATTTTCTTACACAAACTTACAATTTATCAACTTGTTGATACTACACATAAAACTTATAAGTCGAATAAGAATTTCATTTAGCTATCAAGTATTGCAAGTCAAGGTTGCGACAGTGCCTAACAGTTTTTTATTAGGATAATATAAAGAAAAAAATATTTCAGCTCAAACGATAAGCAAAAATATTTTCTAGACCAAAGAAATAGGTCTATTTCTTAAATTAATGTAAAGATTCTTAAATTACGCGCAGGTTTTACTATGAAATTAAACTTTGGCTTTGGCTTCAAGAAATTGCCATCGTTCATAAGTTTGATCAACTTGCTTTTGAATCTGCGACATTTTGATCGACAACTCCTCACAGACTTTGGGTTGGCTTAGATTTTCTGGCTTTTCAAATTCAACATGGATCGCAGCTAACTGAGCTTCCAGATCTGCAATCTTGTTTTCAATATTTTTGAACTCATGTTGTTCCGTAAATGACAATCCTGCTTTTTTATTTTTGGCCGAATTCACTGACACTGAATCTATCTGCGCAAAAACCGAAGTGGGCGTTATGGCCGCACGACTCCCACCATTTGAGTCTTTAGTCGTCATTGTAATTTGAGAATTAAACCATTCTTCCCACTGAAAATAATCTGCAAATTTTTGTATATGCCCGGCCTTACTGATATCAACACTGGCATCCCCCTCAGGAAAGGCCCACAACTGCGTCGTCACCTGATCCAGAAAATAACGATCGTGACTGACCAGAATCACAGCCCCTGGAAAATTATCAATGGCCTCTTCCAATACCAACAATGTTGACACATCTAAATCATTCGTTGGTTCATCCAGTACCAACAAGTTGGCATCAGTTAACATTAGCTGCGCAATTCGCAAACGAGCTTGTTCGCCACCAGATAATTGCCCGACTGGCAAATCCACTTGATCTTTTGAAAAACGAAATTTTTCTAAATAGCTGCGGTTAAATACATATTCACCTTGATACTTAACGTAATCACCATCTGGGCAAATATTTTTCAAAACCGATTTTTTAAAATCCAATGTGTCTCGGTTTTGTTCAAAGTAAGCCAATCGAATTTGATCGGCCAAGACAACGCTTCCTTGCATGGGCTGCAACTTGCCAATCAAGGCTTTGATCATTGTGGATTTTCCGATACCATTGCGCCCCAATAAACCAACACAGTCTCCTGGCGCAATAATCGCTGAAAAATCTTTTACCAAAATCTTATCACCATAACCTAGAGTTATTTTTTTTGCTTCGACTAATTTCTTTGGTAATGACTCACTACCCTTGAACGATATTTCGATCTTTTTTTGACGATTCAACGCTCTTAAGGTTTGCACTTCTTGCTTAATATCTCCAGCACGTTCAGAGCGAGCCTTTTGTTTGGTTTGCCTAGCGATAGCTCCACGACTAAGCCATTCTGATTCACGTCGCAATGTATTTTTCATCACAGCTTCGCGGTTCAGCTGTGAATGCACCTGTAACTCTTTAGCTTCTAAATACGGAATATATCCACCTTGAATATCCAATAAAAATCCCGGGAATCTCGGATCTAAATCTAAAATACGATTCGACACGCGAGTTAAAAACAATCGATCATGTGTGATCGTTACTGTCGCAAACTTAGCCTGCTGAATAAATTCTTCTAACCACAAAATGCTTTCAATATCTAAATGATTCGTCGGTTCATCCAATAGCAACACATCAGGCTGCTTGATCATTTCACGAGCTAAAGCAACACGCTTTTGCCATCCACCCGACAATTCAGATACTAATTTATTTTCATCAAACTGTGATAGCTCTAATTGACTTATCCAACGATAAGCCTCGGCAGATTCTTCATGACCGTGGTCACCCAAAATTGCATCAAAGATGCTGATGCCCGCAGGAAATTCAGGAGTCTGATGCAAATACCCAACACGAAGTCCCTTGTTATATACGATTTCACCAGCGTCAGGTAACAATTGTTTGCTTAAAATTTTAAGTAAAGTAGACTTTCCGGCGCCATTAGGGCCTACAAGACCCACACGTTCCTTTTCATTGATTCCAAACGATAAATTTTGAAATAACATTTTTCCGGAATAAGATTTGGCAATTGAAACCGCATTTATAAGCATAACAGTTTGTACGTCTTATTAGAAATGCGGTCAACTATAGGCTTTGATTTAGCGAGACGCCTCGGCCACAGAAGTTGCCCCTAAACAAGATGCCACCTCCCTTAACAACTGATCTGATGCTTTTTGATACCTTTGCACCAATACCTCTTCGCGTTGTTTGTGATCTTTGAAGGTTTCTGCTGTTCTTCGTAAAGATAGAATTTCTTTGCGTTCGATTTTTTTATTTTGCGATTTCAACTCATTAAAATCGTCCGCATATTTATTTAATGTATCCGCCATAGCGTCACTGCGATTCACCATTGTTTGCATCAATGATTTTTCGGCCTTTTTCATTGTTTGCAAATCATTGACTAGATCGGCGCAATTGCTAGAAGTTATTTTACTAGCACTAGCATTTTTGCTAGAACTGACGTTGGCTCTTTTGGTGGCGGCATCTGCATTTTGTAATGCAAATACAACCAAACCAAAAGCCACAATCCCCCGAATACTCCATAAGCTTCGGTTATTACCTAACCCCATACTTTTTGGTCCCCAATTATTTTTCATGTTGCCCCCAACATGTTTTTTGTTTTGTTTAAGGCCTATTGCAGTCATCATGCCAACTTTGATGGTGGCAAACTGTCAGTCTACGACCACTGACGTTCAGCTAAGAGTCTGAAGATGACAAAAAAGGTTAGTGCAAATGAAAATTCTGCAATTAATTATGGAAAAAACACAGGTTTAGAATAGGAAAATAAAATTATTTCGTCGATGAAGAGGTTATATAATTTTCAAAGTCCTTCTTCATGTCACCTTGTGTATAGTGAATCAACAATCGTGCTACGTATTTTTTACCAGATTCCACATGCTTACGTGCCGGTTGTTTTTCAGAGCTTTCAAAGAACTGTAAAAATGTCGATGCCGTTGCTAATAAAATGTTTACTAAAAAATTCATCTCATCAGCACTTTTAATAGGAGCCATCCAACCCGCTTTTATCCAACGCTTATAAGCTAAGGTCATTAATCGTAAAACTTTTTGCAAATGATCTTTCCACATCTTAGAAAGCTGCGCATCCTTACGACGTAAATAATACATCTCACGATGAAAAAAACGATAGCGCCAAAACAATTCAAAATTTTTCTCGATCAACTCTAAAGGATGCACCAACTTGTGACCTGGCTTAGTCTTCCATAGATTATAAGTGTCTTTGCACATGATTTTAAAAATGTGACGAATAATTTCCTCTTTATTGGCAAAGTGGAAATACAAATTTCCCGGACTAATGTTTAGTTCTTTCGCAATATGATTTGTTGTGATTGCCACAACACCACTGCGATTAAATAGCTCAATAGACGACAATAAAATCTTTTCTTTTGTTTTCATGATGAACCCATTCAACGTTGAAATCATTGTAAAATCAAGTCTTTTTAAAATCCCCGGATGGAACTTTTTTGGATTAAGACTTGAATTAATTTTTCGTTAAATGACATAATAAAGGGATGAAGAAAAAATGGATTTTATTAATAACTATTGTTGCTATTTTATTGGGCGCCTCAACTTTATATTTCGGCGGTCCAATATTAACTCCCTCGCCAGAAGAGCTTGAACAACAACGAGTCACTCAACAAAATTATTATCGTGAATTAATACAAAGCGAGTTGAAAACCAATTTTGCATTAAATCAGTATCCAGATACTGTGACGTTACCATTGTCGGACAAAACCTCGAAGATCACACATAAAGTTAAATATACTATCGATGAAGAACTGCAAGCCAATGCCGAAAAGCTATTGAAATCATATAAGCCTGACTATGGCGCCGTAGTCGCCATGGATGCCTTAACCGGAAAAATACTAGCAATGGCTAGCTATCAAAAAAATAAAAAATTTGATGACAACCTAACTTTAAAAGGCAGCTTTCCTGCCGCTTCCATATTTAAAATTATAACCGCATCGGCGGCAGTTGATAAATACCAGATATCACCAAATACGCTTATCTTTTTTAATGGCGCTAACTACACACTATACAAAAAAAATGTCATGTCCACACAACACAACAAGTGGACTCGTGGTATGAGCATTAAAGAAGCCTTTGCTAGATCTATCAATACTGTATTTGGTCGATTGACGTTGGAACACCTGCAACCCAAAGATTTGGAAGACTATGCCGTGCGTTTTGGTTTTAATCAAAAAATTGCGTCTGACCTTCCGTTTGAGTCTGGTTTTGCATCAATTCCAAATGAAAAAAGTTTTCACTTGGCCGAGATCGCCTCTGGCTATAACAAGGTCACTAGAATGTCGCCAATTCAAGGGGCGATGATCGGGGCTAGTATTGCCGCCGATGGTGACATGAAGGTTCCCTATGTTGTCGATGAAGTTCAGGATATGAACGGAAAGCTAGTGTTTAAGGGAGAGCCCGTAACCATCGCTCACACACTATCACCCAACGGCGCTGAAAGATTGCGAACTATGATGGAAGCCACCATCAAACAAGGCACATCCAGAAAATCATTTCGTTCGCTGGTGAAAAATAAAAAATTTAAAGAACTCATTATGGGTGGCAAGACAGGATCACTGACTGGCGATAACCCAAAGGGCAAGGTGGATTGGTTTGTAGGTTACGCTATCGGAGACACAGAACGTATCGCTATTGCAGCCCTAACTGTGAATGTAGATTATTGGACTGTCAAATCGTCGTACTTAGCTCAGTCTTTATTTAAGATCCACTTCAAAGATCAGATGGAAGATCTGAGCGAACGCTATTACCGCGCCTCTAACGAGTAAATAACCTGAATATTTTTCATGGCTAATATTTACTGTCCATTTTATAACACCTATCTGACTTGATAAGCACAAGGTATACTGGGCTTCTTTGTAACCTATTTGCCTGTATGTTTGTATGTATTGACACCCGCAAATACGTGCGAATGCCTACGAATACGTGCGCATATAGAGGAGCCAACTAGTGAGTCAGGTGTATCGAATGTCATCGTATAAACTAATAAACTTGCAACAGATTCTAAGTCTGTCGCTTGCTTTCACTTTCCTTTGTGTGGCTCCCACTGTTTATTCTCAAAATACGATAGCAGTCGATAACAGCTCTGGAGCAAAGCCGGCAACCTATGCTGAATATTATTCGAAAAACCCCTTGTCGAATGAACAGCGAAAAGTTTTTATTGATAGCGAAAACAGAAAAACAAACCTGGATCTAAAGAAATCAAAAAATCGTGTTCAAATTCAAAATTATTTTTCTTCACATTTGGATATTGAAAAGCGACGTCAGATAGTCCGCCTATCCAACGGAGGTCAAATAATTTTACGGGATCTAGGCCTGGGAAAGGCGACGCGGTTGATTTATGTCGCTGCCACTACGACAACAGCTAACACCAATCCTAAAAATAAAAGTGAAGTGATTTTATCTTCTAACTTAGAGGTAAAAAAAAATAACTCTATCGCTTACATCAATTTTATTGTTTCACCTGATGAAAAATATGTGGCCCTGTTTTCTGAAAGTAATGGCAGCATTGATGATTACCAAATAACATTATTCTCTTTAACAGATCTGAAAAAAATTGAGACTCCCAAGCTGGTGGCTAAAAACAATATTCTTTTTTGGACTAGCAATTCACAATTTATTTACACAAATCCTGAAAACTTTCAAATGCGACTGCTATATGATATACCTACAAAAACAATAACTCCTATAATGGGCTTGCGATATCTGACATCAGCGCCAAACCCCATTTTATGTCAAAAGAACTCTTTATATCTGGAGCAAACTCGGCAAGACGTCAGCAATAACAATACAGCGATCACACATAAATTCAGTTTAAATTTTTTTCCATGTAATAAAATCTCTAGCATCATTCGTGCAAATTCTGAAGTGGTCGATTTAGTGACAACGGAAGATAATTATTCCATTATTCGTTTTGTTTGGGATGAAAAATCACAAAGCTATCTGCAAAAAAAATTGTTTCAGTTTACGGGTAAGCCTCGATTAATTAAGCACATTGATGGCCAGTTCTTTATTTATTCAACTTATGGCAAACAGCAATCCCTACTAATCGTAGATGATAATGGACAATTGAAAAATAACATTACAATTCCAAATTACATTTCTATAATGTCCTTTGCTCGAAAAATAAAAAATCAAAGTATAGAGATGAGTTTAAATAGCCCCGTTGTTTCTGATATTAAAACCGAATTTAATTACGTTCAGTTGATATGGAATCAGAATCAAACAGACACCGAGGCCTTCAGCGAATCTATTTTTTTAAAAAATGATAATATCCAGTACGAAAATAAGACCCTAGAGATTCCTACCGAAAATGGCCAAGTTATTTATACTCGTATGACTTACAAAAAAGATCTGCCACTGAATAAGAATACGCCGATGTTAATATCTGTTTATGGGGCCTTTGATAAGCCAGGAAAATTTATGGCTAGTTTTGATCCCGCGGTACGTGATTTGTTTTTGCGAAAAGGTGGCGTTTTTGTGGCTCCAGCAGTTCGTGGTGGTGACGAGCTTGGCGATGATTGGAATCAACAAGGAACTGGATTAAATAAAATCAACACGTTTCACGATATGATCACTGTTGCAAAATATTTGGTAAATCAACAGTGGACCTCATCTGGACGAATTATCTCTACAGGCACTTCTGCTGGAGGGACAAATGTAATGGTTTCGGCCTTACTATCGCCAGAATCTTTTGGTTTGGTCATTCCCGTCAGTGGCGTTTTTAATATACTAGGACGCAACGAACTAGATCCGCGCTTTGCATCTTCATGGAAAGCCGAGTTTGGGGATCCGAATCAACCAGAGGTTCGCAGCTATATACAATCATACTCTCCGCTGGAACAGACTTTGAAGCCAGAGTCCATGCCACAAATTTATTTAATGAATGGCTTGTATGACTCGCGAGTGAATGCCCTGCATTCGATACAGATGATGCAGAAATTTCGTCAATATCCGGCTTTGAATGATAAAGTGCGTGCGACTTTTTTAAAAAATTCAGGACACTGGGTGGCCATGGATAGCTATCAGGATTATATTGCTTGGCGGGAAAATATTCTGGTCTGGACTCGTATTTATGATTTTCTAAAATGGTAATTCACATCTAAATTCTATTTTGACTGATGTATCATCGCTGCATATTTTTCATAAGCATCAATCAAATTGTCATAAACTTTTTTCAATGGCTTGTCCGGCCAGATAGAACTTTTTCTGAAAAGAACGAGGATTATATTGAAAATGAAAGTAACACTTTTATGCTATCTAAAAAATTAGTATCAAAAATCAAACAGAGAATCGATGGCTTAAATGATCTTTATAAAAAAGATAACTATAGTTACAGCTCTAATCCAGATTACTGCTATTAGTAACCATTGTAACATTCGTGAAATAAATAGCTGCTTGATTATTGTGAAATTTGTAAAAATAGAAATCCCCTGCTTTGAATAAAGGTAGGGGATTTTTTTTAGATTAATTTTTTGCCGCAATCGCAGCAGAACGCATTTCGATCTTTACGACGAGAAGCATGTTTGGCATCGTCACAAGTGGTTCTTGAATTCGCTCCTGATGATTTACCAGAGGCATCCAACTGATCCCCACAAGTAGGACAAAAACGCACGGGCGCGTTTAAGCGCCCGTGATTCATGTTTTTACATGTTATTGGCTTTTTAATACGAACGACCAAAGCGCGCTGATCCGCCTCCGCCACCACCAGAACGTCTTGGTTCTTGTGGCTTAGCTTCTGAAACGTTCATTGCTCGGCCAGCTAATTCGCGACCGTTTAATTTTTGAATCGCTTCACCAGCTTCGTTGTCCTCAGACATCTCAACAAAAGCAAAACCTTTGCTGCGACCAGTATCACGATCCGTGATCATGTTCACTGAGTTCACGCTACCGTATGTAGCGAAAACCTCTGAAAGTTGATCTGAATCAACACTGTAAGATAGGTTACCGACGTATATTTTTTTTCCCATAATTGCCTCCTCGAAAGCTAGGGGCCATTCGCAGAAGACAAAAGACCATCTAATGAATTACTTGAACGACTTGAGCTTTCATTAGACCACAAATACCCATAAATAGATACCTTTATTGTGAAATTGAAATTTTATTCGTAATTCATGAGGCCTGCTACATACTTAACAACCAGAAGCCAACTTCGCTATGCTAAAAATCCTGATAATCATTGCTACCAGCCCTCTTATCAGGACTTTAGCTCCCACAAGTCCAGTCAAATTTGTAACTAGGTAAACACTTTGAAGTATTGCCCAAGTACCTAACCTATGATCAGAAAAGATACCTATTTGTAAACTGTCTATTCGCAACTTGTCCTATCATCATTTGTCTCACCTATTGTTCAAAATTGATTTTCAATATTTTGTTCGATAAAAAATCGATCTTCTATCTGGAACCCATCAAAGGAGTTGTACTTGCTGTCGGTGAATCATGCAGCGTTCGCATCGAAAGTGAAGGCGCTTGGTAAACATGCCCTTGAAAACACAGGAATGGCTGATTACTACCACATGCGTGCCATTGAGACTTTTGGTTACGTTCTTTTTATCGTCAGCCTTGGGCTGTGCTACTATCAACTAATGTGGATTGCAGCCTTGTGTATGACGTTTTCACTGATGATCAAATGGTTGCTGATGCATCATATAGGCCATGGAGGTTACAATAAAATTGCTAACATTCCTGCCCGTTATCACTCAAAAAAATATGCGATAGGATGGCGTCGCTATTGGGATTGGTTCGATTGGATTAAACCCGAAGCCTGGAACTATGAACACAATTACTTACATCATTATTTTACCGGTGAAGAAAAAGATCCTGATTTAGTGGAGCGCAATCTAGATTGGTTAGCACAAGCAAAAATTCCTTATGTAATAAAAATTTTTATGGTTGTTTTTTTGCTGCCACTTGGAAATTCACCCGGTAAAAACAAAATGCTCGTTGATACAAAGTAGACGGAAATAGCCAAACCAAATCCAGTTACAAAGTAGACCGAGGCGCGACGAAGGAAGACGCGGGGGCCTACTAAAGGTAGGCCGCACACGGCGACCGACCGAGCAAACGAAGGTATACGAAGTAAATGGATTTGGTATTAAATACAGACACTGTTTGGTACTTGCGATGGAATTTGAAGTTCATACGGAACCGCGCGGGTTTTATTGCGCTTACGAATTTCAATTTCAGCTAAAGCCAAATTATCTTGAAACTCGGCTTCGATCGCATCTACTCGTGAATCTTTAAAATACGACTCACGAGGGTTTTTGCGATATTGGCCCAGTTTATCGGATTGAATTTCACTTAATAAGTACTCAAATGAAAATGTATATAAAGCTACATCCAACGGCGGATACCACTTCATTAAATCCTGCTGTGTTTTTAATTCTGTACTGCGCGTTGGTGGTGGTTGATAAATAGTTCCCGCCACGCAAGGCATGTACGACATCAACGGATATTGCGCATATCCCACAGAAGCATGTTGTGGACCGACGATATAAATGATGTGCGATACGATTTGTACCAAGTACTCGATATCATCAATCAGGTAAGGCTGCTTAGGATTGTCCGTCTTTTTTAAACCATTTAAACCTTTAAAGTCAGCGTACTTTGGAGAAACTAATTCGTTGATCCAAGCTTGTAATTCATTGTCATTCACCAAGTCGTTATAACTGTTGTAATAAATTTTCAAATACTGATCCACAAACTTTTCAATTGCATTCCATAATAATATTGTATCATCGCGGAATGGAAAATCCGGCAATTTATCCAAACCACGCTCTTTAAAAATGCGCTTTGGATTGTTTTCATCCCACTGCCAAGCTTGACGAGATTGTCCTAAAATTCCCAAGGTCACTTCAATAGCTGGTCCCACATTAGTAGCCACAACTCCACCAGGAACAATCAAACTGTGTCTAGCATCTGTATTGATGTTAATCATAAATTGAAAGTGTGGTTTTAATAAACGATAGATAGGATGGTTCGATGAAAACTGGCGATTCGTTGCCACAGCCATCGCTTCGGGAACGATATGACAATCCCCCAAATGCGCTACAGATTCGTGATCCACAGCACCAGCTACGTTGACAAAGAATTTACCAAGTTGCCATTTCAACCCTTGAGGATCGTTGGCATTAGCCGCATCATTCGGAGTTAAAATAGGACAAGTTTCAGGGTCATAATTTTGTTCAATCTGAATGGCGACTGGTTGAAGAACTCCTGAGTTTGGACCCTGATGTTCCGTCACTGGTGGGTACCCCTCTGGCGGATTAGAATTCCAATAGAACAAAGCAATGGGAGCCCCTAGGTAGCGCTGCTCGCCGAAAACTTTATCGACTTTAGCTTTGTGGTGCTTAGCATAGTCAACGACATATAAACGGTGCTCTAAAGCCGCTTGTTTTAAAGTTTTAGTTTTATCACCGATTACCGACTGAAAAATAGCATCTGTGATTGGAAATTTTTGTAATAAGTCTGAAAGCAAAACAGCTTGTCGTCCTTCTGGAACTTCCGCAAAAACACCGCGAAGATTTGTTGTATTAAATCCCGCCGTTTGTAAATAACCAAAAAACCAATCTTGCATGCATGGTAAATCATTTCCCTTCATCCAAGGCTTTCTTTCAATCGTTAGCAATAAGGGTTTTCTAAGGCTATCAAATTGTTTTTCATAATCTTCAATGCTAGTGGCGTGACGGTAATTACGATTGGGCTCGGACGCTAACAGCTCATGCATTGCATTTTTTAAAAATGCTGTTGTTCCCTCTTGATTGAAACCAGCTAGCAAATTGGTAGTACCTGAAATCATTTTTTCGATGTCTTTAGGGAAATTACCAAGTCCCTCGAGGGATTTAAATAACTCACCCAAACTGTTGGTGAATTTATCTAAATTACTGGCTTCTTTGTTGAAGCTAAAAATATTAAAATTGCTTCGTAAGCTTTCGTAAGCTTCTTTGGTTTTGCCAATCAACTCGATGTTGGGAAAATTATCGGCCATTTGTTTTTTTGCTAAATTGACCACGACATTTTTAAAATTGTCAGCGATTTCTTGGGCGATCTCGACGACTCGGGCGCGGTAAGCAGGATCGTACTCTTCCCCTTTGGGAAGATCGGCAGAGACTGGCACTCCATCGATGTATGTAGTCATGTAATTATAATTCGTGCGCGACATCGCCGTTTCGAAGCGGCGTTTTTCTTGCTGCTCGGAAGTATCATATTGCGGTAACGAAGGGGCTGTGCCCTTGTTTTGTTTGAGTAATATTTTATTCTCGGCAAAAAAATCCACTTCTTCTAACATAAGGACCTCGCTTGGTAATTACTAAACACAACTGTGTGTGCAGCTGTTTAAGTGTTTGATTTTGTGTTTGATTTTATTAACACTATGTTAAGTTTTCGCCTAGGTGGAAAGCCAAAGAATAGGCAAATTTACGAAAACTTAACATATAGAAACTTTCTAATAAATACTTACGAATCAAGAAATCATTGAAAGATATAATTAAATCAGCAAGTTCGCAAGCGGAGCGATAATAAGATCGCTCCGCTTGCGAACTTGCCACGATGGAAGTTGACGAAAAATGGCGTGACTAAAGAATAAATAATTTTAGTAACAATCTAATAACCACTAAGCGATCAGTTTGAGGACTTGTCCTGGGAACTGATTAGCTTGCGATAAGACAGCCAGTTGATATTGAGCCAGGGCTTGGTGCTTGGCCATTGTTCCCACGGCTTCGGCCACATCGGTGTCAGCCATTTTTGAACGAGCCTCTGATAAGGCTTCGATTTGTCCGTAAGCATGATTGACCGTAGAGTCTAAGCGATTTTGTACCGCTCCTAAATTGGCTCTAGAATTATTGATAGTCAGTATGGCTTCGTCGATAGTTTCGATGGCATCCCTAGCATCGGATTTGTCAGCGACACTTAGGCCATCTATACCCAGTGACGAATTTGTTGTATTCGTATTCGAATTATATTTGATAACATTTTCTTCGCCCTTATAAGCCCCCACTTGGAATTCATATTGTTTATCTTGACCATTTAGTAACTGATTACGTCCATAGGAAGTGGTTTTTGCAATCCGATCAACCTCTTGTGTGATTTGTTGAAATTCAGAATCTAACATTTCACGTTCGGAATCACCAAAGGTATCGCTAGAGGCTTGAATCGCCAACTCACGCATACGCAGTAAAATATTATTTTGTTCATTCAGTCCGCCCTCAGCAACTTGAATAAATGAACTGGCATTGTCAGCATTGTTGCGTGCGGCCTTCAGGCCAGAGATTTGTGCTTTTAATCCTTCGGAAATAGCAAAGGTTGCGGCACCATCGGAGCCACCATGATTTTTTTCTCCTGAGGCTAATGAGGAATAGGCTTTGTCTAGACTACGCTGAGTCTGCGCCAAATGACGAGTGGCTGATAAGGCCCCCAAGTTAGTAGCTATTCGTAATCCCATAGAGCAACCTTCCTTTCATAAACAAGGTCACCCACCACAAACACCCATTTGCGTTTCAAATACAGACACAGCCCAAGCGTCCCGATTGTAGATTCGTATTCTTATGTCTTTCTTTTAGTTGGACATAAGCCCTGGCGAACTCATCGGATGCGGCGCGTTATTTCTTGAGTGAATATTTCTAACCTGTTGATTTTTATGCAGTTTTAAATATCGCAAAGCGTTATTTATTTCCCGGTGAACCATCAATAGACAAATGACCCCGTGAATTAATCGACCCAGCATTTTCTAGATTTATGACCCAGTTGAATTGATTAAGGCTGTTAATTGCTTAACAGGTGCAGAACTTTTAATCGATTTCGATATCGCTGAATAGCAGCCGAACCAACCAAAAATAGACTGTCTCAGAATGAGAATCACTTTGGGTTTCACCAACTTATCGGAACAAAAATTCACTGATTCCATTCCAACATCACTTGCCTGCACTTTTGGCCCGGTCCTTGAAGTAACCACAATTGTACAAAGAAATAGTTTTAAAAAACTAATTAATTTATGGAGCCGGAAGCTCTTACAAACGGAGGACTTATGAAACACACAAACAATAAATACTGGCTATTCCCTAGCTTAGTAGTAGCTCTTGGTTTTACCATCAGCATGAATCACGAAACCGCACGATTCATGGTGCGCAATGAAATCAGCAAACCATTGCACGAAATGCAATTGGCCAGCGAAGGCATTCAGGAAGAAGATCGTGAAATTAATGGAGTCAAATTAAATGTTAAATATTCATTTAAAGAAAATGATAAAACCGGAACGATATCGATTTCCTTAAAAGATAAAAATGATAAAGACAAATTGAAAGATGTAAAAGAGTTAGTTGGTAATTTATGTATCGTGTGCAATCCAACCTTATCCTATAGCGGTGTCGACAAGATGGATGATTTACGAAATATCGTGAACAATCTATTTAAACCAGTTGCTTCGACAACAACCGCGGCAACCACGACCGCTCAGCCAGAGGCAAAACCGGTAGAACCTTCTAAAAAAGAAAAAGATTCCGAAGAAAAAGCGGCTAAAAATGCGCTGGATAAATACCTTAAACAATTAGCGGAAAAATGTAAAAGCAAAAAAGAATCTGCGGCTCCAAAGTGCCATATCGATGTCTTAACTAAATTTGCTAAAAAGATGGAGAAATCACCTGACTCTATATTCAAGGATAGCGATGGCAATTTAGACGCCGAAAAATTAAAAGACGCTGTCACTAGCTATTTCGATCAATTTATCAAAGATGATTTAGAGGGCTTACTTAGCGCTAATAGATTTGATCATGATAATTATGATTATCCATTGGGATATAATGCTTACTACGGAGTTATCATGGGTAATTTTGATAAATACAGCAAAGATTCTGAAAAGTTTGACACTGGTAAAGAGTTGGCTCAAATGTTGGTAAAGGGTTTAACTAAAGCATCTGGTGAAGATGTTCGTACAGAAATTCGTGATATCTTAAAATCAAGTTATCAAGATGAAAAACGAAATGCCGCTCGTTTAATAATGGAAGGCAAAGAAGACAATAACGTATATAAAGTAAATAGCGGTCTGGCTATGGCTAAAGACTTGTATGCCGATGTAAATAATTTCAATCGTCAAATGCGCAACATTTACAGCGAAAGTAAACTTGGTGATTTTACTTATGACAGAACCTACAGCAACGACTGGGTTGGGCCCTTATTAAAAGACCTGAGCCGAATATATTCTAATCCTAACTCGATCACCTCTAGCGATGGCACTTACAATCCTTACAACATTGGAAGTCGTGTTCGTGACAATGGAATTAATTTTCCAATCCCACAACCTGGTACAACCAGACCCGCGCAACAACCCACAGCTAGTTTTATCAACCAAAATAATCCGCGCCCACAATGGGACAACAGAAGTGCAGGCCGAAATTTTTAATCTGAATACCTAAAATTCAAAACATTGAGCTAGCAAAGAAGGAATATCACTTCTTTGCTAGCCTTAACAAACGCACCGCTCAATAGAACTCATTATTTTTTTGAGGAGATAACTTAAATGTCAGACTATTTAAGAAAATCGCAGAAACTCACTAGCTATTTTATAACACCCCAATCAGCTCTTTAAGTAGCCTATCATTCACTCATAAATATTTAGTTCGCTTCATTCTATTTGGTCCTCCACAAGCCCACGGATTTGGGCTTGCTTTTTTATTGGACTTTTCCCTGTATTTTTTTTAAAAATTAATTTCTTTTAATTAACAAATCCTTATGGGGAGGAAAAATATGAAACAAGAAAACAATCTTTTAAATGCTAAATCGGTAGCTATCAAAGCGGCCGCTGCAACGGCAGTGATCGTTAGCTTAGGCGCATCGTCATTCGCTTTCGCACAGAACGCGACGGAAACAGCTCCCGTGAAAAAAGCGACCAAAAAATCTGCTGCAAAAAATGCATCTGCAAAAGAAAAAGCAGCTGCAGGCCTTCCATCAAAAAAACCTGCTAGCGTGAACACAGACAGCACAGCAACAACTAATGCAAACACAACGACTGCGGCTGCTGTAGCACCAGCAATGAAAATCAATAATCAGTCTATTTCTGAATATGCTTTTGCTCCATTGGCTGGACAAAAATATTTAACAGTAACACCCACTTTTTCAAAAAGAAGTGAATCGGTTAAAACTAAAGGCCAAGCTAAAGCTACTAACTCTGATCACAATTTGAATTTGATTGGATTGACATACGGTTTTGCCTTGAATGAGTCCATGAATGCTACTGTGGGTACAAAACTAGGAACCAATACAATTGAAACATCTGGACAAAAAGATAGAAAAGAATCAGGCTTCACTGATATTGAATTTAAGTTAACGAAAATTCAAAATAAAATGGGAAATTCACAATTGTATTATGGCGCCCATGCATTCCTAAGCCCAGCCGATAAAGAAAATGGTTACGATTATGGAAACGGAAATTCTTCCACGGGTAATTTATTTTCTGGTGGTCATTCTTTTGGTCCCTTTGCTGGATACCAAATTGATAACGTGACTAATGTGGTTGGAGTTAAAGGAGAATTTTTATTTCAGATGGAGAAAAAGCGGAATGAAAATAAAGCCTCTATGACTCAAACTGGTGGTCACAGATTAGCTGGGGAAGTTTACACAGAAGCTTTAAGAAATAAAGTCACTTTGGGTGCTAAAGCGGGTTTAACTTTAGTTCAACCAACTGATTATGAAATTAATGCTGGAAATAAAACTAAATGGGACTCTGGTGCTTACCAAGTTTTAAATTTAGGTGGTTACGGCAAAATCAACGTGAACCAGAAATTAGAAATTATTCCAGCAATTGGTTTAACAAAAGTTTTAAACTCTAGCGGTGGTACAGCCTCTATCGAACAAGATGACGAATTCGCAGCTAACTTAACTGCAAGAATCGCATTGTAATTTGAATTTAGAACAGAACACATACAATCCGCACTAAATCCTAGAGCGGATTGTAGAAGCAAATATGAAAATATAGGTATCTATAAACTGACAATCGAACACCCTATCTGAACTGATTATTTGAATGGGCGATACAGTTTATGAAAATATTTGCAATAATTAATACAATAAAAAAACCCGAGGGAAATCCCCCGGGTTTTTTTATTCCGCCTATCTAGATGTTAAATCAAAAGCTGAAGGCGGCTTTTGAAGTGATACCATATGTAAAATTCTTGCCATAATTTTGTGTGCTTTGACCGGCCCATGCCGCTCCTGGAAATAAAAAGCCCACTTCATTCACCCATTGAATATTTTCCGTGTGCTTATAAATAAAAGCTGTGTCCCATTCAAAACCAACATCCTTAGAAACGTCTTCACCTGTCACAGGTTTATTTTGCAATTGCGCCCAAGTAAAACGATTTTGCCAATCCCACTTTTCTGCAAATTTATAATTTAATTTTGGTGCAACAAATAAAACGTTACTGATCGCTTCTTCATCCAAAGCCTCATCTGTAGCATAAGTTCCACACGGTGAAGTCGTACATGTTAAACGATTTGGACTGCGCTGCACTCCTGTGCGGAATAAATCATATTTACCCATTGGATGATTGAACATCAACATCGCCACATCAAAGTTACGATCCAAGGCAAACCCTTCATAATTTTTCGTTTCAGGATTATCACCACTGACCAAACCCAATTTCACGTTCCAAGCAAATTTGCTTTCAGGACGTGGAAAATCTAAATCTAAAACCATTCCATAACCATTGGCTTTCACATCTTCACCATCGCGAACTACACCCGTGTTGCCAGATTGAAACTCGGCTTCGAATTTTATTTTTACGGGTTCAAAGCCACGCGATAAGTACAAACCCACTTGCTGAATACTAGATCCACCTTGAATCCCCGTACCACCATACAAACTATATGGAATATCATTGGATTCTAGACTTGAAGTCCGCGTTTGATGAAAAACACCAATTTGCGATTCCGTATCTGGATTGTTGTAATCTAAGTTCCAAATCAAATCCGAAACTTCTCGCCCCTGTGCCACTGAATAATCATATGACTTAGCAATGATCGGCATCATTGAAAAATTACCGATAATAAATTTGTAAGAAACTAAATCATAAGTATCTTGCCAGTGATCAAACAATCCATTCCCTGCATTATGAGTAATACCCAAACCAAATTGCAGTGGAGCACGACCAATTAAAATTGAACCGTAAGGTTGATTGATCGTTAAATACAATTGACTAACTTGTAAACTGTAACTGCGATGACGCTCAGACGCCACAGCACTGTCGTTTCCTGTTGAACTAGCACCGTTAGACGCCGCCTTAGAAGGCCCTGCTCCAAATGGCTGTCCTGTTGGATCGTCTGGATAAGCTGGGTTTTGTAAAACATTAAACTTGGCTGCGATATCGATTCCGTCCGCAGCGTGAATCTTAGGAGACAACTGCAATGAATTTAAAATATACGACTTTCGTAATTTTGGATCATCCAAAGATGTTTTATCTACTTCGGTCCATTCAACACGGTAAACCCCCGACCAATCCACATTGACCGCGTAAGATTTCATTGGCGCTATCGATAAAAGCCCCGCATACACGGCCGCCGATAGTAAACCTGTTTTCATAAATGCATTTCTTTGCATGAGTCGTTCCCCTTTATTTCTGTTGCTTGACTTGTAATTTCAATTTTCTAATTTTAATTTGAATTATTTTTCTTGAATTCCCAAGACATCTGTTTCCCGCAAGATACGATATTCTTTGGATTCAAACTCAACTTTATCACCAGCATACTCATTGATTAACACCGTATCGCCCACCCGCACATCCATGGGACGAATTTTTCCTTTTTTATTTTTGTGCCCAACTCCGACAGCAACTACAATCGCTTGAAAATTACCACTAACACTAGCGGTATCTGGAATATACAAACCACCCGCTGTTCGTTTTTCTTTGGATGCAATCTGTACTAGTAAACGATCGTCCAACGGTTGAAATTGAGCTAACGCCACTGCCTTGCTTGCCATTGGAACTTTTGCTGCAGACTTCGCTTTGGCTAAAGTCGCAGATTTCTTTGCTGAAGATTTCTTAACGACGGATTTGGCTGTTACCAATGCTTTTTTTGCTTGAGGGCCCTTGTTGGTCGATGTACTAGTTTTACCTTTGGCGATCGACTTGTTCTTCGCAGGACTGCTCGTCTTCGTTTTAATCTTTGTTTTCGCCTTCACTGCTGGCTTATTTGCTTTTGCCTTTGCTGAAGATTTATTTTTTGCACTGATTTTTGATTTAGATTTTAATTTCATTTTTTTAGTTTTAGATGCTGCCACGTTTTGCCCTCTCTTCTGCATAATATTTTTGATACAAAATTTCCCACTCGGGGCTGCCTTCAACAACATTTCGTTTTAAAGAAGCCACCTTTTGTTTGGCTTTTGTATCGATGTCCTCTTCCTCTTTCACAAATTCAACGACCGCTTTTTTAGCTATGCGCAAAGCCAAGTCCTCATCGGTATAATCCACTAGATCATCATTCCAAATCACGTCGGTGATCAGATGAGCCAAATGGATTTGTCGCTCTTCGGAAATAATCATAAAATGATCTTCCTTTCTTTGGCTAATTTCTGTTTTAACATGATCGACATTTTATGACGTTGAAATTCACCCGGATTCGAGCGCTCCAAATCATTCAACATTTTTTGTACGTCTTTTTCCAAATCCACTTCGCGTTGATAATCGGCCTTAATTGCATCCAAGGCACGCGCGAAAACTTTCTTCTCGGTTTCCTTAAACGTGATCACATTGGCCTGCTTCCAGGACTCGAAAACCTTTTCCGTTAACTTTTGCATTTGCAAAGGTGATAATTTCATATTTTTCCCCTTCTTTTGACTATTTGAATCCTTAGGACTAAAGTCAAGACATGCTACGAAAACTTATCTTAATTATTCTAAGTGCGTCGATCCTTTTTCTTTTAGCCCTTGCAACGTGGGTCTATCAGTTAAATTCCCAAATCAAAGAATCCCTAGCTAATAAACGGTTCCTACCTCCTACCACTTTTTACTCGGCACCCGTGTTTTACCATGAAAAAGATCTACTCACTCCAGAAAGCGTCTTGCTAGATTTTGAAAAACGACAGTACCGCCCACGCGATTCGCAACAAACATTACAAACGGGTGATTACTTCTACAGCAATAATAAAGAAACTTGCTTGCTGTTTTTTGAGAAACACCCCCAGAACAACGAAAACAGTTCTAGTTTTAGCTTTTTGGGAAATACTACCGAGACTAACTTTGATATTGCTCAAATTATGGAAACCAGTCAGGCCTGCCTAATATTTCGTAAAAAAACTGTACAGGAAATACCCGCAACCACTAACAACGATGAACCAGAACTAGCCCTGTTTTTTTCACAAAGCGAAATTCAATCGATCTGGCAAAATCGTTTGCCCACAACAAGAGCCTATCTTGAGCCACAAATTTTTGCGCAATTCCTAGAAAACCAACCTATCATGCAAACCTACACCACTTTGGGAAATACCCCCACTCAATGTTTGAATGCTGTGTTGGCCATTGAGGATAGTCAATTTTTAGAACATCAAGGCGTTTCATGGACCGGCATCCTTCGCGCAGCTATCAGCAATTTGCTAGGGCGACACCGTCAAGGCGGAAGCACCATCACGCAGCAAATGGTCAAAAATTATTTTTTAACTTCAGAGCGCACCCTGAAACGAAAAGCTATCGAATTTTTTATGGCTTTAATTTTAGAGTCTCACGCTAGCAAAGATGAAATCATCGAAACCTATTTAAATATCATCTACATGGGGCAAAATGGTCCTTTTCAAGTTCGTGGTTTTGGAGCCGCCTCACAGTTTTATTTTCAAAAATATTTAACGGATTTGAATTTGCCCGAATGCGCCCTGTTGGCAGCCGTCCTTAATGGACCCGGCGTCTATGACCCTTTTCGCAAAGCCGACAAAGCCTTGGGGCGTCGTCGCTTGGTTCTTGATCGCATGAAAGAATTAAATTTCATTTCCGATTCCGAATATCAACAAGCCATTCAAACCCCGTT
Source organism: Bdellovibrionota bacterium (assembly GCA_052033755.1). Lineage (GTDB taxonomy): Bacteria > Bdellovibrionota > Bdellovibrionia > Bdellovibrionales > Bdellovibrionaceae > JBPOJH01. Next base: position 18,525 of record JBPOJH010000088.1, on the reverse strand, counting down.
GCCATTTCAAAAAAATGAATTGTTAGCCGAAACAGCTCCTTACTTTTTACATGCGGCTTCGAAGCAACTGAAAGACATGGGCTTGGATTTAGCCAGTGGTGATCTGATCGGGGGACATGTGTTCACCAGTCTTCGAACAGACATCCAATCCGTAGCCCAATCAACAGTAGGTCAACAGTTAGCGATACTTGAAAAAGAAAATAAAAAAATTAAATCCTATCTAGAGCAAGGTCACAAAATTGAAAGTAGTGTTTTGATTGCAGATAATCAAACCGGAGAAATCATCAGCGTTGTGGGAGGTCGCAATTATAAAATGACCCAGTTCAATCGAGCCATCGATGGTCATCGTCAAGTGGGCTCGATCATGAAGCCCATGGTGTACTTAACGGCGTTACGCTTAGATCCCGCTAAGTACTTGCCATTAACTATTTTGAAAGATGAAAAAATCACTTACAAATACGAAGGACAAACTTGGACTCCAGAAAATTACGCCAAAAAATATAATGGCGAGGTTCCTTTATTTTACGCTTTGAAAAATTCATTGAATGCGGCCACTGCTTATTTAGGAATGGAAATTGGAATTCCACAGATCATCGACACCACTCACGCTTTGGGTGTGACTTCCCCCTTACAAAGCGTTCCCTCTTTATCCCTAGGAGCCTTTGAATTATATCCCATCGAAGTCCTGCATATCTATCAAAGCCTGGCGCGAATGGGATCTTCGATCGACACTAGTTTTGTGCGTACAGTATTAGATGCCAAAGGCAAAGTCGTTTATGAATTTAAACCACAATTCAAACAAGCCCTTCCTGCCGAGCCCGTTGCGGTACTGGCCAGTATTATGAAACACACAACTCAATCAGGTACAGCGAAATCCATTGCGAACTCGGGATTAAAAGCCATTGTCGCTGGAAAAACCGGGACCACTTCGGATTTTAAAGATGCTTGGTTTGCTGGGTTTTCAAAAAACTATACAGGAGTTGTTTGGATAGGTTACGATAATAATTTACCCACAGGTTTGACTGGCGGGGGCACGGCCGTACCTATCTGGACGCAAATATTTAAAAAATTAGAAGAACATCGCCCCACCGAAGATTTCAATTGGCCTAAAACTACAAGTACCTACAAAGTATGGACGAAGGATCCAGATATTAAAGACCTCGCTGCTGGAGATGTCGAGTTAGAATTCGTTAAAGCAAATGATTAATTTTTAGTATTTCGATGCGATGATCTTTGCTTTGGATGACTCCCGCTTGCGTCCATTCACTCATGATGCGGATCACACTTTCAACTGCCACTCCCAAAGAATCAGCTATCTCTTGTCGAGTTAAAAACACAGACAAAGCCCTTCCGCTAACTACTGGCAATTCAGTCTCTGCCTGAATATAATCGTTGTTACTAACTTGAACACTGGCGCTGGCGTTACAATCAGACAAATGCCGAATCAACAAAGATGCAATTCGATTTTTTAATGGTGCTGTGAACATCATTTTGTCATTCTGAATGTTATTCATTCTTTGAAATAAAATAGTATTTAAGCGCACCAACAAATCAGGATCTTTCATCCAATGCAACTGAAACGTGCTTCTTGGTATACAAATGACTTTCGATGGGTGAATAGCTCGTACATGCACAGGAAAAAGCAAATTCTCATTCGAGCACATCAGCATAGCCGCCAAGACATCGCCCTCTGTGGCGATATGAACTATGACTTCGTCTCCCTTCAGGGAAGGGCGAATTAACTTCATAGCCCCCTCTAGAACTATACAAAATGATTCGGCAACATCACCCACCTTGTATAGATACTCGCGATTCTTTAATCGCTTAACTGTGGCCCCTTGAATAGCTTTTCGAATAGGTTCATTTGTCAACTGATGAAACACAGAAAACTGCGCCATTTTTTTAATGTCATCAATAGTTGCTATGCCCATATATGATCCTAGTCATATATCAACAAGATTTCATTTGTCACTGGTAACTACTTTTTTTGAGACGAAACAGCTCAATCAAAATTCCGCTGCCCAGAGCCCATAATATATTTTTAGTGAATATTACCGCGATGATCATCCCTATTAATTGAAATCTATTTTCAAATTTGCTGACTTCGCAATTCCACGTGGGCTTTGCAAGCTTCAAATGCATCAGACCGGTGGAGATCAATAATGCCGACAGTAAAACCGGAGAAAATTGAATAATCACTTGTCCTTTATAAAAAGAAATACCTGCTAGTATCAAAATAAAAATTCCTATCACTAAGTTCATACCCCAATGACGTGCTCCTGCTTTGTAATGTGCTGTAATTCCCCCGGCGCCATGACAAAAAGGAAGACCACCTACAAGTGCACTGATGACATTCCCGATTCCAATACTTACTAATAAATTGCGAACTGTGACTTTGCGAGCCGGAGCAAAATATCGCTGACAGACGTCGGCTGTTCCCACAACTGAGTTTGCTAAGGTCAGCGCCATCTGCGGTAACAGCAATGAACTAACAATCCCCCAGCGTAAGGCGCCAACAGATAAAATGTTTTTGTTAATTTCAATCACTGAAATTGTTGTTGCTACACTCGACGGAACAGCACTGGCCACACTATCCAAGCTCCCATTTTTAAAAATAGATACTATCGCCCATAATATTCCTAGCGTGGCTGCAACTCCCATCACAGTTAAACCTTTAAGGGATGGGGCTAATATCATCAAAGCAGCTAATATTATGACGTAAATATTTAATCCTATTTTGTATCCTTGAAAAATTAAAATGACACCTAGAGCTGCTTGCACCCCATGAATTAACGAGGTCGGAATTCTTTTTGCTATAGTATTCACATCACAGAAGCTTAACAGCAGACAAAATAAACCTAACAAACCGCCACTAATACGAACTTCGGAAGCGCTGGCTCCCACAGAGATAGCAGCGATCGCAATCGACTTCAACGGTTGCACTGACATAGGCACCCGAAAAAACAAGCCGCTAAGGATGTACATACATCCTGCACTTAGTAATAACCAGCTACCAGAAAATCCTTGCAAACCTGTCAGTGTCGCTAGCAAAGGAAATAAAATAGCTGCATCGGCAAAGGCCGCGAAAAAATCTCCTGTTTGAATTTTTTTGTACATGATCACACCTTTTGCGTTAATTTGATATTTAATTCAATTTGTGTTTTTTCCCGTCAGTGAATAAATCCACTTGCACTTCAATGCGTGGATCTTCGCAAACGACGATCCCGTTTTTTTGAAATTCCTTTTGCTGCAATTTTTCTAAGTCTTCAAGGGTCAAATGTACTAGGAATTTTTGCGATGTTATTTCCACAAAAGATTTCGCCATCGAAGCGGACGGATCCGTCTGCTCTAAAACAACGTGGAGGTTAAACAAAAACTGTTGGCCAATGGAAAATTTTCTTTCAATGGCTTTCTGTTGCAATAAGCTTTGCACGTCGATTTGGTCTAAACGAACCCTAAGTTCATTTTCAATTTTGATATTCATATACTCCCCTTTGAGCCAAAGACAAATTGTGGAATCCTTGCTGTTCTAGCAGTTGCATGGCTTTTTGCGCTCTTCCCCCCGAGCGGCAAATCAGAATTAGTTCTTTATCTTTCGATTGTAATGGAAAATCATTCGCTAACATTTTACTTAAAGGCCAATGCAAACTGTTTTTTAAGTGATACTGTGACCACTCGTCTTGTTCACGCACATCTAAAAAGTTTTCATAATTCGTACTGATATCACAGCCTAAGTTTGAAATTTCAGAAATATCTTCTAATGAAAATTGCGACTGATGACAAGGGCAAGAACTTCGTATTGGTACGTTTAATGTTCGGTTCTCGTTGGTAGAAAAATTATAATATTGAATTTTGTTCAGCAAAGGCATTAACAGATCGAAAGTCTGTGCTGTCGTAGAATCAAATTGTTGAGACTGATATAAAATCACTTTCATCGTTTCCAATGCTTGCATACTTCCAATGATTCCTGGAAGAGCTCCAATAACACCAGCTTCGGCGCAGTTTTGTATTTTAGATTTGGGCAAAGACGGATAAAGACACCGATAACAACTGCCTTGGCTGTTCCAGAACACGCCAACTTGTCCTTCGAACTGGGAAATCGCAGCGTAAATTACTGGTTTTTTGAAATAAGCCGCAACATCATTGATTAAAAATTTTGATTCGAAATTATCTGTTCCATCTACAATCACATCATATGCAGGAAATAGTTGTATCGCTAAGCTTTTGTCTAAAAACTGATCGTAGCTTAGGACTTGAATTTCTGGATTAGTCATTTTCAAACACTCAGCAAGTATTTTCGATTTTGATTTTCCAATATCACTATCGCGAAATAGAACCTGACGATGCAAATTACTGATATGGACTTTGTCGCCATCAACAATAGCGAATTTTCCAACACCCATGGCCGCTAAGTACAAGGCCGCTGGATGCCCTAAACCTCCAGCACCTATCAACAAGATCTTAGCCTGTTGAATTTGTTTTTGACCAGCGTCCCCTATTTCAGAAAGCAACATTTGTCTTTGATAGCGCTGCATTCCAGTCCTCCATTGTATTCGTATTTAAAAAAATATCTGTATTAAGCTGTGGATTCTGAATTTGAATATTTTGAAAATAAAATCCTAATTCTTTAAATGAAAGTTTTTTGTGCTTTTGTTTTTTAAGATGTTCGATAGCTTCCAACAACATTTCAGCGTTACTATAAATAATAGGTAATTCGTAATTTTTGAATTTCAGTAAGAATTTATTTACAGTAGTTTGCTTTAAATCAATTTTTAGATTTTTATCGTTACTGTTTGTAGAGTTGTCAGGATTGAGTGCGCTTTTATTATGTACTGATGAAATCCTGTGGAACTGGCGCACAAAATATTGCAAAACAGAATCACTTATCAGTGGCATATCAACTGGCATAACCAAAATACTGGTTTGTAAATTTTGTAATTGTCGACAGACCGAACGTACACCTTCCAAGGGTCCTAATTCAGGCTGTATATCTGCGACATAGTTAAATCCAGGTCGAAAACCACTGACGTAAATCTTATCACAGTCATCTACCAAAATGGATTTTAATTTTTGATACTGTGACGTTAGTAAATCACTTTCAGCCCAAGGCAATAAGGCTTTATCGGTCTGCATGCGAGTGGACTTCCCCCCCGCAAGCAAAATTCCCACCATGTTCATGGTGATCCACCTTTCTATGTTGACAAAGTGCATGGCCTCGCACCCAATCTGTTTCACCGTCCAAGTAATATTCTTTTTTCCAAATAGGAGCGCGAGTTTTAATTTCTTCGATAATATATCTAGACATGCGATAGGACTCGTCCCGATGCTTAGTCGTAACAAAAATGATCACACTAATTTCACCCACGGCTAATTTTCCATGTCGATGGATAATGTAAACATGAGCGTCCCTTGCCCACTTGTTGATAGCTTCCGTTGCTACGTCGTGAAAAACTTTTTTACATAAGGCTTCGTAACAATCATACTCAACGGCAACGACTGATTTTCCTAAATTCAAATTTCTTACATAGCCGATAAAAATATTTCCTGCTCCGTGAATATCGGCCGGTAGCTTAGGTAGTATTGAATTCAGATTGATAATCTGATCCGTCACATGAACCTGAATCTGAGACGGCTTAATGAAATTATCTACTTCGAAGGTCATTTTATTATCTGGATTTCCAGACAAATAATTTTTTTCTTGATGGCTCATTTTTAATATTTATCCTCCACAAACGGGTGGCAAAATGGAAAGAAACGGTCTATCACCCACGCACTGATGATCCTCTAAAATACTGTCCTCATTAGCAAAGGCAGAATCAAATACCAAACTGTAACTGTCTAAATCAGGGCGCAGACTATTTAGCTTTGTGATCAACTGATTGCGTAAATCCTTTAGTAAAATATTTTTATTAACACTTAGTACTAAACTGTTTGGATATTTCACTGTGTGGTCATTGAAAGATTTTTGTGCCTCCCCCTGACAAGACAAATACTTGCGGAAAGCACCAAATAATCGAATTTCTATATTGACCAAATCGGCGTCCAATAAATTCACACTGTCTGCTGTGACGGTTTCTAGATTAGAAATGTTTTCTGTTTCTGATATACGAACGATACTCATAAGGTATGAACCTCCACTTTTGTTCCCTGAAGAATGATTTTGTCTTCTTCAGGTAAAACCACCCAAGCATTTGTTTTTAATAATGGACTTACCATAAAAGAAGCTTGCCCAGGCAAAGATTTAACTTTTAATTGTCCTGAATCTTCGTGCATGGATGCTTTAAAAAAACACCTTAATCCTTCAGGTTTATTTACATCTTGAGCTAGTTCCATCCACATTTTTTTCGATGGATCTACGGAAGAATGATAGTTCAATAAATTTTCAATAAATGGCAAGATGAAAAATTTTAATCCCACCGCTGTTGATACCGGATTACCAGGAACACCAAAAATGTATCGCGTTCGCTGTTGATAATTTAGTGAAGCAAACAAAATGGGTTTACCCGGTCGAATCGCAGCCTTGTGAAAATGTATCTGCGCACCCATTTCTAACAACGCAGGCTTTACAAAATCAAATTGCCCCATACTAACTGCACCCGTGCTAATAAAAATATCTGCGCCCTGATCAAAGGCTTGCCTAACAGCATTTTTATAGGGTTCGACTTGGTCCTCAATGACTCCCAAATTTTTTACTTCCAACTGACAAGATTTAAAATAAGCTTGCAGGTATATACCAGTGGAATTACGAATTTGACCAGGCTGAAGTTTTTCACAGTGATAATCGACTAATTCTTTACCGGTCGAGGCGATCGTTATTATCGGAGTCTTCGCAACAAGGACATGATGAATTCCCAAAGTGGCTAAACCCAACAAATGTTGCAGTTCTATTTTAGTTCCCTTCGACAAAACTTTTTGTCCCACCTGAAAATCTTCTCCCGCTTTGCGTGTGTTTTCTTTTTTTGTTGGAAGTTGAAAAATTTGAATTTCCGAAGATGAACTTCGCATCACTTGTACATCTTCAATTTTTATAACGGTGTCGTAAAAAGAATTTGGCAATGGGGCCCCAGTCATAATTTCGACAGCTGTATCTTTTAACTTAGAAAAATTTGTGTTATTAATTTGAACGGAATCTCCAGCGGCGATACATTGGATGACTTTGACGACCACCCCTTGTGGCGTCGAACTATTTTGTTTCTGAAATAGCTCGACCAAATTTTCATAGTTAACAGCAAATCCATCCATCGCCGAGTTATCAAAAGGTGGGCTTGCTTCGCTAGCCACCAGATCTTCAGCCAATACACGTCCTACGGCATTTTCTAAATCCACTAATTCCGAATTCAAATACGAAATACCCGTATTCACATTTTGTGTTGCCACAGATTTTAATATATCTAAACATTCATTATAAGTTTTCATGTGTGAGATAATCCTTTCATCATCTTGATAGCGTGAGGCACTAATTCCGCAATCGCTTCCATTCCCTGCAAGACGGCCTTTGGACTTCCTGGAAATAATATGACTAATGTGTCTTCAACAACATAAGCCGATGATCTTGAAAGCCAAGAGGACTTGGTGTATTTCGAGCCGTGCCACCTTTGCAGCTCTCCGAAACCCACTAACTCTTTGCTAGCTAATTCACTGACAGTTTCAGGAGTAATATCTCGAGTTGAAATTCCCGTACCACCAGTTAAAAATAATACATCCACACGAGAAGTTGATTTTTGCAAAGCGCTTTTTAATACCAATTCTTTTAGTGCTATTTTTTCATCAGGTATAATATCGTAGAAGACACAATGACCGCCCACAGATGCAAAATAATCTTTAATAATAGGTCCCGATAAATCCGAGTATAGTCCTTTTGCTGCACGATCGCTTAAAGTTCCCACTGCAAAAGACAATCCTTGAAAAAAATTATTTTTAATATCCGCATTAGGTATTTTATTTTCTGTTTTGTTATTTGCAAATTCTTTGGGATGCGACCACAGGCCAGACTTGCCGCCTTCTTTCAATTGCAAATGAATATCGGATATTTCAATCACCGGGTCGACTGCTTTTGCTAAATCATAGATCGTTAATAAACATGTATTCAAACCCACCAAAGCTTCCATCTCGACGCCCGTTTTTCCGTGACAAATCACTTCGCAGTACGCCTGAATTTGATTTTCATTTTGTTCAAACCAAATCCGCACCGAGTCTAAAATCAACGGATGGCACAAGGGTAATAACTGCCAAGTGTTTTTCGCAGCCATAATGCCGGCTACCTCGGCCATGGCTAAAATATTTCCTTTGGGAGAGTCACCTTTTTTTATCATAGAGGCAGTTTCGGAACAGACCTTAATGGTTCCTGTTGCTACTGCCCTTCGACGGGTGATAGATTTTTCCCCCACATCGATCATACGAAAATTTTGTTCCATCTTATCCTCCAATTGTCGATAACGAGGTTACATCCCCACAAATGTTTTCATCCAGGCGATGTCCTTTATTTTTGATCTGCAAAGTTTTACAAATTATTTTTTTAAGTTCGTGATTTTGCTGAGTCGATTGCAACAAAGGTCGTAAATTGAAATCACCTTGACCAAATAAACATAAGCGCAATCCGCCCACAGCAGACACTCGTAATCGATTGCAACCCGCACAAAAATCTTTACTGTAAGGAGAAATAAACCCAATACGTCCCAGATAATTGGGATGTTTGTATTCATCCGCAGGCCCCGCAGTAGCAGCTCGCTCTACCTTTTGCCAACCTAAAGATTCTAAATGAAATCGTAGTTTTTCAATGGATAAATGATGCTGTTTAAAAAAACTTAAATTATCACTGGTCTGCATAAGCTCAATAAATCGAACCGTGATAGGTCTATCTTGTACCCATTGAATAAAAGACTCAAATTCCATATCGTTGATGTTTTTTAATAAAACAGAATTGATTTTAATTTTTTTAAAATCATACTTTAACGCCTTATCAATAGAATCTAGCACAGCTGCGCCACATTTGGATCCCGTTAAAAATTCAAAAGTATTTGTATTTAAACTATCAAGACTGATGTTAATCGCGTCTAAACCAGCTAACTTAAAATCTGATAACAATTGAGCTAAACGAAATCCATTTGTCGTTAGCGCCAACGTTTCTAATTGCGTGTGCTTTTTTAATTGATCGATAACTTTTACAATATCAGATCGCAATGTCGGTTCACCACCCGATAAGCGAATTTTTTTAATTCCTAATTGCACAAATCCGCTAGCTAAATTGTGAATTTCATCAGAACTTAAAAAATCAGAAGACCCGCGACATTGATACCCCTGTGGTAAACAATACGTGCAACGAAAATTACACTTTTCAGTTAATGATAACCTTAAATATTGAAAACGTCTTCCAAAGGAATCCGTTAATTCATGATTTGACATTTCTTTCCTTTCCCATTCGGGAGGCTTTTCTGTTTCCGGAAAAACCCCGGTGATCCACTTGGCATTATCTGAGATAATTTTCGAAAATGCTGTTGATCACGGTTTCACTTTCATCATGTTGTCATTTTAGAAAATGAAACTCGGATATTTTTTTAATTTTTAAGTATTCAACTTTTTATCTGTATTCTCTGCTGCAGAGCCTTTAAACGCTACGGTTGCGCCACAACTGACTTCTTCTTGCTCCACCTGCGAGGCCAACCACTGCACTTTATCGGGACGCACTTGTAAACGCTGACATTCTTGTTCGATCACTTCTGCCAACCACCTATAAACCATTTTATAAAAATTGCTTTTTTGTACACCTTCACGATCTAAAATCGCAGTTACAAATCGACCTAAATGGTCTTGCATAAATTTTTTCGTAGCATCAAGCACGATTTCCACACCATTTTGATCTTGCATCTGTGCTAAATACTGAAGCTTCATCAGTAGCAAACTATAAAACTCTAACTCGACAGAAACATGATCAACCATTTCCTGACCACCACCTTCGGGATTGATTTCAAACCCAAACGCCCGGTAAAATCCTGCAATGTCAGCTAGCTCTTTCGCTTTGAACATCGCGCGTTCTCGGCCATATTCCGTTTCATACAGTGGATTTAATGATTTCGAGTGATCAAATACGGCAATATATTCGGAACGCAAATCTTGCAACCAAACTTCCGATGCCAAAATGCTAACAAGATTGGAGCGCAAATCTTCAGGCAACCAAATACTGCTATCTTCTAGTAGCATCCCAACCGATTCGACAAAATTTTCATTCGGATAGGAGGTCAATAATGACCCCATCACAAAAGGTCCTGCATTCAATCCTTTCACAACTTCCACCGACATAATCTACACCCTTTCTATTTTTCTAATACTTCTAGCGGAGTCCACATCATCGTTAAAGATTTAATGCCACCCACTTCTTTTTTTCCACCCTGCCAGACGGCAAAACCAACATTTGATTTTTTCCCAATTAAAATATTAGAAGCCTGCTCGTAATTTAAGGGTCTAGCAATAACGACAGTCCACTCGCCGTCTTTCCAAACTCCGAAACCTTTTGCAGATTTTTTTTCCATCACAGCTGATGTACCAAAACCTTCTGCTAAAATTTCATCAACAGCCGTCTTCTGAAAAGATTGTGGATTTCCAGCTGCCATACCACCAACAAAAGAATCTTTCTGCTCTTGGGAAGCGACTTTGGAATTACCAGCATCTTTAAAGTCCATCGCATACATGTCCGTCGTCATATTGGGATAAATTTTCTCAATTGATTTTTTTCCATTTTTTTCATCTAACTGATACTGATATCGCCAATGAAATAAATGCACCGGAGCGTCCTTTGCTCCCATCATTATCGGTGGTAAGTTTTCACTTTCCTTCAACGGAAACTCTAACGCCACAGCATCCGAAAATGTAGCCAGCTTACCTGCCTCGCTAGGCTCGCTGTCTTTCCACTTCATGCGAAATGCAATCCACTTACCATCATGCAATGCCGTCACTTTTACTTCCGTAGTCAAAGTTTCTTTCGGTTTTGGCACCGCCATCGGTTGCCCCATTAACGAAATAATTTGATCAGCCTCGGCCGATTGCCAAATTTTTTCATTGGCAAAATCTTCAGCTAGATTATCATTTACTTTTTTTACTTTAATATCTGCATACACGTTGCTAGCGATAAATACCAACAACATCATTCCTAATTTGCAAATTTTATTTTTTCTCATATTAACCTCACGGAGTATTGTTTCTGACCGCACCATGTTTTTCATCCATAGCTAATCTTGTGATAAATTCTTCGGTGACTGGAACATGAACTATTTCTTCGCCTTTTTCATCGTATCCATAGGCCTTACCATTTTTTACATCAAAACGATGAATGATTCGATCCGTACTGCCCATTAACACCAACAAACCTTGCGCTACTGGATCCGCACTTAACTCGCGATATTTTTGAATGGACTCTTCTACATTCGGTCCAAACATCTGCGCTAGATAATTTTTATCTGCATGCACGGGTGGGATGTAATAAATATTTGGTTCTAATCCCAACTGAGGATAATAGGGCAATGCCAATCCTTTTTTATGAACTAAATAATCAATCGGATTATCTTCACGAGCTTTCCATGGTGGATTAATAAATCCCATGATGCGGATTTTTCCAATACAGTTTTGTACACATTGTGGTTGTAACCCTTTTTCGACCGCAGGATAACAACCAATGCATTTTTCACTTACTCGAGTATGTGCATTGTACATCGATTTTTTATAAGGACAGGCTTTCACACACTCTCCATATCCCTTACATCTAGATTGATCGATCAACACAACACCGTCTTCTTGACGTTTATAGATGGCTTTTCTAGGACATGAAGCTAAACAGGCCGGGTAAGTACAGTGAGCACAGGTTCGTGGTAAATAGAAAAACCACTTGTCATGATTTACAGATAAGTAATCCCCTTTATCCACGTGACCAGCGCAATCATCTTCACCATGATTAGGATACATCCAATCTTCATCTTGAGGAGCAAAGTGCGCAGCAATTTCTTCGGGAGCGGCTGCTTCAAATATAGTTTTGCCATAAAATGGTTTTTTCTTTTCCCATTCTTGATGACCTAATCTTTCTAAAACTTTTACGTCCCAAGCCAGAGGAAATGAACCATACGGCTTTGTTTCCACATTATTCCAGAACATATATTCTTGTCCTTTGCCACTAGTCCATGTCGTCTTACAAGCCAACGAACAAGTCTGACAGGCGATACATTTATTTAAATCAAAAACAATGGCCCATTGTTTTTGCGGCCGATTTTCATCGTATGGATACTCCATATCTCTGTTAATCTGCCAGTTTTTTACTTTTGCCATAAATCCTCCGTTAAAAGCATTTTTAAAATTCAAATTTTCAAATCTATTCTATAGGGTTTTTTAAAGCGTTCTTTTCAACAACTTATTTGGGTTGCGATTTTGAACGCTTTTAAAAATGAGTTTATTTCTTTTTCAAAAACCCACCTTTAATATACTGAGACATCGCTTTGTTTTCATATGTCGGTCTGAATCCCAAAGCAGCTGGTCGGAACACTGACTTCCCGTCAAGGCCTCCAGCTTCCGCTTTTGTGATTTTCACAAAGGCTTCTCTTGGAGCTCCATTCACACAGTGTACATCGGCCTCGAATCCTTTACCAATGCCCTGTCCAAATACTCCCTTATGAACTAAAGTTTCCGTCTGTAATGTAGGTCGTAACCAGGCACGAGTCGCGCTTTGATGACTACCACCGCGATACATGGCTTGATAGTTTGTCTCTGGTGATTTCGCTAATCCATCAGCTCTGGTTTCTTGCCCCTTCACGCTACCAAAGGTCGCGCCATACATATTATGCCAAGTTCGTGCGATACCTCGTGGCGTTCCTGGATAATACCGAGCACGTAATAATAGTCTTGAAACTTTATATTCTTCAGTTCCTTTTTTCCATCCACGATAAGGTCGATCTTCAGGATCTGCATCGATATAAACATAATCTCCATCTTCGACACCCAAGGCCTTTGCATCTTGCGGATTGATATCAACATAGCCCTCTACAACGAATGGCATGCGTTTATCATGACGGTACACATCTCCGAAAGGCCCAAAAAATACAGAGTTAAAATCAGTATCAATGGGAGTCGTGTGGGCTCCGTGTCTGTATTTAGGTGTATGATAGACGTGACTGTATTGAAGTTTTAATTTTAGAGGATGTTTTGATTTCAAAACTTCCTTAGGACTTAAAACAACGTTCCTAACTTGCCTTGTTTCGCAAGATAAATCTGATTTTTCAAAACCCCAATCCTTTGGTTGCTTAGGTCGAATAGCTTCATGTGGTTCTGCCACAATAACATTCGGTTCATAGTGAGTCGAATCCACGGGCTCTCGATAAACCACCATATTTTCACCATGCTCAACAAATTCTTCCTCAAATCTATAAAACTCCAATCGTCCAGATTTGGTGTGCCATGGCTGTTCACTTTTTGCCTGTTCGTAAGACGAAATTCTTGGATAAGTTCTCATGTTCATTAATGATGGAATTCCCTGCTTCGCCTTATTATATATTTCATCATAGTTATAGCCACGAAGAGACGCAGAACCATTAATAATCCGTTGCAAATACTCGCTAACTTTCCCTTCCCAAACAAAATGAAAACTGTCTTTCAATCTTGGTTCGCCAATCAACTCACCAACAGCCTTAGCGACACCTGCAACAATTTCAATATCTGGTTTTGTATCAAAGACTCTTTGCATTGGAGTATCTACATGAAATTGAACAAACGGATTAGTACAAGAACCTGTCATATCTGGAACTTTTGTTTCTGCCCAACTATCAGCTGCAAAAACAATGTCTGCATACTCACAAGACTGTGTCCACCACCAGTCTGAATAGACCACCATTTCCATTTTTGGCAAAGTGTTCATTATAAAATCGTAGTGCCATTTTATATTTCCAAGTGAAGAGTTTGAATTACTATTCCACATTAGTTTAGTCGGTGTTGGCATATGCCCAGGAGGAGTGAACATCTTATTACCAACTTTTAAAGGTCTTTGTCCGTAATTTATATAATGTAAAGAATCATAATGCATGTACTTCTTAATTTTTGGAGTTCCACCTTTTTCAAGATTTAAATTAAATGGATCTTCCATTGCATATAACGGAATACCACCCACCATAGCTGAACGATAATTACCAGCATAACTACCAACGTTACCTCCAATAAAGCCAACGTTTCTTGTTAATGCAGCCACCAAAAAGATAGCACGATCTTTTAAGTCCGCATTAAAAAATTGATTGGGTCCCATGCCAACGGCAAAAAGAGTTTTTTCCTTATTATCAGCAATCATTTTTGCTAATTTTTTTATACCATCAATAGGACATCCCGTAATCTCACTAGTTTTATCTGGTGTGAAATTCTTATTTAAATATTCTTCTGTTAAATTAAAGCTAGACCTGACACGCACAGTTTTGCCATCCAATAATTTAACTTTAGTTGATACGCTTAGCTTAGGTTTAATTCCTGACTTAATCATATGATCGCCATACTCATCACGAGTGATGGCTTTTAACTGACCGCCTTCATCCATAACAACATATGGATCAAAATCCTTTTTCATATCGTCCTTCGCAAATTGTTGTTCTTGCATATAATCAGGACCTTCTAATTTTTCGCCTTTTTTCAAAAATTTAATCGTCTTTAATTCAGGTTGTTTATAGTCTTTTATCACATCGAATGGTCTTAATGGTTGAAGATTATCCATTCGAATCAAAAATGGTAGATCTGTGTTTTTAGCAACCCATTCGTTGTCATACATTTTTTTATGAATAATTTCTTGAGCCAAGCCCAAGGCAAATGCGGGATCACTTCCTGGACGGATGATAGCTACTTCATCACACTTGGAAGCCGTTGCGCTGTACTCAACAGTTACTGCCGCCACTTTAGCCCCTTTTAATCGAGCCTCTGTCATCCAATGTGAGTCCGGCATTTTAGTTGTGATCCAATTCATCCCCCACGGGATAATCAGGTTAGCATGTTCTACTGAAAATAAGTCGAAATCGTTTGTCTGAGACCCTGTCACCATAGGATGCCCAGGAGGCGAATCAGTGTGCCATGTGTAAGAATCCAAACCGCGAGCAGATACGGCATGCTCGGGACTGACTCCGCGAAGCTTTGCATCCATTAGTGCTAACTGATTTGCAAAACGATACATAGCATAGAATTTTGTAATTCCAAGATAGGCCATACTACCGCGAAATTTAAATGTCTGAAGTCCCGAATCCTCCATTGCATGAATCATCTCTGGCTCATAACCCTGGGCTTTCAAATAGGCTTCGCCTTGTTTGCCATTATATGCATTCGCTATGTTCACCATGGCCTTCGCAGTTAGTTCATTGATTTCCTTCCAACTGACTCGAAGCCATTTGTCTTTGCCTCGTTGAAAATATTTTTCATCTGGTTTTCCAGTGGTAGCATCTCTTGGAAATCCAGCTTCAATCCAATTTTTGAATCCCATACGTATCATCGGCGCTTTCACACGACGATCGCCGTAAATTCTTCGAACCAAAGCCAAACCTTTTTGACAAATTCTTGGATCCCAACGATGCGAAGATTGATTACCATATAAGTCCTTGGCTTTTCCATACCCATAAGACGGCCCCATTCGAACGACCACACCGTTCTTCATATGAGCTTTTAACAAACAGTTATGCGTATCGTTCGGTGCGCACAAGAAATGGAAAAACTCATCGGAATTAAAAATATCCCGGTAAACTTTTTCCCAGTCCCGATTTGGATATTGCGCCAATGGGTTGTCGATATTAGTTGGTTTAAAATATCTTAGCGGTCCTGCAAATACTTGAGTACTTGCTAACAAAGCCATCCCTGTAGCTGACCCTTTTAAAAAACTTCTACGATCAAAGTTTTTCTTGTTTTGATTTTCGTCCATATAATCTCCCTTATGTAAAACGTTCTTCGCAAAAAATATACGATTTAGCCACCAGCTTCGCTGATCACAGCAATTGGACTAGCGTCTTTTAAAGTTAGTTCTGGAAATATTTTTTTAATATTATTTGTCAACAAGTCCTTAAATAAAGTTCCCGCCGTTCCGCAAGAGCTCACCTCTCCTGATTCCAATCGATAAAACAGTTGGTTTTCTGCTAAACCCAAAAAGGTCAATTTCACCTTTAAATGATGAAATTTTTCTTGTAACTGCTGCAGGGCTGGTTGCATTTCCTGCGGCAAAGAACTCCATTGAAAATAATCTTTTTCCTCTTCGCGATAAAATACATCTTCGCATAATTGATTATAGATTTTGCTATCACCAACAGCATTGGTATTTATATACTTGCATTGATGACGCGCATATCGTTCATGATCACACAACCCCATCACCAATCCATCAATGGACTCTCGCCAATACTGACAAATTCGATGCGGAGTGATTGAATTACTGCGAACAGAATCGCAACCTGCACGAGACAAAATAATAGCATTAGATTTCGATTTCCACTGCCCACTGATGCAAGGCACCCCTAAGGCCATAAAATATTTCGATATATCTGTTAGTTCCCAAGATATTTGAAATTGTTTTTGATATCCACGACCTAAATTTCTGGAATTTAGAAATATTTTTTTTAAAATATCATCAAACTCAGACTCGCTGAGTTCATGGATTTTTTGAAAAAATACAGACTCATCAGCAATCACTGCTAATCTAGATTTTTGCCATCTATTTTTTAAATCTGGAATAGAAGAATAAACCAAATTTTCATTTGCTTCGACCATACAACATCTACTCGATGCTATACGCCGAAGACCTGAATGCAGATCAATCCCACACAAGCTCCCGTATCCAATTGGTTTTCAATTGGATATACTAAGAGAAATGTGATCAGAAATTTATGATCTAGATCAGTACTATTGGTTTATTTAAATTTTAATTTGATTACTATTTTTGCAATTATGATGATCCCAAATCTATTACTAGACCTTCATAGGCATATCGCCACTTAACCATTGGTAAATGCGTGCGACTGCTTTCGGAGGTTTTGATTTTCCAATCATAATATTCGCGAGTTTGATTTTTTAATTCGTACAACTGATTGGTATCAGCTCCCGGATCATGATGCGCAAATAGCACGTACTTGATGCCCTCACGAAAGGCTAAATCTAAACCCAACTGAGCGGCACTATGCCCCCAATTGGCCTTTTCTGCTAATTCTGGTAATGTGTATTGCGCATCGAAGTACATCAAATCGATGCCTTGATATAAAGGCAAATCCGCCCCCAAGGACTCTCGCGAAGTGCGAGTCCCTTCCGTATCCACGCAATGAGCATAAGCCTTACCACCCGATTCTATTTTGTAACCCCAACAAGGATCTGGATGATCTAATTGATAAGGCGTGATCATCATTTCACCCAATTGCAAAGCTTTACGTGGTTCTAAAATATGAAAATTAATTTTAGCTCCTAAGGACTCAAATGGCACTGGAAACATAGGGCGACGAAATTTAATCTTTACCATTTCTGGCAATTCCGGTTGAACGGCATAGTAATTAATTTCATTCCCGGCAATAAAGTGTGGAGCAAAAAATGGTAAACCAATTAAATGATCCCAATGAAAATGCGTTAAAAAAATATGTATAACGGCTTTGCCTTTTCCGGCCTGGCCCTTCATCATCATGTCGCCTAAATTGCGAATACCACTACCACCGTCAATGATAATTTGCTGATCACCACAATTGACTTCCACGCAAGTCGTGTGGCATCCAAAACCACCAATTTGCGAAATAGTATGCGTCGAGATAAACTCTCGCACCTGCGAAACATCGCGATAGCCTTTTTCAAAAAAGCTTTTCATGATTTTTTCAAAATCGCCTACCCATGTCTCCGGTGATGGTGATGCTGGTAGCGATCCTCGAACTCCCCAAAATTTTAATTTCAATCCCATACCCATATAGGGTGCTTTCAGCCTTCTGCAAATGCAAAGAATTTTACAAATGTACACTTGGTCCTTGCCCTAGGTCTAAATTCAATTTCTATGATTTTATCATTTCGTCGCACAAGTCTATAGTCCATCTGCTAAAAGTCCAAGGATCGCGCTTCGCACGAGTTTAACTTTATTCTAAAGCGCATGCCAAGGTAGAATGAAATATAAATTTGAACCAAGAATGAAAAAGGAACAAGAATGAAAAATGATCTTAAAATTTTAGTGATCGATGATGTTGACGAAATCAGAGACTTACTTATTTTTTTTCTTGAGGCTCATTTTCCATCCATGGTCACTTCGGCTAATTCGGGCCAACAAGCCATTGAAATTTTATCGCAAAAAAAAGATTTTGATTTGGTTATCTCTGACCTAAGAATGCCCAATGGCACTGGCGCCGATGTGTTAGATTATATTGAACAAAATCGTATTCCAACTCCGTTGATTTTTCTATCCAGTGATAATCCACATCATTTCCCAGGAGTGTCGCAATCTGCACAGTGGAGACATGTTTGGAAACCCTTTACAGATGATATGATTTTATCAACTATCAAAGAAGTACTAGCACATAAATC
>JBPOJH010000077.1:0-7599 GCA_052033755.1 Bdellovibrionota bacterium | reverse complement strand
GTCTCTGGAAAAAAATCTGTCGTCCATCCAAAATGATAAAATGCCACGTTATGTTTTTGCAGTGTCTGCACTTGTCCTGGCACCCAATAGGAGTTCTCGGGTGCTCCCCTAAGACTAATCACCGTTTTAATACCGTATTTGGCAATGACCTCTGTCAACTCTTCAGGAGTTAGTTGAGCAGATCGGTAGAACTTACCCGGATCAACTTCGTGAAAATTTTTTGTCAAACGAACCACACTGGTACGGTACACCCAAGCTGCAAAGCCCAGAAACAACATCATCCCAATAACGCTTTTTTTATATTTCAATATCAACATAGAAAATTGTTAACGAGCTTTCACTCAGAGGGCAAGTAATTTATCAAAAACAGCATTGAATATATGAGGATAGACTGCTTATTTGCGTGACGAAAGTATGGTTCTGAATTACGAATGTATTTGAATTAACTAGACTCAAATAATTATGAGGGAACAATGAGTATTGAATTATCCTTGCCTTACTTTCTGATATTGCTCGTCGCTCTTTTCTTGGGCGGAATTATAGGTTGGCTGATCTCTTATAACCGAGCGCAAAAACAAACTGCGACGGAAACCGCGCTTTTAACTAAAGAATTATCACAATATCAAGCCAGATACCCGCATCTGGAAATGCAATTACTTGAGGTCAAAAACGAAAAAGAACGCTGGCAAATGAACTCACAAGAATTACAAGAAAAACTGTCCGTAGCGATTGCTGCGAACTCAGCTGTTGAAGCTTCAGCACAGGCGACCATTTCGGGATTAAATACCGAGATTCAATTGTTACAACAACAGCTGCGAACGCAAATGGAAAATATCGACTCTACACGTAAGCAACTAAAAATCGAATTTGAAAATATGGCGCAACAAATTCTAGAAAATAAGTCGAAAACTTTTTCTGAAGCCACCGAGAAAAATTTAGATATCTTACTAAAACCATTGAAAGAAAAAATTCAAACCTTTGAAAAATCCGTAGACGAAAAATATTCGAACGAAGCCAAGGAACGACACGCACTGAAATCTGAAATCGAAAGATTGATTTCTTTGAATGATCGCATGGCCACGGAAACCAGTTCTTTGACTCAAGCCTTGCGTGGCGATAGTAAAGTTCAGGGCGATTGGGGCGAGTTAGTCCTAGAACGCATCTTAGAGGCCTCGGGATTACGCGAAGGTTTTGAGTACTCGATACAAAAATCACATAACAACGACGAAGGTGATCGATTCCGACCTGATATTATCATCAACTTACCTGACAATAAACACATTATCGTCGATTCGAAGGTTTCCATTAAGGCCTACGATATTTATCGTTTAAGTGAAACCGAAGAATCCAAAACCAAGGCCATTAACGAGCATCTGAAATCGATTGAAAAACACATCGATGATTTGGGTGACAAGCATTACTCTAAACTAAAAGGGGTGAATTCCCCCGAGCTAGTTTTTATGTTTATACCTATCGAACCCGCTTACTTATTAGCGATGCACTCGGATGCAGAACTATCCACTCGAGCTTGGAAAAAGGGTGTGGCGATAGTCACAGCAACGACATTATTAACAAGCTTAAAAACCGTGGCTTCTATCTGGCGTTTAGAAAAACAAAATCGCAATGCTTTAGAAATCGCACAAGAGGGCGCCAAATTGTATGATAAATTTGTCGGCTTTTTAGAGGACTTTGAAAAAATTGGTAATACTCTTGAACAGGGACAAAAACAATATTCTATGGCCATGGGAAAACTAAAAGATGGTCCTGGAAATGTATTTCGCAAAATGGAATTGCTGCGCGAATTGGGAGCCTCTCCGAATAAAAAAATTAAACCCGAATTATTAGAGTAATCTACTGCATGAAATTATTATTAGCTCCGATGGAGGGTATTGTTGATTACAGTGTCCGAAAAATATTAACTTCAATGCACTTGCAAAACCAGTCAGTAACGACAGTACAAACCAAACCACAAATACAACAACAATTTACAAATCACTTTGTAGATGCGGACCATAGATTGGCCAACATCCCCAACAGCGGCATCGATCAATGTGTGACAGAATTTTTACGAGTCACCGACAAATTGATTCCACAACATGTCTTGCTGCGGGATTTTCAAGAATTAAAACACGAAGGTCCATTAAAAAGTCATACACTTTCCGGCGTCCCCGTCTTTGCTCAACTGTTAGGTGGTGATCCAATATGTATCACCGAAAACGCCTTACAGCTGCTGGAAATGGGTAGCATTGGTATTGATTTGAATTTCGGTTGCCCGGCCCCCACAGTCAATCGTCATGATGGAGGAGCTACACTTTTAAAATCTCCCGAACGCATTTTTAAAATCGTAGACAGTTGTCGTCGGCAGATTCCGTCTCATATTCCAGTGACGGCTAAAATGCGTTTAGGTTTTGATGATCCAAATATTTGTCTTGATAATGCCCAGGCGATTGAATCTGCAGGAGCCACTCACTTAGTCGTGCATGCAAGGACCAAAATGGACGGCTACAAGCCTCCAGCGCATTGGGAGTGGTTAGGAAAAATACGAGCTAAAACTCGCTTACCACTTATTGCGAATGGTGATATTTGTACATTAGCTGATTTACAAAAATGCCAGGAACTTTCCGGTTGTCAGGATTTTATGATTGGACGAGGTTTTTTATATGACCCGTTTATATTTTTTAAACTCAGAGGAATTACTAATCCCTCAATTCCCATTTTGTTACCTGATTTTTTTACGCAATTTTTTAACGAGTCTTGTGCGCTGGTGAATGAACATTACGCGCAAGCAAAAACCAAACAGTGGCTAAAATCAATGGCCACTAAATCCGAGAACATGGCTAAAATATTTAATGTTATTAAATACGAGACAAATCCAGAACTGTTTTTCGCGCAATTAACAGAATTACCTAGGCAACCACTAACTTGGACTTTGCATTCGGATCCGTGATTTTTTGAAAGCGTACATGAAACGTAGTGTTTTTAGCCTCATCACAATATTTAATTTCAGCGCCAATGCGTTGAAGAATCGTTCGCACCAAACTTAATCCTAATCCAGAGCCCTTACCAACACCCTTCGTGGTGTAATAGGGATCAAACATTTTTTGCACGATATCTGAAGGAATTCCAGCCCCCGAATCAACGATCAGTAAGTCCACATATTCAACGCCGTCTTCTACCTTTAACTCAATCCATTTTTCCGGCAAGGATTCGATGGCATCAAACGCATTATTCACTAAATTCAAAATGACTTGCGAAACTTGCGTTGGTGTACCTAGCACGTGCAGTCCTTTAGCTGAAATGACCATGCGACTTTTAACATCCGCTAGCGCTAGTTTTTCTCGACAGACGGTCAAAGTATCTTGCAGGGCTTTTTCAATATCCACTGGCTGAAGCTCTTCGTTGCTACCATCACGATACAGTGACCGCATACTGGATACGATATCACTAATTTTAACCAAGACTTTGTCTACTTTTTCTAAACTTCCCAGAACTTCCGTCTGCGACTGAATATAATTATGTCGGCGCAAATGTTCAATGCGCATCAATGCCGCCGCCAAGGGGGTATTAATTTCGTGAGCAATCCCTCCAGCCATTTTTCCAAGTGAGGCAAAACGTTCACTTTCTTCGATCATCTTACGCTGGGAAACAATTATTTCCGCCCTTTGGTGTGCAAGGCCATCTAATTCACTATTTAATTTTTTTAACTCGTCTTGTGAACCACGCACTTTTGCAATCATCATTTGAACAGATTTAAACATTCCATCCAGTTCATCTTCTTTACCCATGCTCCAACGATGTGGTATTCTAAGTTCATCTTTTTCAAAATTCATAGTTAGCAGTTGATTTTGCACAGCCACCAAAGGAAATACTAATAACTTTCTGAAAAAATATACCAACACCATACTAGCTATCAACATCTTGATAAACTGAGAAAAAAATACGATGGCAAATTTATTCACTAAGTCCATGTACAATTGTTGTAAATCAAATGCTAAATCTAAAATTCCCAGGTTGACGACTTCGCCATTATCCCTTTTGAAAATAAGGGGGATTTGATAGTTTCTAGACATCAGCAATTCACCACGTCCGCGACTTAATACTTGTACGCCCTTAGAGTCCAAAACCTTGGCCGTCGCTAAATAACGAAAATGCAATATTCCGTCTAACTGCGCCCCAATTAAATTATCTTCAAAATTCCAAACTGCAAATTTCAGAGCCTGCGCATTATTTTCTTTGATCAAACTAATAGTCTCTTCAATACGATTACTTTCGTTTCGATAATCTAAAAAAATATTTGTCACAGTCACTAGTAAAGATGCGACCGAGCTGACTACCACAACTAATGTAATTAATTTTTTTGACAGCCCCGTTGGTCGTATTTTTTTTATAAAACTTTGCATCGTCAATCAGATATTTCCTTTATTCCAGCTGCAGCTCCGCAGATACTTTTCATTACTCATTCAATTACAATTCCATAGTATTTATCGGTTTTTTTAGCTTGATCTTAATATCATTAACTTACTTATCGTAACGCCTCAGAAGGAGACACTTCCAAAGAATTGCGTGCACTTAGGTAGGCTCCCAACAGGGCCACAACCACGCCGATCAAAAATACTCCTAGGATAAAACTAAAATCCAGTTCCGCCGGAATTTCAGAGTCATAGTAAATACTGGGTAGCACTCTTAAGGGATTGTGTTCGATGTAACTGGATACTAGTCCGCCGAAAAAAATACCAATGACTAAACCCGCGCAAGATAACAAAAATCCCAACTGAAAAAACAATCGCAACACACGTCGAGCGCTCATTCCCATCGATTGTAATAAACCGATTTCTTTTCGCTTTTGTGAAATCAATAACACCAATACCGATACCATTGAAAAACTAGCAATTAACGCTGCTAATCCTAGAAATAAAGTAATGACAGATTTTTCTAATCGTAACGATAAAAACAAAGCAGAGTTTTTTTCTTCCCACGTTTTCACAGAAACATCTTCAAAAACTGATAACTGCTTAGCCAATTTATTCGCTTGCGAGACCTCCTTTAACCAAATCTCTAGTCCTCGTCGTAAACTGGCGGCGGCCCCCATTTGCTTCAAACCATAGTCCTTGTTATAAAATAAATTCTGCGAATCTACGTCTGCAATCTGCGAAGAAACTATTTTCTTTATTCGTACTCGCTCATACTTAGGCGCCTCACCAGGAGGTAACAACAACGATTCAGGAGGAATGAGTAAGACCTCTTCGCCCTCTAGCACGCCCAGCGAATAAGCCAGATTGACCCCCAATACCACTTCATCTTTAGCAAGTGGTAGACGAACGACTTTGTTTAAGCCGGCCTCATTTAATCCCTTTGCAATGGCCCCACGAAAATGGCCATCCAAGGTACGCACAATTACATCCTGCGACTCTAAAGCATAAAAACTAACGTCTTCATTCATGGTTTGTAATTTTTTAGTCAGTGGATGCAATTCAATTTGCTGAGACTCCGTCAAACCAGAAAACTCAACGGTTAAGTGCGGCTCAACACTCCAAAGTCGTTCACGAATATTTTTATTTAGCGCCGTCATCACACTGATCACAATTATCAATGAGGCCACAGACAGTGACAAAGTCGCCAATGAGATCCAACTGATTCGACGAATCAGTGCTTGAGCTTTGACAGAGAATAAAAACTTTTTGAAAAACATCCACAACATATGGATGAAATGATAGAAGGCTTATTCACCAGAGTCAGCTGGTTTTCGCTCTTTCTGCTTTGCTTCGCGAGCCATTTCTTCTTCACGAACTTCTTGGGCACTGCCTTTGACTAAAAAGGTCTTTTGCATAGCTTTCATCAAAACCACGGCCTCATCCAAGGCCTCCACCGCACGTCGACTGGTGCGTGGCAAATGTGGCGCGATTTCTGCCAAGGCCGGTAGCACCACCTTGAACTCGTCCGTCAATAAATTCATGTTTTTAACTAGCTTCGTGATATCTTTCGCCATCTCGGGAGCTTTTTCTTTGATCACAGGAAGCATGTCGTTGATCTCATCTGTGGTTTTCGCCACATTTTTTAAGACAACCGCTAGATTTTCATCCTTCGTCGCCATTTTTGACAACTTGATGACTTCGACACTCATCGTATTTAAATTTTTTAACAAGGGATCGATACGATCAAACATTTTGATAAAGGACTGCGTGCGCTCTTTGTCTAAAAAAGCTTCGGCTAAGGTTTTTAAATTTTCCAGCATGCCACTAAAGGTCGATAAATACTGATGCAAGTTGCGACCGCTAAAAATGCTCATCAAATCGATGGTTTCGTGGCTTGGAATAACAGCATTGGCCTGCAAAGGTTTTGCATCATCTGCACCCACTGATAACTCCAACACACGATCGCCGATAATGAATGGACGAATTAACTGCGCGTAGCTGTCCTCTTTGACACGATTTGAAAATTTACCCAACACATAAAATCGAACTTGTATAATGTTGTTCGATAATAATTCGACTTCTTCCACACTGCCCGCTTTAAGACCTGCCATCTGCACATTGGTTCCTGGGTGCACTCCGTCCACATTTTGAAACTTAGTGACGAAATAAACTTTTTGTTCAAACCAACCTTGTTGAATGGCGACAGTTGCCATGGCAACAACGAAACCAATAATGGCCACCAGAACAAAAAGCCCTGCGATTCTTTCAAATTTATTGAACTTCACCTTCATCATAAGTGAACCTCATTCACTTTCATCATAAGTAAATAACCTTTACTTTCAACATTTGAAAATAACCCTTACCTTCACGAACACCAAATGACCTTACTCTTATCCTGCGTAAGCCACCATCAAACCAATTCGTTACGATCATAAATGCACAACCTTTTTATCGCCCTCAGTAAAATGATGATGAATCATTCCCTGATCGATAAATATTTCTTCGTGTTCAAATAACGACATGAACTTGTCATCAAAAGAACTTAAAAAAACATGTTGTAAAAATCCGTCCTGACGCAGCTCTTGAATCAGATCCATAAATTTTAAAGCCGTATCCTGCGATAACCCCACACTAGGATCATCTAGTAATAACATTTGTGGATGAGTAATTAAGGCTCGAATTAAACAGGTTAATTTTCGTGTACCACCGGGTACTGCCGATGGCCGCTGATCCTTGTACTTCAACATACCTAAACGCTGAAAATAATCATCCACTCGTTTTTTCGCATCCGCCGCACTCATCAATTTGTGATACACTAACGGCAAGGTGACATTTTCATGCAAGGTGCGATTATTAATCAGTCCTCCAAAATCAAAACCATAGCCGATCTGCAATCGATATGGTAAAAACTCTTCAAACGACATATCCGACACGTTTTCGTCATTAAGTAAATAGCGACCTTTGTTGGGAATTTGCAATCCTGCTAAAATTTGCAGTAAGGTCGAACGCCCAGAACCCGATTCGGCTTTCACCCAGGTGATACGATTGAGAGGAAATTCAAAATCGACATTCTCAAATATGTTGCCTTCGGATTCATATTGAAAAGTAAGACCATCAAACTTAATCGATTGAATATTTACCATTAGATCACCCCCAACTTCATAAGCTTGTTAATATAGAACAACGA
>JBPOJH010000167.1:0-6096 GCA_052033755.1 Bdellovibrionota bacterium | reverse complement strand
CAACTTTAGCTCCATATTTTTCATCAGATTTGAACTTAGCCCCATATTTTTCATCTGTTTTGTAATTTATAAAATACTGATCCATTTCTTTTGATAAGATCATAGCCGTGGCATATTGGACCTTTTGAGAATTCATCGCCACACTTGCAATTTTATTTTTGTTCACCTCGCGATAATCCCGATAGATGACTTCATGAAACAACAAGGCCACTTGCGAATCTAAATCTAACGAATAAAATAATTTTTTATTCCACAGATATCTTTTGCTTGGACCATTAGTAACTAAACTTAATTCACCAGGGACTTGTTGAATAAATACCTGAACAGGAATTCCTCCAGGTGGCAATATCGCAACCCCCAGATCTTCCACTCGCGGCAACGTGACATCACTAAAATCATCTGCTTCATTGGGATTAGTTAAAATATCTTGAATCCAAGTCCCATACATTTCAGCATGCAGCCCGGAAGCCTTGCTTAATCGTTTTAGTACATAATCAATTTTCTCTTGAAGAGTCTGGCTCGGCCCTGTGTCCAAGGTAAATTTACTTTTTGCTGAGCCCTCTGTGATTTGATAAATCTCAACAGCCTTGGCTCTGATTTTACCATTGCGCGCATCTGGATATAGAATGATGGCGCCACCACCGGCAGCGATGCCTCCCTCTATTTTTGTAGTAGCGGCTTTTCCTGATTTCACATTCGAATAAAGCTCGTTAAAATTGACAGCGGGATTTAATTTATTACTGATCGACTCTTTTTGTACAGTCGGGCGTAATGTGATTTTTGCTGAGCTTGCCGCAACGGTTGAAGAACTCAGATTATTTGGCCTTGGTGATAACTGCCCAGCATGGCTAGTCAGGTGTAAAAAACTTAAACAGCCAATTAGGCTGAGCTGCAATGTACTTGATTTCATTTTCATAAAATCTCCTTCAGATTATAGTCCTTCAATTTAAGGACCACGTTTGTGTGATTAGTTGGGGTTAATCGTTCTGTAGAATGGTTTTAGCTTATTGCGTCAATTACATCATTAGTTATTTTGTCAAATTCACATATCAATTTTGTCAAAAATGACAAATTGTGTGATATGTTAATGATATTATAAACGTTTTTTGAATATAATAATTACCGAAAAATAGTGCGACAGAGGTCTTTTAATTTGCCAGAGCAAGAATCCAAACACACTTGAACAGTTGTGAAACGCAAAGTCTCGACCTATTTACAGATCATAGCGCATTCATCATTATTTAGATAAATTAATTATACATTTATCTGAATAATGATATTATTTAAATAATGAAAGCGATTAAGTTTCCAAAAAGTCTACTAAGAAAACTTGAAAACATTGGTCTTTCTATCAAGACCGACAATGCCAGTGATGCATTACGGATTGGTACAGTTAATTTTCAACCTGAAAACAAACCAACAACATATGATAGTCTATCTTCACAACACGGATTTTTTCTTAAGTACTCAACAGCAGAACTAAGAAGAAACCTTGAAAATAAAAGCATCAATTATTTAGATAAAAATGGGAATCTCTTTATTAAAAGTAAAAATTTAAAATTGAATATTCAGGAAACAAAGCCGACTGACAAAAAAGTTAAAACGAAATCTAGCATAGAAAATAATATTTCAACAACCACACTGGTAAGTCCTTATAGTTTTTCGATTATTGACACATTATTTAGACTAGACGAGGCTGATTTAAAAAAAATTTCGTCAGGACTTAGCTTTTGCAAATCATTTTCTTTAAATCAACCCAAGCTAAGTAAAATTATGACCGCCCTGAAGGCAAGCTCACTTATTGAATTAAAGCAAAAAATTAAAGAAATTCCAATGGAGTGGTGGTTGTATTCTTTTGATAACCCAGTAACTAAAAGAAAAATGCGCCCTTTTTTTACTACAGCCCAGTACTATTACAGCAACGATCTAAAATACGACCAAGCAGATTTTAATGAAGTCTTAAATGAAATTAAAAATCAGTTTCCTAAACAGTCTTGTGAAGGACCCACAACGGTTGCGCAATTTTTTTCCGAGTTAGTTCAAGATGAATTTACGCTATGGATTACTCAAAGTATTGCAAATGTGTTCAAAAAAAAATTCAAATTAATACCTGGCACTAAAAATGATCACAAAGTTTGGAAAGTTGCAACCATGCAAGATAATCCACAAAACACAGAAATAATGAGTCATTTCCCGCGTGAAAACTATCCAACCGCTAATGTAATTAGAGCGATCTGGGATTTGGGTTTTTCAGATGCCAGGTCAAATGAGGTTCGCTACAATTTACTAAGGAAATTTTTAAAATGAAATACGATGATGACAAAGTAAAAAGTTGGCTGAAATCGAAAGATCACTATCTACCAGGAATTTCTGAATTAACTCAAGCAACCTCAGCGGAAATATTAGTAATTGGCGCGGCAGTATTTGAACTTTACGAGTTGCAGGGATGGATTACTAAACTTCGAAGAAAAACAGGAGACATTGATATAAGTATTGGTTTAGTCAACAACGACATTGCCTATCTAAAAGGAAAAAAGTTTTTGAAAGAACGAAACTATAGACAAGATGACACTCACCTTTATAGATTTCATCCAGAAAATGTAATCCCTGGCGGCTATGCTTATATCGATCTATTAGCTCATCCACACGATTTATCTACCTCCGATGCTATTGCGCAAAACGCTATGGGTGTTGGTCCTGGTTTTTTATTTGAAAATTTTGAATATGCAAAAACAAATCCCTATCTTTTAAATGACGGAATTATTTTTCCAAATCCATTCGGTTTCATTTCATTAAAAATGACTAGTTATCTTGATGAGCCCTTAAAGAGAATCAAAGATTTTGCAGACATCGTTGAACTTATCAATGGATTAGTAGAAACAGGAAATCACTTTGAAATTGAATCGCTATGGAGCAAGATAAAACACAAAAAAGAATCATTATTGCTGAAAAAATCCATTGGTAAAATGAAGGATCACAATGAAATAGGAAATTTGGATCTTGATATTATTAACGACGAACTACTAAAAAGAAATTTTAATCGTGATTTTATTGAAAATACACTTAGAGCTCGCATTTCCGATTTTTACGATCAATTGATTTAGTTGGGGTTAATAGTTCGCTGAAACAGTTTTCAAAAGGCAAAAAATTCTTTTTGCCTAGCAACTTTATTTGTCTTGGACCATTATTTAGTTTTCGTGATATTTATTTGCTTAACATCAATCGAAAAATCATCAGCTCTCATTTGAACCTGCAATTCAATTTTGTATTTTTCGTATGTATCGCCGCAAATCACTTCGAATCTTTCATTCTCAGTTCTTTTGATTGATTGAATCCAAGATACATTAGAAACGCAGTCATTATTTTTACTATACAAAAACTCTGTGACCGCTCGAAATTGATCATTTTTATTTGTCACACAACCATCAGTTCTACATTCTGATTCTAAATTTGATACTAAATTCAATTTCTTCAATAGTTTGTAGAAACTTTTACTTTGATCGGCTCGAGGGTCATCCTTTAATTCAAATTTTATTCCATACTTCAAAACTTCTTTTGATAAAATTAATGCGACCACGTATTGAACTTTTTCTGAATTCATCGCGATATTTGAGTTCTTATCTTTGTTTATTTCGCGATAATCTCGATAGATGACTTCATGAAACAACAAGGCTACTTGTGAATCTAAATCTAACGAATAAAATATTTTTTTATTCCATAAGTAGCGTTTTTCCGCTTTCCCTTTATTTGCAAAACTTAACATACCTGAAAAATTTTGAATAAACACTTGCACTAAACTTCCACCACCAGGCATGGAAACTACTCCCGTATCTTCCACCCTAGGCAGCGCCAAGCCATTAAAATCTTCAGTCTCATTTGGATTGTATAAAATGTCACTGATCCATGAACGATATTTATTTGCATGCGCCCCAGAGACTCTGCTTAATCGATGTAGTACATAATCAATTTTCTCTTGAAGAGTCTGGCCTGGCCCTGTGTCCAAGGTAAATTTACTTTTTGCTGGCCCTTCGGTGATTTGATAAATCTCAACAGCCTTGGCTTTGATTTCACCGGCGTGTTTATCTGGGTATAAAATAATTGCGCCACCACCAGCTGCAATGCCTCCCTCGATTTTTGTAGTAGCGGCTTTGCCTGATTTCACATTCGAATAAAGCTCGTTAAAATTGACAGAGGGATTTAATTTATTACTGATCGACTCTTTCTGTGCATTCGGGCGTAATGTGCTTTTCGTTGTGCTTGCACTAGCCGCTAATGGACTCAGATTATTATTACTTGTTGGTGATAGCGGCCCAGCAAGGCTAGTCAGATGTAAAAAACTTAAACAGCCAATAAGGCTGAGCTGCAATGTACTGGATTTTAATTTCATAAAATCTCCTTCAGATTATAGTCCTTCAAATTAAGGACCACACTTGTGTGATTAGTTGGGGTTAATCGTTCTGTAGAATGGTTTTAACCCATGGCATCAATTACATCATTAGTTATTTTGTCAAATTCACACTTCAATTTTGTCAAAAATGACAAATTATGTGCTATGTTAACGATATTATATATGTTTTTTGAATATAATAATTACCGAAAAATATGTAAAAATGGGTTTATAAGCCTCTGTGAAGGATTCCAATATTCCAAAACTTCAAGCCGACCAGGGTGAGTTTTTTTGAGTATATCAAAAGTGATATTGTGAGCAAATGACAGACTTAAAAATTAATTTTCAAGTTGCGGAGTCCGCTCTTAATAATTTGCATGAAGCGATTCACATTCAAAATCCCACCGATTTAGAAAGA
Source organism: Bdellovibrionota bacterium (assembly GCA_052033755.1). Classification (GTDB taxonomy): domain Bacteria; phylum Bdellovibrionota; class Bdellovibrionia; order Bdellovibrionales; family Bdellovibrionaceae; genus JBPOJH01. The sequence goes on along the minus strand of JBPOJH010000167.1, from coordinate 1,291 downwards.
GATGGGACCATACAGCGATTTAAATATAGTTACAAAATCTGTTGGAAAAAATAATTTGAAACTATGGTTTGAAAAATTATAGAAAGCCAATAAAGCACTCTTATTGCAGTGCTTTATTTTTCATTTAACATATCAAATATTGGATATAGAATTGCTCTGGCTGGCCTATTGACTAAATATCCATTGAACCACTTTTCGTCGACAAGTACGATGCCTTTACCCGCATAATAGCCAGCATACGCGCTTAGAGTTAAACCACTTCCAACGACTGAATAGCCAATGGCCCTTAATGCAAGACCATGCCTAACGGTTCCTAGAGAGCCAACCATAACACTCACTTCGCCGGCCTTAACAAGTATGAATGAACCCGCTTCAGCAACTGCCGCTTTTGCAAAATTCTTACTAACTGCCTCAATAAGGCCAGTTTGTTTATCGACGCTGTATGCTTTGATGTTATTTTTCGAAAGATGCTTTTGTAATTCCGCTTGGTCGATACTGCTATTGCTTCTACTATAATATATTTCATCTACAGAATTCTGATCGAAAATTTCAGCTTTCGAGACGTTCGTTACTAAAGCCAATAATACAAATAAAAATACGAATATGATTGAAGAATGTTTTTCCATAAATATAACACCTATTCATATAAGCTTGTTAGCGATTACTAACATGCCTATATCGTTATAAAATTAGTCTTGAATTGTTTTGCATTTTAGTTGTGTTTTGATATTAGCGGAGTCGCCAGGTAAATTCAGCTTGCCATTTAAGTTCATTGTTTCTTTGACATAATCGATAACAATGGCACCAGTAAAATTTATCTTTTCGTTATCTAACGCGATTTTTTCACTTTTATTTTCGTTCCAGTTAGTTGAATTAAAAGATCCACTTAAAACATTCGCGCCATAGATTAGAGTTAAGTCTGTTTCGCGTCCGTCACCATTTGAATTTCTGTGTTCAAATAAGTTAGCCAATAAGACTTCTTGTGTTCCATCTGCTGAATTGCCAGCAAATGTGAACGTTCCTTTGCAAAGTTTCCATATACTGTCTTTTGCCAGAACAGTTGAATTAGTCATTGTAGTTAAGGCAAATATTGTTAGCGCTAGAAATGTAGTTTTATTTTGTTGTCTCATTTTAATTCTCCATATTTGGTGGTATCGTTCCAATGTTTGTGGGATTAATTTCCCAGATTTTCAAACTGCAACGATTTGTTTGGGGTAATATAATGGATTGGAAAATATATTCCTAGATGTAATGATTCTGACATTTGGACAATAAACGTCACTTATTGTTC
>JBPOJH010000046.1:0-13436 GCA_052033755.1 Bdellovibrionota bacterium | reverse complement strand
AACGATATATGATTGATATAAGCCCAGAGGGATCGATAATTCTAGATACAATCTAGATTGTATCTAGAATTATCGATCCCTCTGGGCTTATATCAATCATATATCGTTCTTATGTCGTTCATATGTCTTTATAGCTCCGTCTGGATCCTATCTTTTATAAATATGATCCTTGTGGATCTTACTTACAGAATCAAGCGTAAATTCGCTATTTGACAAATTTCGCCATAATTTCTATGTTAAAATTATAACATGCGTAAAAGGATGCGCGAGCATTATTTACAGAGTAAACACTCTAAAAACGCTGTTTTTTTTTGTTTTTGCATTTAACTTTGCAAAGACAATAAAAACGTACATGAATTGATTATTTTTCAGCAAAAGGCAGGTCCCATGTATTTAGACCAAGAAACACTACGACTCGTATTTGGTATCAAACTGAGAGGCCTTCGCCTGGACCGAGGCCTATCCTTAAAGGAACTAGCTGGCAAGACCGGCTTATCGGCGTCTTATTTAAATGAAATTGAAAAAGGAAAAAAATATCCAAAATCAGAAAAGATTTTACTCATCGCTCAGGCTTTGAATGAAAAATATGAAGACCTAGTGTCCTTACAATTAAAAAAAGATTTAGCCTTGGTCAAAGAACTGATCGACAATCAATTACTAGAAAAAATGCCCTTCGATTTATTCGGCATTCCCTTAAATACTCTTTTTGAATTGCTGGCCGAAAAACCCAAAAAAATGCGCGCCTTGATCGGCACCTGTCTTGAAATTGCACGCGCTCACAATATCCAAGTGGAAGACTTTTTATACGCCACTTTGCGCGCTTACCTGGATATGCATCAAAATTATTTTCCTGCGATTGAAGAAAAAGTTCTTCACGCTAGAAAACAATGGCCACCGTTTCAACAAGCCCTATCAGAATACACACAGTCAGAATATACACAAAACGGGACCGACTCACCTAATGAAGATGCTAAAAAGGCCGATCAACTGCATGAAATCTACAAACTATTAGTGAACAAACTTTTAAGCGTACAGAATCTACAAGTATTAGAGCGCCCCTTCAATGAGAACATTCAGCGCATCCCTTATTACTTAAATAAAAAACAAACACCGCCAACCTTGTATATTAATTCTTACTTAAAACTGAATGAAAAGATTTTTGTCGTCGCTAGACTGCTGGGATATTCATTCATGAATTTAAAAAGCGAGCCCTTAAGCTCTTCGTTGTCGCGCCTAGAATCTTTCGATCAGTTGTTCGATCATTTTTCTGCTAGTTATTTTGCAAGTAGCTTGCTGATCCCTGAAGACTCTGCCGTCAAAGACATCCAAAGTATTTTTGCGGAAGCTCCCTCTTCTTCTGCCGGTAATGCGTGGCTGACCAAGTACCCTGTAAATCCAGAAAGTCTATTTCATCGCTTCACGCAGTTATTGCCAAAACACTTTGGAATCGATCAATTATTTTTCTTAAGATACGAGTACAACTCTTCCAAAAAAGGCTTTGAGGTTTCCAGAGAATTGCATTTATCTAGCTTGCACTCGCCCCATTCTATCAAGGGTAAAGAACATTATTGCGCTAGATGGATCACGCACACATTGACACAGCAAATATTAAAAGAGTCTAAGCCACAAATTGCAGGCATTCAGCGATCTGTATTTGAAAATAGCGGGCAGGATTATTTAGTGTTCGCTTCCGCCTATCAAAAATCACAAAATCCAACAGATATCGCAACCGTTTCCCTGGGCCTATTAGTGACACCTCAATTGCAAAAGCAAGTGTCGTGGCTGAACTCTTCAGCCATTAACAAACGAACTGTGAACGACACCTGCGAGCGTTGCTCGATTTCGGATTGCCAAGAACGCTTAGCTCCGTTTGATCTTAGCCTGGATCCAAAATTAAAAGAGCGTTTACACAAAGAATTTGAAAGTTTACTTTAAGTACTTTCAGAAACTGGTTCCTATTTTGTGATAATTTCGTAATGCGATTTTTCGACGGGCTGAATCGATAGTCGTTGGCCTTTTTTAATAACAAGCATGTCTTTTAATAGCGGATCATTTTTTATGTACTCTAGGCTAACAACTTGTGAGAATTTCTTTTTAAACTTTACCTGCACGCAAAACCAGATCGGTTTTTCTGGACTGGCCTTTGGATCGTAGTACTCGCTTTTTTTATCAAATTGCGTCGCATCCGGAGCCGCAAGGGCACAGACCTCGGCCAAACCAGCCACACCAATTGGATTGGCATTGGAATGATAAAACAACACCTGATCGCCAAGTTGCATTTCTTTGGTCATAAAGTTTCTGGCTTGATAATTACGAACCCCTCCCCACCAAGTTGTTTTATCTTTCGATAAATCATCAATGGAATAAACATCTGGTTCTGACTTCATTAACCAATATCTTGTTGCATTCATATTTCTGCTCCCATTTTGAAAATAATTAATATAATCTAATCTTGCTAAGATTGAATATAAAAAAAGTGGAGTTAATAAGAATGAAAATTAATTTAGCCATGTGGGATCGGTGGATTCGCTACATCTTAGGATTAGTGTTAACGACTTGGGCGATCGCAGGCGGACCGTCATGGGCTTACGCCGGAGTGTATTTAATCTTCTCAGCCAGCTGGGGATTTTGTCTGTTTTATTCTTATTTCCGCATTCGTACGAACAATTTAGCTCGGCTGCGAATATAGTTTTATGAATGACAATTCGCCAAAGCCACCGCCCAAACCACCACTGAAATCACCACCATCGAACTTAAAAGATGTCTTAGCCGACCTTAAGGCTGATTACCTAAAAACATTACCGGCAAAAATCGAAAAAATTAAAACTCTGACGTTCCAACAATCATGGGAACAGTTAGCAGACGAGTACCACAAACTCAAGGGCACAGGTAAAACTTATGGTTTTCCGGAAATCACTTTAGTTTGCGAAAAACTAGAAAAACTTAGTCAAGAAAAATGGACTGAAACTAAAAATCAAAATCACACCTCGCCGTTGTCTTTACCCGCAAATGAGGATAGCTCCTTATCATCAGCTGACCGTGAAATACCAGCCACTGACAATCCGTTTTTATTAGCTCCCAAACTTTTAGAGCGATTACTTCGAGCTTACGATCGCAATGAAAAATTTGATTTGTTGCATGACTCTACAGCTAAGAAAATTTTATTATAATTACTGACTTGTCATTCCTGAACTGCAAACTCGGCTAACTCAATTGCGAAAAAACAGTATGCAAAACAGTTGAGAACTGTGAATGACTTTAAAATTATTTTGATAACTCAGACATTCCTGACTATATTGAATCATTCTGAATATTCACTTATTACTATTCATTGAAAGAACAAGTAAAGGACAAGACGAATGAGCGGCTCCACAACTAAAGACATAACCAAAGACGAAAACAGCGACAAAAACAGCAATATAACCAAAGACCCAATTCAATCCTTACGTAGTTTTTTTAGCGAACAAAATTTAACTTTAAAATCTGATCAAATTCAATCCGAACCAGACACTTTAAAATATTATGGTAAAGATTGGACGACCTACTATGATATCGCTCCCCTAGCGGTATTTTTCCCTGAAAACAATGAACAAGTCGTGGCTATTGTAAAATGGGCCTTATCCTGGGCTGCAAAATGGGCTTCGAAGTCGGCTGAAGACGGATCTGGTACACATCGAATTGGACTTGTCCCCAGTGGTGGTCGCACTGGATTAAGTGGCGCGGCCTGCGCTTTACATGGTGAGGTTGTCGTATCATTTGATCGCATGAATCGCATCCTTGATTTTAACGAGGCCGATATGTGCGTGCGATTACAAGCCGGAGTTGTCACGGAAGCATTGCAAAAGTTTGCTCTTGAAAAAGGGCTTTACTATCCTGTGGATTTTGCCGCTCGCGGGAGTTCACAAATTGGCGGTAATATCGCGACCAATGCTGGCGGCATCAAGGTCGTTCGCTATGGTTTAACTCGCGATTGGGTGATGTCTCTAAATGTGGTTACCGGTTCCGGTGAATTAGTGGAGTTCAACCAGGCTTTAGTTAAAAATGCGACTGGCTACGATTTCAGACATTTATTTATCGGCAGTGAAGGCACTTTGGGTTTTATCGTCGAAGCTGAAATTAAATTAGCGCCTCCACCGCCAACTTTACAGGTGATGGTATTAGCGGTTCCTGATTTGCAAAACATCATGAAGGTTTTTTCTAATTTTAAAAAATCATTGTCAGTGGTTGCCTTTGAATTTTTTAGCGAAGCGGCTTTACAAAAAGTGATTGCCAACACCGGCTTGCAGCGCCCTTTTGCCACCGTGTCGGAATACTATGTCGTCTGCGAAGTGGAAAAGAAAAATGAATTAGAAGAAGAAACTTTAATGCAGGTTTTTGAATCTTGTTTAGAACAAGGTTATATTGTGGATGGCGCTTTGGCGCAAAGTGAAGCCCAAGCGAAAAGTTTTTGGCGTTTACGTGAAGACATTAGTGAATCTCTGGCGAAATATTCTCCGTACAAAAATGATATTTCCGTTCGAATTTCCAAAGTTCCATCCCTAGTGCAAGAATTGGATGTGTTATTAAAATCGGCTTATCCAACTTGGGAAGTGATTTGGTTTGGTCATATTGGCGATGGCAATTTGCATATAAATATCTTACGTCCATCAGGAATGAGCAAGGAAGACTTTGTGCAAGAGTGTCGCAAGGTCGACGAAATCGTTTTTGCCTGTGTTGGACGCCATCATGGCAGTATCTCGGCCGAGCACGGCGTGGGATTAAGCAAAAAATCCTTTTTAAAATACACTCGCACCGAAGCGGAAATAAAATGGATGCGAGAAATTAAAAAGATTTTTGATCCAGAGCAAATTCTAAATCCAGGAAAAGTTTTTTAGAAATTTATTTTTTTACCGGTAAAGTCGACGCTGTTGGTTTTTCCGCATGCTTTTCTTTTTGCTTTTCGATAATTTTTGATTGCACTGAAGAAACGGGCTTATCGAGTTCCTTTAACATCGCGTCTACTCGGTAAATATTTGACACCCAGTCGGTCATTATCAACTGATTTGTTGATGCAAACACACTGATCTCGCCATCTTTCGATGCTAAAATTCGAAGATCACGATTAATAGACTCAACCGCTAAATATTTCGGAGTATACAACCAAGTAACCATACGCTCAGGAACAGCTGTTGGTAATGTTGTACTGACTTCCACTAGATCCCGTTGCACATTGCGCGCCGAACGCAAGACCAACACGTCCCCTTGCTTGCTAAAACCATATCCATTTAAAGCTAGTGCCGATGAAAGATGATTGAAGGCTTCATTCAAAGTGACTGGCTCTGGCAATAAAATGATAAGTTTACCACGAACATTAGCATCCATGATTATTTTCTGCTTGGCGGCTGTGGCGTAAGTCTCGATGACTTTGCTGGCTTCTTCGTTGTTGAATGAAAAATTGATTTTAGCATTCGCTTTTGCATCTGACTTCATTTCGATATTCAATTCGGGATTATTTTCTGGTTTGCTTGCAGGTTGGTTTACTGATTTATTTTCCGGCTTACCTTCTTGAGCCATGACAGCCGTCGTGAATAACAATCCTATAATACATGAAATGATTCCCTTTAAGCGCATGGTGTTCTCCTTTTTTTTCTATACTTATATAAGAGTTAAGGAATTCCATCAAGAAAGAGATCTAGTCTTCATTAACGCATGCCTTCTTTGATCGGTGGTGCAAATCGGCGGTGCGATTTAGACTAAATCCCTTTAGAATATGACTAAATGCTCGATTGGTCTTCGATCAGTAACTGTCTGAAGCGTGCTGACCATGGCCCAACGGGAATGGATTTCCCTTGTAAATCACTAACAGGCAAAACATCCAAAGTCGTACCAACGAAAAAGATTTCACTGGCTTTGGATAGATCTTCTAAACGAATATTTTTTTGCACGATCGGCATCAGATGTTTTTCTTGAATCAAATTTTTCAAACGAATCAAAGTAGTCCCTTTAAGAATATTTTCAAACTGTGGAAGAACAAATTCCTTGCGCTCTGAAATATAGGCTAAATTTTCTGTTGAAGATTCCGTAATAAACCCTTGATCATCCACAAACAATCCAAACAATGCCCCTTGATCTAAAGCCTCTTTTTTTAATAAAACATTGGGTAAGTAATTACAACTTTTCACTTGCGAAAAAGCCCCAGTCTTTGAGGGCGTTTTGCCAATAATGACTTTCACACCCTGCTGATAATAGGACTCTTCCATAGGTTTAAAATCCGACACCACAATATACAATTGTGAGCCATAACTTTCATAAGGACTGGGACTAAAACCACCGGGACCTCGACTGATGAATAATCGAAAAATGGCTGTATCTAATCCAGAGGCCTGCAGTGTTTGATAAATTAAATTTACCACCTGATCACGCGTCTTTGGCCACTTCAACCCGATCAACTCACTGGATCTTTCCAGACGATCCATATGTTCTTTAAGCAAATATATTTTTCCGTGAATGGCTCGAAAGGCTTCGAACACACCGTCCCCACGATGCACCATATGATCATCCATCGGTAAAGTCATCCACTGCGGCTCTGTCGTAATCCCACCTAACCAGGAAGAGTAAAAAGATCTGTAAGTTGCATTGTACTTTTTGTCCTTCCAAAGTTGTAGACACTCTTCAGTTGATAATACTTTCACTGAGGACTCATTTTTTTCTGCATTTAACATGAAACTCCACCAATCAGCTTGCTAAAAATAACTTGCTATTTTATTTTAAACCTGTGGAAATAATATTATCACAACAAGGAAGTTGAAATGAATAAAAAATTATATCCACTTGGACCATTCTATAAAAATCGTTTTTTAAAATTATTTTTCACCACCTTGATCGCAGGTGGCCTGTGGGCAGGCTGTAGCACAAATCCTAAAACCGACGATGTGCAGACTAAAGTCGAGACTGCAAGTGCAACTTCTTCTTCAGCCAGCGCGAGCACAAATGCTGTAGCCCCTGCTGTTGATGTATCTTCTGAATCTGGCAAAGCCCTAGCTAAATCCGAAGAAGTCAAAGTTGAGTTACAAAAAATTTCACAAATACAAACCGAAGCCTTACCGGCAGACGCTAACGCCATGGCTCCATCGACGGCTACAAATACAACGACATCGCATGCAGCCCATCATGCTCCAGCCGCAGCTAGCGCCCAACACGATGCAAGCTCAGGAGTTGAACCTGAAAAATCTTTAGGTTGGTTAAAAAATGGCAACACTCGTTATCGCAAAGGTTTTTTACGCAAAGATGGGCAATCCCAAAAAGATATCACAAGACTATCGACAGGACAGAAGCCTCACGCTATCGTTCTTAGTTGCAGTGACAGTCGCGTTCCACCTGAAATTGTCTTTGATCAAAAACTGGGAGAAATTTTTGTTGTTCGCACAGCGGGACAGGCTCTTGATCCCAATGCCATCGGTAGTATTGAATATGCTGTCGAGCATTTAGGATCTAGATTGATAGTCGTCATGGGACACACCTCTTGTGGAGCCGTGAAGGCGGCCATGGGAACTATCAACGGAGGCGATGCCGGAAGCCCCGCTTTGAACCATTTAGTGGCTGACATTCACCCCAGATTGCAAAGTTTTAAAAACTCGACTCCCACCAAAGACGTTCAGCCTGAATCTTGGGCGAATGCAAAGGGCGTGGCCCGCGATTTAGTGGCGCAATCGAAAATTTTGTCTGAAAAAATTCGTAGTGGCGAAGTTAAGATTGTTTCCGCCTTATATCACTTAGGCTCAGGCGAAGTTCAATTCGCCGAGTAATACCAAATTATTGAATACAACTGGCCTGTTCCGTCTTTTTTTGTTATGTTGTTTATCCTTAGAGAGAATAAGCAAACAGAAATTCAAAAAGACAGAAAGACTAAGCAGGCCGACTCGATGATAAAAGCAGACAGCACACTTAAAAAACGAAAAATTTTATTAACTTGCGCCCTCCCCTATGCCAATGGTCCCATTCACCTTGGGCATCTTGTCGAACACATTCAAGCCGACATCTGGAATCGATATCAAAAAATGCAGGGGCATGATTCCGTTTTTTTATGCGCTGACGACACGCACGGTACCCCCATTATGATCGAAGCCCGCAAACGCAACATCACCCCCGAGGCCTTGATTGCTCAAGCCTGGGAGGAACACTACAAAGACTTGAAAGATTTTCAAATTGATTATGATTTGTATAGCAGCACCAACACCGAAGAAAATAAAAAACTATGCGAGTTGTTTTACTCGAAGATGAAACAAAAGGGTCACATCTCGATCAAAGAAATAGAACAGTTGTACTGCGAACATGATAAGATGTTTTTACCAGATCGTTTTGTCAAAGGTGTCTGCCCGAAGTGTGGTGCCAAGGATCAGTACGGAGACTCATGCGACGTTTGCAGTGCTACATACCAACCCAAAGAATTGAAAGAATCTTATTGCAACGTTTGCGGCAACAAGCCTGTGTTAAAAGGTTCGGAACAATTTATGTTTCGAGTGAATGACTTCAAAAAAGAACTGCAAGAGTGGCTACCAACTCATACCTCGCCGGAAGTCTCTAACAAGATGATGGAATGGTTCAAAGAGGATTTACGTGATTGGGATATTTCTAGAAATGCCCCATATTTTGGTTTTCAAATTCCAGGAACGACGGACAAGTATTTTTATGTTTGGGTGGATGCTCCGATGGGCTACATCTCGACGACCGAAAAATACTGTCAACTTCATCAGAAAAACTTTGCCGATTACTGGTCCAGCGAAGCGATGAACGATGCGGCAAACGAAAATAAATCCGAAGTGTATCACTTTATTGGAAAAGATATTACTTACTTTCATACGTTGTTTTGGCCAGCACTTTTAAAAGCAGCTGATTTTAGATCTCCGACACAAGTCTTCGTGCATGGCCACTTGATGGTGAATGGGGAAAAAATGAGTAAGTCCAAGGGAAATAATGTGACGGCTCGTACTTACTTGGAACACCTAGATCCTATGTACTTACGGTATTATTACGCTTCCAAGTTAGCTTCTGGCGTGGACGATTTGGATTTAAATTTTGAAGATTTCACTCATCGAGTCAATGCCGAGCTAGTTGGGAAAATTGCCAACTTAGCCAGCCGAGGCGCTCAGATGTTAAATACGAAATTAGACGGTGTGATGAGCGATTTGGATACAGAAGGACAGGCGTTGATTCAAAATGCACAATTTCAAGGTCAGGTGATTAGTCAGTTGTTTGAAAATCGAGATTACCTACGGGCCATGCAGGAAATTCGTTCTTTGGCCGAGGCCGGTAATAAGTATTTTGATGAAAAAGCGCCATGGAAAACTTTAGCGTCGGATCCGGAAGCCACAAAAAAAGTTTTAACGACGACTTTAAATTTATTTCGCATCATTGCGATTTATTTAAAACCCGTTATTCCTAGTTTTGCGGCCAAAGTAGAAAAATTATTTTTGGAAGATAGCTACAAATGGTCGGACTCTTTAAAAGTTTTAAAAAATCATAAAATATCGAACTACGAAATGTTAGCTGTTCGTATTGAGCCTACAACTGGAAAATCCATATTAGAGGCCACTAAGGCAAAAACGGCCGCTCTTGCAAATGCGGTTTCTGGCGCGAATGCTAACACCGCTACAACGACAATCCAGGATGGCCATTCTGGTGGAGGGTCGAAGCCTACAACTGATACGACCGAAAGTGGAATCATCAGTATTGATGATTTTAATAAAATCGATTTGCGAATTGCAAAAATCATTGAAGCTGAGCCGGTGAAGGACGCCGATAAATTATTAAAACTAAAAGTAGACTTGGGCCCCTTGGGTACTCGACAAATTTTTGCTGGCATTAAAAGCGCTTATGCGGCTGAAAATCTAGTCGGTCGATTGACAGTTGTGGTGGCTAATTTAGCTCCACGTAAAATGAAATTCGGCATGAGTGAGGGCATGGTTTTGGCCGCCGGCGCTGGTGGTAAAGATTTATTTATTATGTCACCGGATCAGGGTGCGCAGCCTGGAGATCGAGTCAAATAATATAATGAAATGATCATTAATTGAAAAATGGGAGCGAACAAGTTCGTCTGTGAGTGAGTTCGTAAGTAAGTATGTATGTAAATAAGTGAATGAGTAAGCGAGCAAATGAGTGAATAACCTGGAACTTCAACAATTGATTCGAAGAATATATAACCTTGGACTCACGATTGAACTTGGCCAGGGTGACTTACCAGATCATGCAAACTTGTTGGTGGATGCAAATTTGTTAGCGAAATGGCTCGCATTACTGACTGAGTTGAATCTACAATTAGCTTCAACCGAAGAACCTCAACAGACTCAGTTCGAAATGCAAAAACTGGCTGACTTGAAAGATCGTCTTCATCCGCAAATGACTATTCAACAATTTAGTTATTTTTTAATTCCCTTTGAACGTTTTTTAAAGCGCAGCCTGAGTGATGGGGAATTAAATGTTCGCACCCAAGATCAAGCATCCACGCGACATGCTTCTGAGTTAACTCCATTGGTATTTGTTTTAGAAAATTTGCGTTCGGCATTTAATGTAGGATCCATATTTCGTTTAGCCGATGGTGTTGGAGCTAAGGAAGTTATTTTAGTGGGATACACCCCGACGCCCGAAAATCCCAGCGTAGCGAAGTCTGCATTGGGAGCGGAAACCATAATCCCTTGGTCAACACGCACGACACTGGCGACCACTGTGGCTGAACTAAAAGCGAAGGGCTATTGGATCATTGGAATGGAGACTTGTATGGAAAGTTTATCCTTATCCGAAAAAAAATGGGCATTAAACCCGACCGCTATAATTGTCGGTAATGAACGCTTTGGACTAGAGGCTACAGAATTAAAACTTTGTGATGAAATTTTAGAACTTCCCATGTATGGTGTGAAAAATTCTTTAAATGTTTCTAATTGTTTATCAGTGGTGGCTTATGACTTTCGAATTCACGCCCATCGGAGTTTATAGATCCTCGGTGGTAAAAAATAAAATACAGGCCCCCCGTCAAGCGGGTTTGGATTGTAATACTAATAAAACTGAATTAATTTCAAACACCAGTCAAACAAAAGATATTACTAACTATATTTTATTAGAACCCAGATATCGAGCTGGATTGAAAGATCTTGAGGGATTTTCATATATTTGGGTGTTGTATGTGTTTCATAAAAATGAAAATACTAAATTTAAACCTTTGGTGTTGCCTCCGCGAGCACCCTCAAAAAAAGGGGTATTTGCTACACGCAGTCCCTATCGCCCTAATCCGATTGGCATGAGTGTCTTAAAATTAAAAGCTGTAGATTTCGAAAAAGGTCGTCTTATGTTGGAATCATCTAATATCGACACCATTGATTTACTAGATCGCACCCCGATCCTTGATATCAAACCATATGTACCACAATACGACTCAAAAAGTGGTGCTACAGGCTGGCTAGAGAACCTAGAACAATCTGCATTTCAAGTGCGATTTTCAAATTTAGTTTTGGAACAAATTCAATTTTTAATTTCACTGGATCGTTCGAGTGAAAAATATTATGTATCCTTACAATCCTTGATCGAAAGACAGTTAAGCTATGACCCTATTAACTCGAACAAAAAACGCGTTAAAAAATATTCTGATAATATTTTTATTTTTTCGTATCGCACTTGGCGAATCTTTTTTGAATTTAACCCCGCAAGTAAAGATATTTTAGTATTAAAAATACTTAGCTATCAACAGATGCCAGTTTTAAAGAAAAACGCTAGTGCATCTGCTACTACTGCTACTGCTACTACTGCTACTACTGCTACTAATACTAATACTAATACTAATACTAATACTAATACTAATAACGATCTAACTGCTCAGTTAAATAATATCACTGACCTAAGCGAAATGGACCTACATAAAGCTTTTATTTTTCAATTTCCAACGTATTAGAATTGCATGATAAATTTGTTATGCAGATTTCTCCAATATTTGAGGTTCAATTAACAGTTAAAACCCCAAGCCAGGACTCAATCACAAAACAGAAAAAAGAGGGCTTTTCACCCCACCTTTTTAAGAACATTTTTTATTAAAAATAAGCGCCCTGCAAATCGAGGTAACTTCAGCCCGATTTTATCAAAAAATAAAACAATTAGAACCAATCTAAAACACTCACTTTCTTAAGTAAAACTTATTATGCGTGAGATTCATTTTGTACAAATTATGATTCTTACACAGTAGTTGTAAATTGGATTCGTTGTTTTCTCCGCCATGACTAAAGCTGAGGATATGATCAACTTCAAGCTGGTATCGCGACTGACATCGATGCTTATCAATACCGACGAACTCACATTGACCACTCGCACGTTGATAAATTTTCTTTCGAACACTAGCTTCTATATATCGTGATCGATTATTAAAATTCCCTGATCGGTGTTTTAAACATTTTGGATTAGTTTTCTTATGTGACAATCGTGCTGATGAAAGAGCTGTATTAAAATTAGAACTAACTTTAGAATGAGTCAAACTTGCGTGATTTGCTTTTAGTTCGGTGTTTGCATCTGCATCTGTATCTTTGTCTATTGCTGAATCCATCGTAAGCTGTAATGCCGTATTATGATTAGTTTTGGTTTTGCCATGCTTCGAAAAACTAGATAATATCTTTTTTGCTGCGTATTTAATTATGTCGTTGTAATTTCCATCTGGGTATATATGACTTAATTCTTGTTGCAATTTCTTGAGTAAAACTAAAGTTTCGTCATCGACTATAACTTGCAACTGCGTATGAGTTGCAGTTAATGGAACTTCTTTTTGCGCTGGAAAAACAGCCACAGGATTAATGCTTGCTAATTGCCTTTGAACTTGCTTGATTGTTTTTCCTTTAATGGAATTCAATATTTCGATTTTAGAAGCTTGTGATATTCTTGTCTTTTCCACTTTATCTGATTTATGGAAGAAGCTTTGTACGATGGCTGCATTTGTTAAAGAAATTTCTCCTGATAATATTGAAACTTCCACTTCAGGAACTTGATCGATTAATTTGAGACTATTAATTCTTTGATAACTAGCCGTTTCACTGAGATTAAAATACTTCACCAGCATTTCGAATAAACTTGAATATCCATAAGCTAAGTGCAATTTGCGAATTTTTATTTCCTTCAAACCCAACATAATAGCATCGCCAATTTTCTTTTCTCGTAAAAACAGATTACCAACTTGCTGTAACAAGTCGACATCAGTCATCGCGTGCATCCTAATTTCGAAGTTTTTTAATAGCGCATCCATACTCCTGTTCTTTCTGGGGTCTAGCTTAGTTTTAATTTGATACTGACATTTCAAGTTCAATTTCTTGATTACTGTTAATATCTCATCTCTTCTTAAAATGCAAGATCTGACGTTGAAAAAAAAAAAATAAAAATAAAAATAACAATAAAAATAAAAATAAAAATAAAAATAAAAATAAAAATAAAAA
>JBPOJH010000116.1:0-20956 GCA_052033755.1 Bdellovibrionota bacterium | reverse complement strand
TCATAGACTATCCATGATACAAAACTGGGGTAAAAATGCTAGCTTCATCTGACGGAAATGCAAATACATCTGAAAAAAGAAAATCCAAGATCATGGTTGTCGATGACGAGACCATAGTCCTGGCCGCTATTCGCCGAATCTTTGAAAATGAGTTCATGGTTTTTACATTTGAATCTTCGGAAAAAGCCTTGTTACAAGTCGGATCAATATTGCCTGAACTGATCATTAGTGATTATCAAATGCCAGGCCTAAATGGACTCGAGTTTTTTCGACAAGCTAAAGCGATTCATTCTAACTGCGTGAATGTACTGCTATCAGGAAATATTGATGTTAAGACCATGGGCGAAGCCATTAACAGTGATCTGATCGATCGTTTTTTTCTGAAGCCATGGGACAATGAATTACTGTATTTGCATATCATTGAAGACATGAAGTTATTTAAAATCAAATCGCAAAAAAATATTTTAGAGCAACTAGCGATTACTGATCCTGTCACGCAAGTAGGGAATCATCGTTATTTTCAAGATCAATTAAAACGTGAAATCGAGCGTGCCAAACGAGAATCTCAAGCCATGTCCTTGGTGATGATCGATGTCGATAACTTTAAATCTTTAAATGATAGATTTGGTCACCCGGCTGGCGATCAAGTGCTTGGTGAAATCGCACAGTTTTTGCTTAGCAATTTAAGATTGCCAGATACAGTTTGTCGTTATGGCGGCGATGAGTTCACCATCATTTTACCAAATACAGATTTGAACAAAGCGGCGGAAGTGGCTGAGCGCATTCGTAAAAATTTTGAATCAGGCAAGGGCACTCGTAAGCGATGGCAAGACCTAAGTCTAAGTATTGGTGTCAGCGCATTTCCGGCGTCTGCCGACAGTCCAGAGAAAATCATTTACCTGGCGGATCAAAGTCTATATCAGGCTAAGAATCTGGGAAAAAATCGATGTTTAATTGCTGAAAAACCCAAGGCTAATTAAACTAAAATCAATGTCAGAAAACTGAATTGAATTGGAATGAATATGAATACTGGCCTAAGTCGAAGTGACTACATTTCAAATTCTATTTGGTTTTTAATTTTTTGAAGAAGGGTTTTTTCCATATGAAGCGACACGAGTGGATCATCGTATTTGTTCCTTTATTTTTAACCTGGATTTTTGATCAGACGACCAAGCAATGGGCGACAGGCTTAATTGGTATCAACACGTATGCGGGAATTTTTAGTTTTGTCTTGCACCATAACCCGGGTGCGATGCTGGGATTGTTTTCAGATTTACCTCCAGTATTAAGGGTCGTATCTTTATCAACTGGCGGAGCCTTTTTATTTTGTACTTATGGAATCATTCAGTACTTATTACCCATTAAATCACTGATGCTTCGCAGTGGTTTATCGATTCTTATTGGTGGTATTTTAGGTAACGTCACAGATCGAATTATCTGGGGTCATGTGGTGGACTTTATTGTTATCGGAACACCTCAACTTTCCAGTCCTGCATTTAATATAGCCGATGCCTTACAGTGGGTTGGATATGGTTTAATTGTGACTGCCATCATCAAAGAGGGTGAATTACTTTGGCCAGAAAATAATTCACGCAAACAATATTGGATCAATATGAAGTTTCAACTGAAATATTGTTTCATATTGATGGGTTTAGGTTTGGGGATTGGTTTGATTGCTCTTGTGTTTTCGTACACGTACTTACGAGTCACGATGATTGATTTAATTGGACATAATCCATTAATTTTAGATCGATTTTTAAAACCCTTTGCTTTGACGTTTGCATTTATTGCGATTGGTTTTTCAGTAGGATTATTTTTGGTAGGAAAAATTATTTCTCATAAAATTGCTGGGCCAATATACGCCTTTGAAAAATTTATCGATGATTCATTTTCTGGGATGAACAGAGCCCTAAAATTACGTAAGCAAGATGAGTTCAAACACTTAGAAATGGTGGCACATCGTATTCAAGAAAATCTAATCAAAGTGGGTGTGATCAAACAAAAAGAGGAGCAGCCCGCGTTACCAGTCGAGATCGCTGAAATCGAAGGATCAAATCTTATCGAAAAAATTGAACAAGAATCCTCGGTTGATACAATCGCGAACGCAGATAGCGTCAGCAATAAGGAACAAACTACAAATAAAAAATTAGCCTAAACATTCACAGTATTGGAATTAGTATAACTAATGAACGATGGAAAGATCTTTCACTTTGTTTAAGTAAAATCTTTTTTCAGAGCCATCAACATGGCACTTAGCAAATAAAAAATCGCCATCGGGATTTCTTACAATGCCTATCGGAGTGACTCGACGGGTTTTGTTACCCAAACTACCACCCAGATAAATCATATCTATATCTTTTTTCGATTGTAGAGCTTCCGTGATCAATTTGACAAAATCCGAATTGGATTGCATCAAGCTATAATTAGTCCAACGTAAATCTTTCCAAACCACCTTAAGGACATCGCTCAATTTAGCATGCGGTCCCATTAAATTCATGCAGTGAATGCCAACATGAAGGCAGGCTTCGGCATCATCTTTAGCTCTATGCGCTTCACCCTGATGCAAATTTAAAAATTTAATCAAGGTTTGTAATTTATGATTTTCCGATCCGGTGATTTTTTTTCTAGCCAAAAGACTAGTGCAAATCACAGGTTCTTCGGGTGGCAAAATTTTATATTTTTCAAACGTCGCCATGATGAAGCCCATATCAAATGGAGCATGATGCGCCATCAATATTGCGCCTTGAAAAAAATTTCTGATCTCTTGAATTTTATCTTGCATGCTGGGGGCCGTAGCTACCATTTCATTGGTGATACCATGAATTTTAATGATGGCTTCGGGAATAAGATGAGTCGGTTGAATCAAAGTTTGATATTCATCGATGACTTTACCATTTTTCCATCGAACGGCGCCAAATTCGACTATATCAGAACCCAGCGGATAAGCTCCCGAAGTTTCCGTATCAAAGGCAACATATTCATAATCGGTCCAGTTTCGATTTAAGTCCATCATACAATTTTACCTACCATGATGTCTTTGTTAGCCTAAAAGTAGATGAAATTCATTCTTATTTTTTCAATTTTATTCACATCTGCCCTTTCCTTTGCACAGTCTTCCAACAACAAAGGGGGAGATGGCCCGCAATTATCAGGTGAAGTGACTTTAACGACAAATTATGTCGATAAGGGGATCACTCAAACAGAAAAAGATCCAGCGATACAAACAGGATTAGGTTATACTTTTGGAAAGACTGCTAAATTGGGAATTTGGGCGTCCAATGTACGTTACCCTGACGAATCGGCCCATTTAAATTTAAAATTTTTTGGCGCTTACAAATTTATTTTTAACTCGAATTGGGATTTGTCCTTTCGTTATGACTTATCTAAATATTATAAATCAGCAAGTCGCAATGGTTCCGTCGTCGGTTTAGATTTTAATATTTATACTTATCACGTGCTGGTGGAAAAAAATGATAATTGGGAAGGGACATTAACAGAAACGACCTGGTATGGACTGGCGAAGGATTTCAATTTGTCTAGCAATTGGATTCTTGAACTAAAGGGTGGAAATTCGATGCTAACGGCCACAGGATATACAAGCTATTTTGATTTGCGTACGGCCATCGATTATAAATTGTCAGATTTTTTAGTGGGTATGGCAGCCACTTATGCAACAAACTCAAGTCAATTTAATGGCCGTGCTGATTTCTTTTATTTTTTTGAAATCAAAGCTAAGTTCTAAGAATGGACGTTACACTATCATGCTAACCTGGCCGAAAATAATGCCAAGTCCACTAAATTATTGTCCTTAGTTGCTGCTTATAGCTGTTAATTTACTGGATAAAAAGCAATCTCAAAAGCAGACTGTCATCCCATAATAACACAATTACTATTGAGGTTATTCCACCAAGTCCCATAAAGAATATTCACTTAAGAACCACATGTGCTTAACCGATTACTAACGTACAATAATATCCATGCTATACGATTTAGAAATAAATCAGAAGTTGTTTGGAGGGTATGTAATGCTGATGAATTTAGAACGTTGGGTGTTGCTACTATTGTTCTATTGTTTGTTAGGCTGTACAGACAGTTCTAGTCATTCAAATGATAAGACTGAAAAAGATTTAAGTTTTTTACAATCAAACAGTTATATTACTATTTCAAATGCAACGGTGAAAGCGGGTGAATCCATATCCGTTAAATTGATGCTTAGGGATCAAGATGGAACTAGTTATGTTCCATCAGCGGATGAATCTATTACTGTTATTTTTACCTGTGTGGGTGGTACAAGTCAGGGGACGTTTGGAGCTGTTGAAAATCTTCATGACGGAACTTTCTTGGCAGAATTTACAGGAAAAATTGCGGGTACGGCAACAGAGATTGTGGCAACTATAAATGGAAGCTCGTTTGCCAATAGTCCTCCTTCAGTTACAGTATTACATGGTCCAGCGCAGTTGATAGTTTTTTCAAATCAACCGGCCAGCACTGCGGAAGGATCTATACTAACAACACAGCCCTCTATAGCAATCAAAGATGCGTTTGGTAATACTGTGACTAGTGGTGCAGATTCAACGGCATTTATCAGTATGAGTCTTAGTTCTGGATCAGGAAGCCTTCTGGGAACCACTACCGTAGTGGCAGTACTGGGTGTCGCTACTTGGAGTGACTTAAAAATCGATACCTACGGTACGAAAATACTCATGGCAACTAAACCTGATATGACATTGTTAGGTGGAACAAATATATTAACCTCGAACTCGGATAGTTTTATTAACATTGGTACAATCAGCTTAACTCAGTCGACCTTAGTAGTTGCATCTAACTCAGTAACAGTAGGGTCTTCAGTTAGTGTTACTTTGACAGCTAAGGATTCTTTAGGAACGCCTATTCCTAATCAAGTGTTTCGATTTGCGGTCTCTGGCGGCTCTAACGTTGTTACACAGCCAGAATCAAGTACTGATTCATTGGGGCAATCAGTCGGAAGCTTGAGCTCTACAATGGCGGAACAAAAAACAATTTCTGTTACGACGCCAACTAGTTTAAGTTCACTTTCTGTTAGTGTAAATTTTGTATCCGTACCTACGAAGTTATCTTTTTCATTACCAAGTAGCGCTAAAAGCACGCTATGCACATCTGGTATTGTCATTTCAACAAAAGATAATGCGAACTCTTTGGCTGCTCCGACATCGACAGTTCATATTTCGTTGAATTCCACAAACGGAGCCTTTTACTCAGATGCTAATTGTACAAATGCAATCAGCACCGTGGATATTAACACTGGAAACTCTTCAGCCAGTATTTATTACCGTGGATCAATACTTGGAAATGATTTACTAAGTGCAACTGCATCTGGGCTTTCTGCGGCATCAGAGAATTTATTTGTGAAAGGCGTATTAAAAGTAGCAGCTGGTGATTTTCACTCATGTGCAATGATGAATGATGGCTCGGTCTATTGCTGGGGTTATAATTACTGGGGTCAACTTGGGCAAGGCCATACGAATGAGTTAGCTGTGCCATCAATAGTTCCTGCTCTTACAGGTGTAGTTGATTTAGTCGCTGGTTATGGACATACCTGTGCACTGATTTCTGGAGGCACCGTTAAATGTTGGGGACGAAATCTAGAGGGGCAGCTAGGGCAAGGAAACACGACAAGCTTAAGTAGCCCTACTTTGATAAGCGGATTAGTTAATGTTTCTGCTATTTCTACTTCGACAACGGCATACCACACTTGTGCGGTTATTAGTGATGGTAGTGCAAAATGCTGGGGATACAACAGTAGTGGACAATTAGGAAACGGTGGTACCACAAATGTAACTAGTCCTACGCTTGTGACCTCTGCAAATAATATCGTTTCGGTCGTGGTTTTAAACGCAAGTAGTTGTTTTTTAGCTCAAGATGGAAGTGTCAAATGTGTTGGTCTGGGAACCAGTGGGCAGTTAGGAGATGGGAATGGTACTAGTAATGTAAATCTTGTGACTGTATTGGGTTTGGATGGATCTTCCTCAAGCAATAAAGCATCCTCTATTTATGGTGCCTCTTCAACAATGTGTGCAACTAAAACTGATGGTAATTATTTATGTTGGGGAGGTAATAGCTATAGCATGCTCGGGGATGGTACTGGAACTAATCGAAATTCTCCCGTGAGTGTTAATTATGGAGGATCTGTCAGGACCATGTCTATAGGTGCTTTACACAAATTAGTTGTTTTAACCGATGGAACTCTTAAGGTTTCAGGCGGAAACCGCAGCGGACAGTTGGGACTTAATTTTTCTACCATTGCGACGGTTAACATTGCTACGACAGTGTCTACATACACAAATGTTGTAAGTGCAGTAGCGGGTACTGAGCATAGTTGCATTGTATTTCAAAATGGAACTGTGAAGTGCTTTGGAGCAAATAGTAACTTTCAACTTGGTGGAGGGGTGCGATCAGGTTCCTTGGTCCCAGTTCAAGCAACTCAATTTTCGGATATATCATCTGTGTCAGTAGATAGTTACTCAATGTGTGTTCTTAAAACCAATGGAACAGGTCAGTGCGTAGGTTGGAATCAGGCGAATCAACTAGGTTCAGGATCTGCAAATAGTTCCACGAGTCCAGTCAATGTAAGCTCTTTGTCGAATGCGGTATCGATTTCAAGTGGGGGTAATATACATAGTTGTGCAGTTCTATCTACCGGTGGGTTATCATGTTGGGGGTACAACTCATCAGGACAACTTGGTGATGGCACGACTACATCCAGAAATTTGGCGACTCCTGTTAATTTTGGTGCCAGCCCTCCTAGTGTTGTCAAGGTAGCGACTGGCAATGCTCACACTTGCTCAGTTATGAGTGATTTTACCGTTCGATGTTGGGGATCTGGAGGCAGTGGTCAGCTAGGGAATGGAGGAACATCCAATTCGTCATCGCCTGTTATTGTTTCAGGTATTGATGCTAGTAGTGATGATAAAAAAGCTATAGATATAGCTGCCGGCTATGCACATAACTGCGCAACTATGTTGAGTGGAAGTGTAAAGTGTTGGGGAGCTGGAAGCAGTGGTCAGCTTGGAAATGGAAGTTCCAATACTCAAACTACTCCTGTTAGTGTCACTGGAATAACGAATGCTGTGCAGACATCCACAGGTTTATATCACACATGTGCAGTTTTGCAGGGTGGGGCGATGAAGTGCTGGGGTAATAACAGTTATGGTCAATTAGGAAATGCGACATATACATCAGGAACAAGCCCAGTCAGTGTTACTTCGGTTAGTACAGCTACTTTGTCTTACGCAGGCTTTTATAATACCTGCGCTTTACTTCAAGGGGGATCTGTCAAGTGTTGGGGTATGGGATTTTTAGGACAACTGGGAAATGGAACAAATGTGATGACCCAATCTACACCGGTAGACGTATCAGGTCTTACACAAGTGACTAGTCTTTCCGGCGGAGGATACGGAGGAACACATATCTGCGCTGTAAGGTCAGACAATTCACTTTGGTGCTGGGGGCGCAACGACAGTTCACAGTCAGGAATTGTAAGAGACTATTCAGCAATTGATTTATCTAACGCATTTTAAAGTGCAGCAACGCAGGAGAATTAATTACTGGGATTCGTATTAGTTAAAGTTTTGAACTTGGGCTATATAAGGTAAATTGCGATAAAGACCTTGGTAGTCCAAGCCATAACCAACGACGAAATCATTTGGTATTTTAAATCCCACCAAATCTAAGTGACAAGGTACTTTTAAAGCATCGGGTTTTTCTAACAAGGCGACGGTAGTTAAACTGCGAGGCTTACGTGCTAGCAAGGTGTTCTTCAAATAATTCATTGTTAAACCTGTATCCATAATGTCTTCAATCAAGATGACATCTTTATTTTCCACGGGAGTAGATAAATCCAAAGTCACTTTGACTTCACCAGAGGAACTAGTACCATGATAGCTACTAACACCAAAGAACTCACAAGTTAAATCCGTACCCACATTGCGAATTAAATCTGAAT
Source organism: Bdellovibrionota bacterium (assembly GCA_052033755.1). Taxonomy (GTDB): domain Bacteria; phylum Bdellovibrionota; class Bdellovibrionia; order Bdellovibrionales; family Bdellovibrionaceae; genus JBPOJH01. The sequence goes on along the minus strand of JBPOJH010000116.1, from coordinate 12,975 downwards.
AAAACATAAAAGATCCCTTTAACACGCAGATAGCGACAGGGTTTTTATTTTTAAATTTTTCAGTTAACTGAGCACCCAGTTCTTTGACCTTTTTTTGGATGTCTTCTTCGGAAATATATTTTGCCAACTTAAGATTCTGCATGTTCGTTCTCCTTACACATATGAGTTATTCATAATCTCACCAAAGCCACCGCCGCCTGGAACTATATAACCTTTTTCGTTTAAGCCCTTTTCTTGATCCCATAATTTTCCTGGGGCAGACCTTAAGACTGAACTATCACTTAACCCGCGGTCAAGCCTAAGGGCATAGATTTGGACATCGGGATGGTGGGTCGTCATTTTTTTCAAATACTCAGGCGTCACTATCAAGTGCAATGCAATCAAGCGATTAGCTTGACCAGCTACATGAGTTTTATAGTATTCGATGGTGGCCTTCAGAGTATTACCAGTTGCGCCCATGGGATCTGGAAAAATCACCACCGAGTTTGCCTTGTCACCACCGATTTTGGTTGCACCAATTTCGGTACCTGTGACTTTGTTGCTACCATCCGTAAGTCTAGCTGCAAAAATATGATCCTGTCGTAAATTTTTTGGATCAATCGCAAAATGCAAGTTGTGAAAACACACGTGGCTGGGAAAAGTTCCAGCTCTAGCGATATTAACAATCACTACTTTTTGTTGTGGATCAATATGTTGATAGGTTAGTGGACTTTGTGGGTGCGATTCGGTCATTCGCGTGGGCTTCGTCGACGTCACCAAAGCAAAGTCATGGTTCATCACTTCTGTTAATAAGTGAGAGTATAAAAGCTCGACTAAGTTATTAATACGCGGTTGTTGTGTTTCAGGAGCACATAGCTGAGCCAACATTCCAGATAAAAAATGATTATCCAAAATATGCACCTGTGGGCCATAATAGTGTTCAATTTTGTTAGACATGCTTAGTTCTTACTAAATTGAACCAAGATTGTAAATTGACTTTGACCATTTTGAAATTCTTTTGACTTGAATATGAAAAATGGGTGGCTACTTTGAATGGCCGTGACGTCTTCATCAGGCTGACCAGCAAAATAGGATTTAAAGACGGTTTTGACTGTATTTATGGCTAAGGGGCCTGACAATATTAAGGCTTCTTTTTCTTCAAGCTCAATCGAAAAAGGATATTCAGACATTTGTTCTTTCAATCGTTCATCGATCACGCCATTAAAGGTAATATGATGGCCACCGTTACCATTGGCTTCGATGGAAGCACTAAAATCTAAAAATAAACCGATAATATTGCTGGCAGCATTCGAGGGGCTGACCATGGGATAATCAGCAATCATACGCGGTTCGTTGATTTTTAAAAAGGAATGCAAGCGTTGTAAAGGTTTTAAGTCCTTGATTTTATCAGCAGGGATAATGACAGCTAATAACTTATCCATCATGTGAGCATTATTTGTAGTCGCCGCTAATTTATAAAAATTCATAAAGTCATTTTTCGAAATTTCGATCAGGTCCACTTGAACGGCTTTACTGTTGGCCGGTAATTTCACTTCATTGATAAATAAGGGCCCCTGGCTATGTGCAGCTGTAGAATTAGTAGCCGAGTTAGCAGACGCTGTCGTGGTTGGGGTATCGGAGTTGTTGGCCGTTGAATCATTAGCAAGGCCCTCGGTAGTAGATAAGGTCGTGGTGCTGGATTCAATAAAAGTGGGCTCGGTTTGTTTATCTGTATTCGTGGCCTCTGTTGAACCGACATCTTCAGCAGCGGGATTGCGATTAGTAGATTTTGAGCTAACAAAAATAGAACTCAGTCCAGATGAGTTGGAACCAAATCCAAAATAATTTCCCAGATATTTGGGGTCACCTTTAATGAATAAATACGAACCAGCGACAAGCAAAAACAAACCCGAAATTTGCACCCAAATATTTCCCAAAAAAACTTTGTACCAGGGATCACCCTTGGGCTTGAAAGTCTCCATATCTACTCCGCAAGCTGCGCAGTATTTGTCTTTTGGTTGAGAGAACCCACATTTGGGACAATTCATTAGCATATGATTTAAGTATCTTCTTTTCTGTTGAAAATCTCAAACAAAATCCTTAGTGTACGGCCATGACTACAAAGAACTCACATGATCTTCACGTTCCAGTTATGCTGAATGAAATAATTTCAAACTTATCTGCAGCTTTGGATCTAGACCTATCATCGTCCGCAGCCACTGTGACAGATGAATCTGCGGCTGCCAGCGCGGGGGTTCGCCTTAGTAAATATGCGAAAAAAAAATTAGCGGCCGCCGAAGTCGACAAGACCGCTGAGGCAGATGAACCTACAGAGGCTGTAGAGGTCGAAGGGAGCGGTAACAGCAAAGTCACCACTACTGAAAGCTCAATAGAAAACACAACGGAAAATACCATTGCAAATAAAACAGTAAGCATCGCTATTCAGACAGTAACTCCATCTGCAAAAGAGCTACCCTTGCGATATTTGGATGGAACTTTGGGAAGAGGCGGTCACTTGCGCGCGATCTTGGATCGTTGGCCGCAGATCACTGCGGTGGCTTTTGACCAAGACCCAACGGCCATCGCTTATGCCAAAGAAAATTTTGCGACAGAGATCCAACAGAATCGTTTGCAGTTGGTGCACCGTAATTTTTCCGAATACACAGTAGAGGAATTCGGAACCTTCGATGGCATGTTGCTGGATCTGGGGGTGAGCTCTCCTCAGTTGGATCAAGCTGAACGGGGATTTAGTTTTTATCACGATGGTCCTTTGGATATGCGCATGAATCCACAAAAGGGATTAACTGCGGCAGATGTCATCGCGACATTTTCAGAAGAGCAGTTGCTGGAAATATTTAAAAATTATGGCGAGATTCAACGACCATTCCGAGTGGTGCGAGCGATTATCGCCGATCGCCAGACAAAACCTTTTTTACGAACTCGCGACTTAGCCGGCTTAATCGAGCGCGTGGATGGATGGCAGCGCAAGGGTTTTCATCCCGCGACTCAATACTTTATGGCCTTACGTCTGGTTGTGAATCAAGAATTAGAAATTTTAGAACCCAGCTTATTAAAATTAGTTCATGGACTTAGGCCCAAAGGTCGCATTGCTGTACTGACCTTTCATTCATTAGAGGATAGAATTGTTAAAAATACCTTTAAGGAATTTGAAAGTTTGGGGTTTCCGGTAAATAAAAAGGTGATTGTTCCAAGCCGCGAAGAAGAGTCTTCAAACCCAAGATCTCGAAGTGCCAAATTAAGGGTGTTTGAAAAGTTTTAAGCCTGACTCAGTTTTACAAACATATAATCAAGGATGATGTATGAAGGTAGTCGCATGAAGGAAATGAAACCACTAATTAGTTTAGTTTTTATCGTATCTACGTTATTTGGATTAGTCTTTATTCAAATGGAAGAACGCCGAGTAAGTTATCAGGTATTAAAGCTGACTCAGGATCACAAAAAAGTGATTGAAGAAAAACGACTCAAGACTTCGAATTTAGCTAAAATGACTCGCCCACAGTTAATCGAGCGAACGGCACAGAATCAATTTACTTTACGTAAGGTGCAAACCAGTCAAGTGATTCATCTAAATAGCGCCGTGGCCATGAGTCAGGATTCACAACTTGTCATGCATAGGGATATCAATTGAAACCTAGAATCATTTTAATTTTTGTTGGATTCACCTTCCTGTGGTCTTTGTTGTTGGTGCGTGCGGCGGTCTTACAGATTTTTCCTCATGCCAAATTGGCTCAATTGGAAAGTAAACAATTTCAAAGTACGATCACTTTAAATTCTAGACGCGGAAGTATCACCGACAGAAATGGCCGTGACTTAGCGATTTCGACAACGGCTTATTCCGTATATGCAGATCCAAAAATATTAGAAAACAAAAAAGCCATCGCAAAAAAGTTAGCTGGTATATTAGAGACTCCGGCGGAAATTATTTATCATAAGATTAAGGACTCGAAAAAAAGATTTATCTGGTTGGCGCGTTTGCAACCAGAGTCTGTCAGTCATCAAATCAAAGAACTAAAATTAAAAGGCATCAAAGTCATCGAGGAGTACAAAAGAATTTATCCGAATGAATCTTTGTTGGCGCCCGTGTTGGGCTTAGTGGGTTCTGAGGGGCAGGGCTTAGAGGGAATTGAGTTATCTTATGATCATGTTTTGCAAAGTAATAAACGTAAAGTGCAAATGAAGCGAGATGCTCGCGGTCGTCCCTTGATCGAAGATGGATTGATGTTCACGGAAAATCCGGAAGGGGCAGAGGTTCGATTAACGATCGATTCCGAGTTGCAATATTTTGTTGAAAATGAACTGCGCAATACGATTTATCATTTTGATGCCGATCAAGCTTTTGGTGTGGTGATGGATCCTAAGACGGGCGAGATTTTAGCCATGGCTACAAGTCCGACATTTGATGCGAATCGTGCCGCGAAGATGCCTCCCGAGTTGCGCCGAAATCGAGTGATTACGGATTTATTTGAGCCTGGCAGTACGATGAAAACATTTGTGATTGCGAACGGCCTTAAAGATAAAATGTTAGCTCCGAATACAAGATATCAAACTGAAAACGGCCTGTTTCGTATTGGTAAAAAAATCATTCGCGAAGCCGATGAACATCATCGTTGGCCCAGTTTGACAGTGACAGAAATTTTAGCTTACTCGTCAAATATTGGTAGCAGTAAAATCGCTTTGCAGATGGGATCGGATCGTTTACGTCAAGGATTAGATATGTTTGGTTTTGGTGAAAAAACGGGAATCGATTTACCCGGAGAAGCCAAGGGCGTCTTGCAGCCCTTACCTTGGGGTGATCACTTGACGGCGAATATTTCTTTTGGTCATGGTGTTAGTGTAACGCCGTTACAGGTGGCGAATGCTTTTGCCTCTATTGCGAATGGTGGTGTTTTACATAAACCTTACATCGTCAAATCTTACCGCGATCCAGAGACGATGGAATGGAAAGACGTCACAGCGAATACAGCGGCAAAAAGAATTTTATCATCAGAAGAGGCCGCGCAAATGCGCTTGATGTTGTCGGCAGTGACGGGCGAAGGTGGTACTGGTGGCAATGCCAGGATCGAAGGTTTTCCTGTGGGAGGAAAAACCGGCACCGCACAAAAAGTAAATCCCAATGGTCGAGGTTATTTAAAGGGCGGTTATATTTCTAGTTTTGCAGGGTTTGTTCCTTCGAATGATCCAAGGTATGTGATTTATGTCGTCGTCGATCATCCCAAAAAAAATGCTTACTACGGATCGCAAGTAGCAGCGCCTTTGTTTTCGAAAATTGGTTCGTACTTAGTGCGTAAGGATGGATTAGCGCCCGTGCTGTTGACCGAAAAAAATTTCATCAGTGGTAAAAAAGAAGTCGTTACGACATTTAAACCCAATAAAATCGAAAGTCCTTCAGCTGTTGCTGGATCGAATACTACTGGTGGTGAAGTTGCCGGCAAAAATAACGGAATTGATGCAAAGGCAAGTAATGCAACAATAGCCCAAACTACTGAATCAAAAGAGGCAATCCCAAAAGAGTCGATTGCGAAAATGCCTGAGCTTCGTAATATGAGTCTGCGTGAGGTTTTACGTAAACTTGCACCGTACAAATTAGATTTGAATATCAATGGGGATGGTCGAGTGGTCGAAACATTACCCGCCACTGGTGTTGATCTTATCGAAAATCAACGCGTTGAAATTATCTTAAAATAAAAGATAACTGAGTACTAATTTCTTTGTAATATAATTTGGATGAGTTTTCCTATATTCTCTACTTTGGCCTTAATTACAAGTGCTATATAGCGATAAGTAGCGATAAAGTGTTGATAAGTAGCGATAAGTAGCGATAAAGTGTTGATAAGTAGCGATAAAAATGCGCAAAATGGGGCGATTATGGATGTAATGGGTTTAGTAAACGGTGGTGAATCCAGAAAAGTTGAATTCAAAGAAAAAATACTTAAGAATCTTGATTCGGTTATTAAGACTGCAATAGCCTTTTCCAATAGTGGGGGTGGTCATATAATCATTGGCATTGAAGATAAAACCAAAAAGATAGTTGGTATATCTGAAATAGATCAGCAAACTTTACCAGATCGAATTTCAACAAGTTTATTTGATAGTATAGAACCCAAAGTGAATTTTGAAATTGAACATTATACCATTAACAACAAATCTCTTCTAGTTGTAGAAGTATTCCCAGGTAACCTGACCCCATATTATTTGGCATCAAGAGGTCGACAAGATGGAACTTATGTTCGAGTTGGGGCCACAACAAGATTGGCTGATTTCGATATAATTGCAGAACTTGAAAGGCAAAAAAGAAATATTAGTTTTGATCAAGAAATAGCGCGCGAACATAAGTTAGAAGATTTGGATCTTTCAATTGTCACAAGCCACTTTAAAAATCATCTTCATAGAAAAATTAAAAAAGAAGATTTTTTAAATCTTAATCTAATCATGAATGAAAATAAAAAGACTCAACCCACTGTTGGTGGAGTATTAATATGTGGTAAAGTTCCCTTGCATGATAATTGTTTTATCAGTTGTGCTTCATTCAAAGGTTCTAGTGCTGAAATATTTATTGATAAAAAAGAATTTCACGGTCCAATAATCGACCAAATTGAAAAATCGATGGACTTTCTGAAACAACATATTCCATTGAAGGGAAAAATCACAGGTTTAAAACGCCAGGATAATTATGAAATTCCACTAACAATCCTGCGCGAGGCTCTTGTCAACTGTGTAGTTCATCGTGATTATAGTATAAAGGGATCACATATTAAAATAGCCATTTTTGAAGATCGTATTGAGTTTATTTCGCCAGGCGCTTTGCCGAAAAGTATAGACGTCAAAGATATCACATTTGGTCGCTCTGAGGTTCGCAATAAAGTTGTAGCACGTTTTTTAAAAGAGCTTGGATACATCGAGCAATGGGGAACGGGTATTCATAAAATGATAGAGCTTAGTAAAAAAGAAAATCTAAGACCGCCTGAGTTTCAAGAGTCGGGATTGTTTTTTAAAGTCAAAATTTTTAGAAGTCACAATGCTACTGCTGATATAGAACAAACTGAACAAGAAAGACTTATTCTTGATTACCTTGGCGAGAATAAATTTATAAAAAATGCACAAGCTCAGAAAATTCTGTCAGTTTCAGCCTCTAGAGCACGAGTCATATTTGAAAAAATGGTATCAAAGAATTTACTTATCAGCAGTGGTGAAGGAAAAGCGCGAATTTATAAAATAGCCAAAGCTTAATCAATGCTTTCTATTCAATTAGCAGATTTAGAAGTTACTAATACTGAAGATGCTGAAGCAGGTGCTTGCTTGCTGAATGTGGGTTGTTGCAATCCCACGTTGATTTTGGATGAGTTTAAGTCTGAGCTTTTCGCGGCATTGGCTTCATAAACTACGGACTAGTCTTGTTTTAAAAATAGAACAAGACTTTGCAGCCTTTTTTACTTTTTTATTTTTTAACTTTGACTTGAGTCAGATCAAATTTAAATTTGTCGGCCAATGAACCCATGCTTTTTTGTGAGATCATAGCGCCTTGGTGTTCTCTCCATGATTGATCATCATCAGAGGATGGCAACAATAAACTAATTTTGCGATCATCCAATAATAATTCACCAATTTTAACTTTGATGGTTTCACCGGGTTTTTTACCTTCTAATTGAGCGGCTTCCGTAGCCTCTTTCATTTTTGATTTTGGTAACAAACCCACAACACCTGGCTCTAAACGAACGAAAAATCCATATGTTTCTTTCTTTTCGATCACACCTTCAGTCACACAACCCACGGGGAATTTTTGTGGAACCATCACCCAAGGATCACCAGAGGCATCTTTTAAGCTCAGACTGACGCGTTTAGAATCCAAATCAACGGAACGGATCATGACCAAAACTTTTTCGCCTGGTTTTACAATATCATCGCTTTTTAATACACGTTTTGTGTAGCTCATTTCTGACAATGGGATTAAGCCCTCAATGCCAGGTTTAATTTGCACAAATGCACCAAAGTTCAAACACTTGGTGACGACGCCCTCGATGGTTTCGCCAGATTTTAATTCGTTCTGATATAAAGCCCATGGATCTTCTTGCGCTTGTTTGATCGATAAAGAAATTTTCAAACGGCCATCGATAGTTTCCATTTTTAATATTTTCACTAAAACTTTGTCGCCCACTTTCACAACGTCTTTCGGAGATTGAATATGTGAAAAACTAACTTCAGAAATATGCACTAAACCTTCTAATCCTGGAGCGATTTCAACAAAACACCCAAAGGCTTCAATGCGTGTAATTTCTCCGGGCATCACTTCGCCCACTTTGTGTTCGTCGGCAAAAAACGCAGAGGACTCTTGTTGTTGTTGTTCTAATAATTTGCGGCGTGAAATAACTACATTTTTTCCACGGCCTTCAAATTGAGTGATTAAAAAGTCGAATTTCTTACCTACATAGTCAGCTGCCGATTCCACGCGTTTTGTGTCGATTTGACTAAGTGGACAAAAAGCTGTTTTTCCCATGATGTTGACTCGCACACCACCGTTGACAACTTCCGTGATGCGTCCTTCGACAGGTAACATCATATCAAAAGCGTCTTCTAAACCTTCAGCTAAGGCCTTGGACGAAGCCTTCAATGAAGCACTGATTTCGCCACCCTTAATTTGGGTAACGTAACAAGTGATTTTATCACCCGTAACGTGCTTTAATTTTTTGTTCTCGTCTAAAATTTCTGACAAATGAATCGATGCATCTGTTGGTGTTCCCGTAGAAACAAAAACAAATTCTTTCGAGATACTTAAGATTTCGCCTTCAAATTTATCTCCTACAGATAATTTTTTAGCTGGATCTTGCGATGCTAAAAACATCGCTTCAAAACTGGCAGCGCCAGACTCCTTACCAGAACTAGCACCAGCGATATTACGCGGATCTAAGTCATCACCAAAAATATCTACATTTTTTTTTGAATTTTTATTGCTCACAGGGATTTCCTTTCCAGGGTTTTCAGAACTTCAAAAGGCTATATCAGGTTTATTCATTAGCCAAGGTTTTTCAAATATTCATTCGCTTTCATGACCATATCCATTGGGATTTCGTGCCCACCTGCAAAATTGTGAAGTTTGCCCTTTAGTCCATTCTGGCACAAAAAACTTTCCAGTTGTTGCGCCCCTTTGTAGGAAAGAATATTGTCGGATTGACCATGTGATTGAAAAAAAGGTGTGCCAGATAATTCACCGGTTCTTTGCAAGAATTTTTGTTTCCAATCCGCTTTGTTAATTAAGGCTCCTGAAAATAGCACAAGCCCTTTGGGTGTCGAGGGAGCACTTAAAAATATGTCAGTAGCCAACATGGCTCCTTGGCTAAAACCACCCAAGATGATTTGTGACCATGGTGTTTTTAAAGCTTCGATCATGTTGAAAACTTTAGTACGAACGGAGGGTAACTCGGGCGGGGACCAGTCAGATAATTCGCGAGGGCGTCCAGCCATCATCGCGCGTTCCCATTCGATCATGTCGATGGGCCACCACGCACGCCCGGTCCAACCTGGGCCAACCGGGACTTCCAAAATTCCCTGCGGAAAAACCCAGCGAGTCGGTCTAGATGGGGTTAAGATATCAGTCAAAGATTTTAAATCATAGGCATCGGCGCCAAAACCATGAAATAAAATAAAGGTGATGTCTTCGCCAGCTTTGATGTTAGGGTTGTGGTTGCGATCATCTTGAATGACGGCTCGAATAGGTCCAAGTTTTTCCATAGGAATGACTCCATGTGGTTTTAAGTTTAATTTTCTTTTTATGTTTTTTAATTTGTTTGATGTTGAGTGTCTAGTTATTAGTGCAAGCTATTTGGCATAATTCTATCAACGGCAATGATCTTGACTTTTGATACGCTTAACTATCAGATCAGAAGCATGCTATGGTTGAAACTTCTTCATATTCTACGGCCACTGATTAAATCTTCGTCCATGGATTTACTTTTAGTTACACATAAGGCGGAATCATCGACTTCGCTGAATTCTTTGCAGCAACATGAGAAGTTTCATAATTTAGTCATCCAAGGGATCACTGCCGATAGTCGACAAGTCAAAAAGGATTTTATTTTTGTCGCTATCGCGGGAACCAAGCACGATGGCCATCAACATATTATGTCGGCTTGTCAGCAAGGGGCAGCAGTGATTGTTGTCGAGAAATTGGAATATTTGACTCCGTCGTATATAAATGAACTCGCGGCTCAATCATCTTCGATAAACTCTGTTTTAGTATTACAAGTGACCTCATCACGAGAAGCTTTAGATTTATTGGCCGCGGAATTTTATCAGCAACCCAGTCAGCAGATGTTAATGTTGGGAGTGACGGGGACCAATGGTAAAACCTCTATCACGTATTTATTAGAATGGGTTTTGAATCGCATTAGTTTTCCATGTGGAGTGTTGGGAACTGTTGATCATCATTTTCTAGAAAATGTTTGGCAGACAGAAAATACGACGCCTGGACCTGTCGAGTTGCATTCGCGACTAAAGGAAATAAAGGATCTTGGGGCCAAAGCCATTGCAATGGAAGTGTCTTCGCATGCCTTAGAACAAAGTCGTGCGGACGGTGTGCATTTTGACGTGGTGATCTTTACCAATTTAACGCGTGATCATTTGGATTATCATTCGGATATGAAGACTTATTTTCAGGCGAAGCAAAGATTATTTTCGGATTTGATTTGGAAAACAAAAAAACACAAACCGTTTGCGATTATCAATACGGATGATGCTTGGGGGGCTCGATTGCGAGTGTCGTCTAAGGCAGGTTTGTGGTCTTATGGTATGGAAGCCACAGCGGATTTTCGATTTGAAATATTGGATGTGGGATTTAGCTATACGTCCATTCAATTATTTTCTCCATTTGGAGTTTTTAAGTCTGTGATTCCGATGTGTGGAACGCATAATGTATACAATGTGGTGGCGGTGATTGCGGCGTTGGCTAGTCGGGGGATTTATCCTGAATTAAGCTTGCACGCATTGCGATCGTTTCCAGGGGTGCCAGGTCGATTGCAGTCCGTGCCGAATGAAAAAGATCGACATGTATTCGTGGATTATGCGCACTCGCCGGATGCTTTAGAAAATGTTTTAAAGTCTTTGCAACGCGTGCGTGCGGAGATGCAAAAAAATAATTCTAGCAACAAGCGCTCGGCGAATATCATCACGATTTTTGGTTGTGGTGGAGACCGCGACAAGGGCAAGCGTCCATTAATGGCCACGATGGCAGAAAAGTATTCGGACTATGTGGTGGTGACCTCGGATAATCCCAGAAGTGAAGACCCTGGCGCCATTATTTCAGATATCTTGGATGGTTTTTCAGTCGAGTTTCGCAAAAAAGTCATCGTCGAAGTCGATCGAGCAAAGGGTATTCAACATGGCATAGATATTTCTGAAGCAGGAGATGTGATCTTGATCGCAGGCAAGGGGCACGAAGATTATCAAATCATTGGCACCGAGAAACGCCCTTTCTCTGATTGGTTATGTGCGAAGGAACTACTGAAATAACCCCCTATTTCAAGGAAGTTGACATATCTAAGAAGCAATTATCAAGCGCACTAGATTAACGATTTTTATCACGATAACAAAATGAAAAATTCGGAGCTGAACCGTACAAGGGCTGGATGCTGCGTAGAGATGCGTTGTGAATAAAAATTAACGCTTAGTTGTTAAAATTAAACCAATCGATCGTTAGACACTGAAGAGTCTCTGAATTTGATTTTGCTGCGGACTTGGTGGCTTCTTTAATTAGTTGAATGATTTTCTCTCGTACTTCAGTAGCAGCTTTTTTTGATAAAGCCATGGGGCCGGTGTAGTGAAGATTTTCATCGGATTTGCTATCTAAGCTTTGTAGGGCTTTGATTCTCCAGTTGTTATGATGGCGAATTACGAATGGGGTGTGGTTATCAATGTGAGTGACTTTGGGGCCCATTATGAATTCGTTTTTTTCATTTTTTACAACTAGCCCGACTTTCAGTAAGAACTCGATGACTTGTGCGACTGTTTCGCGATCTAAATTCAGTTGATTTGAGATATCATCGATGGAGGATATTTTTTCGAACAGCTAACTATTTAATGACTCCAAATAATAATGTGAAGTGGCTGCGAGGCGTGGATCTAAGTTTAACGGATGACTCTTATGAGTTAGCCAAACCGGATAAGTGTGAAATTGAACAAGTCATCAACTATCAAACCAGTGGTCGAGTTTTTATAAATCAAGATTTGTTCGAGAAAATGAGTTTAGAAAATCAAACCGCACTTGTACTGCATGAAAGTTTTTATACTTTTTTACGTCATAATCAGGACGACACGAATTCGATTCGCACTCGCAGAGCTATTGGCTATGTTATGAGTGGAGGGAAATTTGAACTTATACGGCCTATGACGTTGCCGCAAGAGTACGTGTCTTGTTTTTCAGATGGAGTTCCATATGCCCCCACAAGTTTTGCGATTTTTCCTGCGGAAGCAGGGGCAGGTAAACAAAATAAAACGAATGTTTCACCTCGAATCTTAAGAAGAAAAATTCCGATTGGTAGTGCATTTGGAGTTATGCAAGTTTGGAAGCAAAATAATGATGATATTTATGAAATTTTGAAATCCAATAGCTGCGACGGTGCTCCCAATGCACTTATATCTGAAATACGCTCATCAACTCTAGGTGGAAGTGTGGACTTCGATCACGCTTGGGGCTTTCAATTACGATGTGAAAACTCACGTCCCAAAACTTTTTTAATTCACCAAGCTCCCGGTGAAAAAGAAGTCATCGTACCCCTAGAATGTGTTTTTAGATCCAGAAAATAATTGTTTAAGGAAACTAGGGACAGGCTTCAGTTGTAAAACTGAAGCCTGTCCCTAGTTTCCACGCAATCACGCAATCACGCAATCACGCAATCACGCAATCACGCAATCACGCAATCACGCAATCACGCAATCACGCAATCACGCAATCACGCAATCACGCAATCACGCAATCACGCAATCACG
>JBPOJH010000056.1:0-76696 GCA_052033755.1 Bdellovibrionota bacterium | reverse complement strand
TTATTTGTTATTTGTTATTTGTTATTTGTTATTTGTTATTTGTTATTTGTTATTTGTTATTTGTTATTTGTTATTTGTTATTTGTTATTTGTTATTTGTTATTTGTTATTTGAACTTATAACATAGGTTTTAAATTTCGATTTTTGATGTCTAATATTTCCTGGATTTGATCGTAGAAAAATACAAGTGGTCGGGTTCTAGTCTGCAATTTTGAAAGCCACACGAAGAACGTAGCGAATCGACAATCACGTTTAAATACACGCTAATAACACGAGCGAAAAATCAACTCAGCTAAGCGAAAACACTGTCAACAATTATTTTTGTAATCAGATTAATTTTCAGAAATTAACGCGAGTCTTCTTTGATCGGTGGAGCCTCCCCCATCATCACTCAATCATATTATGATGATTATAATTATTGAAGTAGCCCTTATCGAAATCCAATTTTTTAATGAAGTATTTTTCTAAGTTAAAATCTCATTAATCTAAATCTAATGCAGATCTTCTTTGTTCGATGGGGGCGAATCTGTTGCGTAAACCTACTGAGATTAAAGCAGTTTGCTTCAAATAAAACTTGAATAAGTATTGCGATACTTCAAATTCGCAAAAACCAAACCAAACCAAACCAAACCAAACCAAACTAAACCAAACCAAACTAAACCAAACCAAACTAAACCAAACCAAACTAAACCAAACTAAACCAAACTAAACCAAACTAAACCAAACTAAACCAAACTAAACCAAACTAAACCAAACTAAACTAAACTAAACTAAACTAAACTAAACTAAACCAAACTAAAAATAACCAAGACGTACAGAAAATTTAATTCTTCATTTTAACATTAAGAATGAATAAGAAAAAAGAATACTTTCTTAAAATAAAATATTCTTTTTTAAGGTTATTAAATTACCAAAACTCGACGCGCACTTGATCACCAAGACTGATAGTGACATTTTCATTGATGGTTAATGAACTACCAGAAGCGCCCCACTGAGTAGAATCTAGCTCCACTTCCTCTTGTCCCGCACGAGTCAACCACACACGACGAATTTGTTGCTTGTTAGGATCCTTTAAGGCGATCTTCGCTGAACGAGCTAATTTTTGTTGAATCACCGTACCTAAATTCTTCAGCGCTAAACCATAGTCGGATCGCACCACACTATATTTACTGCCCTGAAATTTATCGGCAAATTTTTGGTAATTCACTCCATATGAAGATTGCCCATTTGGATTGATCTGGTCTCCAAACGTTGCATCCAATGTAAATACATTTACAATCGGATGTAATGATTGACCAAACATATCTTGTGATTTGTCATAAAAATAATCCGTGAATGACATTGGCTGACCATTTAAATCTTCCGTCACATAGACATAATCCACCGAAGGATTCCCCGTTTTTGAACCTGCATCCGTTTTATCGACAGCGATAAATCCGTCAGCTTTCTTCAAACAAGCATAATCATTCAAGTTCGCTGGTACAGAACTTGACAACACAGGTGTTTCCGCAGGCGACTGAGATTCCTGCAAATGTGTCGCAGTCACGCAACTTCGTCCCGATGATTCCAAATATTGATTCACAGTCCCGGCAAATATTCCCGAAGAGATTTTACAAAATCCCCCCGCCGAAACGCAGGAACTTGAACAATCAAATGTTCCCGGATATGCGTTACTAACCACACCCTGTGATAAAATCGTACTGCCTTTTAAAATAAAATTTGTAGTCGCCGTAGCATAACAAGATCCCGCGGCCGTCGAGGTATCTCCTGCACAATAAGTGGTTTTGAAATTTGTAATATTAGCTTTGTTACAACTATTTTGATCGTTAACCGCAATAGTGGCTGAGCCACTCGATCCAGCTGTATAAGAAGCTGCCCCACAAGACACACCCGCCGTACTACACAAATACGATATGGATGCAGCGGATTTACTCACACAGGAATTCTGATCTAAGCCAAAATACGTACTAGCTAAGCCCGTCTTAGTTGTTGTCTTAGCCGCCACCACAGAACCACTTACCAAACAATTCGAATCTCCAGCTATGGTACATACACTGCTTTTTAAACTAGGCAACTTCGTCGTATCGGTTAAGTTCGTACAACCAGCCCCATCTGTAATTGCTTGATTCGAAGTTTTTAATGTATTTGCATCATACGTCGCTGCCTTAAACCCAGCTTGATTCACGGTAAAATCATAAACTTGCGCATCCGTTATAGAACCACTTAATTTACCCGTGCTTCGTAGTACAGTTAATATCGTCGATTTATTTCCAACAACACAATCCGCAGACGAAGCCAATCCATCTGCACTGGCTACAATACTAGAACTTAATACTTGCGCTGAATAGGTAGGCTGAGTACTGTGTGCTAAAAAAGCGTTATTTGAAAAATAATTACTACATGTCGATTGATCTGAATATTTGCTATCCATTAAAACTAAATCTTTATTACTAACCAAATTCACAGAGTCAATCGAGCATTCTCCGCTTAGCTCAATGTCTGATGACAAGGTTCCAATTTTAGTTTTTAATTTTCCTGCATTTGAACACGCTGCACGAACTGAAGTTGCTACATTCGAGGTGTAGTTGGTATCGTTGTATTCAACAAAACCAAAAGATGTCGACGCTGTTTGAAAAGCGGCCGCTTTAACGGCGCACTTCAATACTCCCGTTGTTAAATTTTTATCTATAGTCGCTAAATCGGAACTGGATAACTTAGCACCATTGCCATTCGCTTCCACTAACGATACTATTTGTGATTTACAATCACCGACTCTTCCGGCTTGTGTCTTGGTCGTCACACTAGTTAAATTTCCATTTGTTAAACTAAGTCCAAAATAGCCATCATTAATTACACTGGCTGGTACAGTTATATCTGTTGTAATTTTATTTCCATATAAAGTGAATTTGAACGAATCACGATAGCTAACGACACATTTCGCCGGTGTTGCAATTGTTTTATAAGACACAGGACATGATGATTTGATAATTGATTTGTATTTCACATCACAACTAGGAGACGAAGTCGTTGTTTTATCATAACTTAAAACGCATTTCGATGGCGTATTATAGTTGATTTGACAATCTGACTTGTATTGATCGTAGGTGATCTTGGTTGCATCTCGTTTACAATTCACAGTTGTTAATTGCTGATTCACCGGAGCAACGTGAATGGAATCAATACATGCACTTTCGTTACCAGATCCCGTGCTGTTTTTATCGTCCTCATCGGAAAAAATGGCAATCGATAATAAATCCCCTTGCTGCATGAATTCATCTGGATGGCGCATGATTCTTGATACCGCACATAGACCACTTTCATTATCAACGACTTGAGCCTTTGCATCTTGGTTGCTGCTATTCCAAGATCCATCGTTCCATTGTAACAAAGCCACTCTAGATTCAAAATCTTGAATCATTTGTGCGGGATCTTGATAAGGGGCTTTAGTTAACGACATTAATATTTTAGCTTTGCTGGAACTGTCTGCGGAAATCCCCATTAAGCTAGCGGGTAGAAAAGAATGTTTCTCAATTCCAGTCAAACTATCCACAGCTGATAAATGATACAAACCAAAAATGTCTCCAGGTAAGGATCCTGTTACAACAGGACTGCGCTCTTTTTGAAGATCGACATAATTTGAATTGGCCAAAGAAGCGGGACTACGAGTGGGTAATTGATTCAACTTGGAAATATCCGTCATGCTAAGTTGAGCGGTAGTTGTAATAAAAATAGTTGTATTGAATGGTTTTAATATTTCTTTATTTTCATTGTTAAATAAATTCTTAAAAGCTGCAGAGAAGTTAATTCGATTAGCTTCCATCGATTTACTATTATCTAAAACAAATACCATTTTTAAATCTGGATATTGTATAGAATCAGCCCCTATCGCAAAAGATTGATAGTACGGAATGGGACGACCATTTTCATCTTCCAACAAACCTGCTCGACGATAACCTTCGTCTTCCATCTTAAAACTTAACTTCGAACAGTTTTGGTATCCGAATAACACTACTGACAACAAAGGTATGGCCAGTACATACTTAATGAACTTCTTCATAAGTTTATTCCCCTCTTGCTTATCTCTATTCGGTCAAAGGTCCAGGGAACTTAAGATATCTTAACAATTCTAAATATAATTTGTTTATTTGATTTTATTTGAAACACTTTTGTTTCAAATTGAGATGGAAACAAATATCAGAAAGTAATATCAATCAGTGGCGCTATCCACTCCTGTGGTAGCAGGTGCTTCTTCGATCTCGGGAGCAACACCACTATTCGGATTTAATAATTGCGCTTGAACTTTTAACGGTTCCTCATCAGCACCACCTGGATACAGTTTTTTCTTTGCTTTCTCTTTGACGACTGCCGCAGGCATGCGTTGGATGTTTTCTGATACTTCCATATTCGTATTTTCTGCCAACAACAATTTGGGATAAAAAGATATCACAGTAAATAGGAATAAAATTAATTTAGTATTTGTGCATGCGTTTTTCATTCTTAGCTTTACTCCTTATAAAATCTTTTTTGCATTAGATGATAGCTTGTCTTAATTTAAGATAAAAATCATGTACTTTTATTGCTAGCAAGAAAACTTGACTCGGGTTGACTTATGCAACCTAAAATTTGAAGCCAATCCGAATTAATAGAAAATTGATTCAACCAGATAACTTTGAGACAAAAACAAATTGAATTTAATAGGACAACCTTCCGATCAGCACTAAGGTACATAAGGGAGATATTCCATGATTTTAAATTCCTATTTAGTGACTATATTACTAGCGTCTACAATTCTAATCTCTTGTTCCAGAAAAACAGATGATGTCGCTAAGTTTTCAATACAGCTTCCCTCCAACATCGCTTCCTTAGCTGGAAAAAACAGTAAACTCTATTCATTTAGCAATGCTACGGTCACACATATAGCTATCAATATTCGCGGACCAGGAATTGACCCAGTTATTGTATATTCTTGGGATAAACACGATGCTTGCCCAAGCGGTAACTGTACAGGTCTTACGATTACAGCTCCAACTGAAATTTCCTTAGATGTATCCAAAGGTGATAATAGATTGATTCAAGTATTATTGGTCGTTGAAGATAGCACTTCACATGCAATGGATTTTTTGTACTCGGATCAGACGGTAAATTTAAACGATTCTTCAGTCAATGTTGCCATCAGTCCAACATCTATTGGTAGCTCAACAGGAGCCGAAGGAAAAATTATTGGACGCTACATCAATAGCACAGGAACCGGACCCACCGGGCCAATCACAGGCTACTTCAATCCTCCAAATGGTAAAGCCTCGATGCAAGTCGTAGATGGATTCATGTGGGGTGGTTGGTTTGAGGCCTTCGTCTTAGACGGAGCCAGCTTTTCTTATCGTTCTAACAAATCGAATGAAAATATTTTTGAAAATATCACCCTCAAACAATTTGATACATTAACCTCTGCAAGTGTAGCCAGATTACATATCCCCAATTATTGTCGATGGGATGGCAACAGTACACACAGCTACAGTTGCGACAATGGTAAAGGAACCGCGGGGGAAGATTTAATTTACGGATTTTTTGGACCTGGTGTCTCTGGAAAAACTGCTTATTATAATAATGGTATAAATTCAATTTCACAGGCATACTCGACGTGCACACAATCCTCGAATGTGTATTCGTGTACTGGAAATATAACTTACTCAAACACAAGTGCTACAAATTCCGTTTATCCGATCAGCAGTGGAGGTACTGCCGTTTCATCAACCTCTGCCTGTAGCGGCACATCTGTTGGTGTCTCGTGCTTAATGGCAGATGCCTCAGTCCTAGCGACCAAGGGACGTGATGGTACCATTGGTGTGAAAGGTCCATTTTTAGTTTCTAACTATGGTGTCGTCAACGCCACTCAGTCTGCAGTTGGTTCTTCGGTGACTTTAACTTGGCAGTTATTGGATGGCACATTTGGTAACGCTAATGGCATAGATGGAGTGGACGTGTTTTATGTGAACTCAATTATTTCAAGAAACTTATTGCGTTCAAATTCCAGTATAGGAGATCTATATTCGTGTGATAATTTGTCTTCTTTTGGCTTTAAATTATTTTCAGGAAACGTGAGTGGCCTACTTGGCGCTACGCAAACAGCGATTTTAAGCTCCACAGAAATTGCGAATATAAATTTATCAGCAATCACAGTAGTTCTTTGTCCTTATTCGAAAGATTTTTGGGGTAATGGTCGAACATACCTACCTACAACTGCCGGTTACTTTAACGATTATAGCGGTAGCAATACGGGAACAACTCCAACGACTACGACCACTATACCGCCATCGAATCCCAGCTTAGCAATTAAAAATATGTCCTATGTTAATACAGCCACTTTAATCGGAGCTAGCTCTTGCGCAGGACCATTCACCATTGAACGTAAAGATGGCGCTGGAAATAATGATTATAGTGCGACTCCACTTAATTTTTCATTGGGATTTAGCAATCCCGGTAGTGGCGTTAATGTGTATTTAACTTCTGATGAATGTTTACGAAATGTTAATTTACTGAATTCAAATAATTTAACTATACCTGGCGGACAGGCGTCGCAGACATTTTATATTAAAAGTAATAATTCATCTACGACACATTTAGCAACAGCATCAGCTGCCAGCTATACATCTGACACACTTAGTTTGAATGTAGATACGAGCTCGGCCGGTTTCGTGCAATTTGGTCTAGATACGGTTGGTCCTTACAACCAGTTTTCAAATAGTTTTAATTACACTTTCGTTGGTGGCGAACTCACAGGCCTGGCGCCATCCACAGTATCGATGCCGATGGCAAATAGCTCATATGTTTTCGTCATGGTAAGATTTACCAACTCGGTTTCAGGTTCGAATAGCTTAATTTCAAATTTATATGCAACCAATGGATCTGGTCCGTACTTTATGTTTTCTACTGGATTTCCTGGCGGAGCCGGCACATGTACCAGTGGAGGACAGTCGTTAAGCTATGGAACTTCCTGTACAGCACGACTGATCATACAGGCGCAACCCAGCGGTTCCGGAGCATTTACTTCACCAATTAGTGTATCCTGGACAGATTACTATGGATCGAATCTGACTTATCAAGTGCTGATGTCGGGTACGACACCGTAGTTAGCGAGTTGATAAATCAGCTAAATAGTCTTCATAGAAATGACCAGTAGACCTATTAAATAATTCAATTTCATTATTTAATAGGTCTTCATACTTTGTTGAAAATACTTTTAGGTTCGTAAATTTCCCAACAACAAATTGATAGTTTAAAGACTGCAGATTATATTTTTTAAGAGTTTTGATTATTTCAGAACGTGTTTGATTCAATAACTGATAAAAATAAATCGATCTTTCCTTCAGTATTTTAGTTACAGGGTTGTTCTTGTCTTTTAAATGCGGAAACACATCGACATACGTATAAAACTGAGTTGGACCACCTGTGTCTGGAGAAAAGTATGAATAGAATTTGGCATTATATAGAGGGTCACCTTCTTGTTTTAACGAAATAATATCAAGAGTATAATCAAAGGCACCGCCATATGATTTATCAATAAACAAGTGTTTTAAATTGGCACTATCTTTTTGATCAACAGCTCCTTCCAAAGATTCTAAATCTAGAGCTTGCATTTTTTTAGCTAATGAATCCGAAATATTTAATGAATCTAATGAGGTTAAATACAAGTCCGTTAATTCTTTAATCGTTATTAAATTATTTTTGCTTTGTAATGTTTTATTAAACATCACTATCAGACTTAACGTGTCACTCATGGAATTAGTTATTCTTGGCGATTGAACTTGGTTTATCCATGGAAATGCAGCTTGATTTCTATAACTTGGAATCTTCATCATCGCACCGAAACAAGCTTTAACAAAGCGACTTTGATCTTCCATATAAGGACAGCTCACTTTAACTTTGTATATTTCTTGATAAGCTTGTGTTTTTGAAAAATCGTTTAGCTTTATAAAATCAATTTGCTGAGAAAAATAGGATTCAGAGAAATTTATCATTTGCGCCCACAAATCTGACAAAGAAACAACGAATTCAGAGTTCGAGTTAAAATATTTTTTGGATTTGAATTGGCTATTAATGGCTTTATGAGTATACGATGCCCTCAAACTATTTTCCAACAGTGGAATAGCCGATTGATCTCCGCCTGCAGCCGAATTCTTACTAATTGACATAGCTTGATGAATTTTGGTCAGTTGATTAATTTGATATTCTAAAAATGATTCTAAGAAAGCCTTTTCAAATAGCGCCACTTTATTTTTTAAAGTTGATATTCTTTTGATTTGCAAACTTAGAAATTGCCCTATTTGCAAATCCAACATATTCATCTTTTTAAGAATACTTAAGTCAAAATCTGGAGATGCTTTTTTAGCTAACTTGTATAACGCAACCATCGCTGCAATATCTAGTTTTTCATCTAAATAAAATGTCATTTTATTCTTTAAGAACTGTCCAATGGTTAATTCTGAAAAAACATCAAAACCATTATTACCATCTTTTATTGACGTTAAGCAGTCCGTCGAACAACCTAATGGGAATCTTTCGTTCAATAGATATTGATAATTACCAAAAAATGGATCACTGACAAATTCACTCATACTATATTTTCGAATCAGTTTTTTATTTTTTTCAAGACCACTTAATGTATTTTCAAACGACAACCAACTTGGATCATTTGGCACAGTAGCTTGAAGCCTAATAAAGTCAGATAATTGAGTATTATATTCTTCCTGAAGTACTTCATTAGTAACTATGTTCATAAAATCTACTTCATCTATCTTAAATTGAGCAAATCGATTTGTACTAAATAACGAATACAAGGAGTCCAGGACCAATGTTGGTCGCACTTCTCTTGAACTCGTCATCAAGTAATTAAAGAGCTGACTTGATTTTCCTTTGAAGATACTTTTAAAGAAGCGACCGGTTTTAACTTCAGTTCTTTGCTCTTTCAATGTCCAGTCTTGAAAGCGAACATCTAAAGTTACATTCCAAGTGGCAATTTTATTAAAAATAACCCAGGCGTGAGGAACTTCACTGTAAATAGTTATAAGGCTTTGTAAAGTATTTTTCCAAATAGATATTGGAGACGTATGTGCGTCCTGCAATTTTAAGATAGGAATTTTATTAACTAGAAAAATATAATCATTCCAAACTTTTTGATTTTTAAAAACGACTTCTTTGACTAGATCAAAGAATTTAGAAGTGTCACCAGATAAAACATAACTTTGATGTTCATATGTTTTGATAAAATCTAAGACAATTGTATCGCTTTTATTTAAGGCTAACAAAAACTTTAATTTTAGTAAATTCAATATCTGCTTTTCGGCTTTCTGTGTACCATTTTCAGCCATCCAATGATCCATGCTTTGCACACCTGATTCAGAGGCAAGTGCAATTAGCAACTGATTCAAATCTTGATAGTTAATCTCACTAAATTTAAAATCTAAAGTTTTAGCTATCAAGCGATGTGAGTCCTGCAATGATTCGACCTCTTTTATTAAGCTGGTTGTAAAGTCTTGTACAGTGTTTTGGTGTGACGAATTTAATAAACTATATATTTTTTTTAAGTCTATGTGTTTAGGTGCAATTTTTAGAAATTCACCATAGTTTTTAATAAATGATTGTTCCAAGCAAATAGCTGCTGATTGCCCCTTTATCTCTTGACCTATTTGCCATAACATCCATTTTTTTTGAGTTTCTATTGCTGATTCTAGCCAATAACAAATCTTTTCAACTTGTTCTGGCAATTCTCTTAAGTCTACCAAATTCTTACAACTAGTCAGGTCAGCGCTGCAACCATCTAGTACTTTTTCAATTGTCAATTGCTTGGCTAAGTCTTGAAGTTTCTGTTTTTTTAAAGATTCCAGATTAACTATTGATTCATTATTCAGACTCATTTTTTTATTAGCTTCATTGATAGAGCCACTACGTGCATCTTCGTGTGGATTAACCTTTGCTCGCTCGCTCGGCGAACCACAACCGACCAAAGAGCTGGCAAGGTGCACACATAAAGTTAATTTCAATAACGCTTTAAACACTAAAAACTCCAACCCGTTGCGAATGATAAAATCTTCCTACGTTCACTTGTAAAAAAATAAGCCACATTTTCTTCCGTGATAGCACCACCTTCTGTATAAGATAGGCTGAATGATATTTTTTTTAATTGACTCGAAATAGACGTGGTATAAGAAATATCGTCGTTGCTAATCTGATCCATAGAGTATAATCTTAACCACGATATTACAAAACCAACACCCACAACTGATGAAAGCTTTATACTCGTTCCTGCGGATGCCGTTAAAACTTGATCAATATTATACCCTACTGAACTTTGCGGATATTCATATTCATTCCATATTTTCGTTATAGCTGTTTCAAGCTGTGTGCTCCAACTTGGTAACCATAAACTACTAAGCTCTACTCCCAAATTGGAAGCACCTTTCGCACCTGTTCTTTGAAAGTCTTCGCTGGCTAAAACTTGCGAAAATGCCTGTGTCATTGAATGCGTTTTGCTGAATGAGTAATCCCATGATTGCGAAAGCACACTTGACGACAATCCTAAACGACGATCATCGTTAATTTCATTGTCTAAGCTCGTATAATGCAAGCCAGACTTTAAACCAAAATTAACATCGTGAAATTTATAACCAATCTTTGCAGTCATATCATGACTGTAAAGATTATTCCTTTTTTGATCCGCTAAATTACTTGAAACCAAATAACCAACGCCCAACTTCCATTCTGAATCTTTTTTAGTCTGATTCGCAGCTAAAGTCATGGAGCTACTGATCGGTTTTAAATCTTCTTTTGAGTCTTTAGCTTTAACGGCAAAAGCACTTTCATATGTAGATAACGAGAAAACAAATACCAATAATAAAATCATTTGATGAAATGGAAATATCGTTAAACAATTACATTGACCTAAAATAGATCTGAGGTCGAATTTTGATAATATGTTAAGGTATGAAAGTAATAAAATCATATTTAACTATTTTTCCCTCATTCGAAAGTAGCCGTTTGTTCTTGATTGAATAAAATCCTCTAGTTCGGATTTCTTTCGCATTGCTTGATTTGTATCGAAGAGAATATATTGACTATTACTCCTTTTCGGAATTTCATAATTTACGAATCTACCAGCTACGACATCAACAAACGACACAGGTGTCACCAGTTGATTATCAATCTGATATTCTAACTTTCCTGAATATCTGGATTCTGCATCTTGTGTGACCTGCATGAATTTGTTGATAACATCTTTAGTGTTTTTTAAGTCCAGAGCTACAGAGTGATTCAGTTGAAGCAATGCATCCCCTTTTAATTTAAAATTACTTACTTCACCAGTGATATTTTGTGTATAAACCTCTAGTGCGAAATCTGTAGGATCAATCATTTTATATATTGTTTCGAAGGCTTCATCAAAAAAGTATCTTTGTATATCTTGTCCTTTTAAGTAAAGTACGTTCACACGCATTGTCTTTTGCTTTAGCGGTATAGCAATTTTACTCATTAAGTAGAACTCATCTTGACTCAATAACTGTGATTTAACAAAGCCCATCCAATCATCGACCATCTGAAGGTCTGAAATCTTTAAAACCTTTGTTTCCCCATTTTCAGTGGTAAAATATTCTGGACTCATTTGTTGTAACGACCATAACGCTAAACTTGTATTCGCCTTTAACTGAAATACTTGATTAGCGTTTGAAAAGTTAGCCCAGTTTAACATTTTAACTTGTACTCGAATAAATCGAGATAAACTAGTCAATGCATTTTGGATAAACTCATTTTCAGAAATAAACTGTGTACCATTATATAATTGTATATTTACCGTGACCGGCTGCTTGACCAAATTATCATTTTCGTCGACAGCTGAAGTTTCAACTGATGGCAAAAAGGTTTTTAATCGCTCAGACATTCGAAGTAATAGATCATACTTCGAGTATGTATATTCTTTGATACTTAAATGATCCTGCCCAAGTGTGAATTTATATTTTTTTTCAATCTGTTGTAATTCACTTCCATTTGGATTTTTCGATAACGAAGTTTTTAGATCTCGATATAAACTTCTTAAATATAGCTCCTCTTTCTCAATTAAGGCTTTTTGTCTAGCAACTTCTAATTGGTATAACATCTCGAAACACGAACCAAGTTTGTTATGAGCCTGCGAAATTTCACTCACTATTTGTCGACCAGCATCAATAGTCGATTGTTTCAAATAGGCTGTCTTCGTTAACAATTCTTTTAACTTTGTTGGTTTATTAGCAAATTTTATTTTTGCCTCATCCTCAAACGCATTTACAAACATAGTAAATAACTTACTTTTTTTCTGAAACTTTCCTAAAAGTGCTCCAATCAATGAATCATCCTTATTGATGGCATCTACAGATGCGCCTACTTTTAAATAGAAGTGATAAAATGCTTGAGTTGACTCTTCCCACGATTGAGCAAAACCAGTAGTTTTATCCAAGTCGGCTAATGATAAATTAATTTTGAACTGATTATTGCCTGATTTTAGATTTTCGCAAGAAGTTAAGTATCCTTTACTTTCATTCAATGCACTGGAAATATCTGTCAATGAGTCCTCATTGGAACTTCGTTCTTTAGAAAAAAGTTGATCTTTTATTAACTCAAGGAACTGCATGCGACTGACAGTAATATCAGATTCTATAAACTTTTCGTCAAAATCATTACCGCCGTAACTTTCAAAAATATTCGTCTGAAGGGCATATAAAAAAGACATTAAAACTTCAGTCCTATTTAAGCCATCCGATTGATTACCGAAATCGAACCAGATCTCAGGACCGTTTGCAAAATCTGATGCCAATAAACTTTCAATCAGTGTTGCACCGTCTTGTTTAATCGAGCTAAAGTTCTTATAGATTTTTAAGTTCAAAGCATTCTTAGCATAAAAGTAAGACATCAACAACATCGACGGTCCAGCAATAAGAGTTCTTATGTCTTTTCTAAGACCGACTAAACCAATTTCGACTTTTCTTAAATCCTCTTGGGCTGTCAGACCCGATTTTCCAGCTAAACTACTTAGTACAATTGATAATTCCTCAAACTGTTTCACAGAATACTTCCAACGGTCTGTGATCGAGAATAAATTATCATTCATCAATTGCATAATATTGCCTTTATAGTTTTCTGGATTGGATAGCAACTCCTTCATTTTTGTTTTAGTATCAATTAATAAAATTAACATGGTGACACGCGAATAGTCTTGAACTAATTGTGCTAGTTTTTTCAAATCTCGGCTGGTTTTTAAATAGCTACCTTCAGTAAATTCCAAGTTTGTATGTCCTCGATACCAACGATCTATAATGTAAAAATATTCATTGTAAAAATTTGGGCTTTTGATTTTATCTACAGAAATTCCAAAAGATTCATAAATCGGACCTGCGCCCTGCTTTAAACTGTTTTCAAAACTAGTTCGAAAACTTATGCCTAAATGATCCTGACTGGATTGAGTTTTTTCAATAGCATTTTTTAGTTTATCAGATAGTATCTTATGCTGACTGTCGGCGTAAAAGAAATCGCTCGCAACGACATCCATCATTCCCCAAGTACTAGATTTAAAATCATTATTTGTGATATTAGACTTTAGCCAAGGTTCAAATTCGTTGATCAGTTTTTTAAGTTCCGACTGCGACTGTGCGGTCGAAGCGTTATACGTTAAAAATATATTTTCAAATACTTTCTGATGTCTTGCCAACGAACTAAAATCATTTCTAGATTTTAGCAAATCCAAATATTCTTTACCTTTACTTAAATAAGCTAGTGAAAGTTGTTCATTTTGGAGATGAGACTTTGTCTCAAAAGCCATAAATAAGAAACAATAATATTGATCAATGGCTTCAGTTCCTTTACTAGGACAATATGACGTAGTCTTTTTATTCAATAGCACTTGTTTAGCGGACCAAAGCAGCACTTGATGCGTTCCTGGATCAGCTCCAAAAGCCCGCAGGTTTTTGCATCCACTAAAATCTTGTGAACAAGAATCAAAGATCATTGTAAAATAATCTTTCAAATTATCTGTTGTCATTTTATTTGATACAGATAATTTCAAAATTGTTTGATTGAAGTAATACAAAGATTCTCTGAAAACAGCTCTTGTTTTCATATCAATAGAGTAAATTACATTCACATCTAAAACGATTTTTCTTAACGCGGCTAAAGCTTGAAATAATTCTGCTTCATCTCTAGAATCAATTGAACTTTTAGATAACGTGGATTTGACTTTATCTAGTTGAAGCCCAGTCACCAAATTTTTAATAGATTGTTCTTTGGTGGATTTACTTTCTTGATCTTCATAAATACCCAAAGTTTGAGTATTTTTAGCTTCTTCATGTTTTGGCAAATCGTTAACCTTACCTTGACAACCTAAATTGAGCAGACCTCCGATTAACCAAGTGACAAATGTTAATCGATGTGGCTTGATCAATATCGATATGACTTTACCGCACCAAATTTTAATGTTTATTTTAGGAAATGCGTAATTGTTCATATTTACTTCTCCATGCCTTCCACTAACATCGATGTAAAGTGTCCATTCAAAATCGCTGCTGTTCCTACTATCATTCCTGTGGCACGAATAGCTTCATAGCAATTACGTAAACTTGGCGGATTGGTTCCATATTTAGGATCTTTCAAATATGTTGAAAATGCTTTTTCAACACTGGTGTTAAATAATTCCCAACCTGCGGTTCCATCTGCCGCAATAGTAGTTGGCAGAAAAAAACCATCAAAACTTGAATTAGCTGAATTGAAAAATGATCGTAAACCGTTGCCTTCACTTTTGTCGTTCATTTTACCCTCTATGCAAACACGACTGATCATTTCAAATTTTTCACGCAAGACTCTTTTTACGCTGTGCCCGGCCAATCGATCTTTTCCTGCGACAGAATAACTGACTCGATAGGCAAGTCCAATTTGTATGTTCTGATTAGCAAAAATTAGTTTTCCGATTGGATAATAAATGCTATTTAAATCCATGACATAATAACCACCTTCTGGAAGCAAATAGACATTATTAATAACTGAGTTTTGATTCGAGCGATAATCGTAAAAAGTACCTGATAACACTTTCGTCTTACTGGCGTTTTGAATCCCATCACTAGGTTTGATAATGACTGCACCAATTGAAAAATCAAAACGGCTTTGTTCGACAATTTTTTCAAATAGATCATAATTCACTCTCAATGTATCATTAGATAAACTGAATTGATTCATCAACATACCCAAAAATAAAACTGATTTCCCAATGTTTGAATTTTCAGAATTTCCCAAGATACTGAATCTTAGGTTTTTATCGACTCCCTCAGCGATAGCAGTAACTAAATCATCGATATAAACAGAATTATAATTGTATCTATGATCTGGGTTATTATATGAAAATACTGGGTAGGGATATCCCTCTAACAAAGTCCATGGATTATTCGAAGTTAAAGCATACATGGCAGCCAACTTCATAGGAAATGCACCAACTTCGGACCATGAACCATTGAATTTACTATAGTCGCGATCGACATCACCACCAGACATACCACCTGGAACAAATTGATTCTTCATGTTTTCTCGAGTGTAATCTGAAAGTGGTAATGTCAAAATGCTTAATAGACCTTTTACAGCCTTTTTATTAGCAAGACATAGTTCTGTTAAACCAGCATTTTCACTAACAACCGACTTGAGATTATCTGAACCATCAACACCTGCGCAATCTTTAGAAAATGCAAGAATATCATCATTATTTTCAAAGATCTTTTTAAATGCATCTTTGTAGTTGTATCTCATATAGTCATAAAACAATCGTACTCGACCAAATTTTTCAAATGCTCTTTGTGCTAAATAATATTCTATCAATTCTCCAGATGAAGATCTGGAATCGCCATATTGAAATACAGACTGAATTAAGTTCGAATTAAAATCATTCATGTATTCAGTAATGATCTCGCTGGCTGTATTTCCTTTATCGAATCTATTACAGTAAGGATCCATGTTAAAAGTTGCTTCCATGTCATTACATTGTGGAAAATAGCTAACTGACTTGTTTCCAATATTTTTTGGAATAATTCCTGATGGATCGACTTTCGAAAATGAAAAGTTAGCGTCACCCTTACTAAACAATGTTATTTCTTGTTTATAGATATAACGCAGTACCAATTCATCTTGAGGTCCGGGTGCAATTTCATCGTATGAAGAAGCGATTTCAACGGTGGGATATCGATATCCCATCACACTTGATTTATTGCGAAATTGATTTTTTTCCGTCGATTTTGATTTTAGTTCATTATAAATAGTCTGCGGGACTTTATCTGCATCCGGCAATATGTTTTCTTTAAACTGATGCCCAAGTCCTAAAAAGTGGCCGTATTCATGTGTGATTAACTCTTTATTTACTCGACGTAGGGCTTCGTCAAGTTGAATTCCTTTTTGTACACTCAAAGCTTCTTTCCACATCGGTGCCATCATTGAAAAATTGCGATCTAAATCTTTTGATGACATAATAGCTTTTAAGTAATTTTGACTTAAATACCTTCGACCACTTTCAGACTTAATTAAATAGTTATGATTAGGCGCTTGCCACTGGGATAAATTAGCTGCCTGCTCGGCTAACGATCCAGATTGTCCATTTGGCAAGGACATATCTAAAAATTTATCCACCGAAGAACCTATATTCATTAAATTAGATAAATTAAAGTTTTTAAATCTGGTTTCGTCTTGTATTCTTTCCTTGTTTAATAACTGAATAGAAGCACTGTATATTTTATCTAATTCCGCTTTATCTTGACTCGTTAATTTTACATTTGCCGAATTATCAACTTTATTAACAATATTCTTACCGTCTGAAATAGAGGCGTTCAGTGAATTCATTCTTTGCGTTTGCTCTTGCAAACGATTCATTGTATGTGATACCAACTTCGCTCCTTCAGCTGCCTTAGTAGCGTCGATAGAAATAGGCATACTATCTTTGACATAGGATTCAATACCGCCACCATATAGTGTGATACCACCCCATTTAATTTCACCATTCTGCAAATCAGCTAATGCGATACCAACTCCCAATGGGGAATGTGCTGAAATTCGTTTGTCACTGACCCAGTAAATAGTGGGATATCGTAAATCAAAGAAGTGTTTTGGCTTTTCTGTATTCAACTCAAAAGCATTTAGACCATTAGTGCTTGCACCGATTTTTACTAAAGTTTTGTTCCAATCAGCGATAACATCTGCCGCTATTTTTTCCGTTTGTTGATCAGGAAATCCGACTAATGATACTTTGTGTGTTTTTGATAAATCCCAGTGAGCCGCATACATGGCCTGACGTAGTCCATCATACTTGTGACCAATGACATGCAAAACGTTCATGTATTTATAGTTGCTATCACTAAAAGGTGTTTTTTCAAATTTGTCGTTATGCTTTAATTCCAAAAAATTAACGCGAAATCTGGCTTGATTACTAGACTTAAAATAACTATCAATTCCAGAAATAGAAAATCCCAAAAACTTTTGTTCGTTATCCCATTCGACATCTTCAACAGAGAATGTCTTCATGCCACTCCAAAATAATGAATAAGACACTTTTTGAAACTCCATTCCGCTTAATTCTAATTTAATAAACGGTCTGGCACTCCAATGACTTCGCTCGGAATTTTCGATGTACTTGTTAGATTCACGTCCATATTCATCCTTTGTCTTTTCATAATAATAGTGTTTCGAAATGGGAATCGTTACTGCTACTTCCCAGCGACTGGGTTCAGTAGGAAATGAAGGATTAACCATACGACCAATTAAGGCTCGCTCTTGAACCTCAAAAGAAATGTTACAATGCCCTAGCGCTTGAATTCCGTGTGTGATCCAAGATTCACTTACACCACCGACTTCGACCTCGGAAGCGGCTCCACATAAAAATATTCGCGATTTACCGGTAGTTGAATCAACAAAGAAATCTTTGGACACATTTTGTATGTTAGGAACTGGAGTCTCTTCAGCAGATTTTTTGATAGAGCAAGCACCAAGGCTTAAACCCAATATAGTCGTCACTAATAGACTAATTATTAGGTTTAATCGATCCAGTGTATAACTTTTTGACAGCATCATAGACACTCCTGATTCCTGTAATTGTAGTAACAAGATTCAAGTTTCGTACTTTGACGAGATCTAAATTAACGAATGGTTAACCCTGTTTCATTGTCAAAAGTTTATACAGGTCACAAATTTTGTCTGCGATTTGAAAAAATCACAAAACTTATTTCTCTCAACATCACAACTTCAGATGAAAAGCATCAACACCAAATTCACAGCGCCAAACACACAACACAGAGACGCAAATTGTGTCACATCGTCAGAATCATTGCAGTTGAATTTAACACAATCTTTAAAGTATCTTATGTGTCACAGGGAGCTCGAATGAACCATAACCAAGCGGTACGTGACCTGATACTCAATACTAGAAACCACTTCGCTAAACTGCGGAGACCGTTTCTATGTAAAAATGGTTTTTTGAGCTCCTTACTTTTTTCTAATGTCATATTTTTTTCAACATTTACTTACTTACTACTTAGTTCCAATTTATCATTCGCCGCCACTGAAAATTCTGAATCTATAAATAATCCAAAATTAAAATCAGTGTCTAAAATCAACGACAATCGAGATAATCAAAAAAATTATAACTTATGGTCCGGCGACTTTTCTGTCGATGTTCGAAATGAAAAAACAACGAACGTTTACAAAGAAACAAATCTGACTAGACTTAGTTTATCTTCGCGACTGCAGTATGTACCTACTGATTATTTTTCTTTATTAGCGGCCCCCGCATTAAAATACAAATCTGGTTTTCAAACAAAAGACGACAGTCCTAATGCCGGCACCTTCAATGGTTCAAAGACGGATCTGATCATCAAAGAAGCTGCCATTGACTTATCAGCCCCCATTAGCAGCGAAATACGAACTGGTTTTCTAGTTGGTGCCATTGACCAAAGTCGTTTTCACACTTCGTTGTTAATGAGTGAAAAAGCTTTTCCAAGCGTTATTGTCGCTGTTGGTAATCTTTCCACAAAGTACTTCACCAATAAAAAAAACACTCTAAATGCAGCAACAGTCAGTCATTCATCCTTAACGAATGGCTTTAAACTATTTGCACAATCATCTGTACCAACCTCTGAAGGCTTAAGAAGTGAAACCAATGAACTTGAATCAGCACCCAGTTTTTTTAGTGCCGGGCTAATTGCAAATTATGATTTATTATCACAATTGGTAGCTGACTTAAAAGTATCTTATTTTCAATTCAAGAACACCCCAGTGTTGGTTTCGACACAAAGTAGTTACTGGGGTAACACAACCGATTCCGTCAATGCGACTCAATCACGACTGCGCTATGAACCGACTGGTGTCGAAGCGCAACTTGGTTTTGATTTAACAATTACCAAAGGCTGGACTTACCAAGTACAAGCTGTTGGAGTGAATAATCAAGAAGCCCCTGAGGACATGGCGCGAGCCTATTCTTTAAGAAATGGTTTGCAATGGCAGGTCAATAAAAATTGGGCTTTTACTCCCAGTTATAAATATTATCGCATCGATTCCGATGCGACCATTTCCTATTACTTAGATCCTGCCTATGAAACTAACCGCGTGGGCCATCAGTTAGAATTATCCTTAGAAAATAAAAACATTTTCAAAATCGGTTTAGAACTTCGTGAAGAAACTGTGCTTAAGGAATCCTTTTATCAATCTAAAAATCAAATTTATATGCTAAAACTGGAGAGCGGATATGCGCAATTTTGATAAATTTTATATGACTGCTCATACAGTTCTTGGATTTTGGTTTAGCTTATATTTAGCAGGCTGTACCTTACCAACACCTGAGAAAAAAACTGATGGCTCCACGGCTGCAATGTTTTATATCGATAAAAGTACTCCACAGATTTTAGAAGAGCGAATGTCAAAAGAAATTTCTATCCCTGTTGAGCATAACGTAAATATAGCCGTTTGTTTAAAGGACATTAAATCTCGCAAAGATATTCCAAATGAAAGCTTTATCGTTAACGATGCCGACAATAAATTGAACAAAAACTTAAGAACCGATTCTAAAGGTTGCCTAGTATGGACTGAAGTCTTTCCATTTTCGTTTTTTGGAACAGGTAAGCCAGTACAAATTGATCGCTTAATCCAGGGTCAGGGAGCTTTACAAGGCGTGCAAAAGGTTTCGTTTCAGTATAACCCATGGGAAAAAACCATTATCGCTTTAAAGGAGCAAAGTCCTAATAACTCAATTGGTAATGAAACGACTTTACATTTGTTAGCAGAAACCCCCGAACAAAAATCAATGATACTAGATAATATGCGTTTAACGATTGAAGAAAAAGCACCCAGTGCAAATTCAGCCAATTTAAATATGGAAATTCGTACAAGTGCACAAGTGCCAGTAACTAAATCCAATAAAGCCAAAATATATGAAACCCTTAGCTTTGGTGAATTCAAAACGACTATTTATTTAATTCATGTTTATTTTGAAAACGGCAAAGAAGTTCGACAACTATTGTCGGCCCCCATTCAAACTGATTCAAAAATCGCTAATCAGGTTTTATTGATTTCAACGGATTTTCAATTACCCATATTAAGAAGTCGTTCGCAGTTTTATGTTGGCTTAAAAGTGGAACCAAAATCTTCTATCACGGGTCTAAAGCCATTTGAAGGCGTATTTAACGTGGGTGAATTTGATCAGATCAAAGGTAATTTCTTGGCTCGTATTAAAAATATTTCGCTAGAAAATCCAAATTTCAAAATGGAAGAATTTATCAACTTGAAGGATGTATTAAATCCAGCGACTTCGATTCAAAATGGATCTTATATCAACGCCGCATTTAAAACAGACAAATTGAAATTTGAAAATTTTGAGCAGAAAAATAAGAACACTTACGAACGTACCCTTGTATTTACGACCACTGCTTGTATTCATTCTAATATCGATAGAAAAACAGCCAAAGGACAAGACTTTACAATTACATTTATCAATGGAAGAAAAGAAAAAGTGAAAGCTAATCAACTAGGTTGTTTAGAATTTGTTGATTCCATTGATTATAACTTTTTAGAGAACGAGTGTAAAAACGAATACTCCATTCAAATTGAAAATTCGGATCTGGGAATACTAGATAGGATACCTGTTCAAATCAATCCCTGGAATCCGCATGAACCAATCACTGATGTCAGCTACTTAAAAAACAAAGAGCAGTTAGTTAGATGCACTAAAGAAGAAAGTGTCATTACGATTGAAAACTTTCTTTTAAAGAAAGTTGTTTACAACTATAAATTAGACACTAATTTATCTTTGATAACAGTTAAGAATGTAAGTTTTAATGGCAGACTTAGCTTGAAGCGACCATCATTAACTGAAGCTAGTGGATTCGATACAATGAAAGATGTTCCCAAAGGACACTATTTAGTTAAATTAGCGATTGTTAGTAATGACTTCGATTTTGTAAATAAAATTGGGACTGTTTACTCCACGTCACAAAAAGTCGTTGAAATTGATGGTAGTAGTTTTTTTTCTAATGAACTATCATTTGAAATTCACGATTTAAAATCCGTCGGCAGTACAAATCGTATTGTTTTTGAAATACGGCCAATTGACTCTATTGCCTATAAAACAAAAAATGAAATTCAAAGTATACAAGTTCTTAAATTGAAGAAGCAGATATTTATAGGAGCGATTGAGCAAGATCGAACCAATGAAAGTATTAGTTTTACACCATTTAGTCATTACAAAGATGCCGATTATGTCAAAGCACTTGAAACTAAATTTCTAAAAGAAAAAGAAGTTCGTGAGCAAGATCAAAAGCAGTTAAAAGATAAAAAACAATTCGCAAAATTAGAAAATCTGATCCCAATAAACCTTGATCAGGAAAAGTCTGAAAATTTTAACTTTCTTAAATACTATTTTAATAAAGAAAATTTCATACCGAATTTAGTGGAAAAGCACTTCTCTAGAACTGTGAACCAAAAAGATAAAATAGACTTACCAAAGCTACGAAGATTGTTTGAAAATGACCAACTGTCCGAGATATCGAACACTCGTCTATGTAATGTATTTAAGCAATTGTTTGATTCGTCTGTACAAAAAATAAATAACCCAAAATCTAAAGCCGCCGCTGAATCTGAACTTGATGACCTATACTATGAATGTATAACAAATAGTTCTTTTGGGAAAAATAGTTTTTTCGATATTCAGTATCGAATTATTGTAGATCACTTACAATCCTACAGGGAATTGCAAGCTATGACAGGCGATTTCATAAATTCTTTTACATACAACCAAAGCCGATCTTATTCATTGAACTCAGTCCAAAGTTTATCAGCAGATGTTGGTGGTTCATTTACTGTACTGCCATTATTAACTGATAGTAAATTATTTAATGCTTCTGCAGGACTGAGATATTCATTCAGTCGATCAAAAACAGATAGTCACGCATTTGGATCTACAATAAATGTTCAATTAGGTGTAAGTTCATTTGTCAGCCAACAACCATTTGAGTTGACTGTAGATAGTTACGAAAAGTGCGCCGTCATTAAAATAAATCCAGCCTCTTTACAAAAATCTTGGGATAACCCAGAAAGTGATAATTCATTTATTACCTTAAATCATCTACCGATCAGCAAAGAAAATCAGAACTCTATACTATCACAAGGCTTCTTATTCTGCGACAATCTTGTACGAAAGAAATCAATTACCATGTTGGAAAATTATTATATTATTGATCAGAAAAGCTCGTCAGATTATCAAGGTGTTGATCAAAAAAATTATAAAAATCGTATTTACTTTGTCGATTTACGTGGAACCTGTGATTTTATTAATTTTATTAGCTACGTTGGTGGTCGTACTAGTTTATTAAATGGATATGATTCTAAAAACTATATGGATCAACAGTCCAATTTGAATTCAATTGGCTGGAAAGGATTTTCAACGCCCAGCTATCCAGGCCATTTCGTATACAAGAAATAAATCATACTTACTTAGCAAACTATTCATCGCAGCAAAAAATCGCGGCGCAGCACTTTACAGTTATATTGGTCAGGAAAAATCAGTTTTATTGTTGACCTTAAATTCCTTTTTTTGCCAAAGTGTATACTATGAAAAACACATCTCAATACTATGCTATTCGCGATCTTCCTAACGGCCAAACTCTTGGTGCTAACGACACCTTAGTTCTATTTGGAGAATTGTTTCAACGAGGATATGCCAACGGCCTTGTCGAAGAAGCTGAATTACGAAAAATGACTATTATACGTAGCACAGTTGGCCGCCGCGATAAAGAAGGACACTTACAACCATTAAGCTCTGAAGACGCAGCCATCGTGCCAGCACCTTTTATCAATCGTCCATTAGAGGCCGGATTTGATTACGAAAAAGATGACAATGGCGTCTGTTTGATTGATCTACTGAAAGACGTTAAACTTTCGGATTGGGAAAGTTTTAAAATAGATCGAGATTGGCTACAAAAAGTAAAACAAAAAGCCCGCAACCGTTTTCGTCAGCAAGTAAAAAGTTATATTCAAGACTTAAT
Organism: Bdellovibrionota bacterium; assembly: GCA_052033755.1. Taxonomy (GTDB): domain Bacteria; phylum Bdellovibrionota; class Bdellovibrionia; order Bdellovibrionales; family Bdellovibrionaceae; genus JBPOJH01. The sequence goes on along the minus strand of JBPOJH010000056.1, from coordinate 53,130 downwards.
CCCATGTCTTCCTAAAAAAGGAAATGTCTTTATTGCTCACCTTATGGCCGGCGGTGTTCCTAGAGCGAAAATCATCATGCCCTTAATGAACAGAAGCTTTAAAGGTACTGGTGACAGGTATTTAGCTAGTCAAAAGTTTTGGGAAACTGATTTGGGCTGGATCTGCAGCGAAAATTTTTATGAAGTTACTGCTGAAACATTTCATATTTTAATAGACGAAACGCAAGAATTGGCAAAAAACCTTGCCCAGCAAGGACGACAACTTTGCTTTTCAGCCTATGTTATCATGGCACTGAGATTTTAGTAAATCAGGAATTTCAATGGCAAACTTACACACCCTATTTGCAAGGTTGGGCTAAAAAGAAATTAGAAGATTATTCACGACAGTGGTCCGCCAAGGGAGTGCATTGTTGTGTTTACAATTGTCCAGAAATTTTGACTAACTCGAGCTCAATTTTTTCTGGTGTCGAGGTTTCATTGTATCCTTTGATGGGAGCCATCAAAATGCAAATTCAAAAGTCGAATGAGCCTGAGCAAAAAAATAAATTAGAAAATGTCTTACAAAATTGCATGTCCTTGGTTAAAGACGAAGTGTCCCTAAATGAAATTTTAGATTTTTGTAAGAACTTTTTATCTTTGCCGGTGATTCAGGCTCACAATATTTTTGAAAAATGGCCTCAACATTCAGATCCAGAACAATTAACAACGATGTTGAATTCCAGTGAACATTTATTTCATCTGCATAAAGAGCAAAAGAATTTGATAACAGGCGTTCTGAGTGAGGTCGTACTTAAGTCGTGTGGTAAAATAATCATGCAGGACGTATTGACCCCACAATCGCCTGTCAGCTGGATCAACCACGACATCATCGCCAAAACTGTATCAATTTAAGACATTAAGCCAGCTTTTATCATACAAGTAACCTAAAAATAGGTTCTTCATACAGTCTTGAAGAACTTGGACTATTTAAAAAAACGTAAATCCCGATAAGACTTAGGTGAAAACCCAAGCGAACAAAAAGTATCAAGAGTTAATATGGTCATTTCTGTATGGCAGTCGTTTTTTTAAATTAATGACGGCTCTTTCTACTTTATGTTTAGTGATCATAGGCTATACAGCCCTTGAAATTTCAGACCAATATAAAGATTCTGTTGAAATTCAAAAAGAATGGAATTCGTTCACTCGACAGTTAGAAGCTATCAATAAATACTTACAGGCCACTAAAACTCCACTAACTGACTTCATTAAAAATAAATCTGTAACAACAGAAAAGATTCAACTAGAGCTAGCTGGTTCTGCTATGAAAAGACATATTGAGTTACTCACTCCTGAAATTCCGGTATCCTTAACTGAAACGAAACCAGAAATCAGCAAGAAACTTCAAGAGCTTGGTAAGGATCATTTACTTTTAGTCGATAGTGGATTGAATTATTTTAGAAGCAGTGAAATGAAAGATTTCAAGAAATTAAATGAATATTTTATCGTATTTAACGACCTGTACTCTAAAATAGATTTGCAATTTACACAAATTGATCGAGAAAACCAATTAGAACTGGCATTATTCTTATCAAAAAAAGAAACGACGATTCAGAAGCTTTCTGAAAAAATAATAATTTATAGCGTCGCCTTATTCTCGATATTGATAATCTACCTAGTGAGTTCGATCCGTCTTATTCATAAAAAGGAAGTATTAAGCAATACAGTTTTACAAAATAACAAGGTATTAACTGATCAAACCAGTAATTTAAAAACTTTATTAGATTTAGCGCCAGTTGGTATTTATCAAACCAACTTAAGCGGAGATTGTATTGCCGTTAATAAAAAATGGTGTGAAATTGCCGGACTGACTGAAGAACAAGCTTTAGGAGGAGGATGGTATCTGGCCATACACCCCGACGATCGCCATATGCTTTCCGAGAAATGGAAATCATTTGTATTAAGCGAAGCCCCTTTTAACTGTAGTTATCGCTTTCAAAACTCATCGGGACTTATTACTTATGTGCAGGGAGAAGCTGTAGCCGTTAAGGACTCAACAACCAATGAGGTTAAAGGATATATAGGTACGATCTTAGATCGTACAAACGAACATACTTTAAACCAATCTATGCAGTTTTATAGACATGCCATTGATCAATCCGTGATAGTTACCGTCGCTGACCACAAAGGCAATATCACATATGTTAATGATGCCTTTTGTGAAATATCTCAATTTACATCTGAGGAAGTACTTGGAAAAAATCATCGCATTCTAAATTCTGACTTTCATACTAAAGAAATGTGGTCTGATTTTTGGCGTTGTATTTCTAATGGATTTGTATGGAAGGGACAAGTCCGAAATAAAAAAAAGGATGGTACTTTTTATTGGGTTGACACAACCGTTATTCCCTACCGTGGATTAGATGGAAAGAATTCACAATACTACTCCATAAGAAAAGACATCACTCCCTTTAAAGAGCTTGAGCAACGCTTGGAAAATAAAACCTCTTATTTATCTGCAATAATGGACAACTCAAATTATGCCATAATTGCCACTGATTTACATGGTACGATAATGACCTTCAATAAATCGGCTGAACGAATTCTAGGATACAAGGCCGAAGAGTTAATTAATAAACAAACGCCTGCTGTATTCCACGATCCGAGTGAAGTTATAAAACATTCTCACAAACTAGAAGCTGAACTAATGAAACCAGTACCTGTGGGTTTTGAAACTTTTATTGCGAAGGCCGCCACTGGCGTTGCCGACGAGAACGAATGGACTTACATCGATAATAATGGGAATAGAATTCCAGTCTTGCTAAGTGTGACTGCAATTAGAAACTTTAATAATGAAATCACTGGCTATCTAGGTGTGGCCGCGGATTTAACTTTACAAAAACAAAAAGATACTCAGTTTTTAAATCTAGTACAGAACTTGCCAGCAGCTATTTATCGCACCGAAGTTAATAATTTTTGGTCACTTGAATTTATTTCAGATGCACTCGAGCAAATTACTGGATATCGATCGACAGAATTCTTGAAAAACAATGCTCGAAACTTTTCAAGTATCATATTTCCAGATGATCTTGAGTATGTTCGACAAAGTATAATAGCCGCAGTTGAAAATGATCTTCCCTATTTAATCGAATACAGAATAATCAGTAAATCTGGAGAAATTAAATGGGTCTTTGAAAGGGGCTCAGCCCATACGATTCAAGGTGAAAAATCCAGCAAATACCTTGATGGAGCCATCTTCGATATCACTCATATGAAGGCGACAGAATTTGAATTAAAATCACAAAAGTCGTTTATCGAAAAAATAACGAATGCGATTCCTTCTATTATTTACGTTTCTTCGGTTCACGAGGGTAAGATCGTTTATTCGAATCGTAATTTGTTTGAATTTTTGGGATACTCGTCCCACCAGGAACAAAAAAATCATATCGAGTTTTTCAAAAAGATTATACACCCTGATGATGCTCATTTACTAAATGGTCGTCGTCAACAATGGCTGACTTCAAAACTAGATATTCTAGATTCGAAAGAATTTCGCGTCAAACATCACAATGGACACTACCTTTGGTTACGAGATAAGACTTTAGTATTCCGTCGCGATGACAATGGTTTACCATTAGAAATTATTGGCATATTAGACGACATAACCATTAGCAAAAAACTACAGCAAGATCTGGAAGACGAAAAACTAAGAGCCGTACACTCTTCAAAGATGGCAAGCCTAGGAGAAATGGCTGGCGGTGTTTCGCATGAAATCAATAATCCACTATCAATCATTGAAGGTAATGCTGCTAAAATTATTCGTGTACTAGAAAAAGATACTCTTGATATTGAAGAATTAAAAAAAGCGGCTGGAAAAATCGAAAGCACCACAGAGCGAATTGCCAAAATCATTCGAGGTCTGCGTTCGTTTTCCAGAGATGGAGCTAAGGATCCATTTGTTCCTACCACAATAAAATCCTTAATTGATGAAACACTATCCTTTTGTGAAGCTCGTTTGACGAATCATCGCATTCAATTGAAAATAAATCCGTTCGATCCAGATTTAAAAATAGATTGTCGAGGCGTACAATTGTCACAAGTCATTTTAAATTTAATTAATAACTCATCCGATGCCATACAATCCCTAAGCAATCCATGGATTCAATTGAACATTCAAGACTTAGGATCGAATATCGAAATCTCGGTCACGGATAGTGGAAAAGGAATTCCAACTGAAGTTGCTGAAAAAATTATGCAGCCTTTTTTTACTACGAAGGGCATCGGTAAAGGTACAGGATTAGGCCTAAGTATTAATAAGGGAATCATTGAGTCCCATCAAGGAAAATTTTATTTAGATACAGATTGCCCGAATACACGTTTTGTTATCGAACTACCTAAAAAACATCACTTTTCGTTAAAGAAAACGGGATAAGGCAGAGAGGATCAAACATATGGCTAAATTTGATTTTTCAGGCTTTCATTTTTTAATCGTTGATGATGAGCCAGACTTAAGAGAAATCATCGTCGATGAAATTAAAGACTACCACGGAACCTTCTGCGAAGCAGGCGGCGGCTTTGCTGCCTTTGAATTATTTGAAAAACAAAAGTTTGATTGTGTGATCAGCGACATCCGTATGTTAGATGGCTCTGGCATTGAATTATTGGAATTAATTCGAACGAAGAACACCGTCTTACCTATAATACTTATTTCAGGATTTGCCGACATTTCAGAAGAAGAAGCCTTGAACAAAGGCGCCACAGCCATTTTTTCCAAACCATTTAAAACTTTAAAATTAATGGAATTTATTGAGTCCCATTTGACAAAAAAATCGGCCTAATTTAAAACCAGTCCATGTCAAAACCAGCTCTAGAATCAGAACTTAAAAGAATTAAAATTTGGCTTTCCATTATTTGCTTAATGATTGCCGCAATTGTGATTATTGGCGGTATCACGCGTTTAACCGTATCAGGATTATCGATCACGGAATGGCGCCCCATCACCGGTGTAATCCCCCCATTAAATATCGAACAGTGGCAAATTGAATTTCAGAAATATCAAACCACACCACAGTTTCAACATTTGAATCAAAATATGACTTTGGATGAATTCAAATTCATCTTTTTTTGGGAGTACTTGCATCGTCTTATTGCACGCAGTTTAGGTCTAGTTTTTTTATTACCATTGCTTTATTTTTCGATGCGAACGCAGATATCTAAAATATTAAAACAACGGCTTTGGATTGGATTTGTACTGGGTGGTTTACAGGGATTAGTTGGCTGGTTGATGGTTAAAAGTGGCTTAACAGAGCGAACCTTTGTCAGTCATTATCGTTTAGGTATTCATTTGGTATTAGCTTTTTTTATTTTTAGTTATTTGTTCTGGCTTATTTTAACGATGCAAGATTTGAATTCAGCTGTACCTGTGCAGAAGACTACCAATAATAAGTCCTCTTTTTTTAGTCTAAAATCGAGTGCTTTGCTGGTGATATTATTATTTGTACAGATTTTTTGGGGAGCCTTAGTCGCTGGTTTACACTCAGGATATTTTTATAATGACTACCCGTTGATGAATGGCCAATTTTTCCCAGATACGCAACTGAGCTTAGAACCTTATTTTATTAATTTTCTAGACACCACGGCTGGTACTCAATTTTTTCATCGTTGGTTGGCGCCAATCTTGATTCTGATATTTTTGTTTTTAGCGTATTATTTATTTCCGAATACTTGGAAGCAGAAGACACACTTTAAAGACACTTTAGTTGTTTCTAATTGGAATCGATGGATTATTTCACGACGTGCTGTTTTGTGGGGTTTTAGTTTTCAATTTTTATTAGGAGTGCTGACATTGTTAAATGCAGTCCCTCTATTTCTTGGCGTACTACACCAAATCGGGGCCTTTTTATTATTAGGTCTTTTGATATGGTTTCATTTTGAAAGTATACAGCAGATAAACAACACCTAAAAATATACCAAAGAAAGCTCCACCTAAATGAGCCGTGTAAGCGATTCCTGAACCTAGCTCTTCAGGTGTATTTAAATAGGCATTAAGGTCTGGTAAGAAGCTAAGTGGCAACAAAGACCATGTTGGCAAATAAATAAATCCATAGTAATCTTTGATGGGTGATAGAAAATAAAAAAAGGAAATATTTTTTCTCCATTCGCGAAAGACATAAAAAGCCATAATCCCACTTAAACTACCGCTAGCCCCAACCATCGGTGCCGCTGTACTTCCGGATAACAACACAAATCCTAAAGCTCCAAATAAACCAGATAATACATATAGCCCTAATAATGAAATGCCGCCTACTAATCCCTCTAAAGCCGCCCCAAATATCAATAATATTCCCATATTACCCAGTAAATGGAAAAAACTAGCATGCATGAACTGATAGGTGATCCAAGTTTTCCAAGAATGCCAACTGAGATCATCGTGGTGCAAACCAAAAACAAATGTCGGACGGCGATGAATAGATTTTAAATATTTATCCATCGCCTGAAGCCAATTTTGAATCTGCACTTGATCACCAGTAAAATCATTTTTCGAATAATTGTGAATAAATTCAGGATTTCGAATCGCTTGCCCACCCAACATCATTAGCACATTGCGGTCAGCAATGTCTTTAATCAGCTCATTGCGATCTGCGATGTCTTTCATTTTTTCATCTATTTTGTTTAATTTAAATTTTTTAACATGTTGTTGATACAAGCGTCCGGTTAATGCTAGGTTATCTCCAACTGAAAAATACTTTTCATCTTTATTGGGTAAATAATCCAAGGTCATCGCAAAAATTAAAATATTCACATGGATTAAAACCCAAGTCATCGGAGCTTTTTCCCAACTTAATAATCCTTGCAGCCATGGAATTAACATCCTTTAAACTCCCAATCCTTTCGTATCAACTAGCGTTTATTAGCAGGCGCCCTGAGTTCGATTTTTTCTTTTGAAAAGCCTGCACACAATTGTAATTGGTGACTAACTTTGGTCATCGAAGACTGAAATTGCGTGTCCTTTAATAACTCGGAGAAATGGTATGATTTTTCTTTGTAAATTTCATGAGTCAGTTCACTCCAATCGTAACATCCAGCGGATTTACTACCATTGCAACCAATGGCTAATTCCTGTTCACAAAGCCATAATGCCGCCTGTACACGATGAGTGGTGGGCCAACTGTAGACTCCAGATTGGTAGGCTCCGCGTGCTTCATCGAACTGTTGATTGAACCAAAATAATTGCACATGCATCCGCTGCAAAAACGAATCGTATCCCGATCGTTGCGCTAAACTTTGTATAACTGCATGCATATCCTTCGTCTTAGAACTATCAAACAGTAAGGAGATTTTAGTCACTTGTGACGTTTCAGAATCCTGCTGCTCTAGCATCGACAGCCATTTCTTCTTGAGATCTGATGATTGGGCTTTATTGCTACTAGCTGGATTTCTATTTTTAGATTCTGTGGTATCGGCTGTTTGTTGACGTTGTAAATAAATCTGGCTTAGCAAGCAAGGTTCTGACTTATCATTATTTTCACAACTTTTATTGAAGTACGATTTGACCAATTCTTTGTTGTTTTTATTTATCAATCCCTTCGCCAAATACGACCAGGACAACTTGTTATCATTTTTTTGTAACCCAACTTGCCACAGTAAAAAATCAGCTTCATTTTCAAGACACTGTTTTGATACACTACCCGCTAGATACAGGGCTATCGCCTTATCGATTCTTAAACTTTTTTCCGATAGATTTTCTGTTACTTGCGAACATAAATAATTTTCTTTTTCTAGCTCATTCTTTTTGAATTCACCATCGACAACTTTGGTGTATAAAAAAGAAAGACTCAGTCCACCCCAAAACAATACGACCAAGCCACTCAGTAAAAAAAATTGTCTAACAAAGTGTTGCTCGATGGCATGTGGTGACTGACTCAAACTATCCGTCTTTAGTGAAATCATCCAGGTTTCACTGGCCTTATCATGTAGTGCACGGCGTTCATCGTGACCTAGAATTTCCAAGAATGGAAATAACATTGCGAAACACTGTAAACTCCAAATCCAATTCCTAACTAGTAATTGATAAAAACTAGGTTTGTCATATCCGGCACTATTTCCGTTATGTCCGTTGGAATTCTTTGGCCCGTTGAAACTCTTTGGATAGACGACCACACGCAATTTCATCAAATACTGCCCCGGCGTTGCACCAATATAAAATTGGAACAGCGACCGACTAAGAATCACTAAACTAGTGATTCCAACCACCGCCATACCTAGTAAGACAATGAATTCAGTCGACTGTGGAGAGTGATAATAAATAGTTTCAATTTTTTTAAATAACAATGAAAAAACAAATCCATTCAATGGCAAGAAAAAAAGTAGATCTAAAAAAAAGGCTAAAAATCTGTCGTTGGCTGAAGCACAACCCAACACTGAACGTTGTGGCAACGACTGGGTAGTTTCACTTGTATTATGCTCGTAAGGATTGGGCCATACCATGCATGACTGATCGGTGAAAGTCGCTAGTAGCTTGAATATGAACCCTCAATTTAGGACCTTAAATGTGGAACTTTTAAAAATACTTTCAATTACAATCTTTGGACCTTCGCCGAGATCAATCGGTTTTCTTTTAACTGTATGTACACTTCACCGACGATATCTTTAGAGTTGGCTCCAAAGAAAATTAACTTTTTGCCGTCGACTAAATCTTCCACTTTATAATTAGAGAAAGAAAATCCCACTGTCTTATAAGACTGCACAAAGGTCTGCACGTCAAATAAAACTGGTTGAGCCACTACGTCTGTCGTGTCGGAGCGATACTCCACTTGTGATAAATAAACTTTACCATCCGGAGATTCTTCATTCACAATGCGATAGTTTCCACCTAGGTAGCCATACTTGAATTGATCTTCAGGTGCTACTGACAAACTGGCGACAGAGCGTTCACCGGCTGAAAGTTTTTGAACTAACTTTTTTTCCCACTCTAGATCGCGGAACTCGCCATTGACTTGGCTTGCGACACTACGTTGATTCATACGATCAGTTAATTTTTCACCAGGAGCTAAGCCTTTTAAAAATGTTCGCCCCTCTTGATTATCGGAAATTAAAATAACAGGACGAGCTTGGCGTTGAATAAATTCAGAAATAAAAACTAAGCTCATGACCACTGTCACTAACGACAATGAAGCGACGACTTTTTTAGTTTCAATTTTACGCAATTTTTCCGCACGACGAATTCGATGTTTTGGTAACTCAAGAATGTTAGACATAGATCCTCCCAATTTGAGACAAACACTGACTGCGATATCCGTATTACGTGTTTATTCTTACTTTCTAATATGCATACATGGTGCCGTTAATACTGCCGTTACTTAATCACCTGAATCCCACTTATTTTTCAGACTAAGGCTGAATCGTAACTGTTTCGCATTTTGATACGACCACAAAATTCGCAGCTGTACACAAAATGTTAGTCAGTCTTAAAGTGAGACACACTTAATTCTATTTTGGGGGGTAGATATAAAAAACTAAACTTAAAAAAGAAAAAAACCAGACCCTTTCTTTCTAAAGTCGAGTCTAGTTTTTTTCAAATTCATCTATTGCGATGTGTTTGCATTAGCAATAGACGACACACGTCGTCCTTGCCTCTTCTTATGCGGCTCTTTTACGTCGAGCGGCTGAAGGATCGATCTGGTATTGCTTCACTTTACGATAAAGTGTCGCACGTCCGATACCCAAAGCTTTTGCTGCCTCGGTTAAATTTCCTCGAAACTGCGCTATCGCATTTTCAATGGCTTTACTTTCTAGTTCGTCCATTGTCGCAACTCTAGAAATTTCGTTACTGACTTGCACACCTGGAAATGGCAAGACATTGCTTTTCGCTTCTGTTTGCCCACTCCCCACAGCGAGTGTTGGCAATCCTTGTGTCAACTGACTTCGAAAGAACGGATTTTCAAGTCCTTCCTTCCATTGAGCCGAGTTATAACTTGTCACTGTAACTCCCGTGGCTGCTAAGGTGTTTTTAACCTTATCCACTTGCTCGTTTTCATCGGAAACAACATACACTGTTGTTTTTGCCATAAAGTACCTCCCCTTATCGGATGTCTAAAATTAGACGTTCTAATTTGAACTCACCCGGTACTTATCGGCGATTCAAGTTGAGAATAAAGGGGGTAAATAAAAAAATTATTTTTTTGAGACTGTATCAAGATGAAACATTCGAACGAAATAACTCGACTTTTATCACCAAATTATTGTACTAGACTCTACTTCCAAGGTACTGCCATATGACAAATCTACTTGAACAAGTTGATTTAATTTTTGTTTTTTTATTTCCTATTTTTATATATCATATTCACTTAAATTAAAGTGGGTTAAATATGAAAAGTTCTTTCTTGTCGCGTTCCTTAGAATTAGCAAAAATGACTGTCAAAATTGGTATCAAAGAAATTCAATCTGGCAATATTCAATCCCGGCTGGAGCAAGCCCGAATCTTGACTCAAAGTTTATCCCAGTTAAAGGGAGCCGCCATGAAGGCTGGTCAGTTATTAAGTATTGAATTGGATGATTACTTCCCCCCTGAAGCGGCCGAGATCTTAAGCCAGTTGCAAAATCAAGGCAGTAGTATTTCCTATGATGTGATCGAATCGATACTTGAAAAAGAACTGGGCGCAGAAAAATTAAAAAGACTATCCAACATTTCTCGCCATCCGATTGCATCTGCTAGCATTGCACAAATTCATTCAGCGACTTTTGATCAAAAAAAGTTAGCCATCAAAATTCAGCACCCAGGAGTACCGGAATCGATAGACTCTGATCTGGCCATTATTAAAAAAATTGCCGTGGCTTTTTGTGGACTAACTGGACGACAAATGAACTTAGAGCCCATGTTTACCGAATTTAAAAATGTGTTAACTCAAGAAACGGATTTTTTACAAGAAGCCCGGTACTTAACCCTATTTCAAGAAAAAATATCTATGTTGGCCAAGACCACAAGACCAAAATATTTTGTACCACAATATATTCCTAGTTTTAGTACTGAAAAAGTTCTGACTATGTCGTGGGAGGACGGCATCACGCTGAATCAATGGATGCGTAGCATGCCATCGGCCTCACAACGACAGCAATTGGCTCAATTAATATTAGAATTGTATCATCTAGAATTTTATGAATGGGGTTTAGTGCAAACGGATCCTAACTTTTCTAATTTTTTAGTGCGCGAGTTAACAGACAGCGGTTCTCACCCTGCGAAGGATCCTGAAATTGGTTTAGTTTTACTGGATTTTGGTGCAACTCGGATTTATGATAGAACTTTTGTTAATAATTATATTCAGCTTTTAAAATCAATCACTGATCCGAACTCGCAAAAAATTGTAAATACCGCCATTGAGTTCGGGATTTTAGATGACCGCGAATCCGATGAATCCAAAGCTTATTTCGTTGAAATGATGAAGGTCGCAGCGGAACCATTTTTTTCGACGCACGATTTTCACTTTTCTGATAAGGACTATGCTATACGTTCCAAAGAAATTATTCGTAAGTTTTCTGGCAGTTTAAAGTACTCACCACCCCCTCATCAAATTCTATTTTTACACCGTAAGTTGGGTGGAATTTTTTCTTTACTGAAAAAATTAGAAGTCAAAATGGATGTTCGCCCTTATTGGGAGCGTATTATACAATCTGTTTAAGCTTGAAGATTAAGAAAGTATCAGGCAAAATTATACTTTTGCAGAGCCAGCGCTTCAGTTTAACACAAGACGGAGAAAAACTAATGAAGTCTAATTTTCATTTTTTGATTTTATTAATCGTTTTATCTATTGTTTTGGTCAGTCTGATTTACCAGTCCCCCTATCAATATGAATTTTCCACTTATCAAAGTTTAAAACGCGCAGGCTTAGAAGACTGGGTCATTGGCAGCGTACCCACCACTGCGAAAAATATAAAATTACAAATTAAAACGCATAATAAAAATCCAGATGGAGAACCCATACGGCAGGCCCAAGCCGAGTTCGAATACGATGAGGCTACATTACAAAAAATCCGTACACAAAATTGCACCGAGCCGTTAGAAGCCTCGCAAAACTTGTTCAAAACTTGGAGTAATCTGTTTGGCTTGATCACTAAGGGCACTCGTTTTGAAAACTTAAGCTGTGGTCGTGGTCGACAAATCACTATCGATCACAAAAATCAAAAAGGGTTTTTCTTTTACAAGAACTAACCCTTCATTTTATTTTTTATTTTTATCGTTATTTTGATTCCGGGGATTATTGTTGGAATTATTATGCGAGTGTTGTTGCCGAGCTCTTTGATGTTCCGTCGCATTAGACCGATTTTCCTGTGATTGTTGCGATGACTGTGATTTGCTCTGCTGTTGTCGATTTTGCGGTTGATGTCTATTTTGCTGCTGCTGTTGTGGCGGCTTTGTTACAACCGTATGAGACTTCGGATCCAACACTAAGGTGTCTTGCACAGCTCGTGAAACTTGTTCGACGGGTTTTCCCCCCTGAGGTGTATGCAAACGAAATCCACGTACTTTCTTTGTCGAATCATTACGAGTTTCCATTTGCTCAGTCACATCAATAGTCACCGGTCCAAAACATTTTAACTGACAAGCCAAACGACGTTGATCCAGATAATAACTACTACCAATTAAACTTAATTCCGCTTTATTCGGTGGAATCACATTGTGTTCACCTTCAGCAATTTTCACACGGCATTCCGCGCAACTTGGCAGACCTTTGCAGATGGAACGAATTTCAATTCCATTTTTATGACACATTTCCAAAACTGATTTTTCGGAATCAATTTCGATCTCACTCACTTTTAATTCTTCCTTACCAGAAGAAATTAGTTTCATTTTCATAAAATCACACCTTTATTCATTAACAAAAATCTATACTCTTACCATTTTTTCTACTCTTCTATTCTTAGAATTTTATATTCTTCTATTTTTAGAAAATTATAAAATTATAATTTTAAGAATTTCTAGATTTACTATTTTTATCCAATATATTTTTAATCTCTTATATATTTGTAACTTTCTGTAGTTTCTACACCTAGACGTCTGAATTATTTCATAATAATGACTTTCACAAATTTCTTTTTTCCAGCCTTTATCACAAAACTTTTTTCCACGTCTAAATTCAATCGTAACTTATCGTCTAAGATTTTTTCTCCGTCGATTTCAACTGCCTTTTGCTGAATGGCTCGTTTGCCCTCGCTGGCCGAAGTCGCCAACCCCGCTTGATGTAACAAATGACAAATCCAAACCGGCTCTGTCGTGACCTGCATCTTCCACTCGGGCACCTCGTCCGGCAGTCCCTTTTCAACAAAAATGCGATTGAATTCGTCTTCCGCATTTTGAGCAGCAGCTTCAGAATGAAACCGCGTAATGAAAATCTTTGCCAGCTCCACCTTGGCCTGACGAGGATGCTTTTTCCCGGCTAAAACATCGGCTTGCAGATTTTCCACTTCAAACTTCGTCATATCTGTTAATAACAAATAATATTTTATCATCAACTCATCTGACACACGCATAGTTTTTCCAAACATGTCTTTGGGTGTATCAACGACGGAAATATAGTTATCTAAACTTTTCGACATTTTTTGAACGCCGTCTAATCCTTCTAAGATCGGCATCGTCACGACACATTGTTGCTCGGCCTGACCGTAAGACTTTTGTAATTCGCGTCCAACCAATAAATTAAATTTTTGATCCGTACCACCTAGTTCGACATCGCTTTTTAAATGAACCGAATCATAACCTTGGCAAAGTGGATACAAAAATTCATGCAAACTGATAGGAGTCCCCGCTTTAAACCGCTTGGTAAAATCATCACGCTCTAAAATGCGCGCCACCGTGTACTGAGCCGTTAAACGAATAAAATCCGCCGGCGTTAATTTTGAAAACCATTGGTTGTTGTATACCGTGACGGTTTTTTCAGGATCTAGAATTTTAAAAACTTGCTCGGCATAAGACTTGGCGTTTTCGGCAATTTGCTCTGGACTTAATGGCGGACGAGTTTCATTACGACCAGATGGATCCCCGATCAAAGCTGTAAAATCCCCAATTAAAAATTGAATCTGATGACCCAATCTTTGAAATTGACGTAGTTTATTTAAGACCACGGTATGACCTAAATGCAAATCCGACTTAGTCGGATCCGCGCCAAACTTAATCAATAATGGTTTTTTGGTATCGTAAGATTTTTTTAATTTTTTTAATAAATCTGTCTCTGAGATAAAATCCACAGTACCTGCTTTTAATATCTCTAACTGTTCGGCAGGTGTGGCTTGTGTTAAATCCTTGTTATTCGCTGTCATATTTTAACGAGCCATTTCTACACTGCGAGTTTCACGCACCACGCTGACCTTCACACTACCCAAATGCGGCATCTCACGTTCAATCTTACGAGCGATATCACGCACTAACATCACGGATTGTTCATCTGTTACTTTGGAGGATTCCACTAATACACGCACTTCGCGACCAGCTTGCACCGCATAGCTGCGAGACACTCCATCAAAAGAATTACTAATGCTTTCCAAATCCATCAAACGATTAATATAATTATCCATACCTGGACGACGAGCCCCTGGACGATGACCTGACATTAAATTCGCAGCTTGTACAATGTGGGCTAACAAACTATTTGGTTTTTCATCGTTGTGATGTGCGCGAATTGCATGACAAACAGCTTCGACTTCACCAAATTTTCTAGCGAATTCGGCTCCCACCAACGCATGATTACCCTCAACCGTATGATCAACAGCCTTACCGATATCATGCAATAATCCAGCACGACGAGCCAGCTTCACATTAACACCCAATTCACCGGCCATAATCCCTGACAACTGCGCCACTTCCATACAATGATTTAAAGCATTTTGTGTATGGGTATGACGGTACTTAAGACTTCCAACGGCTTTCATAATTTCCTGATGAACATTCGTTAGGCCTAATTCGACACAGACTTTTTCACCCTCATCACGAATGGACTTGTTCAAATCCACACGCACTTTTTCAACAACTTCTTCAATACGCGCTGGATGCACGCGACCATCTTCCATTAATTTTTCAATCGAGCGTTTCGCTAATTCGCGACGAACTGGATCGAATCCTGAAATAACAACGGCCTCAGGCGTGTCATCAACAATCAAGTCAACTCCACACAAGGCTTCCAATGTTCGAATATTACGACCCTCACGGCCAATGATTTTCCCCTTCATTTCGTCCGACGGTAAACTAAGCACGCTGACCGTGCGCTCACTTGTGTACTCAGAGGCAAAACGTGCTAGCGCCATAGCTAGAATGCGCTTCGACCTAACGTCGGCATCTTTTTGAGCTTCTGTTTCGATTTCCTCTAGTTTTTTAGCAGCTGCCAACTTAGCAGTTTCTTCCAAACTGGTCATTAACTCACGCTTGGCTTCTTCCGTTGTCATATTCGCAATGGAAGACAGCTTTTGTTTTAAATCTAAAATGTCTTGTTCGGTTTTTTTCTCGGATTCTTTCACGCGAGTCTCAGCAATGGCAATTTTATCTTCGCGCTCTTTCAAAGACTGAATGAATTTATCATTGGCCTCTAATTTTTGTTTATTTTCGTCTTCGATTTCTTTCAACCGACGTTCCAATTGACCTTCTTGCGACTTCAACTTGCTTTTTTGTTTTTGTATATCGGCTTCAATGTTTTTTCTGGCTTTCACTTCAAAATCTTTGGCTTTGTTCTTAGAGTCTTTTTCAATCTTCGCAGCTTCCGCCTTTGATTTATTAATGATTCGCTCGGCCTCAATTTTGGCCGAATTCTTTTTCGCATTATCCTGCATACGCAAGACAAGAAAAACACCTGCTCCACCCATCATCAATCCTACAACTATTGCAACTATTACTTCCATTTCTAAAATCCTTATCCTTTACTTAAAATTTTTTATGCAAAAATTATTTCCGTTAATATTCGTGTTTTATTTTCCTATTTGTTTTTCATCTAAACTTTTAAATTTAGCTTTTATCTATATTTTAATTTTCACTTTAATTTTTATTTTTTTATTCTAATCTTGTTCTAATCTTTTTTTATTTATTTCTATTATCTTTTCTGTCTAATCCATTTCTTTTATTTGTTTGAATTATTCTTTCTTAATTCCTTCTTATTTTATGCGACAATCAATGATTCGATTTTCCGTAATCACCCATTGTAGTTTCTGGTCCCATGAATCTATCCACGTTCCATCAATTGATTCCAGCAAACACGCCTCGGGACAAATCCCTACTTTGTAAGGAATCTCTGCCCCTTTTGTTTGAAAGTAACGATCATAAAAGCCTTTGCCTCGTCCCAAGCGATAGCCCCTTTGATCAAATCCCAAACCCGGTACAAAGACCCCAACCATTTCTGTCGCCAACACCCGTTGCGACCAATCCATCCTTGGTTGTCGTAAACCCCAAGAATGTAACTCCCAGCTTGCTTCCCTCAATGGCTCTAGAGGCTGCCAAAAATCCATTTCCGCCCTATCAGAAATTTGCAACTCCTGAATTCGAGGATAAGCCCACTTCCATTCCAGCCTAGAATTACCTTCCGTGCTGTCCTTGTGATCGAGTAGACCTTGTAAAGACACCTCATCATCCATCGCCACATAGGCTCCCCAAAATTTATTTTGGCAAGTGCCTGATGGCAAACTTGTTAAAAAATTCAAACACTGCTTATTGATTTGCGCTTGTAGCGTTAACCAAAAAGTCGGGTTTGATTTTAATTTTTCCCATTGAGTTATTAACTGGCGACGTAGTTCTTTCTTTACGTTCGTTCTTACTGAATCTGGCATTACTTGTTCTGCAATTGTCGAAGCTCTTCGATTTCGATGACGGCCTTGCGAGCTTCCCCTTCCAGGTACTCCACCTCTTTTAAAGCCTGTCGTTTCAAAACAATTAATTCTTCCGCCAAATTCAAAGCTGCCAACACAGCCGCACTTTGAAACGATCCGCTTTTCAAAGCCGACATCGCTCCTTGTATTTTTCCATCCACCATCGAAACCAATTCCTGCACCATTTTTTCATCGTGAGATGATCTTAACTTAAATGGAATGGAGCCAATCACAAACTCATACAAGTTTCGATCTTTCCCCAAAGCTGGATTCGCTCGATCCACCAGTCGACTAGCCAAGCTATTTGTCGACATATTTCCTGCAGTTGCATTTCCTGTTGTCGTGTTTTTTGTTGGGTTCAGCAAGTTATTCCTTAAACTCATTTCAAATCCTTTTATTTCAAACGTATTTTAAAAAACTCAATAAGTCCTCGTACTTAATTAGCACACCTAAAACTCCCCTTCATTATGTATTTGAAATCTTTGCCTGTCAAAAATTCTAGCAGTGTCCTAAAAAACAATTATGGCATATAACGCATAGACGAAAAAGAGTTTGCTCAAAAAAGGAGTCCACATGAAGAAGTCAATGATTCTAAGTGCGTTGCTTTTACTCATTAGTGTTTACAGCTGGGCTGAGAAGTCTAATCTGCAAGCAGGAAAGACGTATTATATATCTGGCGATAAAATCAACCTACGTGCGGGTCCTTCTTTGAATGATTCGATTGTTGGCACCATCAAGATGGGAGAATCAGTCACGCTGATCGAAATCGGTGCGGCTGAAACGCCTTATGTACTTGTGCAATATCAGGATAAAAACACCAAAGAATTAAAAACGGCTTATGTGACTTCAGAAAAAATTTCGGAAGTTCGCAAAGACCCGCCTGTAGCAACTGACACAAACGGCTCGGGTGGCAAGGAGTACTTTGCCGTACAAAACTTATCCACCGAGCGTATGCGTATTTACGAACGATGTACGACGTCTCCCAGCTGCCCACACAAAATGGTTTGGGAAACTGAATTCGTTGTAGGACGCGCCGAAGAGGGTAACGACTATATGACCAAAGTGGGCTACTACAAAGTGGATCAATGGAAGAAGTTCTATGAAGATGGCAACAGCCCCCCAAAGTACCCATCGTGGTATAACAAAAACTACATGATGCCCCCTAGAGCCGGTGCCGATGCCAAGGACTGGCTTGACAATGATTATTTACCCTACAAGGAATCTGAATCGCGCGGCGCTTTCGGCTGGTACGCGGCTATGGTCGCTCCTAATGCCAGTGGACAATGGATACACGGTACCTATGGTTGGGGATCCGAAGGCGATCGATTTATCAAATATACTCGTAAAGTTGCTATCAACGTTTTTGCAAATCCAAGATCTCACGGCTGCACTCGCTTGGAAAATCGAGCCGTTGCTTACGCACGTGACTTGCTAAAGCCTGGCAGTGTAGTTTTGAGAATATACGCAAAGGAAGGTTATCGCGATCCTTCATTGCAAGCCTACCAAGGTGTCACTCCGAAAGTATGGGATTTTATTCTAACCAAAGAATCTAGTAATTACAGTAGTGCAGCCAACTCTGTTCTATCTCGTGGAGCTGATAATTACGAATTAGAACGTGGCTCATACTCTGTACGCCCAATTCCTGAAGCTGTCAAAATTTCAGGTGCCGGTAACTTTATTTCTAGATGGCGCGACCGAGTCAAAGGCGCATCAGGAAATACGTACGATATCGATAATGACGAATACAGAGGAGTATTCTTAGTCGACGAAGGACGTTTTATAGACTATCGCCATCCAGGGAGCATACGCAAAGGTGGCTTCCCTGATAAGTTATTACCAGACTTTGTGGTGACAACTGGTAGCTATAAAATGCCGTAATTATTATCCTGCGGCTTGATCTTTAGCTTGATCTTTTCCTTGATCATTACGGAGGTGGATCTTACGAACCGCCTCCACAGCATGATCCAAAAATTCTTTACTTTCTGGCTGTGCGGACTGCACGGCTTTTAGATACGCCTCTTCAACATGAACGATAGAGCTTCCGGGTGGCAACCCCAAAACCTCATGCGCCTCAAAACTATGTCCATTATAATTGAAATGAATGGAAAGAATTCGAACCTTCTGCGATTTTGCTGCCGCGGTGTGGTTATTATTTTCTGTGGGAGGAATAGAATCCTTATTTTTCAAGGCCAATCTTGCGGGTTGCACAAAACCGTTTCGCCCGCGATAAAAAACCCAGGTAAAATACAGAACGAACACAGCAACTATGCCAAAAATGGATTGGCTATTCATGATTGTTAAATTATCGGCTATTTTTGCTGATTTTTAAAAGAATTTTCGAAAATTTGATGAATTCTAAACCAATAAGTGAAAGTTTTGAAACATTCATTGGATTCTGTCTCGATTTGAGACTATGAAGAACTCTTATATTTATTGACTGATTATAGATTGATTTTTGACTGGATAATTAACCGAGCATTGGAGATGGAATATGGCTGAACAATCAAACAATCCCTTTCAACAACAAACTCCCATTAAAGGCGTTAAAAATATCATTGCGGTTTCATCTGGCAAAGGTGGCGTGGGTAAATCCACCGTCAGTACTAACTTGGCTTTAGCTTTATCTAAAAAATATAAAGTGGGTCTATTAGATGCTGATATCTATGGCCCCAGTATTCCTCGTATGATGGGCGCCTTACATCAAAAACCAGAAATCAATGAACAACAAAAAATTCAGCCCTTAGTGCGTTTTGGTTTACGACTGATGAGCATCGGTTTTTTAATTGACGAAGCGGCGGCTGTTGTTTGGCGAGGCCCCATGTTGTTTAAAGCCATGGATCAATTTTTCCGCGATGTGGAATGGGGCGAATTAGACTACTTAATCATCGACTTACCGCCGGGCACTGGCGACGTGCAGCTGTCGTTGGCGCAAAAGATCCCAGTCACTGGTGCGATCGTGGTGACAACTCCACAAAACGTCGCCCTTGCTGACGCCAAAAAGGCGATCGATATGTGGAATCGAGTTGGTGTTCCCATTTTGGGAGTCGTTGAAAACATGGCCTACATGAAAATCGCTGGAAGTTCAGAAAAAATTCAGCTGTTTCCAAAAGGTGAATTAGAGGCTTACTTGGACGCAAAAAAATTAACTAAGTTAGCCGAGATTGGTTTCAACCCCTCTGTGGCCTTAAGCTGCGAAGCTGGTATCCCCGTTGTGGATGCACAACCTAACGGAGAAGAGGCCGCTAGTTTTCATCAATTAGCCGAGCGAGTGAGCCAAAATTAATAGCAAATACCCAATCCCATTCGTTCCCTCATCGAGTCATTTATTGCCTTCGTCTTTTGAGTGTGAAAAATACTGCGTTCACACTTAAAGGAGTATTCGTCATGTTGAGATCTATTTTTTCGCGCTCAAAGAGTCGTTATTTATTCGTAGTTGCTAGTTTATTATTAATGAATCTACTTTTCTTAGGATGTAATAATAGTAGCTCAAGTGGTGGCGGCTCTAACAACAACGCTGACGGATCAAATAAACCTCAAAACGAAAATCAAGTAAAGGGCAAATGGGTATCCCAACTGGGTGGTGATCGAGCCATTCATTTGGTTATTTCTGATTCTTCCATCTTATTCGTCATGAAATGCCCTGCGAATGAAATTTTAACTGTGGAGATTCCCATTAAAATTAAAGCCACCGAGTTTGAAGTGTTAACTCCAATCTCAAAAAAAGTATCCACTCAGTGCGCAATCAATGTACCCAAGGGGGCAATTCCTTATAAGTTGACAAAAGACACTTTACTCTTTGCGGATGGTCAATTCACTCGTGTTCAAAGTAATGAGCCCAAACCACCGCCTGTCGAAAACAATCCAACCAATCCAAAACCACCAAGTGAAAATCCAGATGATACCGCCCCATTTAACGTTGGTATGTATACCGAAAAACAATGCCAAGGGACTTTTAACTCTGTAAATATAAATGACGACTGCTCTAACTATAGAGAATTACAGGTTTTATCTGTCGAAGGTTCTGATGGTTGTTTCGATCTTAACAGGGTTTATACAGGTCAGGAAGTTTGCGAGATCATCAAAAAAAATCGTTAAGAAGCAGAGTTAATCAAAATAAGCTAAAAAAAGACGTATTTTAGTTGAGCCTGGTTTAAAAATCAGTTATTAAATTTTTTATCTTCGAAAAAGGAAACTTCATGAATCACGAACAAATGGTGGATCGATTGCTACAGGCTTACCCAGATGGATCTGTACAGGTGGTAGACCTAACAGGTACAGCAGATCATTGGGAAGTCTATGTGACCAGCTCTGCCTTCCAAGGGCTGAGCCGTATCGAGCAACACCAAGCTGTCATGGCCGTCTTTCAAGACGAGCTAAAAACTGGCGAAGTTCATGCCTTGTCTATTAAAACTAAAATCAAATCATAAAGGAAAATAACATGACCGAAGTAAATACGACTCAATCTACACAGGCCCGCATCGAAAAAATCTTAAACGAAAACCCAGTGGTACTTTTCATGAAAGGAACCTCGCAGTTTCCAATGTGTGGTTTTTCAGCGCGTGCCACCGCCATTTTGCAAGACATTGGCGTTAAGTTTTACGATGTGAACGTTCTTGAAGATCAGGAAATTCGTGAGGGCATCAAGGCCTATGGTAACTGGCCAACGATTCCTCAGTTGTATATCAACAAAAAACTAATCGGTGGCAGTGATATCATGATGGAAATGTACGAAGCCGGCGAACTACAGGAATTGCTGAAGTAGCTGGACATTCAAGCACCACTTAATGGCAGATAAACTTTGTTTTTCTTATAGCACACGGCCATTTTATCTTGAGCCCCAGCCAGACTTAGACGCACTTCTTGCTGTTCAAAACCTAAATAAAAAATAGGCTGCTCATTAAAAATTCGGTTGATTTCATCTAATGACAATTCCTTACATAAATCGACAAAAAACGTTGGTATTTTATGATCTCAGATTGCGCATGGACTTCATTAAGAAAAATAAGACTGTTGGAACTAATGTGGGCCGCAATAACAATTCAATCCTGTGCCATGAATGTCAGTAAAGTTTCCTGACACGCAACCAGGATCGTACCACCAAATTGGCTGACAGACATTCGAATCAAACGATAAGCTAGCTGAACCAATGACTTGATTACAGCTACCACTGTGACACTGGAAAAAGCCTGCTAAATTTTGATTACCATCAGAATCATGTCGACAAGATACAGCTAACTGCTGACCTTCTGTCCCATTCGGAGCACTAATAGAGCAATGCCGCCCACCGGGCTCTGTCCAAGTCACGTTTGTAAAACCTGGGCATCCTGAAAACTGAGCTGCACTACAACTGACAGCCGTCCCTCCATTAACGCCATCACAATTCCAAGTCCAAGTAGATCCCGCATTGTTTGCTGGAGCTGGATTTGGATTACCTAAACTACACATGGTTGCAGGTGCACTTGGAGCGGCAGGAAAACTTCCTCCATTATCACTTGCTGGCACCGTCGCATGCGTTCCCGTTGTCGCCGCTAAATCACAATCTCCATTCACTAACATCGTCTGCGACTGCGTATGACATATCAACGTTTGATCCGTACCCTGACAACCCCACTCGAACCACTTACTTCCTACATTGTAACTTGCTGCAGGTGTTACCACGTTCCCACTTACGCACAAACCAGAACTGGGAGCGCTTGTCGCAGGAATATTCGCAGATGTTCCACAACCCGCTAAACTACTGGCTGGCATAGATGGCAATGTACAGGTTCTAGATAATGGGGATGGACATGCAGATCCACCTCCAGAGGCTGGTGTTATTACCGTAAATGTCTGCATCCCTGGAG
The DNA here is from genome assembly GCA_052033755.1 of Bdellovibrionota bacterium. GTDB lineage: Bacteria > Bdellovibrionota > Bdellovibrionia > Bdellovibrionales > Bdellovibrionaceae > JBPOJH01. Next base: position 30,475 of record JBPOJH010000056.1, on the reverse strand, counting down.
CTAAACAGGGACCCCACGTACCCACGCAGCTAACTGGCGGTGCCGGTGGACCACAGGGGTTTGGCCCCACACACAGATTCGAGTTATAAGGAAAAACAACCGGCAATTCTTTCTCTAAACTGACTCCACCTTTAGATAAATCGACAGTGTATGTTTTAAAAACTTTTTTACTGTATGAAAATACAATTTCCATACGACAGGGATGACGTTGGTCTTTTCTTCTTTCACGGACCAGCGCAGAATTAAAAGTTTTCGTCGTTTCTACTTTTAAGATATGTTCCAATTTGGAATCTGTCCATAACAGCGATTTTTGAATTGGCAGCCACTGACCATAATCAAGAGTATATACATACAGATTCTCAAATGGAAAATCGATGGATAACACAAAGTCCAGCACTTGGTCCTGGTTAAAAGGACCAAATCTTTTCTTAGTCATTTTGTCTGCAAAATAAAATTGTAACCCGCTAGAACTCATGCCATCCCGTATCGGCTAGTTTTGAGAAAAAATTAACAAGCCCCAAATACTTTATCTACCCACACAAATCCCCCATGCATTCTGATCTTGATCACAGGATCCACCAATTCTACAACTGGGTTTTGTACCTCCCGGCCATCGGGTATTCCCCTGCATCTTGGGATCTGCAGCCGAAACTTCTTGTGTACAAGCATACCCACCATTGGCTTTGATATTTAATGGTGGAATTTGCGTAGACGTTGTTAATTGTTGTTGATGACCAAACTCGTCAGACCAACTCAACTTACACATCACGCTGGTGCCAAAATAATCAATATATCCGGGATGATAATTATTCCATAGTACCAAGTCACCCGTTTGGGTATACGCACTAAATGAACTTGGAACACCGAGTGAGATCCCACTGCAATACAAATTTAAATTACTTGGGTATCGATACTTCTGCCAGTTCAACAAAGGCCAATCAATTCTGACAGCAATCAAAGTTTTAATAGCAGCAGCCGTACTTCCTCCTGAATAATAATCATCTAAACGAATACTTGAAGGATTAACCCAAGATCTTTGATCGCCTGTAGGTTGCGGCTGCGGAATAACTACGGGAGCCTGCGGTGTCGGTTGAGCCACTGGTGCTGGCGTTGTCGTTACAACCACAGTCGCGGTTCTTGCGTGACAAGATTGTTGCTTACTGGAATCAATGACTCCATTTATATCTTTACCAAAACATTTCCACTGAACAACAGTTGGAGCATTGCTAGCACCGCTAAATGGCTGTGAAAATAAATCAGCGTACACTCCGCCGCTAGCTGTCGTCGCATAGCTAACGGCTGGCATTGATGGACTATTACCCGTCCATTCGATAGAACCACTTTTTAACAAAGAACTATTGGCCTTATCTGTGCCGCACAATCGTCCACTATAATTGGACTCGATTTGAGACATTGCACCTGAAATGTTTTGCAACCCAGCTGCAGATCCGCACTTAGCCACTTCGGAATAATCCACAGCAGCTGCTCCAGTTTTGGAAATAATTTTTAATATCACCGTTTTATGAATTGTTTGCGTCACTATCTTTTGTTCATTTAAAATGTCGAAGTTCAATTCGACTGAATAGGTACCTAATTGATTTTTATTAAAGTTATTTACTTTTACAAAATGATTTTGTTTTTGAACATTTTTTTCCTTTACATTAAATAACTCGCCAAAGCCCAAGGACTGATTGTTCTGGCCATTTTTTAAAACTATTTCCGAAGCTCCCACTCCAGTTTTCGAAACTTCCACTTCTATATCAGGAATTTCCTGTCCCTGAGCTATCGTTATCGAGGCCGGCACAACAACGTTAAAACTTTCAGATTCTTTATTTAGAGATTTCGAGGACAGATCAGCAGTAGAGTCCGTCAATTTCAAAGCCGTTGGTCTTGCACAATTTTGAAACATAAGAACAGATGCAGAAATAGCGGCAACTAAAATGACTAAATTCTGCTTTTGAAATATTTTTTTAGACATCCACTCCCCCAATGATAATAAAAATGGCCACACTCATATTCCTTATCGGTGATCTTATTAATTATCAGCAATATAAATGCCAATTATAGTCACTGCGTGCAGCGTTTTTTAACTCCCTATAAAATCAAGACATTTGCGATAATTGATCAAATCATTTAGACCAATTTCTTAATATAGTACGGCTAACTTATTAATTACGAATAAAACTTATACAGAATATGAACCGAGATTTTTCGTAACAAAATGAGAAAAATTTATTTATTACGGTAGTTCAAGGATTGATACTTCACCAAAATATCCGAGTATTGACAAATGGAAAACATGTAAAAAAAGAGATCAGAAAAATATTATGGCAGCACCCAATGATGCTGCCAAAAATAATTAAATCAATTTTGAATTTGAACTTGGTAGTGAGCACTTTCGACACTGGCATCTGAATGGATATTAATACTTCCGTCTAAGCCGCTGCCATTGGCGTTAGTCAGCACTTGTCCCTTCCACCATAATTCATATTTTCCATTTGGAACTGAATTCGTTCTCCAGCCCATCACTAGTGGATTCGGAACCACGCCTGCTGTTTTCTTGCCGACTTTGCCCGTCTCTAAAGATTTAAAATAAAATTGCACAGTGCTCATCGGTACTGTCGAACTGCTTGTCGCAATGTTAAATTCGATACGGCCGCTCAGTGGTTTTTTTAAATCTGTAGCCCCCTTAGGAGTCACTGCGATTGTTAACTTAGGCACTTGGTTGGCTATGTAAAAAAACTTTCTTTCGGATTTACCTAGTACCTCGCCTTTTTCATTATAAGCGGTGGCTTCGAATTCATAACGTCCATCTGCAAATGTGGCGACATCTAATAGTTCATTACAAGCCATTTTTTGCGAGCAATTGATTTCAGAAATTAATTTTTTCTTGTTATCAAACACTTGCCCCACCAAACGATCAGCCGCACCAAAGGTCGATTTTGATCGAACTACTAATTTCCCACTAAAATAATCATAATCACTAGGAGACTCTATAGACACGCCACCGGAAAAGCCTGGCAATGCATATCCCCAGGTTTCTTCACCAATTCCAGAATCATCATCATAAGATATTTTCACAAAACCATTTTCGCCCCAGTCTTCGCCCCAACTGTTCCGTACAATATAGTATCGTTCGATATCATTGTAACCAACGATCGCAACCGCATGGCCACCCAACATTTCACCCGTCACGTGTCGATAGATCCCCTCACCATATAAAAGAAAATCCGCGTACACATCCATGGTTGTGACCAATGGACCTTTTTGTAATTCACGCTTCACTGTATTGACGTCTAAGATCATCCGATTCGGAGTCGAGAAAGCAGAAATTTTTACGCTGCGTTTTTTTGAATCCGTGCACGAGGCCTGGCAAGATTGATCCTGACCTGTGGCCCCTGACATATAAGGAAAGCAGGCCTCATCAGGGACTCCACTTTTTTGCAAGTACTGAGCCGCTGATTGTGGTTGCCAACCGTAATCACAATATCCACCGCCGCAAGAAAACAAATGCTGTGGAGACAACTTTACATTAAAATTAGAAAATCCCGTTGCGATTCGATATTGGCTTTCCAGCACACCCACAGCCGCAAAGGCCACACAACTACCACACGAACCTTGATTCAAAATCGGCGATATCCAATTTTGTCCATTTTGATTTCGCCAGTCCATTTGTTCTGGCAAGCTAGCATTCAACTTCATTTCCGCAAAATCTTCCGCCGACAACTGTGCCTTGGACTTTTCATCTACACGAGTTTTTCTAAATTCAAGTCCTTGTTTTTTTTCGCGCTTCAAGCCTAACATTTTTTTCACTTCACTGTGACTTAAGTGATTGACCCATGAATCCTTTGGTCGCCATTGAACATTCTGTTGTTGTGCTTTTTTTGATTGTAGGATTTTCTGTACAGATTCAACTTGCAACAGGGGCGCATCTGCCGCTTGTGTTTTTCCTGTAACAAATACCCCACAGGAAAGAGTAATTGCTAAAGCCAGCTTTAGACTAATTTTGATTTTTGTATTCGTTGAATGGTTTGCAAAATGGTTTGTTTTTTGGTGGTGGTTCGAGAGCACGTGGACTCCTTTTATTATTGTTTTTGTAAATATTATTTTTCTAAATACGTACTTAAACAGTCTGCAAGGAAATGAATAACAGTTATAGATCCAGTAAATATTTACTAGAAAAAACTAGGCCTTTAGTTAGCGAAAAAAATATTTTTAATACAACTAATCGGCATTCTTAGATTCAAGTCTGGTACTGAATAAAAAATTATTATTATTGAAATTGCTAATTTTGATACTCGCCGTCGTTAAAATTCATTTCATTGAAGATAATGATTTTATAAAATTCTATGGCTTAATATTTTTCTGATACCAGCACATGAATACAGTGGAATATTGAAAAAATCTTGCTGCTGAACATAGGGTTTAGGACTTATTCGCACTATCGCTGTCGGTTTATATTTTTCTTTATAAAAAATAAGACTTTTTTTATGAGAAGTATTTCCTGACTTCACTTCAATGGGAATAATCTGACCATTCTCTTGATACATAAAATCAACCTCAGCTCGATTTTCATTGGTCCAATAATACAAGGAATCTTGATAGTATGTAGTCAACTCCTGAGCTACAAAGTTTTCAACCAAAGCTCCTTTAGCTTCTTGAAACAACTGTTGATCTTGCAATACAGTATTAAAATGCAAATTTAAGCCTGTCGATAGCAAGCCAACATCCAAATAATACAGTTTAAATACCGAGTTATCAGCGTAGCTTTCTAATGGAGTTTTAGCTACAGCTACCCATCTTGACTGCAGAACTAATCCAGCATCCAACAACCACCTTAATGCAACTTCGTACTCACGATATCTAGCTGATGACTTAACATCGGCTAATTTAAATTTTTTATTTTCACGCGATAGTTGCTGTGGCAACGATTTCCAAATCGCAGACACCTTTAGTGAGTTCACAGAGTTACTGTACTTAGCAAAATCTAGCTCATAGGCTTTTAATATTTCATGATGAATAACTCGGACCTCTGCTAAATCCTTATTCTTTGAAAATGAAAATACCGCTTCTGGCATCCCACCAATTAAGTAATAATATTTTAAAATCTCCAGCAGTTTGTTATGAACGGGGCCTTGTTCAATAACCTCTTCAGATTTCATCAAAGTACGTGCTAGCTTAGACTCTCCTATCGCATGCAAAAACTCTATAAAATCCATGGGATATAAATGCAAAAAATTCACCTTGCCCACAGGAAAGGCCTGCGTGTGATTCAACTTTATACCTAATAAGGAACCAGCAGCAATCAAGTAATACTTCTCATCACTTTCTGAAAAATATTTCAAGCTGGTTAAGGCTTTTTCACACAATTGGATTTCATCAAAAAAAATAAGAGTCTCTTTATCTATTTTAACATTCAGATACAACTCAATCTGAGAAATTATTTTGCTAACCGATATCTTACCTTGAAACAAATCTGCCAGACTTGAATCTTCCTCAAAGTTCAGGTAGATGGTTTGCTGGAAAGCTCTTTTCCCAAACTCTTTGATGGCAAAAGTTTTTCCCACCTGCCTAGCCCCTTGTAAAATCAAAGGCTTTCGTCGAGTGCTGTTTTTCCAATGGTCTAATTTACTTTGAATTTGGCGTTGCATGTCTAAATCTTAAGACATCTTTGAAGCCATGTCCACGCTTTTTGCGCAAAAAACGTGGTAAATATCACGGATTTTGCGCAAATTTCGTGATATTTACCACGTTTATTGCGTAAAACCTATGAGCTATATCTTCCCAGTTTCACAAAAGCTAATCAAAAATTTGATCCAAATGTTTTTTAATATCTTTAATATGAGAAAGATACTTAGGCTAGTGGACTCCAAATATAATCGTTTTAACGAAACTTGAATCGAGTACTAAAATATTAACGAATTTAGAAATTCACTGCAAAATTCATTGGCCACAAAATTGCTATTCTAAACAAATATGATGAGATTTAATACTGTACTTGAGCTATTACGTTATTACCATCAGATAATGACTAGGATTTTGACAGATGTCTACGAAGTCATACGTCTTGACGCGACAGTCATCGTTGGCTGTATATTTAGTTTATCAATAATGACTCTATCCAATACTGCAAGTGCACAACCTGTCAATAATCAATGCTTTAACATTTATACACAAACAAAACCAAAACTAAAAAGTTTTAGTTTCTCTCGCAACACATATAAATATCGCCTTCAGTGGATAAATCAACACATCGAAGGACTTGAACACGTTAAGCCACAAGAATTACATGTCATTGATCATTACCTAAAAGTTTACTGGAATTTATTACGCCTTGTTGGTACAAACTTTCGAATAATTATTATTCCAGAAGGATCAAAAATTACAGACCATGAAAAATTTAAAGATCTAAAGGGTAAGGCTTTAACGCTTTACTATAATGCTGCGATTAATGAAATGTTTAGTGCAGATTCTAAAACTACTTATACCTTTGATCAAGCTGATGGATTAGCACGCTATCCATACTGCATCGTGAAAACGAAAAAATTGAAATCGATTCGTTCTGAGTATCAACCCTTAATTCACGAATTAGGCCATATCATCGAACAATTACTTTTTACAAAATTGGAAAAACAACTGTTATTACTTCATTACCATCAAGCTAAAAATAAGTTAGTACCATTTCTGTCTACATATTCAACAATTAGCGCGAGTGAATACTTTGCAGAATCGATAGTCGCCTTCGCTAGACCAGAGTCATTATTAGAAACTGCAGAGTACGATCCTAGAAGTTTACTTACTCGCAATCAATTAAAGCGCTACGACAAAGAAATGTTTGAATTTATAGAAACCATGATTCGAAACAGATCCCGCTAAAGCGCTGCAAGTATTTAAAATTCGTAGCTAGCCAGAACACCGGCCTCTTGGCTACTTAGCAAGGGCCACCAACTCCACCGGCACTGACCAGAGCCTTGCCTAGAAATTTGACTAGAGCTTTGCCCAGAACTTTGGGTAGAACTTTGACTGGTATTGATTTGCAAATTCGGATTTGCGACGTTGGCAGAAGCGCGTCCCCACCACAAGCCCACAAAGGCCCCCGCAACCACGTCACTGAACCAGTGCGCATCATCCGCCAGACGACTGGCCCCGGTGAACAATGCAAGCGGGTAAGCGACCGCCGCCGCCTTCCAGCCATAGGCATACGTCAGAGCCGTCGCTGAGGCAAATGCAGTCGACGTATGCCCCGAAGGAAAACTGCGATGATTATTCGAGCTTCCGGGACGATTACGACCAAAACCAGACTTCATCGTGGTGGTCATTAATTCCGTATATACCAACGCTCGCAAATGAGCCTGTCCTTGCAGACGATCCAAATACAACTGACTAAATGCGATCGTTAATCCCGGAATCCCTGTTCCTAAAAAATTACCGACATCGGCATCCGACTGGGACATCTTTTGATGATCCACCCATTGCTCTCGCACTCGATCATCTTGCTCGCGAGCAATTAACACCGTAGCCACTCCTAATGAAATGATTTGCAAAGATCGATCATCCACAGAGCGCCTTAAAGTCGGCCACACTTGTTGATCGGCAAATGAAGGTTCGTTGGACAACTCAGATGCCCCTAATGCGGACGTTGTCGCCATAGCTAGTTGTAGCGTTAAAAATATCAAAACAATTGGTCGAGATTTAAGATCGAATTTCAAACCCATATTTGGCATCCACTTATCGTGACATGATCTGATTTTAAAAACAAGAAAGCCGTTACAGGTCCTGTAACGGCTTTCTTGTTTGAATATATAAATTGAGTTTATAAATTAACCTATTTAATCAAGACATACTTTATATTTAAGTACTTCAATTAACAGGTATTGAAACTATCTGCGGCCAGATTTGATTTTCAATTGCAATTTTGCAATCAAATGCACAGCCATTTTTTCTTGAACTCGGCACATTTTTAATTCGTCTTTACGGTAAGATCTTTGAGATGGCGTCAACGTTCCCGTTTCTAATTCCATTTCATAGTCTAACTTAGCAGAACGAATGCCCTCTAGTTCTTTGGTTTGTTGCTTGAATAATTTTGTAACACCACTTAATGGAGCCACTTCAATCCATTCTTCTTTTTGTCGATACCAACTAACCATTCTTAAAAAACGAGCTTTATTTTTGGCCAAAGTAAATTTAGGAAATTGATCATCCGGCAATTCTAAAATATTTTCGATTGCATCCAAATCCACATCGTCTTCGACTTCTTCACCGATCACTAATTTATCAAATGATTTTTCATCCTCAGGCGAAGAAAACATATCTAAACGACGACCCGCTGGAGCCGCATCTAAATCCTTGTCATCGTCTTCTTCTTCATCTTCGATTTTTTCTTTGGCTTTAGCTGCTGGTGCCGCCACAGGAGCTCCACCGCCAAATTCGGTGTCGCCACCAAAAGTATTTAAAATGTTTGTATTATTTTGACCGCCAACTTCAGGGTTCGCATTTGGCTGATTTTCTGCTGCTGCTTCATTATAAACACTATTCATTTCTACCGTTTCCATATTCACCATCTCCGCTATTTCAACTGCCGCTGTTTCTATTTCCATACTGTTTTCCATACCATTACTGACTGAACTCATACTTTTCCCCCTGACTCTACGACGTGAAGTCGTTGTGCTCACGTGCTGTGTTCACATTGTTGCAATCGAAGCTGTTACATCCCACATTCCCACACATAACATCTTCAGATTTTCGATAAAATAATTTGTAGCCCGATAGTTATACTACAACTGACCTCAATAGCGCAACATGTCATTTTTATCATGGGAAAATTTTTGTAAAGTGAGTTTGTTTAGAAACAATTTTTGACGGAGTTTTTACTCAGAAAATTTGATATGCGATCACTTCGCAGTGGTTTGACAAAGCATCTCGACAAATCTGGCCGCCTGCGAACCAATGCTCTGGTGACACAAATAAAGCTTATTATGCTTCATTGCCTGTAATATTTCCTTCGTTTGTTCTAAGTGATTTGTAAGTTCTTCAAAACTATCTCGGCAAAGAGCCGGCCCCCCCACGCAGGTCGGGACCCCTAGCTTCATCAACTCAGGCAGGTCCCTACGCAAGGTGTCCGCCTCCATGTAAGATAAGCAAACAATATCTGGTTGAACCGAATCCACTATTAGCCGCAAATCCGACAGGGGCAATTCCGTTCCAAAATAGTAAACCGGATAACCTTTAAGTTTTAAATGCGAGGTGATCAGCATGATTCCGCCCTCGTGCCGCTCACCATCCACCGTACAAGTCAGGATCTTAGCTTTTTGCGAGGGAGGATAATCCATCGCCAAAAATCCCGCCATCTTCAGGCGTATAAACGACGAACCGAAATGTTCTTGCGCTACTGAGATCTGCCCCTGTGCCCACTCAACACCTAGCTTACGTAAAATCACCTCGAATACCCTGTCAAACAAATGCTCTGGACTTAGTTTCGCATTCAGGATTTGGTAGTTCTGTAAACAACTGATCGAATCAAACTGTAGCAAAGATTTATAAATCAACTCCACTCGATAATCGACATCATCTGTTAGCGAACTCATTTGCTTCGTATTATCAACAATGTTTTGAGTCGTTTCGATCGGACACGGGCACTTTAAAACTTTTTCTTCGTAGACTTTTTTTAACTCCGGTAAACACAACCCCGAATCAATCCACTTCGCCGCCTCTTTCAAAAACTCGACATCTTTGGCCGAGTAATAACGATGGCCACCATCTGTACGCTCTGGCTGAGGAAAGCCATAACGCTTTTCCCAATTGCGCAGACTGGAAGCCGGCACGCCCGTTAGTTTTGAAACCGTTTCGATGGTAAACTTCATATAGTTCTATTTAAAGTAGAACCCAGGTGAAACTCAATTATTTTTTCACACCAGACGACAAACCTGGTAATAAGCAGACGCTTTGGCATTCAGGATGTAAATAAGTTTGTCAGTCCAGCCTTACAAATGGATCCATTCTGAGCTACTGTGATATTTTTAATTATAAACGAGCTCGAGCCAAAACTGTTCTTGCGGGCCCGAGTAACCCCAGACATCCGTTGCGGGCGTTGGATTCAGATAATCACTCAAAGCCTGACTCCATCGCACTTGGCAAATCCAATTTGGATGCAAATGTTTTTTGATTCCCATCGATAGACTCTTATACGAAGGCAAAGTGACTCGTTCACTATTTCCATTCACCGAAGCCACATCCATCGTCGCCGATTTGTATCCTAAATCTGCAAAATACGCCCACCCTGTATCGTGAAAGACTTTGGATGGAAAATCTAATAACAGATGTCCCTGGTGATGAGGTCGTCTTAGTAGCTCTAACTTGGTATCTAAATCTTGCGACTCTAAATAAGTCCATTGAAAATGCCAATCCCACCACATTTGATTGTCTTGCAAGTCCAGCTCAACTCCCTGCGTGCGCGCCTGCCCAATACTTCCATAACGATTGGTCGAGTAATTGTATTGAATCAGGTCTTGATACTTATTTTGAAAAAAACGCAAGGTCTGTTGTCCCCATTGCAAACCCATCGAATAGCCCGTCACTTTTTCGGTGGTCAAATTTTCGTTTCCATAAATCTGCGAATACTTTTGAAAAAGGGTTGGCTCTTTCACGGCCTGCGACCAACGCACAAAAAAACCAAGCGTATTCTGTTGCAATTCCCGTAGCAGGCCCCACTGCGACTCAAACACTTGCTGACAAGAATTACCAGACACACACTGCTGTCGAGTCCCCAACGAAAAAGCCTGCGTAACATCAGCAGTCCGCAGCGTCCAAGTGGGTTTGGTAAAAATGGCCGTCAAGGTTTTTGAGCGATTCAAAACGCTTTCCCCATAACCGTAATCTTCGGCTATGTCGGATTGATCACGAATGATCTCGACTCCCAATTTATTATCAAATCGATTCCCATCGAAATTAGTTTTATACAGCCAATCGATTTCCGTTTTTTGCGATTGACCTAAATATTTCGTCGTCTGTACATCAGTCGACTGAGCATCGATTGCATTTTGATCACGACGATCGGAACTGATCCAACTGACACTGGCTTGTAGCGCTTGCTCCTGGGTCCATTGGTAATCTAGGCCCAATCCCAATTGAAATAATTTTTTGCGAGCTTCGGCATTGGGGTCATCACTAGCCAAACCCGCACCGCGATCAAATCCATTTCTAACTTCAGAAAATAATAACATCGATCGAGTTTGCAATGGCTCGCCCCATCCACTGTACTGATAATCTAGTAAACCCAAATGCTGTTCTTGAAAATCCGACTCCATATTTTGCGTTAGCTCTTTTTCGGCTTTTCCAGCGGCGCTATTCGACGCGGAATTCTTATCAAAGGAAGTGGCTGCCGCCGCCGATGGACCCTCACTACGCCCATTCGCCAAGGTCCAATGAATACGAGTTTTTGAATTTGAGCTTTCGGGCTGAGCACCTCCCGAATAGACCTCTGTGTGAGAAGACCTTGTGCTTAGCTTGAAAGTGGCTCGCCCCTCATTGAAATTGGAATCGTCAGAGGATAATAACAACACGCCACCCATCGCACCGTTACCGTACTCAACCCCATGAGGTCCCGACAACAATTGCACATGATGAATCGCTGAACTTGAAAATAAAATTTCTAATAAGCTGTTATCGAATACACCTGAACCCGAACTAGGATCCGACAATAAAAAACCATTCCAATACATTTGCGTGTGCTCGCTATTAGAACCTTGAATAAATATCGAAGTGCTTTGCCCACCCTGCCCTGATCCTGTCGCTGTCACCGATGGCAATAGGGACAAAGTCCTAGCCATATCAGAACCATGATTCTGCAATTCCGTCGCTGTTAATTGCGAACTTTGCAACAGCTCTTCCAAAGATGGAGATTTTTGCTGAATCAGAGTTTCATAATGCAGCGGATTCTGGTTTTGTGACTGCTGGTATTGTGGAGTCTGGCCCCGTTGCTGAGTGGCTTGTTCTGTTGCAAACACTGTCGGCGAGGACAGCTGGATCGCGCTCGCCATTATAAAAAATAAGATATAAAATTTCATGACTGACTTTCTAACAGGTCTACTTAGCGATGGATATTAGTTTATCAAAATAATTAATTTTCCAAGCGCTGAATAAATTGAATCAAGGCTTGAACGCCCTGCCCGCTACCGCCAGAAAATCCCAGACTGCCTGTCGGCTTATCGTTCCAAGCATAAATATCTAAATGCGCCCAAGGTTTATTGCGCACAAATTTTTCTAAAAATAGCGCCGCCGTAATTGCACCACCAAAACCATCCACGGCATTCACGATATCCGCAAACGCTGAGCTCATTCCATGAGTGTATTTTAAATACAAAGGCATTCTCCAGTTCAGATCACCGGCTTTTTGTCCCGCTAATTGCAACTGCTCTGCCACTTCATCCGAGTTACTAAATAATCCTGCTAGATCCGCACCCAAGGCCACTTTGATCGCACCCGTCAATGTCGCCACATCAATAACCATCTCCGGATCGTCTTCTCCTTTTTGGGTGACAGCTACATCTAGTACATCGGCAAGCACTAATCTCCCCTCGGCATCTGTATTGTGAATTTCCACTTGCAATCCATTACGAGCGGTAACGACATCACTAGGGCGAAATGATTTTTGATCGACCACATTTTCAGCCAAACCAATATAAAAATCCAATGCACGATTGTAGCCCGAAGACACAGCCCAATAAGCCAAACCCACTAAGGCCGCGGCTCCACCCATATCTTTTTTCATCAATCGCATACCACTGCTTGGTTTAATATCTAAACCACCCGTATCAAAGGTGATCCCCTTACCAACAAAGGCTAACGGCGCTGACATGGATGCCACTTGTGAGGCTGACTGTTTTTTGTTTTTAGATTTCTGTGTTTTGGATGGTCGATATTGAATATGCACCATTGCAGGACCATGCTCGGCCCCTTGGCCTACGGCCACATGCAAACCCATATTTTCTTGGATCAATCGATCCGTATCCCACACTTTGACTTGAGTTGATTTTGACTTAGCAAATATTTCTTTCACCAGATCTGTAAAAGATTTTGGATTTAATAAATTCGGCGGCATATTCACTAAATGTCTGGCTGTATTGATAGCCACACCTTGCTCTATCGCTTTCGTTAAAACATCTGGCTCCAAACTGCCTTCGGTTTTATACAGATGAAAATCGGGAAGATCCGCAATTGTTTTTTCAGAAGACTTGTAGGTGTAGGCAGACATTTCCATTCCTACTAAAAATCCTAAATCGCTTTCTTCATTCGTGCCACTCATTTCGATAATCACCTGAGAGACTTTGTAGGACTTAAGATTAGTGAAAATACCTCCACCGTTTTCACGAGCCCAGGCATAAGCAGACTCTTCCAATTGCCCGTGATGCGAGGTCACGGTTGGTCTTGGCCACCGACATAAAATCCAAACTGGTCCCTGATTGGAAACAAAATGCAAAAGCTCTTTCTTTGCCGCCAACAAAGAAGTTTTTTGCCAATCAGTAGAGTAATCTTCGATGATATTTTCAATACGCGTGCGATCTTCGACTCCCAACACAAACACAAATGCCGAGTCTTTTTTAGCCGACTTTGGTAACTTCAATGATAACTTTTGCGTCAGAAAACTAGGAATAATACTTTTGTTGTCAGCAACAGTTCCAGGCAATGAATGCATGGTCACCGAATGTTGGGTGTTGCGATGGGCTTTGCGCATAGAGCTGCGAGCAGAAGTTGAACTTTTTGATTTGTTTTTCGCCATATTCATTATTATGTCCTTATTTGAAAGTCGTTATTGCCTATTTGAGTCTATCTCTGCTATTTAATCCACACTTGACGAACTTAGTCTTTATTTTTTTGTAGGATCGACCTGCAGGAGCCGTTTATGTTTAAGTATATTATCGCCTCAACGATTGCTGTATTTGCCGGATTTGCTTTTTATGTTTATTTTTATATCGGAGGCTACAAATCGGCCGAATTTGAATTCACACAACAGCCCGCGCTTGTCAGCGTCGTCAAGGACCACATTGGCGCTTATCACAAAATCAATAACGTCATTCAGGAAGTTGAAACCTGGGCGAAATCCAAAAATCTAAAATGCGAACTCAGTTTGGGTGAGTATTTGGATAATCCAAATTTAGTCGAAGAACCTCGACTAAAAAGTCGTGGGGGCTGCGTGATTGCAGATTCTGAAAAATCGATCTTACAAAATTTAGAAAAAGAATTGCCAACGGATTTTAAAATTCTTAGTTTTCCAACACGTGAGGTGTTGATGGCTCAATTTGATGGCTCACCTGCCATTGGTCCATGGAAAGTCTATAGTCGCTTGGACGACTTATTAAAATCGGCCCGGAAGCACACCTCGGGTGCAGCCATAGAAATTTATCAAATTCTTGAAAACAATAAAATGAAGACCACTTATTATTTTCCCGTAGAACCTGATTCGCTAACGGAGTCGCAACCAAATGCGCAACCAGAGTCGCAGCCAGAACCAACCAACTCAAAATAAAATCAATTTCGCAAAGCAAGACATTAGGGCGAACCCCGCCCTTGAAGGCACTTTTTTACTGCTATAGCAGTAAAATTTGATATTTTACGTGGGTTTTTATAGCATTTTCATTCAAAACCAGTCTTTTTTACCGCTATAACAGTAAAAAAGACTGGTTTTGGCTAATTTTGTTGTGAATTTAATCAAAATGCGTCATAATTACCGCTATGGCAGTAAAATTTGACGTTAAATCCAAGAAAAACAAAACTGAATCCACAGAGCTGGCCTCTCTGATTCGAGACACACGAAAGTGGGCTGGCTTGTCACAATCCAAACTTGCAGAAGCCGCTGGCGTTGGTAAGACACTGATATTTGATCTTGAAAAAGGTCACGAAACCGTTAGCTATGAAAACCTAAAAAAAGTACTACACATTTTAAATATCAAAATCCAGTTGCAATCCCCTTTAAAATCTAAAAATGACTCAGCCATTTACACACAAAACTTGAATCGAGTAAAAAATAAAATGGAAAAAACAAAATGAGACAGGCTCACATTTTTGTGAATAAAACTTTCGCTGCAATCTTAATTGAACATGAAATAAACAAGAAGTACGAAGTGACTTATACAAATGGATACAATGGAAATCCAATCTCTTTAACTTTACCTGTTCGCGCTCAACCCTATTTTTTTTCATTTTTTCCGCCCTTTCTAGAGGGATTATTACCCGAGGGCCTTCAATTGGAAGCCTTGTTACGACAAAAAAAAATCGACGCCAATGATTATTTTTCACAATTAGTTGCCGTTGGTAATGACCTAGTTGGTGCGATATCGGTCAAGGAAATAAATTGATGAAAAAGAATACTCGCTGTTTATTTACTTACCAGGAACTGCAGAATAAAGAAAAACTCTATTCAGAGGCCGGACTTAAAAATCTTCATCTGAAGTTGAAGCAATTAAAAGTTTTTCCGTACTCAACTTCAGAACTAATACTAGAAGCACAAAAGCTTGCAGCTAAGATTTCAATTCAAGGAGTGCAACCAAAGCTAAGCGCTGTATTGAATTTACAAGAACAACAATTTTGTATCGTAGAAAAAGGCGGTACATTTATAATAAAACCACAAGTGAGCCATTACCCTCAGTTACCAGAGAATGAAGATCTAACCATGCACTTAGCACAAATTGCAGGACTTCAGGTACCCTGGCATGGTCTTATATTATGTCAAGACGGCAGTCTATCATATGCTGTTCGTAGATTTGACCGCCAGGGGCGTTCCAATAAATTATCACAAGAGGATTTCGCGCAATTAATTGGAGCCAGCCGCTCCACAAAGTATCTGGCGACTATGGGACGCGTCGCTGGCGTCATCGACGAGTTCTGCTCATTTCCATCACTGGAGTATATTAAGCTATTTCAGCGGACAATTTTTAGTTTCTTAATAGGAAATGAAGATATGCACTTAAAGAACTTTTCATTGATCACTGACAAATCCGGTAAAATATTGCAAACCCCAGTCTATGATATGTTGAATTCAAGTATTGTATTATCAAATCCGACGGAAGAGCTAGCCTTGGAGCTCAATGGTAAAAAATCTAAGTTTACCAAAAAAGATTTTATCGATGGCTATGCTGTTCCAGAGTTATTCATTTCTAAAACTAAAGCTGAAAAAGAAATTCAGCGCCTTTTGAATTTCCTGCCCGCCTGGAATCAAATGATAGATCATTCATTTTTATCCAAAGATTTGCAAAAAAAATACAAAGCTGTTTTAGCTGAACGATCCAAACGCTTATCATAAAAGCTAAATACGCTTCCTTGATCATTGCAAGCGTGAATCGACAGAGCAGCTGGATTTGGATTTATGAAGAGCTTTTTATGAAAGAATAATTGTTCCTTTTTGGAAAGACTGTTAGGTTTAACAGTTATGAAAACAAATGATATTTTTAAAGAGATAAAAAAATTTTCCAATAACAAAAAAGCGAAAGCCAGTCTAAGGTTTTTTAAAACGGCTCCGGGGCAGTATGGACATGGAGATCAATTCTTAGGTTTAACCGTACCTGAATCCAGAACCATTGCAAAAAAATATGCAGGTCTTGATAAAGCAACGATACAGAAATTATTAAATAGCGTTTGGCATGAAGAACGACTGATAGGTCTAATGATTTTAGTTCATAACTATGAAGTTTTAAAAAAAATACAGAAAAAGTTCGAGCCAAAGAAAAAAACAAATTTAGTTTTGGCAACGAATCAAAAAATAAAAATCGTGGATGCTTCTCAAAAAAAATCTGATATCCTAGTTTTTGCTGACCACAAAATGATTGTAGATTTTTATTTAAAAAATAAATCCGCGATCAACAACTGGGATCTTGTTGATTTATCCAGTTATAAAATTTTAGGTGATTATTGTTTGCAAAATCAAGACTCTAAGATTTTATTTAAAATGATTTCTTCGAAACAACATTGGGATCGTCGTATGGCCATGGTGTCCAGTTATGCGTACATAAAAAATAACCAACCCGAAATCGCTTTTGCCTTAGCGGAACAAGTCCTTGGCGACAAAGAAGATCTGATGCACAAGGCCAGTGGTTGGATGTTACGCGAGGCCGGCAAAAGGGATCTGCCCGCGTTGAAGCTATTTATTAAAAAATTTTACTCACTTATGCCTCGCACTATGCTTCGATATAGTATTGAAAAATTTCCTGATGCAGAAAGAAGGAAAATTCTTCACTATACTTCGAATAAGGCATCATTATTCGAATGAAAGATGATAAAAATTTAACGCTAACCATTTCCTAACTTTACAGAATCAGGTTAGTCGTCTACTTGACTACCAACTTACTTCCATTAAAAGGAGCTTTTATGAGATCAAAACTATCTACCGTCTTGTTGACATTACTCGCTATCGGTTTGCCAGGTATTTCTGCCGCAAAAGTTACTTATTTAAAAGACACTGAATTGCCTGAATCCATCCAAACAAAAATACCAGCAGAATTAGCTAAATACTGTCCCAACATACAAATCAAAGACCTACCAGTAGATGAAGTTCGTACTGACGTGGATGTAGTTAAAGTAGATAACGGCAAGACTGATTATTTTTATCACACAACCTTTAACGTTATCGATAAAGAAGCCGACAGTAATTATCCACGTTTAAAAACTATTTTTGTATATTCCGCTCAGTATGCTTTGGATAATGGCGACAACACTGAAATCCAATCCGTCTTTGGATTAGAATTCTTAAACTGTCAGTAAAGTTAAATAGCTCTTAGTAAAACCTAAGCGCTATTTAAAAAATAAAATTTATTTAAAATTAACTATAAATCGATTCATCTCCAACATAAACTAAGATGGAATTTTTATTCCATCTTAGGAGAGACGATGACTACCATTCCAGTTAAACCCGAATTTGCAGCACAAGCCAATATTAACTCTGAAAACTACGATGCTCTTTATCAGTTGTCGATGTCACAACCTGAAAAGTTTTGGGCTCAACAAGCCGAACGTTTACATTGGTTCAAAAAATGGGACCAAGTTAAAAATGTCAGCTATCATTCACCGATTCAAATTCAATGGTTTCAAGGTGGAAAACTCAATGTGTCCTACAACTGCATTGATCGACATCTGGAAAAACATGCCAACAAAGTGGCGCTGATCTGGGAAGCTGATCACCCGAACACTCCCAGTAAAAAAATCACTTACAAAGAATTGCATCATCAAGTTTGTCGCTTTGCCAATGTTCTAAAACGCCACCAAGTGAAAAAAGGCGATCGAGTTACTATTTACATGCCCATGATTGTCGAGGCCGTTTATGCGATGTTGGCCTGTACTCGTATTGGAGCCGTTCATTCATTGGTGTTTGGTGGCTTTGCACCGGATTCCATAGCCGATCGAATTATCGATTGTGATTCTGATTTTGTCATTACCGCCGATGAAGGCGTTCGCGCAGGTAAGATTATTCCGCTGAAAGCCAATGTTGATTTTGCCTTAGAGAAAACTCCCAAGGTTCGTAAAGTATTAGTCGTGCAGCACTCGGGAAAATCCATCAACATGAAATCGGGACGTGATCTTTGGTATCACGAGGAACTCCATCACGTGAACGACATCTGCGAACCCGAACCTATGGACGCAGAAGATCCCTTGTTTTTGCTTTACACATCAGGCTCGACGAACAAACCCAAGGGCGTCTTGCATACAACTGGTGGCTATCTGACTTATGTTTCCTTCACTCATTGGGCCGTCTTTGATATCAAAGAATCAGATGTCTACTGGTGCACGGCCGATGTCGGTTGGGTAACGGGTCACAGTTACATTGTCTATGGTCCACTTTCCAATGCAGCTACTACTTTAATTTATGAAGGAGTTCCCCAGTATCCAAATTGGTCACGATTTTGGGAAGTGATCGACAAACATCATGTCAGTGTTTTTTACACAGCTCCGACAGCCATTCGAGCCATCATGCGCGAAGGAGATCAACACGTGACTCGCACATCCAGAAAAAGTTTACGTTTACTTGGCAGCGTGGGTGAACCCATCAATCCTGAAGCTTGGTTGTGGTATTACAAAACCGTGGGTGACTCTCGTTGCCCCGTTGTAGATACTTGGTGGCAGACCGAAACTGGCGGTATTTTGATTTCCCCATTACCAGGAGTCACGGCTTTAAAGCCAGGAAGTGCTACGATTCCATTTTTTGGAATCAAGCCACAGATTTTGACTCCAGAAGGTGTTGAACTCAGCGGCGCTTGCGAAGGCGTACTTGTTATTACAGATTCATGGCCTGGACAAATGCGCACCGTATTTCGAGATCACAAACGATTTGAGGAAACTTATTTTAGCTCTTACAAAGGAAAATATTTTAGTGGTGATGGTTGTCGGCGCGATGAAGATGGTTACTATTGGATATCGGGCCGAGTCGACGACGTGATCAATGTGTCTGGCCATCGTTTGGGGACTGCTGAAATTGAAAGTAGCTTTGTCGCTCACAAAACAGTGGCAGAGGCTGCAGTGGTTGGTTTTCCACACGAGATCAAAGGTCAGGGCATTTACGCTTACGTGATTTTAAATGTTGATGTTGTATTGTCCGAGCAAGGTTTAGACGAGTTAAGACATGAACTCAAACAATGGGTGCGAAATGATATCGGCGCGATAGCAGCTCCGGATTTAATTCAATTTGCTCCAGGGTTACCAAAAACTAGATCTGGTAAAATAATGCGAAGGATATTGCGAAAAATTGCTGAAAACCAAATTGATAGCTTGGGTGACACTTCGACTTTAGCAGATCCTTCCGTCGTAGAATCCCTCGTTAAAGATCGCATGATCAAGGGCTAAGTAAAAAAATAGGAGGCCATATCGACATTCATCACACGATCGACATAAGCGATGTGGCCGACATCATCGCCAGCGGCACCAATGACCGACATCAGTGGGACCAAGTGATCTTCGTAGGGATGAGCCGCTCTGGCAGAAGGAGCAGACTCCCAATTCAGTATTTTATTTTTTCGATCCAAAATATTTTTTTCAGTCACAACTTCATTCAGCCACTGACCAAACTGAACCGAAGCCTTTAAACCCTGATCCGTGCCAAAGCCTCGCATATTGTGATAACTAAGACCGCTTCCCATAATCAAAATCACGGTCAGGATGTATTTGCGACGGCCCATAGATTTACAAGTTCAAGGCTTAGGACCGGACTACGGCTGCCACGTAAAAATATCGATTTTTCTGTATTTTGAACACAAATGCGATGTGAAAGTTGTGTTCAATTAATTTGATTGAAAAATATACACCATAGTTTTTCCTGTTTTTACAGCATGTTACACACTTTACTGTGCTCATATAAAAAACTAACTTGCTATTTTAATGCTCATGTTTTATAGTGCGCATCGTCATGAATAATGAAATGAACACAACAAATTCCAGCACGAACCCGCTTGAGTCCATGAAAATATGGGACTTTAGCAATGCTATTCAATATTTGCGTAGCTACTATGAGCATAAGAAAAATACGGAAAAAAACTTTTCTTACGCGACTTGGGCTTTGCAAATGGGAATCAAAAGCCGTTCGTTTTTGCGTTTGGTTTTAGTTGGAAAACGCAACTTAACAAATGATGTCGCTGAAATCATTTCGAATACTTTACCGATAAGCCCACTGGAAAAAAAATATTTTTTAACATTGGTACAACTAGAAAACACACGACAACTTTCAGATAAAGTCGTTTTGAATTCCAACTTGCAACAACTTAGAAAAAAATATGCATTAAAAAATCATGATTTTGCAGAAATTCAAAAACAAGATTTATATGACTTCTTCAGTTCGTTTCAGATCCCAAGACTGCAGGTGCTGATCTCGATTGAAAATATCGATAAAAGTTCAACCCACTTAGCGCAGCTATTACAGATGAAAGAATCCGATGTTCTTTCACATCTGCAAACATTAAATAAATTAGGTTTAGCAAAATGCGAAAACAAACAATGGATAGCTACTAAAAAAGATTTAAATACTCAGGATCACCCAGGAGATATCGCCCTTCAAAGTTTTCACAAGAAAAGTTTAGAGGAAGCCATTGCGGCTATCGCGTTACCGGCAACCGAGCGAAAATATCAAAGCCTTGTTTTATCCCTGCATGAAGCTGACTTTAAGGCGGTTCATCAGGAACTTCGAGGCTGCTTGGAACAAATTGTTTCAAAATATGCAGACAGAAACAATCGCGATCAATCCAGCGATCCATTAAAAATTTATCAAATTAATTTAAATTTAATTCCGGTGTCCAGCTCCATCCTCCAGGAAAATATTCCTGCGCCAGTGGCAAGCGCCGATTTAAGCGAAACAATCACAGGAGATTCCCCATGAAAAAACAAATACAACAAACCACCTTGTCCTTAGGTTTATTACTCGGCCTGGCGTCCCCATCCATTGCCACCGCCTGGAATTTAAAAGCCGAGTCCGCCGCTAGGAATACATTAGCATCACAATTGAAAAACCCTTCTTCACAATCGATGCAAATAAAATCCCCCAGCGCTGATAATATTTTAGACGCCGTTAAAAAAGTCGGTGGAAAAGCCACTGTTCAAATGGGAAATGGCGATTCTTTGAAAATTGACATTCAAGAAAAAGCCAATGGCGGTTCAGTCATCGTCGGCAGCGGTGCCGATGAACTAGTTGCAACTTCGAACTCTAGCGGTGGCAGTAGCACAGTGGTGATCTCTCCTCCGCCAATGACGACTTCGATTACAGTGGTGACACCAGAAAACAAGGCTAGATATCAATCTGGATTTTGCTTGATAGAGATTCCAAGCAATTTTGAAAATTTAATTGATGATGCTAGGTCTTTTAACGAAAATATTTTTTCAAATGTTACTTTTGAAAAAAAATCATTAGGAAAATTTAATCAGCCATTTAGAACCAAACCTGGCACTTACATTTTAGAAATCAAACGTACTAATTGCAAATTTAATAACTTCTCTCCTAGTAGCCTTTCTTCTTTTAAATTAGTAACTATAAAACCAGGTGAAAATACAATAATCTTCCTGCAACAAATTCAAATTTCCAAAGTGGACTTTGCACTATATGGAATCACAACGATTTGGCAACAAATAGAAAGCAAAGAAGATAAAAACTTAATCAAATTATTGTATTCTTTTACTCAATATACGCATGTCTTAGAGACATTATGGATATCTTTGCTATTGTGCACTGATAATACTTTTGTTGAAAAATATAATGAAAGTAATAATTTCCCGTATGGTAATTTTAAATCATACCTAAACACTGTTGATATAATTTTAAAAAGTCAATTCAGCATTTCTAATTCGAGTGACGCGTATGATTTAGTTTTCCCAGGAAAATATTCAGTTGCATGGGAAATCGAAAACTCT
Source organism: Bdellovibrionota bacterium (assembly GCA_052033755.1). Lineage (GTDB taxonomy): Bacteria > Bdellovibrionota > Bdellovibrionia > Bdellovibrionales > Bdellovibrionaceae > JBPOJH01. The sequence continues at coordinate 8,107 of JBPOJH010000056.1, read as the reverse complement.
TGTAATGTTACTAAAAACATTAGTATTGAATAACGTTCTTAACCTGAAAGAAAGAATGTTCTAAGTATGCAAACTAAACTAATTATTTATTTTAAAAATGAAATAACTATTTATATTAGAAAATTCTTTCTTTCTTTTTTAATAAGTATTTTTGTATGTGATTTTACCTTCCAAAACGTGGTAGCGATTGAAATATATCGCCCGCAAATTCGAAGTGGTGAAATTTCAAATTCAATCGCTTATCAATTCAGCAAGCAGGCGCAAAAAAATATTTCAAACAAACAAGAATCAAAAAAATTAACAACAACATTTTTTCAAAACTTGGAAAAATTTAAGGCTACAGAGATTATCAATCCAACTTTTAAAGCGTTCATCTTTGACGAAGCTAAAAATTCATGCTTTAAAAGCAACCAGGATTATTCGCAAGTATTTCATCTGCTTTTTAAATCCGAAAATAATTCTATCTTAAATAATTTGATTAAAACCTATGGAAGATCGATTGAAAATAAATTCTCTGACGTTCAAATTCTTATCGATAACTTTTCTTCATTTCAAAAGAACGATTTCAAACGTAATCAGTCAGCGGCAGATTCCTTAGGCTTTCGTAGTTTTTTTATTCCTGCTCAGCAAAATATTAAAAACACTATTTCTTTAGATTGCCAGCCTAATACCATAGTGGTGTGGCCGTCACTACTGTCGCATGAGTTGACGCATTTTTTGAATCAAAAGTTAAACCTGGCGTATTGGATGGATGAGCTATTAGCGCAGGTTCATGAAGTTGAACAAAGCCGACTATTTCCCTATCCGCGCCTTGACTCGTTAAAATCGGAAACAAACCCACCGTCCTTTTTTTCAGATAAAGCTTACTTTCAAAAGTCTGGTTCTTCTAAGGTTTATGCCATGAATTTGTTGTTTGGATTGTATTTAACAAATTTATTTAAGGGCGGTCCGATATTAAAATTTATCCACAAAGATATCCAATCCGTATCTGACTTAAGTGAAAAACTAAAATTTTATACCCAGCAAATCCACCAGTTCGATTATTACAAAAATATATTAACCGCCAAAGCTTTAATTCGACATTTCGCCTTAGCTGCTAATATTAATTTGCCCTTAAGTGATGGCAGCAGTTTTTTTCAAATTCCAAACTGGAACGGCTTTGCAAAAACAGCGTTAGTAACGACGGACTCTGCTCCGTCGTCATATCAAATTCCGCCTGGAGGCTTTTTACGAATCGCTCGACCTTTGATAACAGACGACGAGTTTGTTAATTTCAAAGATTCAACTATGGAAATTTATCGGATACAAAAAAATCAAAATTATTTTCAAATCTTAACTCCACAAAACCAGTCCAGCATTGAAAATAAAACCTCCACAACTTGGGACGAAGATTTCTATATACTGATCAATACTTCTGAAACCGAAACCTTCACTTTTACAATTTAAAATGAAGTTTTAAAATTCGATTAACAAGCAAGGTTTTCGTTTAACTGAATCTGAAAAATAATTTTCGTCATTTATTAATTCAAGAAATAAAATGACTTCTAATTTTTTTTACTATATTACTTTTGTTGAATGACGCAAATATCTTGGGAGATTCTCAAAAAAAGAAGCGAAGATTATTACACTACTGCTGAAGTAGCGGAATCTGTTAGTAACCTAGCTTTATTGCAAAATGTTCTTGAAAACTTACATTTAGCTCTTGAGTTATCCATGAAGGCCGTCATCGCCAAAAATGGCGGAACGTATCCAGACTTTGGCCGTCAAGGACATGATTTAGAACGACTAATTATTATTAAATATGGAAATCCAAGTACATCAATACTTGCAAAAATAAAAATGGCACATAAAACAAGTTTAGCCAATATCGGTTTATCTGCATGGTCTATGGATTGCAGATATAAACAAATGGAAAACATTGATGATATGAAAGATTCCATTAACGACTATAAAGGATTGTACAAATGGATAAGCGACGAATTATTGAAATAATTGCTAATGCGTACAAAACTTTGACACCAATAAAGACTTCCGTTTTTTTGAAAAACGAAGAGGTTATCCATATTCGTGTTGTCTCGAATGCATTTCAAGGGATGACCTTTTCTTCACGGTTTAAACTTTTAAATGACCTATTAAAATCACATGATACAGATCTATTCGAAAAATATCTTTTTATATTTGAGGCCTTCACCTTGGACGAAACACAAAAACTTCCCAAAAATCAACTGGATATTCCGAGCTCTGATGATGAGGATTTTAAAAACTCAGCCAGCTCAATAATTTAAGCGACTCGATTTTGTTGGTTTCGTCCATTTTTTATCAGACACTCCCCCTGAATTCATCAGAGTTAATGCTCATATTTATACTGTAGCACTTTAAGTTAAGATTTTTACTAGCAATCGATTTGGACCTTTGTATGATCAATTTATGCCAATTTTAACTTCCAAGTTCGAAACTGTTTAGGCGTTAATCCAAAACGCACCACTGAGCCTTCGTGTAGATCACGAAGCTCTAATTGTATGTGATTAAAAACTTCCTTCTGAAATTCCTTTGGAACTTCATCCAGCATATCCACCTTTAAAGGACGCTGACGACTTACACAATCGTACATAATTTTTTTGATTTGTTGACGATATTGAATCAATGCTAGTGATGGCGTAACCATCTTAGACTTTAAATTCAAATACTCCTTCGTAGAGGATAAATAACTTTCAATAAAAAGCTCTTTCATCGCAGCAATATCATTGTGCTCATAGATACGAAGTAGACTTTGAATATACCTATCACGATCAACAGTTTTAAAGGAAATCGGAACCATTTGCTTTTGTAGAAACGGAATATTGCAAGCAATTCGAGAAGTGCGTTTATTAATATCTTCAAAGGGCTGAATGTAAGGTATAAAAATCAGAATAAACAAAGCTTGTTCGAAAGGGTCTGGTATTGACTGAGACTTTTGTAGAAAAACTGAAAATTCTTCTTCGATTTGCTGTGGTATCTGCAATGGACTATAAGAAGTCCCAGAAATACCCACAGGAATTTTTCGAAGTGCCCCCATAGCGCTTCGATGGGACAGAATATTTTCTGATAAAAGAGCATGAATGGAAAGAATAGTACGCTGATCCATTTTAAGTGTTGCTCGATTTAAAATCAGAAATTGAATCGCTTCTTTATGATTCAAAATCATTTGAGTTTCGATTAGATTTTTACCTTCCGCTACTTGATTTTCTAACAACAATTTTTCGGTCTCAAGAAGGGAATAGGTATTCCCTTCTAAATGTGACGAAGCCCAAGAAATATCAATCATCAAACGTTGATAAATATGTGCTGTTAACGTTTCTAAATCAACCGAAGCATGAATAGATCCAGAATCTTTTAGTAAAGATCTTTCTTTTTTAGACAGTAAAAACGTTCGACCAGGAATATACTCATCCAAAAACTTTTGCTGATAACTTGAAAATCGAAAACTGATTTTCTGATAAAAAATAGTATTTCCTTGCCGTCGATCAATCCGAATTAACTTCAAATGAATCGCTTCTTGAATTTTTCGCTGAGCCGTCCTAGTTGAAACTTTAGCTAGCTTCGCCAACTGAGGTTGCGTAAATACTTCCGGCAAAAGATCTAAAATGACGTTCAATGTAGCTTTTTGTCGTTCGTTTGTCATGCAAGTATCTTATTGGAATTATTAATAAAAATCAATATATTGTCGCGCAACAGGACAAAAGTGTCGCGCAATTGGCGTTCAAGCACCAAATTCCTATACCGAGGCAATGAACAGAAACCTAAAAACCAATTACAGAGCTGACAACTACTAAAACAACTATAAGAAGAATGTATAGAGAGACTTCACAATTTAAAAATCTCGTGCAGACCCTTTTGCCATGGTAAGCACATGACATTTTCTATTTTCTGTGAATGCGGATCACAAGATAAGTAATATGCCTTTTTAGTATGACCTTTTGCGATCGCATTCAGTTTATTAACCTCTACTAAATCCACTTGCGTTGAAGATTTTATTTCAATAAAAATTATTTCCCGACCTCGAGATAAAATCAAATCAACTTCTGATCCCTCTTTAGTTGAAAAGTAACTAAGGCGATAATCTGTTTCCAAATATAGATTTAATTTATAAAATTCCAAAATCACAAAATGTTCAAATGTTTCTCCATAAAATGAAGTACCAGGAATCACGGGCGAATGCAGTGATTGATCCAGGGCACGTTTAACACCGATATCAAAAAAATAAAACTTAGGCGTTAGCAATTGACTTTTTCGCAAGGAGTGATGAAAGCATGGAAGCCTAAAGCCTAAATATGTTTCTTCCAAAATTAGATAATAAAGCTGAACTGTTTTAGTATCTACACCAACTTCTTTAGCAATTTTGGTAAAATTTAATATTTTACCATTCATTTGCGCAGCCACCTCCAAAAACTCGCGAAATGGCTCTAGCTTACGTACTAATTGTTCCATTTGAATTTCAACTTTTACGTATGTGCGAACGTAACTTCTTAAATATTTAATTTTATCTTCTTGTTCAGTAAAATTTAGTAGTGCTGGCAATAATCCAAAATTCAGTGCGTCTGCTAATTGAAAGATTTTCTGAAGCTCTATGCTTGTAAATGGTAACAGTGAATATTCAAAGGCTCTGCCCCCTAAATGATTGACCCCTTCTTTTTTTAACTTACGCGCACTAGATCCTGTTAGAATAAATTTAATTTTTTGCTTTTCAATCATAGAATGCACGACATCGAGCAAACGTGGCACTTTTTGTATTTCATCAATGACAATCCACTTTGGTTTAGAATTCATAGATTCAACTTTTCGTTTAAGCAGCTCTGGATCAGCAGAAATGGACTCTTCTAAATCATCATTTAATAGATCTAAATATAAAACCCCTTCAAAATACCACTCATTTTGAGTTCTATACTCAGCAGGCAACCTCACCCCCCATGTGGGTAACAATTGATCTTCAATAAAGGTGGATTTCCCAGTGCCGCGAGCACCAAAAATAAAAAAACTTGAGTTTTTTGAAGGGTTTATAAGTCTATGGATCATACTCCATAATAGTCGACGAAATATGGAGTACAGTCAACGGTTCTTTTGACTAGTAAATTGTCACCACACTCTTGTTCGAGTTCAAGAATCAGGACATTTCAAAGCCCAATGCTTTTTCGCATACTGCACAGTTCGTCGTTATATCCATATTCACAACGCAAACTCCATATCTTGGCATAAGAGTTCAATTGCGAATTAATGACATTCAGATTTTTATTTGCGATATCAACATGAACGGACATATTTTTAGAAGGCTTTGAATTCTTCCAAATTTCTAATTGTTTTTGAAGTTGAATTTGACGTACCTTTAAACGAGCCTCCGCGCTCAGTTCGTCATGTATGAATTGCCATTTTATCGGATATCCTGCAAAATGAGATTCACCTAATTTAATGATCACATCGAATACTTTCTCGTTATCATATTTTGAACTGATTTGAGGTAGTAAAGGATCCTGAACATCGACAAAATTATCAAAGCTTTTTAAATCCACAGTTCGTATTTTTTTATCAATTACCGACTGATAATCTGGATATATTTTTAATAAAAAATCTTTTAAAGGCATTTCTATTGTTGAATCTTCTTCAGCATTATATTCAACGATACATGATTCGTTTAAGATATCAGAATTCATTCTAGGATCAGAAAGTGCAATACTAATTACAGATTCAATTTCATTTATTCGTTCCGGATAAACCTCATAATTAAGTACACGCTCTGATCCTGAACTTAAATTATCTCCAAGATCGGTTAAAGCACTACACACTAAGGTACTTGCTTGTTTAGATTTTTCACTACTATCAGACTTCATTATTAAGGCTAGGGATTTTGAATAATACTCTTTTGCAATATGGACATTAGAGTTTACAATCGATTCAGAAAACACCATTCTATTAAAATTTAATTTATCTTCCATTGAACTGGGTCCATATGTATTTAAATAATAATCAACTATACTTTTTTTAACATTAGCAGGAACAGCGCCCTCATTAACTTCTTTACCAGAATTGTTTTGTGCAATCAGCTCGGCAACTACATACTCTGCTAAATATTCCTCTTTATTGATTATTTTTTTTAATGTGGTTACTGATGGCTTTTCCCAAAAATCACTTACCAAGTCTGATCTATAATAGGCCCGACCAAAGTTAATTGCAAAAACTTCCACATTTGAAAATATTAGTACTAAAACTAAAACAAGTTTTTTCATAGGAACAAATTATAAAGGTATTTCAAATCAAAATATAGATGTTATAATTTTGACAAATGTGACGTTTTTTGTCCGATAGTTCAGTTTCGTTCCATCGCGGCTTTTGCTTTTTGAATTTGCGTGGCGACTGCTGATGGTGCGGTACCGCCTTCAGACGTGCGTGCCTTCATCACCGCCAAATGCGCGATCACTTGCATACTGGAGGCATCAAATAAATTAGAATACTTTTGCAGCTCTGGTAAGGTTAAATCTTCCAGAGCATTTTTATTTTTAATACAATCCGCGACCAGTTTTCCGATCACCTCGTGCGCTTGACGAAATGGCATCCCCTTACGAGCTAAATCATCGGCCAAATCCGTCGCGTTGGAAAAATCTCCTCGCAATTTTTGCGACATATTTTCTGTTTTCCACTTAGCATCTTTTAACATTAGCAACATCAAACGTGTGCATGATCTGACAGTATCCAGCCCTTCAAATAAATAAACTTTATCTTCTTGCAAGTCGCGATTGTACGATAATGGCAATGCTTTTAACATCGTTAGTGACCCCATCAAGGAACCATAAACACGTCCGACCCGACCACGAATTAACTCGGCAACATCTGGATTTTTTTTCTGTGGCATTATACTACTACCCGTGGTGACTTGATCCGATAATTCCACAAATGCAAATTCCGGCATCGACCACAAAATTAACTCTTCACTAAAACGCGATAAGTGCATCATGACCAAAGACGCATTCGATAAAAACTCGACCACGAAGTCCCGATCACTGACCGCATCTAAAGAATTTTCAGTCACCTGTTGAAAACCCAAATCCGCCGCCACCATTTGACGGTCCAAAGGAAACCCCGTTCCCGCTAAGGCCGCTGACCCAAGCGGCATTGAAGAAATGCGTTTCATCGAATCCGACAAACGCTCATAATCACGCTGAAACATCCAAAAATACGCCAACAAATGATGAGCCAAACTGACGGGCTGTGCGTGCTGCATATGAGTCAATCCTGGCAAGATGGACTCCAAGTGTTTTTCAGCTGTAGATAAAAAATATTTCTGCAACGCTTTAAGTTCTTGCTGCAAATAACTGACCTCTTTTAATAAATACAATCGAGTATCAGTTGCCACTTGATCATTGCGACTGCGAGCTGTGTGTAATCGCCCCGCGACTTCGCCAATCTTGCGAACTAATTTTAATTCCATATCCGAATGAATATCTTCGGCATTAAAATCTATTTGCTGTTGTCCAGCTTGAAGGTCATTTAAAATAGATTGCAAACCCACAATAATTTTTTCAGAGTCCGCTTTAGCTAAAACCCCCACTTGACCTAACATTTTTGCGTGTGCCATAGAGCCTAAAAGGTCGACTTCCCACAACCGATGATCGACAGAAATACTAGTAGAAAAAGTATCGACTTCTTTCAAAGTAGGCTCTTCAAATCTCCCCCCCCAAAGTTTCACATCATACTGATTGGAATTGGAAGTTTGGTTTTGACTCTGATTTTGATTCTTACTATCCATCACATCTCTCGATTCTACTCGGCTTAATATTTTTTCTTAATATTTCTTTTAACTCTATCAATTCAAACTCTTTTGTAGCAATTGAACATAATTTAAGCCTGGGGCTTTTTGCTTTTTGCTTTTTGCTTTTTGCTTTTTGCTTTTTGCTTTTTGCTTTTTGCTTTTTGCTTTTTGCTTTTTGCTTTTTGATTTTTGCTTTTTGCTTTTTTCTTTTTGCTTTTTGCTTTTTGCTTTTTGCTTTTTGCTTTTTGCTTTTTGCTTTTTGCTTTTTGCTTTTTGCTTTTTGCTTTTTGCTTTTTGCTTTTTGCTTTTTGCTTTTTGCTTTTTGCTTTT
>JBPOJH010000142.1:0-20352 GCA_052033755.1 Bdellovibrionota bacterium | reverse complement strand
CAAATTTATGTACAACAAATTTATTCGCTGTCGGTAATTTTACTTCTTTCTGAAAATTTTTTTCAGTGCTTGAACGTGTACTCATATTTAAAAATCCTTCAGTTGAAATTTCAATCCCTCAAATGGTCATGATCGTTTAAAAACTGTAACGGCTGGCACCAAGTTTGTAAAGCGGTACTCGGGATTTACAATCCATTATCTAGAATTCCATAAACACAACTAACCACAAGGATGCCGATGAGTTTTTTTTCCACAAAAAATATTAATTTAAACGGTCATAATCGACAGACAACAGAAATCGATTCGGAATGGTTTTCGATACGGAATTGCCCGATTCGGAAACCTCGGACACTCAAACACACAATAAACGATCTTCCCATCAACAAAACAAATACAAAGCGGACAATAGTAACTCTTCATCACATAAACCAGAGGACAACATGCTAAAAAATATTCTTATCCCATTACAAAAAAACTCGATCGCAATCTTAATACTATTTACATTCCAGCTGTTTCCAATTTTGGACAGTCATGCGGAAAATTCCACAAATTTAGATGATGAAGTCTTACTTCTTCAAGGCGAAACTTATAAAGTCCCTGCCAAAGATCGCATCTGGGTCGAAAATAAAGAGATTCTAGAGGTCTCTGATCTTAAAAGTGTTTACTCTATCAAGGGCAAAAAACCTGGCCGCAGCTTTGTGCGCGTAGGTCGGCAGATTTACCAATTTTCTATTCTATCCGCGGCGCAAGAAAAAACCTTTCGCGTGCTCAATCGCGTGATCCCTCAAACCTTGGGCTTACGTTTAACTACAGAAAAAGGTGAACTATTAGTCATTGGCAAACTACATCGCTGGAACGATTGGCAAAAAATAGCCGATGCGTGTGAGAAGCAAAACTGTCTTTATCAAATGTCAGCCGAAATCTCGACCGAACTGGTTAACAACTGCGAAGAAAATCTGAATCAAAACCTTGTTGATCAATCCTTGCCCATTCAAAAATTTCATTTATTAAAACCCCTACAAATAAGTCTGTTTAAAAAATCGATTCATTCAGAACGTTTGCAAGCCTTTTTGCAGGCCTATGGTTTTAAAATTCACTGGGTCGAAGATGCTTTGCAAACTTCTCCCCTAGTACGGGTCCATATCACCTTAGCCGAAGTGAAACGCGAAGAATTTGTTGAGTTAGGATTTGAATGGCAACCTATGATGCAAGGTCAAGTCCTTCCCAAATCCGAAGGCAGCATCGAAAAATTATACGCTAAACTGAAAGCCTTGGAACAAAATGGTTCTAGTCGCACCTTAGCTAGCCCCAATATCTTATGCAAATCAGGAAAAGAAGCCGAGTTTTTTGCCGGTGGCGAACTACCCATCCGCATCATCAGCCAAAAAACCAAAGAAATTATTTGGAAAAAATATGGCATCCAAATGAAAGTTAAACCCGAGGCCGACTATTCAGGGCGAATGAGTATTGCTCTTGAAACCGAGGTTTCTTCCTTGGATCAAGCCAATGCCCTGGATGGCATTCCCGCAGTGGTGTCTAATCAATTGAAAAGTCATTTTGATTTGAACGAAAGCAAGGTCATTGTCTTGTCGGGATTAATTAAAAATGACGAAGGCTCGTCACAAGAAGGCCTTCCGGGTCTTAGTCGTTTACCCATACTGGGCCCCTTGTTTTCAAGTCAGAACTTTCGCAATCGCCAATCTGAATTATTAGTTTTTGTAAAACCCGAAATCGTAAAGGAATAATTATGTTACAAGAGTTAACCAAAAAAATCATCGATGAGCTTCAACGTGATTCTTATTCAATGGATCTACACTCCTACAAATCAGATGTGAATTTTGATGATTCATCAAACAATGAAACAGATCCTCTCAATCACCGCATGAACCGAGAAAAATATAAGGTTGAACGTGCTATCAAAAAACTGGGACTACAACTTAATCCTGAACAGCTTACGCGAATTGAAAATGAATTTTACAAAACAGGCCCTCTTGAATCATTGATGGACGATGCCGCAATTACCGAAATTATCGTCAATGGACCGACAAAAATTTTTTACGAACAGCAAGGCCGATTGCATTTACACCCAGATGCTTTTTTAAATGAAATCACATTTCAAAATTTTATCGAACGACTTTGTTTGGAAACAAAAACACAATTATCTGTCGAACAACCTGTCGCCGATGGTAAGTTTCGTGATTTTCGAATGCACCTGGTTGGCAAAGAACTGACACAAAAAGACAGCGTGTTGTGTCTGCGTCGACATCCTAAAAATCCCTGGAGTTTTGAACGCCTAGCCAATAGTGGCTGGGCCAGCCCTTCGCAAATTGAAATTCTAAAAAATATTTTAAACGAGAAAAAAAGTTTTCTGGTAGTTGGACCAACTGGAGCTGGAAAAACTTCTGTACTTAATGCTTGCCTAGGAGAACTATCCGCCTGCGAAAGAAATGTTCTGATCGAGGACACCGAAGAGTTATATCTTCCGAATGATTGCTCAACACGTTTGTTAACACGCACCGATGCCAAAGGCTTGCTGCCAAATATTGATCAGGCGATTTTATTGAAGCAAGCCTTACGAATGCGTCCTGATCGTATCGTTGTTGGTGAAGTTCGTGGCGCTGAAGCTAAAGATTTATTAATGGCGCTATCAACAGGACACGAAGGCAGTATGGGAACATTGCACGCATCTAATCCACATCAAGCTTTGATGAGATTAGAAATGCTGGTGCAATTAGGGGCTCCGTTCTGGTCGAATCAAGTTGTGCGACGATTGATTTTTTTAAGTCTGCAATACATTATCGTTGTGAATCGTAATCATACAGGACAGCGATACTTAGAGGGCATCTATGCGCGGACATCTTTGGAGGACACTGGATTTCTACTGGAAAAATTATAACACTAATTCCACTATTAATACATTACTTCTTCTGTTTCGGCTTCCATTATGGGGCCGTATTCAGAAACTTTGGGCGATCGAATATTATCTTTATACGAATCATTGTATTTTTGCGTGACTCGCTCTTCGTCGTCTAATTCAAACTTGTCACTGCCACGTAAATCTAAATCTTTAAAATTAGCTAATCTTTCATAGGCAGAGGCTTTGGGGTTAGCCGCGATAGCGTATTCGTTTTTCGGAGTCGGTCGATATTCATCTGTAAGAACTGATTCTGTTTTGACTTCCGACTGTAGCTTAACGGGTTCCACTTTTGAATCTAAACGCGTATTAAAAAATTTACGATTTACTTCCTCGACCATTTTGGCGCGAGAAACTTCACGAGGATTTTTATAAACGATTTCTTTGGGCGAAGGGGGCGCGACCTGATTTGCATCGACACCAACGGAAGATAAAGTCACTTTGTCCTTGGCCGAGTTCCATCCTTCTTTACGGCCAAAGGTGGGTGTTCCTGGTCGCACGGGATGAGAATCCTCTAAATCAACTGATTTCACTCTGGAATTCGATGGTAAAATGCTACTGATTTTTTCCAAGACACACCTCCTGTGTGGGCAGTTTTGGCTTTAGCTTTTCTGCCTTGTAGAGTCTGTATCGGAATAAAACGTATTAACTTGAGAAAAAATCGCATTCCACCAAAGAACTAGACCTAAGACCTTGAAGCTAGTTCTTCCAAATGCTTTTCTGCCAATGGACTTAAGCGGACACCGACTTCAGCCAATTGATCTCGATTCACTTCACTTGGACAGTCTGACATCAAACATGTAGCTTTGGCTGTTTTTGGAAATGCAATCACTTCGCGAATTGCATCCGTTTCACATAACAACATCACCAAACGATCCATACCCCAGGCAATTCCGCCGTGCGGAGGTGTTCCATATTTTAAAGCCTCTAAGAAAAAACCAAATTTAGTCTGCGTTTCTTCGGGAGTCATTCCCAATAGCTTAAACATCGCCTGTTGAATTTCGTTACGATAAATACGAATACTACCGCCACCCATTTCATAGCCATTGCAAACTAAGTCATAAGCTTTGGCTAACATCTGACCATATTTGGATTCATCGTTTTTCAACATCCACTCAGCATGTTCATCCGTTGGAGCGGTGAATGGATGATGCCTAGCCACCCAACGTTTTTCATCAGGTGAGTACTCTAACAATGGAAAATCCACGACCCATAAAAATCGATCCTTGGAAGTATCAATCAAATTTAATTCTCGTCCCATTTGCAAACGCAATGTCGACAAGGCCGCACAAGCAATATCAAAATCATCAGCGACTACTAAAGCAGCATCACCGTCTTTCGCTCCCACTTTGGCAAAAATTTCTGCTAATTTTTCTGCAGTAAAAAATTTCGAAACCGGCGAAGTCAATTGACCATTTTCAGATTTGATCCATACCAAACCCTTGGCTCCAGCTTTTTTGGCAGTATCTGTCAGTTTATCAAATTGTCCTCTGGAAAAAGTGCCACCGTTGGGAACGGTGATCCCTCGAACGATTCCGTTGCGAGCCAACACATCGTCAAAAACCTTGAACCCACTTCCCGTCACAACTGATTTTAGGTCTTGAATTTCCATACCAAAGCGCACATCGGGTTTGTCGATACCATATCGATCCATGGCTTCTTGGTAACTCATTCTTGGAATCGCGCCCACATCAACGCCTTTGATTTCTTTCCAAATCAGGCGCAACATTTTTTCATTCAAATCAATGATGTCTTCGCGATCAATGTAAGACATCTCGATATCGATTTGACTAAATTCCGGCTGACGATCCGCACGCAAATCTTCATCACGAAAACATCGCGCTAACTGAAAATAACGATCGTAACCCGCAATCATCAATAATTGTTTTAATGTTTGTGGACTTTGAGGAAGTGCATAAAACTGTCCAGGATTAACTCGTGAAGGTACCAAGTAATCGCGCGCTCCTTCCGGAGTGGATTTGTACAAGATCGGCGTCTCGACTTCGATAAATCCATTTTCCGATAAAAATCGTCGTACTAACTGCGCCACTTTATGACGAGTCATTAAATGATTTTGTAAGCGAGGTGAACGCAAATCTAAATAGCGATACTTTAATCGTAAAGACTCACCCACATTATCATCATCGATTTGAAACGGAGGAGTCGCAGCGGTATTTAAAATTTCGCATCGAACAGCTTCAATTTCGATTTTGCCCGTTGATAGTTTTGCATTGATCATCCCTTCGGGACGCGCTTTCACAACTCCTTCAACAGCAACAACGTATTCTCGACCAAAGTCTTTTGCCGAAGTGCAAAGATCTTTTTTGGGATCGATCACCACTTGCACCAAGCCTTCACGATCTCGAAGATCGATAAAAACCAACGATCCATGATCCCGACGAGTATCCACCCATCCCATGATCACTACTTTTTGATTGACGTTTTTTTCTGATATTTGCCCGCAATAATGTGTTCTTTTTAAATCTTTTACGAATTTCATAGACTCATAGACTGGCATAATGACCCGACATGGTCAAATCACTTATTGTGTTGCATGTTGAACTGTATGTTGATGATTGTCTTTCGGTTTTATTAGAGTTTAAACTTGTCTTTAAGAGAATATTCTTAAGGCGAAAAAATTATAGCGACAAACGATTAACAAGTTGGCCAACTTCGCCCTCCGATCGAAGAAGATGTGCGTTAAAATCGGAAGACAATTGAAAATGCGGGAATAAAAAAAGTAGATCGAAGAAAGCAGGTTAATATGCCGAAAATTAATATTGAACATCAGTGCAATTTAAAAACAGACGAGGCTTTTACAAAAATCAAAAGCTTCCTACAAAACGAGCAAGAAATTAAAAAGCTGGACCCCAAAGTTGTTTGTCAATTCAACGAAGCTCAAAAAACTGGCAAGGCTAATGGGTCTCAATTTAAGGCTGACATTAGTGTTAAGGAACACAGCAACGGTAGTGTTGTGCAATTGGTTGTTGATCTGCCAATGCTGCTAACTCCCTTTAAAAATAAAATTCAAGAGACGATTCAAAGAAAATTAAGTAAATACTTAGGTTAGTATGGCAAAATCCAAGTCTTTATCCACAAAAAAATCGACAACTCTTGTAAGTAAAAATACAAAGAGCCGATCGACTGTTCCTCAGTCGACGATGAAGTCTAAAATCAAAGCTGGTAAACCAACAGCCACGTCTAAAAAAACAGCCAAAAAAGTAACGGCGGTAGTTGTTGATAACCACGATGATGATCAGAAACTAAATCATGAACAGGATCAAGATCACGGCATTACAGCATTGAAGGACTTCGGCGAACCTGAACAAAAAATTCTGTCAACCTATGATTTGACCGAGGCTGAAGAAGACAATGAACCTGAGTCAGACAACAAACCGAATCCACAATTACCCTCGTTGACAACTTCAAAAGCGATATCAACGACCACAGATCCGATTCAGTTATATCTAAATGAAATTAAAAAATATCCCTTATTATCTCGTGAAGACGAATTGGAGTATGCCAAAAAATATCATGAAACCAAGGATCCAAAACTGGCACAAATATTGGTGACATCCAATTTGCGTTTCGTCGTCAAGGTCGCAGCTGAGTACTCCAAATTTGGAGCGCGGATGATTGATCTGGTTCAAGAAGGCAATATGGGATTGATGCATGCAGTTCGCGATTTCAATCCGTACAAGGGTGTGCGCTTAATCACCTATGCAGTCTGGTGGATTCGTGGTTATATTATGGAGTACTTGATGAAGCAGTACTCTTTGGTAAAAATCGGCACAACTCAGAATCAAAAAAAATTATTTTATCAATTGCAAAAAGAAAAAGAAGCCTTAGAGGCTTTGGGTGATTCTCCCAATCTAGCATTGATCAGCAGTCGATTAGGTATTCCCGAAGACGAAGTCAAGGACATGGCGGGCCGTCTGAGTGGTCGCGATGTCAGCTTGAATGCGCCACTGGATGATGAATCCAAAACAAGTTTGATGGACATGCAATCCGAAGATCGTGAATTACCAGATGTTAGCTTAGCTAAAAAAGAAGAAGTCGGCCACTTAACCGAAGCCATCGAAGCCATTCGCGATCAATTGAACGAAAAAGAAAAAATCATACTAGAAGAGCGACTGTTAAGTGATGAACCATTGACCCTACAAGAAATCGGCGAAAAATACAAAATCACTCGCGAGGCCGTCCGTCAGGCTGAGGCTCGCCTGATGAAAAAAATCAAAGACGAATTCTTGAAGAAGAACTCGGAGTAGGGTCAATTTACAAGTGACGTTTTTAACTCAACATCACTTGTACACTAAAATTGATTCTAATTAAAAACTAGTATAACTAAGCGCCTCAGAATACGTTGCCGCATCCCAACTTAAGCCGCCTATTACTAAAACCATACCATCTTTAATTTCAATCATTGAATGATTCGATCGTGGCAAAAACATTTTAGTTGGCACTTCTGCAAATGAATTTTCGCTAGGATCAAATACTTCTCCCGTACCAATAAAGACATCACTAGAAGCTAGCGGTGAACTAGGAGCATAAACCTCACTACTACCACCAGAAATGATTACTCTTCCATTTTTCAATTTAATGGCAGAATGCGCTCCTCTTCCAACATTTAATTGTTCAGAAATAAGCATGTAGTCCTCATGAACTGGATCAAATATTTCTGCGGTTGATAATGCATTACTGTAATTAGAAAATCCACCAACAAGTAATACCTTTCCATTATCAAGTAAAGTAGCGGTATGAGCGCTTCGCCCATCATACATTGATTTTTTTACAATCTCAAATGAGTTTGTAATAGGATCAAAAAGCTCAGAAGAAGCAAGGCTTCCATTGTGTGAAAAGCCACCTACTATCAAGACTTTCCCGTCATTTAATAAAGTGGCTGTATGCCACGCTCTTGGAGCATGCATATTTGATACGAGTGTAGAGTTATTAGTTAGAGGATCAAAAATTTCTGCGGTGTATGAAGCGTTAGATCCTGTCCATGCAGCTCCGCCTTCCCAACCTCCGGTAATTAATACCCTACCATCTTTTAAAACAGTGAGTTGATGTCCAGCCCTAGGTACTTTGAGTCCATTATTATTTATTAAAAAGTTTTTTTGAATAGGATCAAATATTGCTACTCGTTTTAATGTTCCCCAACCACCAGTTGTCAAAATTCGTCCATCTGCTAACGACGATGTGACGTGCCCAAATGAAGGAGCTCCCATATCGCCCAAACTCTCAAAAGTATTTGAGACTGATGTAAAAACTTGGGCTGACTTTCCATAACCTAATATAAATATTTGATCGTTTCCCATTCGAGCTACGCTTGGCATGAAAAATGGAGTACTACTTTTGGTTGCAATCGGAACAAAACTAATTTCAGTTCTTACACTTGAACTAAGACATACAGATATATTTTTTAATTCTTCACAAGAAACTGTCGAAAAATTATTTCTTGCATCTACTCTTATCAATCCACCACTAGATTTCAAATCAGAAATATCTCTTAAGGAATTATTACTAACTCTCAAGGAATGCAGAGACCTCAATCCGGATAAAGCTGTCACATCGCGAACCCTATTGTTATGAAGATTTAAGATTTCCAGATTCTGAAAATCAGATAAGTAACTTATATCTTCAATGGAGTTATCTGAAAAATCTATTGAAACAAAATTCTTATATTCTTTTAACGGCTCAATAGTTGAAATATTTCTTCCAGAAAACACAGCTTTGCTCGTCTGTGAAAATACCATATGTGAAATTAAACAGCTATCAGTCTTACCATTTGAATCGGCTTGAAAAGCAGATGGTTCCATTTTTTTTGCAGCTTCTATCATTCCATTAATCGACAATTTTAAATTTTCAGGCGCAATAGGCGTTTGGGAAAAACTGCAAAACTGTAAAAAAGTCTCTGGCACAACCACTAGCATACTTTCATCTATAGATTGAATTCCGTCCTCTTTATCTGCCAAGTCATTTACTATCTCAATACAAGTACTAGGTTGATCATAACACGCCTTTGCTGCGGAAACTAATTTCTCAAGATTGGCTCCAACTGTCTTTTCTAAATTATTGATATTTTTTCTTTGACGAGGACTAAGAACCACTGTCTTTCCATAAAGAAGTTGACGAATCTCTCCAAGATAATCAATTTGTTTATCAAAATATTTTTCTAACTGTTTTCTTACTTTTTGAATGGCATAGTTTACAATAGAAGGTAAATTACTGTATATTCCAGCTGTCGAATATTTTTTTGTTCGATAAGACAAGTAGGCTGGTCCGCTACTATTTTTTAGTTTGTTTGGATCTAAATCTAACTGTTTCTTAAATTCCTTGGTCGCATAATTCCACGCTGTTTCCATAACTTTATCACATTTTGAAAAATCTCCAAATGTACATTGTATAAAACCCATGGCTGATTGATTGTCATTCTCGGCATTGAAAAGCTCCGTCACTTTTGATATATCTCCACCAATCTGTAGTGCACCGATAGTCACTTTCGTATTTTTACTAAAATTTCTTGAAGAAGATTTTAAATACGATTGTACCGAGGCATAACTACTTTCATAATTAAAAGCGGCTTCAAAAACTTGTTTTTCTTCAGTGCTGGAAAAATCTATCCTAATTGAATAAAATAATTTGGCACCTCGCTCTATTTGTTCAACATATTCTGTTCCACATGTATCTAACCAACGTTGATCATTATCATAAACAGATCGACCAATATCAGATAACTTAGCTAACTTTAGATCTGTATTCGTATTGCTACTTGAGTTATCCGAATCATTAAAATTTAACACAAGATTTCTGAATTTATACTCACCTGAGTAAACAGAACTAATAGAAAAGCTGCTGCTTTGTTGCTGTTTGAAGAACTTAGCTGAAGCACTGACTTCTGCTACTCCATAGCGATAACGTCCACCAGCACCAAACCCTAGCTCACTAGCTAATTCAGATTGCGAAATGGATTGTGAAAAATCAACATTAGCTATTGGCTGTCCATACTCCTCAGCGTTACCTTTCAAACAACGGCCTTGGAAGCTTTGGGTATCAGTATTATATCCTTTACCAAGCATAGCTTCCTCACCTTTGCCTGCTGGGACGATAGACTGAGCATAAGATAAACTACCAAACAACATTAATATTAAAAAATTGATTCCGATCTTCATATATGACCTCTTACTTTTCACTAGATTTGTAAAAATTATTCGCAAATTGAATTATTTTTTTAGTTGTTTTTTCTGAAGCTTTATTTTGAATGTCTATTGCAGCTTCTCGATCAACATATTTTAAGTTTGCAAAAAGCTCAATTCGATCCGCAGCCATTGATTTTCTTAGCTTTAAATCTTGTGTTTTTGATATCGAATCATCAAGAATAAGGCTCGCTACAGTTTCTTTTATGTATTTTCCTTGTGGATTATCAAGCCATTCAAAGGCCCTCATTAAAAACAATACTGCATCCATTCTCAATTTTTGGTTATTCAAAAAATCATCATTACTAGTTATGCTTGGAATTGTTTGTATAATATTATAAGCTAAATCTATTTTTTCTTTATCTTTAAGTGCATTTTGGTAAGACTCTGTCTCTTCCTTTGATTTCAACGTTTTTCGACTAAGTCTTAATAAATCTTGAATTGTTCTGATATCATTTTTTTCAATTTTAAGAATACTTGGTACAGGTTTATCAGAAAGATAGGCTCGTTGACGAAGACCAGATGTAGCACTATTTTGAGTTGGTACTAATGTCTGAGTACCATTTTTTCCAAAATCGGATAGCATATTTTTTGAAATAAAATTTTCTTTATAAAGATTTTTTATTAAAAAAAATCCAACCAGTAAAAGTAAACATATACTAATAATTTTTTTCATTTCGACCCCCTACTTTGATCGATTTTTTCATTAATTTGCATTTTAGTTTTAACATCTGAACAAAGTCCAAATCTCCACTTACAAAAAAGAGATTTTAGTTTATCAGGCAAATTTTCAGATCTCGAAAAAGCACCAGCGACTTCATTTGCATTCTTTTCATTAAGAATTCCTTTTGAAAGAACAGGCAATGGTGTCGAAGGAATATCTGCACCTAATAAAATGGATTTTTTAATTTGAACCGGAGTCAAGTTTGGATATTTTCTAAATAACAAAGCTGCCAATCTGCTAACTCTAGGTGTTGCAAAAGAAGTTCCCCATCCATCTCCGTTCGGCAACTCACCAGGTGCAACTATATCCACAATATCTTCACCAAAATTACTTAATGGGTGCATGTGTTCGTCAACATTAGCTCCCACAATAATTAAATTAGGAAGACCTACCAAATGTTGGGGACACCCTCTTGGTTTGGAGGATCCTTGATTTCCCGCTGCGACTACCCAAAGTGTTTCTAGCGGTTCTTGTATTAAAGGATGTTTATTTAGTTTTTCATTGCAAGTTTCACTATCCATCTCATCTGAAGCTGATAAATTTATAACCCTGGATCCAGATTTTTTGAAATTGTCCCATATATTTAAAAATCGGTCTGGATTGATGCAGGATGAAATTCCAAGAGGTATAACCCCAACAGACATATCCTCTATTTTACTATCAACCAAGACACTAGCAGTTTGAGTGGCATGTTTTGAATTGCCACCAAGCTCTGGTAATCCAAAGGTATTTAAATTAAATCTTCCTTCCCAGTAGCCCTCTGGCTTATTTGTAGTCGACCAACCATAAAAATTATTTTTAACAGGTCCAGTAATAATTGAACTTTCAATTCCAATATTTTTAAAACTGTCTCTAGATATGCCGTCCTCACAAAGGCCAATTATTAAATCAGATTGGATCTTTGTTCTAAACGCGTCTTCATGTTCAATATTTAGTTTATCGTTATCTAAACCCAACTTAATAAATAGTTGATTGCCAAACTTATCAAATGCAGTTGCATTTTTTAGAATACCAGTATCAGTTTTTTCTAACTCTAAAATTAACGATATCGAGTAGTCGGCTAAAACTAAAGATGCAATTACATGTCCTCTTGAATTAGCCAATCTAAACTCGTTCCGATAAAGTTGCCCATGAAAATAATACTTTTCAAACCAAGAGCTATAGTTGTCTTGGTTAATAACTTCACTCTTTGCTATACAAGATCTTAAACATCCCTCTTTATATCGAGTGTCGATATTATAATTTAAATCAAATGAAGCTGTTGAATATATGGATATTACTTTCTCGATTGTAGGGTGTTTTTTAAGAAATTCTGGCGAAAAATTTTCTATGGAAGTTTTTTGTGTATTACTAGCTAAATATTGAATCAATTCATCTGAATTTGAAAAATACTTAGGGGAAATAGGAATATTAATATAGTCTATAACCTCATCTGGCATATTATATGGTTTTAATAGTCCATTTATAATTAAATCGTTGGTGATGGCCCCACCTACAACCATGTAATCTCCAAAAGGTACAGGTGAATACCAAAAACTATATTTAAATTCTTTCCAAAACTTTAAATCTGCCCACTTACTAAAATTAATACGCTCTTCTTGTGTCGCATTTTGGAAGTCTAAATATAAACTACCTAAAGGTTTTTCGTTGGAATTTGTTAATTGTAAATTACTACAAATACTAAATTTTTCTTGATCTGATACGGATTTAGAAAATCCATTTGATTTTTTTAAGCAATCATTTTCAATTTTTTGAGAAACACAAGATGGCTGTCCATTTGTTAATACATAGTTTTTTCCATAACCGCATTGACATTGTTTTAAATCGCTTAAAAACAGCCCTCCTGCGAATGAGCAGGCTTGCTCAATACAAGTTAAGTCTTTACTTCGACTGCTGCATTCAAATTTTTTTGTAATTTCTTTTACAGAAACCACAGCGGCAGCTTTCGAGTTATCCGGGTCACTGCACGATGCTAACAAAAACAAAGTTATAAATAAAATCCATATCTTATTAAAAAGAAACATATTACCACCCCACACACAAAAGAAAAGGAAAGAGAGAAGACAATACTTCTCTCTTTCAACTAATTACTGAACTAATGAATCAGGAATAACTTTTCCTGTTCTAAGCGCTAATCGATTCATTTCTTTGATTCCTTCGTTTTGAAAATATACAGACCCATTTAGAAACCCTTGTGCCACAACAATGTTTTCAGAAGGACTATTGGAGGTTGGCTTAACATTATATACTTTTCCAGTATAAGAATATTCTTCGATACTAGTAATTACATCTGAAGCACCATCCATTTTGATCAAACTTTCACCGACACTTAAAGTATTTGCAGAACGCATATAACCTTTTGAATCCAGTAAGGGATGATTCAAAGTGACATTAATTTCTCCACCATCGTGCGTTTTAATTTTTAAAATTTTCTGTGTTTTTGAAACTGGATCGACTGTGTAACTTTCTAATAATGTAGTTACAAGTTCAATTCTGTCCATTGTGGAATCTTTTGCAAGCACGACTATTTCTTCTTTAAGAGAATGACTTGCTTCTTTGATGGGAATAAAACCTTCGGAAAATAATACAACTTGGTCTGGTGTATAACAACCAGCTCTACAAAACCCTATAAATGAATACTGTTCCGATCCATCACATGGCGCATTACTGTCAACAGGGCCGGCCCAATAAGACAATATATTTCCTTCATCATCGATATGTGCAAATGTAGGATATCCCGGAAACGTCTCTCCTGTTTGAGTATCACGAAGAAGGACTTGTTTTCCTTTCATTGTACCACGTAGGCCTGGATAGCATTTGAAGGCCCAAGCCGATCTAGCCGCTGCTTGTTCAACTGATAACGAGTCATTAGTTTCTGTACATCTAGCACTTTCAGTTGGGTAAGCAAAGACATGATTACTTAACAATACTGATGTTAATAATATAGATTTAAATAGTGTTTTCATTTTTTCCCCTTTTTTAATTGTTGATTCGGAATTCCTGATTGGGGAAACCTAGCAAGTCATGTGCCACTTAATGGCAAATATATACGTTTTAAGGAAATTTTTCTCTAATTTTTAAGAATCGATATAAATAAATTCTAAGATTATATTATCTAAGTAAATATTTTACAGCCTTCGCTGATGCTGAAAATTTAAAATGAGAGTTGTCTTGTTTGAATGCGCCGTTAGATGATGAATCTAAAACCAGTTTGATGGACATGCAATCAGAAGAGCGTGAACTACCTGATGTTAGTTTAGCTAAAAAAGAAGAAGTCGGTCATTTAACAGAGGCGATCGAGGCCATTCGCGACCAACTGAATGACAAAGAAAAAATTATTCTGGAAGAGCGCTTACTAAGCGATGAGCCCTTGACCCTACAAGAAATCGGCGAAAAATACAAAATCACTCGCGAGGCTGTCCGTCAGGCAGAGGCTCGCCTAATGAAAAAAATCAAAGACGAATTCACGAAGAAGAATTAATTTGTTTTTTTTAATTCCATTAAATATTCACCTTCTTCAGAGTATTTTTTAAATTGATATGCAGGCCAGATATTTGCAATTGTTAAGTTAATGCTGTTACAAATATCAGTGAGTTTTGAACTATTAATCCAAAATAAATTATCAACGCTTGAACAAACTATTGTATTTTCAATTGTAAATTGAATCTCCCTTTTTAAGTAATTATTTTCAAAATACATTTTATCTGTTTTAATCCATTGCTCACCTGTTGGTCCAGTGAATGCAAAAGTATAAACTTTATTATGCCATTTATTTACAAATTCATCAGTAAAATCCAACATATTAATAAGAATTCTACCGTTATCATTTAAATGTTGAATAGAGCACAAAAGTGTTTGTTTAATTTGATCTTCATTCTCACAATAAGGGAGAACTCTGAATGGGTATATAATTGAATCAAACTTTTTGTTGATGGAAAAGTTTAACATATTTTGCTGATCTATAAATATTTTATTCTTATCCAATTTTTTTTTGTAAATTTGAAAAAGCATTCCTGCAGATAAGTCAATACCATAATATGCACTCGGATATTTAATCAGGTGTTGAGCTAATCGACCCGTACCAATTCCTATTTCTAAAATACTTTTCGAACTCCTAACCCATTTCTTCATGAACTCGATATCATCCGTGTAATCTTCAGCATAGTACTTATAGCTAACAGCTTGTAAAAAAGAATGATTCTGATAAAGCTGCGATTTCGATCTTTCTTCCTGATGTTTAAAACAAAAATAAAAACATTTTATTTCATCGTACAAATCCGAGTTTAAATAAAGACTTGTAAACACAAATCCTTCGCTGGATATCAACGATTCTAATGAATTCAATTTCAAATTAGAAATAAATAAAAGTACTCCATCTTCAGTTAGATTTGATAACTCATGTTTAAGATTGAAAACTTCAGCAGAATTCAGTTCTTGCTCTGTCATATGTTGTCGTACTATTAACTCAAATTTTTGCTTTATATTTGCTAACACTAAATCAGTATTTTTTTCAATTATTGGAAAAAATTGGCGTATTGAATCTGATTGCAGTTTATATATCTCAGCTGGCAACAATATTTTTGTTTTTAACTTCGGCGCACACCATGTCAATATTTCTGCGAAGTTTAATTTGTTCATATATACCTTAACCCATAAATTCAATTTTTAAACCATCATTTGCTTCAAATTGCATTGGCATATCCCATGTATACGCACCCATATTTTTGAACAGTAATTGATTTCCAACTACAGGTACACCTTCTAGCTCTAGCTGACAACGATCCCCTTCAGCTGGCCAAAAACCAAATATATCCCATTTTTGTGTGCTGCCAGTTTCAATATTCAATAATTGTCCTTTTGGAGTACCTGCATTTAGTTTGTATCCATAAGCACATGTATTTACAATGATTTCATTTGTCTTGTGATTAACATACGTAATTTGAGCATATAAATTTCCAGCATCACCTACTAAATATCGTCCCGGTTCAAAGTGTATTTGGCATGAAGTGTTTTTAAAAAAATCAGCATACAACCTAATTCTTTTTTCAAGTTGTGTACTATCTGAACTGTGCTCACAAAAACTGCCACCCAAATTTAGAAATTCTAAATTAATAAAGTTTTTAACTAATAACTCGTATACATCTTTAAACACTTGTAAATATTTAATAACTTGAGATTCATCTTTAACATTCCAACCTGAATGAAAATGTAATCCTGACAATTGAATGATTTTGTTATTTCTTAAAAAAGGAATCAGTGAGATTATCTCCTCCACTGAGAAGCCAATTTTATTGGTAGGCTCTAGCTTTATTCGTAAAGCAATTGCAATCTTTTGATTACTTAGCTTTGTAAGAGCATTTTTTATGTTCAAAAAATCATGAATTCCTTCAACAACAATATATTTAACTTTTCCAATTGATGATTCTATAAAATTTTGTTTTTTATAAAAACCACTAGAAATAATTTTACTAGAATATGCCAACGCACTATTTAGCTGTAAATTAGTCATAACTTCGAACCCAAAATTTTCTTCTGATAAGATTCTTAAAATTTTTTCATCAGGATTAGCCTTAACAGCATAAAAAACTTTATACTGATCATTTGTCCAAAATTTTTGAGCTAGAGAGTGAAATCGCCGAGCGTTATCTCTAACTCTATTAAGATTAAATTTCAGAATAGGATCTAACTCTACCATTTGAATTCCTTAAATTAAAAAAGTGAAATAAGCCACCGAAGATGCAGAGTGCGGCTGATAAAAATAATGTAACTTTAAAATCAGGAATTAATGAACATAAAAAATAACCCAAAATGTAGGCTGTTGCAATAATACTGTTATAAACAGAAATAATTAAACCAGAATTTTCCGCATTGATGTGATTTAATAATGAAAACTCAGCTGATATTTGTCTAAATGACATTGTCGCTCCGATTAATGAAAGCATAAGTAATAAAACAGACAATGAATTTCCATTTAATAAAATTAACTGTAACACTCCCAAACTTAATAGTGATAGCGATGGAGCCTTATCTTTGAAGAAAGGAGTGCTTAATTTAGAAAATAAAATTGCCATGACTAATGCACCGATCGACATCGAAGTCTGAGCCCAACCAAAATAGGATTCGTTCAACTTATAAGCTTCTTTCACAACTAGAATTAATATTGGGATAAAAAAAGCTTCAGAAATACTTCTAACTGCCTCACTTACTGTTAATTTAAATATTTCATTTGAATTATATATTGATTTAAAACCTAAATGTATTTTCGCTTTATTATTACTTTGAACTTTTTCCGATGAATGTTGAAAATGAATATTCACTAAAATAAGCGCTGATAATAAAAATGATAAACTATCAAACAAAAGAAATGAGGAGGCAGATATTTTTAAACTAAGTAATATTCCTCCAAAAGCAGGTGCTACAATTTGTATGGTTTCCAAACCAGCGTTGGTGATACTGAGTAATCTTGAAATGTCATCTTTATTTATTGATTTATTCAAAAGCTTAATTCGAAAGTTTCCATATATACTATTAAAGATACCTAGCAAAAACATGACTAGTAAAAAAAAGATAGTGTTATAATTTGTAAATGCCAATAGTATACACAATAAAGCTCTTATTAAATCAGAAATAATAAGTATATACTTTGAATTTTTATTCTCCAGAAAAATTGCTAAAAATGGTGCTAAAATCATCCATGGCAATGTCTCTGCCAGAAATCCTAGAGCTAATAGCTGAGCAGAATTTGTATTTTGATAAATAATCAACGGTAAGGCCAAAAGATGTAGTTTACTACCAAATGAAGATATCCATTGTGCAAAAATAATAAGTATCGAGTTCTTTTTTAACATCAGTTTTCCTTTATTGTTTAAAAATTATTATAATAACAGCTTTTGTACATTGGATTTTTTAATTGAATGCTTCCTGCATTTGCTAAAGAAGATGCTGGACATCCGCCGGCCTTACACGCAAATCGAGCTTCACAGCCTGAACATCCTGCAACTCCCTTAAGTGACATAAGTTGGTCGAAGCGAGTTGATTGTTTTGATTTTCGTTCTAAGATATCTAGTAATGAATTATCATTTGTATTTCCAAGCGAATACTGTGGATTTCTTAGCATTAAGCACGGAGTTACTTCACCATTAGCTAAAACAGCAATAATTTTTTGTCCACATTCATGATGCTCAGTTAAATAATTTTTTAAATTGACTGAGTCATAGTCCGTCGAATCGTATTCATACTGTTCCCTAGGATGAGCTGGATATATTTTATAATTGGTCGAAACCATAGCTTTATCTTTTTTGCAAATCTCAATTATTTTTTTTTGATCTAATGAAAATATTTTCGAACTATTTATTTGTGCAAAACCAACAGCATATACTGGACTCACTTCCAGTGGAAGTTGTAATGAATTTGCGAATTCTCTAATTTTTGGAATATCTTGATGATTGATACCTGTTACTGTTGTTCCTAATGTAACTTTTATATTACTATTATTTAATTTCTTAATATTTTTAATTGTTGTTTCAAATGAACTCTCGATCATAGTCATTTGATCGTGACTTTGTTCCCATCCTAAGATTGGTATTTTAAGAATAACGTTATTTTTATAGAAAGTTTGAAATAACGATTCAAAATTCTTGGTAGAAGCGTTGGTAAGAACATTAATTCGAAATTTATACGCTCCTGCCTGATCAATTATTTCTTTAAATTCTGGATGAAGTGTAGGTTCGCCGCCGCTAAAGATTATTTGCTTTGTGCCTATATCTGATAGAATTTTGAGATACTCAAATATTTTGTCTTTAGGTACATGTTTAAATTTATTTAAATCTTCTCCTAAAAAGCAATGCGCACATTTTTGATTACATTTTGAAGTTAATTCAATCCATGCAAACTTCACTGGTCGTACTTTTTTTAACACCGACTCTAATTGAGTCTGAGCTTGATATTTTTTTTTATTCGAAAATTCTATTAATTCAAATTTTGAAGAATCTATGATAAATTCCTTAGTGCTTTCGTCGAAAGATTCAAGTTTTTCCATTCCATTTAGATTACTTAATATTTCACCTGCCTCTAAATTTATTCGATGAAATTCACCGTTATTCAGATCATATACCCCATAGGCAGAATATCCTTTAACTAAAACAATATTTTTTTTTAAGAACGGATACATTTTTACCCCCTAAAAACCCATGAGATATAAACTCATGGGTCTTAGAATAATTGATCTGTATTTGTTTAATGCTAATTTTGAATATCTATCCTCCTGCGATGGGACCAAAATTAGCATCTTCAGACATAGCGCACATTTTTTTTACGGGTGCTTTTACTAAAAATTTCGGCAATTGCTTTTTTTGTTTCATGTATTTTCTCTTTCTTCCCAGTTTGGGTAATTAATTGAAGCTCGTCTTAATGAAGAACTCGTTTTGTGTGTTTGCAATGAAAGTGCCAACAAAAATGAAATCAACATTAGTTTATAATGAACAACACAAATTGGTATTTTTTGCTGTTAAAATAAGAATTACTAAAGATTATAGTTTTATTGAAAGCGATTTTTTACAAAATATCGAAATAATTACATCAACAGACAACTTATCACCATTGAACTGTGATGGTTTATTTAAGTCTAATTTTTAAAAAACTTCTTAGTTTTCAGAAGTGCTGATTAAAAATTCCTAATAGTTAGAATTTTTAATAAAGACCTGACATCAATGCCCTAATACTCAGAACTTATTCTGAAAAAACAAGGGGTAAAAATAAATTTTTCGATTACAAAGAATTTTATTGCAGTAATACTGGTACTGATTAACACAAGTTCTGTATTTGCTGACACTACAAATACAGAGTTAACGGGAGCAGAATTCGAAAACTCACAAAAGAACATGGATATGCTAGTCGATATTGGAACTGTAATGATATGTCTAGGATAGTTGTACAGATCAAATGATAGAAATACAGCTGTTCTAAGAAGAATGGTGAACAAACATTTCTGCATAAGAAGTTACTTGAATTTCTAATTAAGCCACTTCTAGTTCGCCACTGCCCAGGACTTGCGTCAGTTTTGCGCGCAGGCGAGTGACGGCTTGAGCATGTAGTTGCGAAACGCGGCTTTCGGTGACTCGCAAGACTTTACCGATTTCTTTAAGGTTTAAATCTTCGTAATAATATAAAGACAATACCAACCGCTGACGCTCTGGCAGATCTTCGATCGCTTGCGTGACAACGTCTTTCACGGTTTTAACATTCAATTGATTGAATGGATTTTGCAAACGACAACCCTCTAGAATATTTAAAATGGATTTTTTATCAACATTCGAAAATGTTTGCGAATCATCGATCGATAACAGACTAACGGGACGTACTTGATTGACCAATTCATAAAACTCTTCAATCGTAATATTTAAAGCCTTCGAGATTTCTTCTTCGGTGGCCGTACGTCCTAACTCTAATTCTAAAGCCGAAGTGACTCGATCCAATTGTTTAGCTTTATCACGAATCGACCGTGGCACCCAGTCTTGCGC
>JBPOJH010000017.1:0-20085 GCA_052033755.1 Bdellovibrionota bacterium | reverse complement strand
AACTTTTGGGGCAAAATACGAATGGTTTAAAAATAATAGAAGAACTTGGCTTACAAAATAATGTGAC
This sequence comes from Bdellovibrionota bacterium, assembly GCA_052033755.1. Classification (GTDB taxonomy): domain Bacteria; phylum Bdellovibrionota; class Bdellovibrionia; order Bdellovibrionales; family Bdellovibrionaceae; genus JBPOJH01. The sequence continues at coordinate 20,018 of JBPOJH010000017.1, read as the reverse complement.
TTTAGTAACAAGTCGTTATGAAGAACCACAAATACAACAAAAATGTGAACAACTGGGTATTAAGTTACTACCAAAGCAATTAGCTGGATTTGTCCCTATGGAATTAGAGGAAATTGTGTCTACTACTGCGCTAGCTAAGTACGATTGGATATTGATCGATGATGATCCTTTGGTACATATGACTTGGCAATTTATATCGAAAGAACGCCAGAAAACATTTTTAGGATTTAAGTCTTATAAAGAGTTTTCTGAGTCGAAACAAAATATAGACCCTACTTCAAATTTTTATATCGATTCCAATCTTGGCGATGGTATCAAGGGCGAAGTCATTGCAAAAAAAATGCATTCCGAAGGCTACCAAAACCTATTCATCGCCACTGGCTATGATCCCGATCAATTCAAAAACCTGGATTACATCACCGATGTCATAGGCAAAGAGCCTCCGATGTCTTAGGGTACCATCTAATCTTCTTGCAAAGATTGAATATGTGATTGGATGCGTTTTTGAATCTGCTCGATGGTTTTTTTGCGAATCGGATAGTTTTTTGCAAGTCCACTAAAATTTTCAGCGGCGTTACAGACTTGATCGAATATCAATTTTTGATCCTTCTTGGAAATATCTTGTGATTTCGCCAAAGCTTTAAGGTGTGATCCGTTGGGATTTTTACCTTCACCCATGTAATCCATTTGATGCTCTCCACTGGGTCCTTCGCAATAGGTAAGATCATAGGATGGAGACAAGATATATTGTTGATTTGCATTCATTAGATAACAAAAATTCTTAGCGTGATCGTCTCTGTTGTTAAAAATGAAATTAAAGACTCCAGAATGAAATGCTTTTTTGACTTCACGTTCATCACGCGTGATTTGCCGAGTGGCTTGCAAGAAAGATTGATAGCTTATACTGCCCGGAATTCGAAAATTAGCATTAAGGGCTCCAGCTAGAGTATGAATGTGGATTCTTTGATTAGATTTTCGATCAAATCGTTGAACACCAAAGGCAGTTGTCTCTTGTAGTTCTAAAAAAACAGATTCAGTAACTATTAGCCCTGCCTTTTTAGCTAATTGAAAGAAAACACTTTCTATCGCACAGACTTCTGGATGTTCGTTATGGGAAGGAAATTTAAATAACCATGGCTGTGATTTTTTGGTTTTAGAATCAAATGGGATTAAAATTTTGGGTCTAGCTCCATGTGGTGATCCTCCCATTTTAACAAGATCATTTAAACTTTTGGATTGTTTATCGGCTTCGAGTTTTCGAATTTCGTGAGCTATCAAATCAAAATTGTTTTGAGAGTTTGATTTTGAATGAATAAGGGAATCATTTTCTAAATCCTGTGATGGTTCAAATGTTAAAGCTCCAATCGCGTTATCTGTTCGTAGGGCTAATTTATCTAAAATGGAAATAGAGTGAAGTGGTATCTTATTCTTTTGAAATAAACGATCCAGCAACAGCATGCCCCAGCCATCAGGTAGTGCATCGGCAATAAATCCGGGTAATTGAAATTGATAATCAGGAAAATGAGTGAATACTTTTTTTTGTAGCGGCAACACTAAGGGGGAAATTTGAATTCCTTTTTGCAGACAGGCATCATCAAATTCAAAATAAATTTGTTTTCCCGAGTCTGCTAAAGTTCCAATCTGCCAACGCTCACCCCACCCATTGTAAAAGACATTTAGTTTTTTCATCGAGGTCCTTTATTTTTGTGTCGTGCGCGTTTTGGTGTAGAGGCTTTTAGGATTAATTCAATTTCCTCTAATTGTTTTAACGACGTCGGCTGCGGTACAAATAATGATTGTATTTGCTCAATCAGTCCTAAAGCTGAAATTATTTTTATAAAATGTATCAGTGAGCATTGCCCTTTATTTTCTATATTTTTTAAAGTTCCAACTGAGACATTCGCTTTTAACGCTAACTCTTGTTGTTGCAAATTAAGCAGCAGGCGCTGCTGCTTAATTCGCTGTCCTAGGGTCTTAGATATTTGTGACGGCGCCGCCAATATAAAGTTCAAATTATTGTCTATTAAATTCGAATTAAGCATATAATGTATAATATATTAGCTACTAATATGATGCAAGTAAAGTCTATATTTAAGGTCAGTCCTGTCAAAAAGATTGTCACTATCTTGTCGCCACGGATGAGTCAGTAAGGTGCCTATTACCATTATTCAGGAATCGAGACCAGCTTCATTAAGTACAGCACCAGCTATTGAGCCCAGTAATTTTAACAGTGTCTTAAAATGAGAAGCCACCTTATTTTCGCTAGAGAAAATTCCCAAAATAACCGAAAATGAGACTATCGGGGGAGTTTGATGACTGTTATTTCTAAAATGCTGTTCATATTAATTTTGGCATGTATGCAAATAAGTTTAACTGCCCAAGCAGAAGAGATCGGCATTGGAGTTGGTGAATCTGAAGATCGAGATTTAAATAAGGTATGGGAACAAGCAAACGAAAAAATCAAACTCGAGCACAAATCAAAAACAGCTTCGATGCGTGATCAGGCTCAAGATCAAAAAAACCGCGCGAATAAAGCAGTTCGTTACGGATATGCATCAGCAGCCGCGGCGGGTGTGTTGGCTGCAGCAAATTGTCCGCAAAACGGGGTTTGGTGTGCTATTGGTTTGGGGGGAGTCGCCTTATCAATGAAAGGAATTGCAAATGCAAAAAAATCACGAGCTCAATCCGAACAGACCATGCGTGATCTAGACACCTCAACACCAAATTTGTTGGCCAAGCCCAATGTTCCTAATCCTGATGATCTGAATCCCCAAGGCAAAACAGTTCCTTGTGATGATGAGTTTTGTTCAGATGATGACTCTAACAATACAGGTGATTCCAAGCGAGATTTAAAAAATTTATCGACCAATCCAAACGCATCTAGCACGGCCAGACAGATGGCCACGCAAATTGTAAGGGCGATTGAGAAGTCTGAAAAAGAAGGATCGAAAATTGATTTTAAAAATAATACGATCACTTTTCCAAATGGAAAAACAGTTAGTATTGATTCGATGGCGACTCCTTCGGGTTTGGCTGCGGCGGGCTTTAGCTCCAAAGACATGAATGCCTTCCAAAATGCTATGAAAGACATTGATCAAAAGGCTAGCAAATTTGCAGAGTCCGCCGACGCATCTACCGGTGGAGGCAAGGGGCTTGCTACCAAGTCGGGCAAGGGCGCGGCGGCGGCAGCTACAAATTTTCGAGGTGGAAAAAGTGTAAATAATGGTGCGCCCATTGATCGAAATTTAGCGAGCGTTGCCGGGTTGGCAAAATCCGATGGTAATGGTGGGCGCATTGGCGTTGCTGGTGATGAGTTGTTTCAGATGATCAATCGCAACTTTGAAAAGAACACACCGAAAGGATATTTTATCGATCCGACTTTGGGGTTCTGACGAAGCTCATGTCGAAGAACTTTTTCGATGCAAATTTTTTAATTTCTTTTTTTATCACAACAATCACTCGGGGTGGGTTTCTGCAGACGCGGAATGTTAGTTGAGAAATTTAATCCCAGAATTCTTGCTCGCCAACAAAGTATCAGTTAATTCTGAATTCCTACAGGTAGGAGTAAATTCAAAATGACTGGAAATAGTTCGGAAAAAGACCAGTATAATCATGCTGGCATGCTTGCATTTATGGGTTCAATCGTTATCGTTCTTGCTTTTTTTATATTTATTATTGCCACTCAGGGAGTAGACCTAAAAGAAGGCATTCAACAAGAAGCCGCGGCGGCTGGTACTGCAGCACCGGCTGTGGTTGATATCACGACGATCGCTGAACCTTGGGTTTCTAATGCAGACTTAGTTGTTCACGGGAAAAAACTTTTCGCGCAAAACTGTGCTATGTGCCACGGAGATACCGGTAAGGGTGATGGAGCTGCGGGGGCGGCTCTAAATCCAAAACCAAGAAACTTAGTTGAAGGTCCTTGGAAAAAAGGCGGCGGTTATATTGGTTTATTCACAGTATTGACTGAGGGTTTGGCGGGGACTTCGATGGGTGCCTATAAACATATGAAGCCTGTCGATAGATGGGCATTGGTTCAATTTATAGACTCGATTACGAATGCAAAAGTGAAAGAAGATGCGACAGCAGTTGCAGACTTCGCTAAGTCGGCGAAATAAGGATTTCAACATAAGATGTCTATTCCTTTCGGGTTCATCAATATATTCTACAAAAATATGAGGCACATAGTTGTTGGCGGGTGGCTTTGCGTGACGACGTGTTGGCTGCTAACATTCGCAATGGTTAGCGTGGCTTTTGCTGTGGGGCCAAGTGGCGGCGCCAGGTTGAAGGATTCGCCGACAGACCCGACACCACTGTCAGCGCAAGAACCAGCAAAAGAGTTAAAAGACATTGGTATTTCTGAAAAACTTGGAACACGGCTGGATTTAAATTTGGATGTCATTAATGAGCAGGGTCAAACAGTGAAGTTGGCATCGTATTTTGATGGAAAAACTCCAGTCATATTCAGCCTTGTTTATTACTCTTGTCCTCAGTTGTGCAGCTTGCATCTTAATTCGGTCACAGATGCATTAAAAGGTTTGGTGTGGACTGCGGGGAAAGAGTACAAAGTGGTGGCGTTAAGTTTTGATCCAAAGGACACGCCCGAAGTGGCTAAACAAAAAAAAGAAAACTATGTTAAATCTTATGGGCGTCCAGAGTCTGCACCGGGATGGAATTTTTTAACAGCTTCGCAGGCGACTGTAAGTTCCATAACTGAATCGGTTGGTTTTAAATACAAATGGGTAAAGGAATCACAAGAGTGGGCACATGCTTCTGCTGCAATATTTCTAACACCGGATGGTGTCGTATCTAGATATTTACATGGAATGGCAATTGATCCGCAGGGATTCAAGATGGCGTTGAATGAGGCAGCCGAAGGTAAGATTGGAACTATTGTTGATAAGATGGTTTGGTTTTGTTTTAAGTATGACCCTCATCAAAGTAAGTACACGTTATATGCTTATAGGTTGGTTCAGCTGGCCAGTGCAATTGTGGTTATTATGATGAGTTTGTTTTTAATTCCATTTTGGATTCGAACACGTCGCAATGAAAAAACGTTGGATGGAAACGTTTAACTAAGGCGTGAAGAATTTTTATTGGCGGTAAAAAATAACGAAGGAGATTTAATGAAGTGGGCGTTATTATTTAATGCAGTGGTGATGCAGGCAGTGCAGGCTCGAGCAGGCTCGGGTTCGACATTTATGCCGCCTGTTGGATCAAAAATTGCTAGCGAGGTGGATAATCTGTATTCATTTCTTCTGGCTGCAAGTTTAATATCTTGCGTGATTCTTATTGGTGGAATGTTGTTTTTTATTTTGAAATATAAACGAAAAACAAACACCGACAAGACGGCATATATTAGTCACAATACTTTTTTAGAGTTTTTGTGGAGCTTTATACCATTGGTTATTTTTCTAGCAGTATTTGGCTGGGGTTGGAGTATTTATCATAAAATGCGTAGCTTCCCTGAAGACTCATTGGAGATAGCTGTGATGGGCTCACAGTGGAAGTGGGATGTCACTTATAAAAATGGTAAAACAACGACTAACGAGTTTGTTGTTCCAGTCGGTAAGCCAGTTAAGTTAGTGCTTGGCGCGACGGATGTTATTCATAGTTTTTATATTCCTTCGCTTCGTATTAAACAAGATGCAGTCCCTGGTCGTTATACAGCTTTGGGATTCGTAGCTGAAAAAATTGGTGAATATCAGGCTTTTTGTACCGAGTTTTGTGGGGCAGCCCATTCGGGAATGTTGGCAAAAATGAAAGTAGTGCCAGTAGCTGAGTTTGAAGCTTGGTTGCAAGAAAATGACGGAGCTTTGCCGCTGGAAAAACAAGGTGAGAAACTAGTAACTAGTAAGGGTTGTGTTGGATGTCATTCTGTTGATGGATCAGCTAAGGTCGGTCCTAGCTTCAAAGGTCTTATGGGTCGCAAGGTATCCTGGGATGATGGTTCAACTGGTAGTAGCGACGATAACTATATTCGCGAGTCGATTTTGAATCCTAATGCAAAGGTCGTTAAGGGCTTTGCAAAAGGTGTGATGCCGACATTCCAAGGTCAGATCACTGAAGATGAGATTAAATCCATTATTGAATACATGAAGGTCTTAAAATAAAGGAGATCGTACGATGGCTTCTGCTGCTGGAAAAAATTATATAAATGAATTTAAAGGGATCGGTTCTTGGTTGACCTCATTGGATCACAAGCGAATCGGTTTAATGTACTTAATATCTGTCATGTTCTTCTTTTTAGTAGGTGGAATTATGGCTTTGTTGATTCGTTTGGAGTTATTTGCTCCGGGCGGACAGTTTTTTACGGGAAATTCCTATAATCAGGTTTTAACATATCATGGAGCCATTATGGTTTTCATGGTGATCATTCCGGGAATTCCTGCCGTTTTAGGTAATTTCTTTTTACCAATTCACATCGGCGCTAAAGACGTAGCTTTTCCAAGATTAAACTTAGCAAGCTGGTATGTGTTCATGTTGGGTGCGCTGATTGCGGTATCCACATTTTTCACTGATAAAATTGATACGGGTTGGACATTCTATACTCCATATTCGATCAAATCCAGTACGGCCGTTGTATCAATGGTTATTGCTGCTTTTATTATGGGTATGTCTTCGGTATTAACTGGATTGAATTTCATCGTCACGGTTCATAAGTTACGAGCTCCTGGAATGACGATGTTTCGCATTCCATTATTTGTGTGGGCTTTGTATTCAACTGCGATTTTGCAAGTGATTGCGACTCCGGTTTTAGGGATTACCTTGTTGTTGTTAGCAGCGGAAAGATTATTGGGAGTCGGAATATTCGATCCAACCTTGGGCGGAGATCCGGTGTTATTCCAACACTTTTTTTGGTTTTACTCTCACCCTGCAGTTTATATTATGATCTTGCCGGCGATGGGTGTGGTTTCCGAATTGATTACAACATTTTCTAGAAAAACAATTTTTGGTTATACAGCGATTGCTTACAGTTCAATTGGTATTGCAGCAGTAAGCTTCTTTGTTTGGGGACATCATATGTTTGTTTCTGGACAATCAGAAATCGCCGGAATTTTGTTTTCATTCATTACGATGTTAGTGGGTGTACCAACAGCGATTAAAATGTTTAACTGGTTGGCGACTTTGTACAAAGGTTCGATTCAGTTTCAATCACCTATGTTGTATGCTTTAGGCTTTTTATTCTTGTTTGCTATTGGTGGCGTAACTGGAATCATGTTAGCAACGATTGGACTTGATGTTCACTTTCACGATACATATTTCGTGGTGGCGCACTTTCACTATGTGATGGTGGGTGGAACATTGATGGCGTTGATGGGTGGTTTATACTACTGGTTCCCAAAAATGTTTGGAAAAATGTATAGTGAAGCTGGCGCAAGATTGTCGTTTGTATTTACATTTGTCGGATTTAACGTGACGTTTTTCCCTCAGTTTGTTTTGGGCGCGATGGGTATGCCACGAAGATATTTCGATTACATCGCTCCGTATGAAACTTTAAATAAAATTTCTACTGTGGGATCATGGTTGATTGCGACTGGTTTTTTGATTTCTTTGTATGTAATCATTCAAGGATTATTAAAGGGACAAACAGCTTCAGCAAATCCATGGGGCAGTAAAACTTTGGAGTGGACAATTCCGTCTCCTCCATCACATCATAATTTTGATAACGAACCAATCGTAACAGCGGGGCCATATGAGTACAGATAATCATTCAGCAGTCGCAGGACACAAAGAACACCACTTTGCACACCACTTCAAGGATGCTATGCACGAGTTCGTAGCCTCTAAAGAAGGAATCTGGTTATTTATGGTAACAGAGATCCTAATGTTTGGTGGTCTATTTGTTGGTTACTTTATTTTTCATGCTCTTTATCCTGAAATGTTTGCGGAAGGAGCCAGTCATCTTGATTGGAAAATGGGAGCATTCAATACTATCGTTCTTATTTTAAGTTCATGGACCATGGCTTTAAGTATCCACTTTATCCAAAAGGGTGAAAATGCGAAAGCCACCAAGGCTTTAATATTTACCTTAGTATGTGGTGCCATTTTCATGGTTGTTAAGTTTTTCGAGTATAAGCATAAGATTCATTTGGGTTTATTGCCGGGCAAATTTTTTCATTACGATCAAGCATCAGCTACAAATTTAGCCTTATATTTTGGGTTCTATTTTTGTATGACAGGCTTGCATGGGACTCACGTTTTAGTTGGTATGGGTCTAATCACTTGGGTTTTAATTCGTCATTTGAAGGGGCAATTTAATCCTCATTATTTCACGGCAGTAGAAGGCGTTGGAATTTTTTGGCATATTGTCGATTTAATTTGGATTTTCTTATTTCCGTTACTTTATTTGGTGGGGTAGGCATGAAAAACAATCAAGAACATCACATTATTCCATTTAGTATTTTAAGAAATGTTGCTGTGACACTGTTAATTTTAACTGTGATTACAGTGGCTACGGCACAATTAAAGTTAGGTGTCCTTGCGGCCCCAATCGCATTCTTAATCGCATTTGCTAAAGCCATGTTAGTTATGATGTATTTCATGGGTTTGAAATATGATGAAAAATTAAACCGTATGATCTTTGCGACAGGCTTTATATTTTTAGCGCTTTTATTTGCGTTCTCGGCAATTGATATTTGGACTAGAATTGCACAGCAAAGTCCATTATAAGACTTTGTTGTGTTTCGAATATTTGCAGATCTTACAAAATTAGGTATAGTCATATTTGTCTTGCTGGCGGGTATTGCTGGATATGCATTGGGCTTTTCTGTCGAAAGCTCGTTTGATATTAAGCACTTTTTGAATGCTATCGGTGGTTTATTTTTTTTAAGCGCAGGTAGTTTAGCATTAAATCAAGTTCAAGAATATAAAATCGATCGCACGATGCAAAGGACGTCCAAGCGTCCCATTGCGACTGGAAAAATCACACCAACTGCGGCTGGAATATTAAGTGGTACTTTTTTATTTATCGGTACCAGCTTATTGTTTGAGGCCAGTTGGTTATCAGGTTTGCTAGGTATAATAACGGTTCTGTTATATAATGGTTTATATACGATGATATGGAAGCCAAAATGGATTTTTGCGGCTATCCCGGGTGCCATTCCTGGAGCCTTACCAGTTACGATTGGCTATGCAGCGACGAATTTGCAAATTTGGAATTTAGATTCTATCTATTTATTCGCCATCATGTTTTTGTGGCAAATGCCACATTTTTGGTTGTTAGCCATTCGTTATAAAGATGATTATGCAAAGGCGAACGTGCCTACTTTGCCAGTTACATTAGGCATGCGAAAGTCTATTTTTTATATCGCTGTTTATAATTTTTGTTATGTCACCTTGGCATTGGGCTCGCCTTGGTTCACGCATTCTAGTTGGGGTTATTTAGCCTTGGTGGTGCCGCTAAGTTTGAAATTACTTTGGGAGATGAAAAAGTACATTCAATCTGAAGGTGAGCAAGGTTGGCTAAGTTTTTTTATGTGGATCAATGTCAGCATGCTTGTCTATGTTTTAGTGCCTGTATTTGATAAGTGGAATTTTTTATTTATCAAAAGTTCGTAAGTAACAGATTGGACTTGGTACATTATTTATTTAATCAGTTTGGCGATTAGTGTTTCAAGTTGTTCCAGATTGTAAGGTTTAACAAGCGCCGCTTGTATAAGTTTACCTATTCTTGCGACTAAATCCTTATCTAAAAAACCACTAGTGATGATGGTCGGTGTGTTTTCGTTAAGCTGTTTGGCCGTTCGCATTTTTGCAAGGACTTCTTCCCCAGTACCTTTTTTAAGTTTATAATCAAGAACTACGACATCATACTTTTGATTTCTTAGTTTGTTAATAGCATCAACTGCCGTTTCAGAAGAATGGATTTTGTAACCCATTTCGGAAAGGAACACCGAAGCCTATTCTAAAATCTGGGGTTCATCTTCAACTAATAGAATGACAGCATCTTTTTTTTTCATGGATTTTAAAACGACTCCCCTAACACAAAATAGACTCCAGAGTTTTCTTTCGAGACTCCAAAGTTTAATCTAATCTTGACTCGACTTTTGGGATCAAGCAAATAGTTTATTCCTCCACCCGCAGATAGGTGAGTCGTTGAATATTGAATCGAATTCATACTAGATCCCAGTTTAGCAATACTTATAAAAGAATCCCAGCCAAATTTATCTGTGAAGGACCCTCGAATTTCATTTTGATTCATTAGTAAATCTTGATTGCGGTATTGGCCATTATAATAACCGCGCATGGAATGATTGCCACCGATCGATAACAAGGTCTGAAATGGCAAATCTCTGTCTGATAAATGACCAAAGTAGAATTGATTTGCTAAAACATAGTTTTGTTTAACGACAGAGTAAAATCGCCAATCCATTTCGTAGGTTTGAAAATTTTTACTTAGATCTAAATTTGTATCTTTAGCTTGTTGAAAAGCAATTTGATTTTTTAGGTAATAACCACTCGTGGGCGATAGTGGAAAATCACGCGAATCATAGTCAACGCCAAAGGCTAGTCCATTGATCTCTAATGTTGAAAAGCCATTCGCATTCAGTTGAGTTTCCAAATTGCCACCCGATTCGGTTTTTAGTATTTTGAATTGATTGCGAGTAGCTTGCAATCGACCAAAGAAAAAAGTGTCAAAATTGTGAGTGGCGCCGATGGACGACTTCAAAACATTTTCCGTATAGTTTTCAGGATTATCTATGTGAAAATCACCTTGTCCATAATACTTATTTGGATAATAGCTGTAATTTAAATTTCCAAATACTTCGTTTCTTCCGGAATTAAAATATAATTTAGGTGTTAAGGCTACAATGGTCTGTTGCTTCGAAGTGTAGGCACCTACTAGTTGGACTTGTGATATACGACCAGGGGCCACCTCATCGATGTTATAAATATTTATCACTCCACCGGCAAAACTGGTTTCGGGTGTGTAATAGACCATTGGGAAAACAATAAGATGAGGTTTGTCATCAGCCAGAGTCAGAATCGGGGATATAGCGATTACCAGGAAAAATATGACTATGAAAAACTTCATTATGTCCTCTGATTTCGAAATTCTTCGGGCGTATCGATTTGACAAAATGGATGTGCTTTTTGAAAAGCTGGTAAGGATAAACATTTTTCTTCGATCTTTAACAGCGTTGGAAAAGCGTTGACGTTCGCATTGAATCGACGTGATGAAAATAATTGTGGAATCAGAAACAGATCGGCAGCTGTTACTTGGGATCCCATACAAAATTCTTGAGTGTAGAATTCAAGAATTGTTTTTTCTACAGCTCTTAGTCCAGACTCGATCCAATTTTTCAGCCAAAGATTTTTTTGTTCTTCAGATAATTGAAATTGATCAGTTAAAAATTTCATTACTTTTAAATTTTGCAAAGGGTGAATATCCGCATTGATAATTTCACAGATTTGTCTAGTTTTATTTTTTAGATATATATCAGTTGGGAATAGTTTTTGTTGCGGAAAAGCCTCATCTAAATATTCAATGATAGCCATTGATTGCGAGATGGATTTTTCATTGTGTGTCAGTGTGGGGACGCCGCCTATTGGATTTAATTGACGATAGGATTCCTGGTTTTGTTCACCACCGTCTTTAAGTAAGTGTATTGGCTTATAAGTATAGTCTAAATTTTTATAATTGAGTGCTATTCGTACACGGTAGGATGTGGAACTGCGAAAATAATTATAAAGCACCAAGTTATTCATGGAAGCCCTTCCTTAGATCGGATCTAATAATCAGAAATAATTGCGTACTATGATTATGTACGTGCTTTATAAAGGAGGCAATATGAGAAACGTCAGAAGCATGAGAAATACAAAATGTGTAAGAAACTTTAAAACTTTGCAAATTTTAACAAGTGTTTTAATTATGATCGGTGGTCTTATGATGCACTCATCATTATCCTTTGCTGCGGATGCAGAGTTCGGTGTAACGGTCGGCATGAGAAGCAACAACGTCGATCCAACATCAGCCTATGCAAACAGCTTTACGGCCTCTGGCAAGTCGGGTTTGAATTTTGGCGCACTGGCTTTAATTCCAATTAAAGATCAATTTGGATTTAGAACGGCTTTTACATACTCGCAAAGATTTTTATCATTGGATCCTAAAGCGGGTGGGAATTCTAATGACATCAAGCTAGCCTACTTAGATATTCCACTAACATTGTACTATAAATTTTCTGATTATGCGGGGATTTTTGCTGGTCCAATGTTATCCTTGATGCAAAGTAAGGATTGTTCTGTATCTGGTGGAACTTGTGCTTTAACGAACGTGCAGTCGACGATTATGCCAATTTCATTTGGTGTGACCTTTAAGTTCGCTCCACAAATGGGTGGCGAGTTGGTTTACGAACAAGCAAGTGGAAAACTAAGTGATGAAATTGAAAACTTGCGATCTGTTGGCGCTAACTTTGTTTTTTATTTCGAGTAATTCATGAAATTCGGAACCATAAAAAGTCTGAAAAGTGTTGATGGTCAGCTCTGCGTAGTCAGTCGTGATTTAAAATGGGCGACAAAGGTGATACATATTTTATCGAAAGACTTTGTCCATGTTATTTCTAGCAAAAGTATAGATGACGACAATGCTAATTCCAATGATAACGAACAGGGTTCAATATCGTTGAGGGAGGTTATCGAATTGTGGGATCAGCATCCACAAATTGAAAAAAACTTGCAGGCTCTTTATGGTTTACTGAATCAGTATGCAGATAAAAAAGCTGAAAATAAAAATCAGCCGCAAATAAAAATATTTCCGACTTCTGGGGTGCAGTGGCAAGCTTGCCTACCCAGAACTTGGTTATTTGCTGATGGCTCTGCATTTATTAATCATATTAAACTAGTACGTATGGCGCGCAAGGCGCCATTGCCAGAGACTTTGTTAACGGTTCCACTTATGTATCAAGCAGAGTGCGGGCAGTTTTTATCTCCGACTCAAGATGTGCCGCAAATAGATTTCAAACATGGAACAGATTTCGAAGCTGAAGTAGGTGTGATCACCGGTTTTGTACCCATGGGTACTTCGCCGGATGAGGCGCTAAAGAAGATTCGTTTATTTGTTTTGATCAATGATGTATCGTTGCGTGGATTGATTCCCGATGAGCTTGCACAAGGGTTTGGATTTTTTCAAAGCAAGCCGGCAAGTAGCTTATCGCCTTTTGCAGTCACTGCGGATGAGTTAGTAGATAGTTATCGCGAAGGGCGTATCCATTTACCATTGTTGGTTAAATATAATGAACAGGACTTTGGTCGAGCGAACGCGGGAGAGATGCATTTTCATTTCGGTCAACTGATAGCTCACGCGGCTCGAACGCGAAATTTAGTTGCTGGAACATTGATTGGCAGTGGAACAGTGGCTAATGAGGACACTGCACGCGGAGCCAGTTGCTTGGCTGAAAAAAGAATGTTGGAACAGATTCATCAAGGTGAAGTTAAAACTCCATTCATGAAGGTGGGAGACAAAATCGAAATCGAGATGTTGGATCTAAATGGACAAAGTATCTTTGGGAAGATCTCACAAAAAATAGTTCAAAAATAAATGAAATACATTGCCTACTGGGTAAAAAATAAACCACAATTTAGTTAATAAATTTTCAAGGAGGACTCATGAAGGTATTAAAATTGATAGCAGCAATTCTTGTGCTTACAGGATTAAGCACAACAGCAATGGCTGAAAAAAAGAAAGCTTTGATCGATCACGCTTCTGGACAAGGTTATGGAATGGCTGGATGCGGGTTAGGTTCATTTGTTTTTGGCGATAAATCTGGAATGATTCAGATTTTTGCAGCAACGACAAATGGATTTGCAGGAAACCAAACATTTGGTATTTCATCAGGTACACTGAACTGTGGCGAATCTGGTCGGGTAGCTAATGCAGAACAGTTTATCGATGTAAATAAAGTTTCGTTACAAAATGATTTAGCACGTGGACAGGGTGAAACATTGTCGGCTTTATCAAATGTACTTGATTGTAAGAATGCGGATTTTGCAAATATGATGAAACAAAATTACAGTCAGTCATTTCCACAAGGTGGCGCAACGAACCAACAGTTAAGTGCAGTAGCAGCTCAATCTTGTCAAATTTAATACCATTTTCACTTGCTTTGTATGCCTTCGTTGCTCAGTCGGTCGGTCTTGTGCGACCTACAGGAAGTAGGCCTCCGCGCCTTCCTCCATCGCGCCTTGGTCTACTTTGCAATTGAAAATTGGTGTAGTTAACAATTTTTTTAATTAGGAGAATAAAATGAAAAGAATTTTAGTTATTTTAACAATGTTAGTTTCAAGTGTTTCTTTTGCAAAAATGTACGGCGAGGCTGGTTGTGGTCTTGGCTCGATTGTTATGGGTAAAGATGGCAATCAAGTTTTAGGGGCTACTACTAATGGGACTTCAGGTACTCAGACTTTTGGAATTTCTTCTGGAACTTCTAATTGTATCGATGATGGTGCTATGAAGTCAGCAATGGCTGTACCTGCTTTTATTGAAGTGAATAAAATTGCTTTAGCAAAAGATGCAGCTCGTGGCGAAGGCGAAACTTTGGCTGGTTTGGCGCAATTGATGGGTTGTAACTCTAAAAACTTGGGAAGCACCTTGAAATCCAATTACAACAAAATTTTTGTTGATAGCCATATGCAACCTTCTATCATCGAAAATTCGATTAACAACACAGTTCAATCTAACAAGTCAGCAGCTTGCGGAGCTTAAATTTCATCATTAAGTTCTTTGACACAAGAACTGACCAAGAAATATTGTTAACGTGATTGCTTGGTTGTTTACGTAAAAGTATGAAGAATTGAAAATGAATTTATAATTTTGTAATGCTTGTGTGACAGAAAAAAAGTATGATACAAAAAACCGATGAGACATAAAATATTTCATCGGTTTTTTATTTTTATCACTTTATTTTTTATCTTAAGCAATGAATTGAATGTTGCTTTAGCCAGTGATGCCTTACTAAAGGCACAAGAAAAAGGACTCTCGCAATCGCGTGCTTGGAAAAAATTATTGCATTACGAAACGGATTTTTGGTGGATCACGGAAAGCCAAGTTGATAGTTCGAATTTTTTCTTAAGTGCAAATGGCAAAAAAGATATTGATGCTGAATTTACGGCTAATCTAGAAAGTTTTCTACAAGACGAAGATTTATCTAAGCCTGAAATGGAGCGAACTCGTTGTCGATTTCCAGCGCGATTCCTGTGGATGAAAAAAGAATTGCCACAATTTTTTGAAGGTAAGAATTTAAACTGTCCACGTTTTACAAAGTTTTTTGATGCGCTAAAGGGGCCGTCGGCTTCTTTGGTATTTTCTAGTTATTATTTGAATAATCCATCGTCTGCATTTGGTCATACGTTTTTACGTATAAACAAATCAGCATCCAGCGATGGTCGACGTTATGAATTGTTGGATTACGGCATCAATTATGCTGCAAACATGGATACAGACAATGCTATGGCATATGCGTATCGAGGGATGTTTGGATTGTTTGCTGGATCTTTTACTAGCGTTCCGTATTATTACAAAGTTCGTGAATATAACAATGCTGAATCCAGAGATCTATGGGAGTACGAATTAAATATCACTTCTGAGGAAGTGGAAATGTTAGTGGCACACGTTTGGGAAATTGGTCCTGTTCGCATTGATTACTGGTATCTGACAGAAAACTGTTCGTACCATATGTTATCAATTTTAGAAGCCGCGGCTCCTAGATTGCATATCTTAGATCATTTAAAAACTTATATTATCCCCTCAGATACGGTGCAGGTGGTTTGGCAAGTTCCTGGTTTGGTAAAAAGTTTTCATTATCGTCCTTCGATTCGTTCTGAATTTTTCATGCGTGTACAGGGCCTTACGAAAGAAGAAGAATCCAGCTTGCAAGCTTTGGTGATGTCATTTCCTATTCGTGATAATGAACATTTAAAGGGGCCATATGGAGTCTATGATTACCTTGAAACAGAATTTAAAAAACTCAGTTTAGAGTCTAGAAAAAAAGTACTAGATGCGGCTATTGACTATATGGATTACCGTTATCCAGTAAAAATCCAGGAAGAAACTCCAGAAGCCAAACGCAAACAATTATTTTTAAGTGAACGTAGTGAAATCAACTTAATCACAGAAAAATTAAATGTACCAATGCCGATGATGGAGCAACCGCATTTGGCGCATGGCTCTCGACGAGTAGGTCTTGGTTATCGTAGTGCTAAAGAAGATAACTCGTCCTATTTATTACAATATAAATTTGCTTTGCATGATTTACTGGATCCGATGATGGGCTATCCGGAATACGCGAAAATTTCTTTTTTTGATATTCAAGTAGCGATCGAAGATCAGTTGCATGATGGGACCGGATTGATTGGTAGCGGGGTTGATGGGGTCGGAAATGGTTCTAGCGGCGGAGCAACTGGTGGACGGACTCAAACTAAAAAAATTTGGTTAGAGAAATTTAATATTTTTGAGGTGATTTCAAATACGGCGATCAGTGGTTATGGCTGGCCGGCCAGTTGGCAAATTTTAATGGGTTTTGAACGGATGAAGAGTATCAATTGTTGGAATTGTGAATCCGGCGTGATCGCCGGTGGTGCGGGTTACAGTTTCAATTTAGGAGATACTTTATTTACGGTGGGGTTAATGGGGCACGGAAACTATGTGTCGCATTCATTTGCGAAGGATGAAAAAAAACTTTTCGTAGGCTTGGGGCCACAATTTCGTTGGAAGTGGCGACCTGTGCGGTCATTGGCTGTTTTAGCCGAATGGCATGAAGGTCAAGAGTTTGATGTTGATAATAAATTTTTTCACGAGGCTTCGTTAGCCGCACAATATAGCTGGAAAGAGCACTGGGGGTTGCGTTTGACGGGAAAGGATAATTTATATGACCAGCAAGTGTCGACGACTCTTTATTATTATTACTAGCGTGGTGATGCTATGCGGGTGTTCGGGGTTGATGTATTATCCGACGAAAGAAATTTATTTTACTCCTGAAAAATTTCAACTGACTAAGGAAGATGTTTATTTTCAGACAGAAGATGGCTTACGACTGCATGGTTGGTGGATGGCTGCGACAAATTTAGCGGTAGAAAAATCCAAAGGGACGATCGTGCATTTTCATGGAAATGCAGAAAATTTAACAAGTCATTTTATGCAGCTCAGTTGGATGCCCGAGCAAGGATACAATTATTTTATTTTTGATTATCCTGGTTATGGTCAGTCTGAGGGCTCGCCTAGTCCCAAGGATTGTGTGCAGGCCGGGGTAGCGGCGATGAAGTGGGTGCATGCGAATAAAGATGCTCGGCCATTGGTGATGGTGGGGCAAAGTATGGGTGGCATAGTGGCCTTGCGAACTGTCGAGGAGTTGCGTGGCGAGGTTCCATTAAAGGGGTTTGTGGCGGAAAGTACATTTCCCTCATTTCAAAAAATTGCGCATAAGAAATTAAGTAGCTCGATGGTGACGTGGTTGTTTCAGCCATTGGCATATGTGTTGTTAAGTGATCGATGGGCGCCGCAAAATATTGCGGAGGCGGTCCGTGTGCCGGTGTTGGTGACGCATGGTCAGAAGGACATTGTGGTAGAGCCCGAGTTTGGCGAAATGATTTTTGAGCAGTTGAACGAACCGAAATCGATATGGCGAATTCCCGAGGGTCGTCACACGGATATTTTTTGGGCTCACAATCGAATTTATCGACAGCGATTTTTAGATTGGCTGGCCAGCCTGCCGTAGTCTTCTTGAGTTGAAGTGGTTGTCATAGAATTCGAACGACAATTGAAATCAGAGGCTTGCCATTATCAAATGGGTTTGCTAGTTTAAGACCTCATTTATTATAGTAATGAACAGCTTCTGCGGAGGGTTGGGAGAGTGGCTGAATCCGCTCGCTTGGAAAGCGAGTTGACGTCAAAAGCGTCACGCGAGTTCGAATCTCGCATCCTCCGCCAATTTTCTCGCGGCATGAACTCACATGAAAACTCGAACCTCTAAACCCAAATCGGCGGATCGCCGTGTGGAAAACTTTCCGAAAATTAAAAAAATAAAAATTTGAATTTCCGTGCTCATCGATGATGAGTGGGAGGCACTTTTGCGCCTAAAATCGGTATCACTTCCTTTTTGAACAGTGGAGTTGTTGAAAGCGTGCTGCTCGTCAGGGCTTTCAGTCGTGTTTTTTCTACGAGGTCACGATGACCTCTTTGCGGTGGTCTGTTGTAGTTGGCGTGTGCGAGTTCAAATCCCTGGCCTCCAAATTCTCCTGTGATTTTTTTTCTTTACTCAAATCACAAAAATTATTCGGTTGTCAGAGATCGATTCTTGTCCACAGTTAATCTGTGGGAATTGAGGAATAAAGCGTTAACCCCAATGCTTCTCGTAATCGATTCACCTCCTGAAAATAATATTCCGACACCTTTAATGTCAGCATTCTTCCGTGGGAAACCATTTTCCCAGGAATATTAATAAACTGTCGTCGAAAGCCTTTCGCAAATTTGGGTCTATGAGGGCGGTCATGTATCGAAGCCCAGCGAAGTAGATTGTGCGCCACCATCGCAAGTCCACCAAAAGCGTGATTGGCCTTTAATTCCAAACATGGAAAATGTTTTAGATCGTAACCATATTTTTCTTCGCGGATAAAATTTTCTACATTCCCACGTTGATTGTGGTGCTCTAAAATTTGTTGCGCAGATCTTGTGTACAAGGACATATTAGTCACGACACCATAATATTTCCAATGACCGTTGATCAGATCTCCTTGCTCCTGCCTAGTTCTTTTTATCACAACAGCTATTCGAAGCACAGGATTCCAACTGGGTTGCCAATAAAAATGTCCCACTTCCATCTCTGGTAATTCCACTTCATGATCAGCTGCAGACTTCATTTGTTCCGTCGTATAAACCCAGGGCTTCCAATTAGAAACTTCCGCAATGTGATCTTCCCAGCCTGTTCGGGCTTGATGAGCCGTAAAAGTAAATTGCACTCCCAAAGCTAGACAGGTTTTTATCAGCTCTTGTTCGCAGTAGGCGGCATCTCCAGAAAGATATTTTTCATCCCGAAATTTATAGTTTTTAAAAGCTCTTAATACTTGTTCTACCGCACCCACTCCAGAAGAAGTATTGCCGGGCCTTAAACTAAAATCCCAACAAAAACCAAGTTCATCAAAAATCACTTGTGAATCTAAACACCACTCATCTTTGTAATTGTAGGCCAGTCCCTCCATTTTCCGACCCTGCTGAATGTGGGAGGTGGAATCGATACTTAGATGAGGAGCTAACTTGGGTTTATTTTCTTTCTTCAGCGTTTTTTCCAATTGTTTACGATACAATTGCGATTGCTGCGATAAGAACTCATTTAGTTGATTTAAGTTTTTATTTTCAAAATCCCTTAAAAAATCCCCCATCGTTCGAGGAGAGGTCGTTTCTCCTTTCATGATAGCAGATAAGGTTTCATCGTGACGAAATTCTTCCAGGTCCATTAAACAATCATGGCCGCGAATAAAACTAGCTAACTGAATCAGTCCCAATCGATACGAACCAAGGGATCGATTGCTTGTGCGTTCTGGTAAACATTCAATAAATGGTTTTTTCAATATGGATTGATCAAAAGCTTCTACCAAAGTGCCAAGACCTGCCGCTGAGGTCAGTTTATGTTTGGAGCTTTCAAGTCGCAAAATCTTGGGAATAAAATCTTTTTTAGCCATAAAACAGAAACTAACAAAGAATCGGCAGCTAGAAAAATACTTCAACACTGCATCACCTTTTGGGTGAAAAGAGTAAAAATGAAATTTGCTCTAAAACCATAGCGGATCATGATTATTGGGATTAGTATTGCTTTTCTATCCGCTTATGTGGGTTATGAAATTAGAAATTATTGAAAATGAACGGGTTAGGAAAAAACGTCAAAACGGGTTAGCCGCTAACCCGACTGATTTCGAGTTATTCCCAAATCGGCGGATCGCCGTGTGGAAAACTTTCCGAAAATTAAAAAAATAAAAATTTGAATTTCCGTGCTCATCGATGATGAGTGGGAGGCACTTTTGCGCCTAAA
>JBPOJH010000074.1:0-43020 GCA_052033755.1 Bdellovibrionota bacterium | reverse complement strand
TGGACCAATAGCCTACAGGGATTTATTCGGTTCAAATCCATTACGATTTAAGTCTAGTTTTTTACTTAATGGCGACTGTAAATATCCTTGATTATTGAATGATTCATCAACACTTGTTCGATACCGGTATTTTTCGTTCTAAAAAGAGAACTAACGATTATGCAATTGTCCCACTGCTGGTTTACCGACACTGGGAATTTGCTCTAATCGAGTTGCTTCGCTTGCTTTCTTTGCTCTCATAGATTGATCCTTATTTTTTTGTAAGTCCCATTAACTGACTAACGTGAATAATTGTATCAAAATAATCTTTTAACTGACTTTCGTCGTTAGGATTCAATTGCCCTTCATAAACAAGAACGGGGCGGACTGAGGCTCTTTTGGGAAATGGAATAACATCAATTTTTCTTTGCACTTCCTTGATAAGGTTTCTATTTATCATTTTTACACACTTGAATTCGCAGACAAAAAATAAATCTCGTCGTGTGTGAATTAATAAATCGACTTGTGTGCTTTCTTTTATACGAGTTGACTTTTTTTGAAAGTATGGCGAGCTGACAAGCACATCCGATTCATCCATTTCAACGTAAGGTAAAAGGCTTGATTTTGAGTTCAAAATTAGATTTTCGAATTGCAAACCCAAAACGCTATCCCAATTCATAATTTGATCCAAATTTCGAACGATTAAGCTTTTTGATTTAATTTTACTTTTATGTGGTTCAATGTATTTTAAGTAAAATTTTAAATAGTTATCCTTTAATCTTACTTTACTATTCTTAGACCGTTCACCGTTTGGAAGATAGGAGTAATCACGTTCACAAAAGCCAGATAATATCAATGTATCAATTTGATTTGAGAAATGACTATTTAAATCTAGTTTTAATAATTTAGCTATGGCAACTGGGGGCATTTTTTCTTTTTCAAGACGTCGAATGATTTTTTCAAGACCTGGTGCTTTTTTCATAAAAATTTCCGAGAAAATTTTGTCAAAGTCATTAAATAAAAAACCACTTTCGTGAAAACACTTTTTGACAATTGATTTTTCTGAACTTTCTTTTGAGACAAGCTCTTCAAGATATTTTGGAACTCCACCTGTGACGGCTAATATTTTTATTTTTTCATAGGAAGATAAATTGTTCTGACCGTATTTATCCCAAAAGTGTGTTGATTCAGACAAAGTCAGCTCCTGCAAATGAATCTGTAGCGAAACTCGTCCAACAAAATTAGCATTCTGAATGATGTTATCCTCAATCCAGCTTGATACTGATCCACAGATTACAAGGATTAGTTTTGAATTTGAACTAAACTCGGTATTCCAAACCTTTTGAAGTTGGGAACTAAACAATTGATCATCATGCGCCATCCATGAAATTTCGTCCAGTAAAATCACGCATTCTAATTTTTGAGCTCTCATCGCTAGCTCGCTAAAGGCCTGTGTCCATGATTCAAAATTCATTTTCGGTGCACTAAATTGTTTGGATAGATCGTCTGCAAACTCTTGAAGTTGATCCTTACGAGTTATCCCCTTATTAGGAAATAAACCTTGAAATTTGAAAAATTTTCCATGCGACTGGGCAAATTCTTGTATCAGCCGAGATTTCCCAATTCGTCGTCGTCCTGTTACTGTCACAAAACTGGCTGATCTTTTTTTTCTAAGCTCACCAAGTAGTTTTAATTCTTGGGTTCTGCCCCAGAAGCTTTTAGATGAATTCATTTTAGCCTATCTGTAACTGCTATTTTTCGGCAGTTACAGATAAGACAATAACTTAAGTTTAAGTTATCTGCAACTGCTAATATATATCAGTTGCAGATAAGATATAAAGTTCTAGTGCTTATATACAGGTCGCCACTCCAGTATTTGTCGTCGTGGTTGTCGTTGTATAAGAAGAGGTGTTGAATCTAATCAATTCAGTTCACTCCGTTGTCAGAGAAAATGAATCAGAATATTTAAAACTTGTTTCAACTAGCTGTCCATTAAGTCGAATGTTAAATATTGGATTTTTGATGAAATTCGATAAGTTATAGATCAACCTACAATTTATTGTAGGTTGATCTATAACTTCGTAGATGAATTTTGATCTCTTTAATAGAAACTTCTCAGTAGCTCACAGAATAAAACAGCAGCATTTTTCTCTTAATAGGTTGTATACATAAATTCTCTGGAGATACATTGAGGATCACCGACACTATTAAAATACATAAACCGAACGTAGTAATCTTTTGTTGTGCTAGTGCCAAAGCGAACAGGGCAATCAAGCTGCGATTGTATAACTTCTTCTGCAGTCGTGGTAATATTAGATCTGTTAATACCATATTTATAGTCTTGATTACCACAGTGATACACGACTACAGCACTTCTATTTCTATCAATATTTGAAAATGAAGAAGAAGGCTGAGTCACGGTTCCACTTAGAACCCCAATTGCATTCACCGACATTGTTGAGGGAGATACATTGCAATCAGTAATAGAGTAAATGGAATTTGAAGTCGCCTCAATTTTTCCAAGTGAGGTTTGAATACTGACTTTGTCAACTCTCCACGAATTTCCTGTATATTCGATCGTATTTGCGTTGCTATTCACTGAAAGCTGTCCAAATTTTGAAGACATGGATTGTTCCAATCGCATAACACTACCATCAGTTTGTCGTATATAATAAGCGCGATCAATTGTATAACTGTTAGAGCTATACTCATAACTGGCCGTTGTTAAACAGCTATTCAACTCTGAAATAGTCATGACGGATCCGTTAGCCTTAAAAAACTGCAATGTATATTTAGTAGTGTAACCTGGACCAGGCAAAGCAAATTGATAGAGAGACCTACTTCGAAGACATTTTACGGAAGGCCCTGTAAAAAAGCTTTACAGGGCCCGTCTCAAAAATAGACACATAAATCACACAATTTCAGCCACTTACAGTCGTATTTGTTTCATTGCCCGCTCGGCACGGGGCTCGCATAGGTATTAGTTAAGAACACACGATAGAAAATGAAGGAGACTGAAATGAAAAAACTAACTTTAACTATCATCACCTTAACAAGCTTAATGATCGGTTCTGTTTCTATGGCTAGTAGTTCAGATTGTGCTAGTAGAAACCCTGATAAAATGACCAAGGAAGATAATTATAACAACTTACTACCTGGTGGCTTCGCGCCCTCTGTTAGCCCAACTCAAGCGACACCTGCTGTAGTAAAATCAACTGGCGGTTAATTATACGCTGACAACTGAAAACAACAAATCAGGCAAAACTGATTTGTTCTTGAATTATCCCCCTAACCCAGAAGGCCGCCCCCTCCCCCCAAGGCCTTTTGGGTTTTTTATTTTCCTGCTTTTTGTACGCTGTTATCTTCAATGTCATCGGTTCCGTCTGTTTCGTTCTCGGCATTTGCAACAGCTCCAGCAGATCCGTTCGCATTTTTCTTACCAAAATTTTTCTTAAAAAACACATGTGCTTGCGTTTCCACTTGATGAATTCCCTTTGAGGCTCCCATCGCGACTTGCTGCAAATACTGAGTCACTGACGAGCTATGCAGCCAAATCAACATATGATTTTCAACGGTCCTAGAATTAATTTTAATTTGCATCGTTAGCACAATTAAAATAGATACTAAAAATGTTTTTAAAACAAAAGTGACTTCAGTCATTGATAATCTCCTTTACAATTTGCTTTACTTGTTCTTTGGTAAATGGTTTGTGCATATGTTTGCGAACACCAATTTTAAGAATATCTTCCGGTAAATCGCTAGATTCCAAGGTCGACATCGTGATAATTTTTGCCAATGGAAATACTTGTAGAATTTCCTTAGCGGCCTCTAGGCCATTTTTTTCAGGCAATACAACATCCATAAAAATAAGATCTGGTTGTGAGATCGCGTGTTGATTAACGGCTTCAACGCCATTGGTAGCTTCAAAGACAGCAAAGCCCATGTCTTCTAAAATATTTTTTAAAATTTCTCGCAGAAAACCTGCATCATCGGCAACTAGCGCACGAAATCCCATATGGATTTCATCTTACTATTCCCCCCAACGATACCCAAGCGAAAATAAATAAAACGAATTTTGCACGACCACTCCACTGGGTGAAAGACCAGTTTCAGGATCAGCACGATAGACCGTGGAAGAAAAACGATTTCGTTCGACAATCGTTTTTAATTCATAAAATACTTGCGAATGCTTATTGGTAGAGACTTCTCCACCAATTGCAAAATCTAGTCGAGTAGATTCCGGAGATCCACCACTGGCATAACTTCCAGTTTCGGTATGAGTTAAACTAGGAAACATCAATCCCTCTATCACCCAACTGTATTGTTCACCACTAGGGATCTTGGCGCGAAAGCCAATACCAAATCCAGATGTTTTGTGTTTGGTCCGAACAAGATCATCACTTAAAATATTAAACTTATATTCAGACCACACCACTTCGCCCTCAATACTGACCACTCTGACAGCGCTGGAAGAATTAACCGAACCCTCGTCCACATTAGCGAAGTTTTCGACACCTTCACGACCGTCACTTCTATCGCGGTTGTCAAATCCATCACGCCTATCGCGACTGTACTGAAAACCAATCGTAGTCCAGTCTTGTCTTATGGCGCTGGTCGAACCCTTGTTACCAATCTGATCTACACTGGCACCTATCGTTGATGCTAATGCGATCGAAGTCGAAAACCCAGAGTCCAATTTCATTTTTGGTTTGATAGAGTAACCCAATGTATTGCTGATGTACGCTCGCGGACTATATCCAGATTTAGATTCGTTATTCATCCAAAAACTAGAAATATCGATGCTTAATTGTTTTTTTCTATACTCTAGTTTTGGTTTTTCAGCATTGTCTTTTGCGTGCAAATCCGTTGCGCGCACTAAGGTTCGGTCATGAATGTCACTTGGGCCTGCGGTCTCTACCTTAGCATTGTTAGTACTATCACTTGTCACAGCACTAGCCGGTTTGCGACTTTGGTCTGACTTTGGATTAATATTCTTTGGAACAATATCCGACAATTTTATTTCACCATCATTCACTTTAGCTTTTGGCACAGTCTGTTTGTTTTTACTAGCTACCGCTGTTGAGTCAACAGCCACCCTCGCATCGGAATTTATTGAATTGTCATTCGTGCTTGCAAAGTTTTGTACTTCATTAAATGCTTTTGCATTCACTTTATTGTTTTTCTTACGAGTTTTTTTTACTGGCACAAGGTTGGGCCTTAATAAAAATGCAGAGTCATTTAAACTACGCACTGATTCTTGCGCCCAAACTGAAATTCCAGTGGTGTCTATAAGACATACTAAAACAACAACGGCAACATGAGCAATATTCGCTTTTAAGTAGCGCAGTAAGAAGAACTTCATAACGTCTCTTCTTCGGAATCTATAAAAATTTTCTTGATCCAGATTTTTGCCTTTGATTGACGGTAACAATGACAAGTATCATAATGAATAAAACGAATGAGGTGAACTGAATGACAACCACGACAACTAGACCTAATTCTACTGCTGCTATCAGGTTCAATTTATTTATTTTGTCTGTTTGTTTGTTTTTATTTTCTCCTCGTCATTCATTCGCTAAATTTGTAAGTTCCGTCGATTCCGACTTAAGTATTAAAAAGGTCTTGGTCTTTCCTTTAAAAGATAATTTAAAAGGAATTTATTCGAACCAATTGAGCGCTCCCTTTATCGAAATGTTACAGTCTGATAACCAGTGGACAATAACAGCCGCGCCTTCGAATGAAAAAACAGACTTAGAAGATTTATTAGAAAATGCAAAGACTACCAAATTGATTTTAGAAAAAAACAAAGTCGATGCCATCGTCAGCGGGAAAATGATAAAGGGGCCTTCTGGATTAAAAATTTCATTAGGCATATTTGCTGGAGCGGCTGGCCTGCCGTTAGCCATTCAGGAATCTGAATATATTAATGAGTTTGAAACCAAAGAAATTCAAACCATTTTGGCTCAACAAGTGCAAAAATTAAAAGAAAAGATACCCTACAGCGGAGTCGTTTTAAGTCGCAGTAAAGCCTCTGGAAAAAACACCGTCACTTTGAATATTGGTTCTTATCATAATTTACGACCCGAGGCTTTGGTTTCTGTGATTCAGATATTGCAAGTGAAGCGACATCCAAAGTTTAAATTTGTAGTGGATTCTGAAAAGGAAATTATCGGTCGCATTCGAATTACTAAAGTGGAAGAGTATCTAAGTTTTGGCGAAATTGAATTTGAACGTGAAGTGAATGTTGTCCAACCATACATGAAATTAATTCCAATTCAGTTCGTATCTTATCCAAAATTGCAGTCCAATACGACCACGCAAATTTCTGGTGCCGAAATTAAACCCGAGGATCCTTTGCGAGCCGAAGCCGATAAAATTTCTTATGGACAATCTCCCACACATTGGGTTCCGGCTCCGCAGGCCAGTTTTGGCAAAGTCGATTTGCAGGTGGGACTTGGTAATTACACTTTAACTAACAATTTAAATACAGTGGGTTCGTTGTCATCCACAAAAACATTATTTGTACCCTCTATTCACCTAGATACAGAAATATGGATCACTAAAAACTGGTTTGCTCAGATAGGTATTCGCCAATATATCCTAAGCCTATCCAATCCCTATCCCGGGTCTACGCCAGAGCAAATTCAAGTCAGCACGATGCAGACTCAAGTCGCTGGTGGTTATTACTTATTAACAACTGATGATTTTTTCGGTCCTAAATTTCAGTTTACCTTTGGATACTCCAATTTTAAAAGTACGGTGGATGATTCAACACCCAAGGCTTTTACTTCCAATACTTTTTCGGGGCTAGTCATCGGCTTGGGAGGTTCCATGCCTGTATCAGAAGAGTTACCACTAACATTAGGTGCAAATTTAAATTACCACTGGCAACCTACATTCGACGAAACCCCGGTCTCTACAGGGGGCAGCTCCACAAGCACAGTGACTAGTTTTAATTTTTGGGGCACCTATCGATGGACCGAGCATTATCATCTTAAATCACAATTAATGTACGATCTATTTAGCGCCAGCTTGTCAGGTTCCGGCACTCGCAGCCCTAATGGCACCTCCGTCAGTCATTCCTTAATGACCATTACCGCGGGCATCGAGTACTTTTTTTAGAAGCTAACTAATAAGCTCAAATCCTGCGTTGCTCGGTCGGCTCGCTTGTGCGACGTCCCTGAAGGACGCCTCCGCGCTCACCTCGGTCGCGCCTTGACTTTGAACTTATTAGTTAGCTTCTACTAACACCCACAGTTTTCATAAAAACCAATTATTTTGAAACGGACTTTTAGTTTAGATTTTATTCTAGCTTTTCTATCAACATCGATAGTTATCAAAAAAAAGGCCGATCCTTCGACCAGCCTTTTTAATTGTTTCATTTCATTTTTTATCAAACTTCAATTCACATTTTTCACGTGAATTTTTCAAACGATGCGCGGTTAAAAACCACAAGCCACTTGATGTAAAATTACATCATGTCGCCCATGCCTCCCATACCACCCATTCCGCCCATGCCACCCATTCCTGGAGCACCAGCAGCAGCAGATTCCTTCTTAGGGGCTTCTGCAATCATAGTCTCGGTAGTTAACATTAATGAAGACACAGAAGCTGCGTTTTCTAATGCACAACGAACCACTTTAACTGGATCAATAACACCGTCTTTTAATAGATCAGTATATTCATCAGAATAAGCGTTGAAACCATAAGTAGCTGACTTGTTAGATAAAACTCTATCTAATACGATAGCGCCATCTAAACCAGCGTTAGCTGCAATTTGACGAATTGGCTCTTCACAAGCGCGCTTAATGATAGTCGCACCAAAAGCTTCTTCTTCCGCATATTTAGTTTTATCTACTTTTTGAGCTGCACGTAATAAAGCCGTACCACCACCAGCTACGATACCTTCTTCAACCGCAGCGCGAGTAGCATTCAATGCATCTTCAATACGAGCTTTTTTCTCTTTCATTTCTACTTCTGAAGGAGCACCAACATAGATAACAGCAACGCCACCAGCTAATTTAGCTAGACGTTCTTTCAATTTTTCTTTGTCGTAATCAGAAGAAGTTTCTTCAACTTGTGCTTTGATTTGATTTACACGAGCTGTGATGTCTGCTTTTTTACCAGCGCCATCAATGATAGTTGTATTGTCTTTATCAACAACTACACGCTTAGCAATACCAAGATCAGCAACAGTCGCTTGTTCTAATTTTTTACCTATGTCTTCAGAGATCACTTTCGCGTTAGTCAAGATAGCAATATCTTCTAACATTGATTTTCTTCTGTCACCAAAACCAGGAGCCTTAACAGCCGCTACTTGTAAAGTGCCACGTAATTTATTAACAACCAAAGTTGCTAATGCTTCACCATCAACGTCTTCCGCGATGATCAATAATGGACGACCTTGCTTAGCAACGCCTTCTAAAATTCCCAACATATCTTTCATAGAGCTAATTTTTTTATCGTAAACAAGAACGTAAGCGTTTTCTAAAACAACTTCCATTCTTTCAGCGTTAGTTACAAAGTACGGAGACAAGTAACCACGATCAAATTGCATACCTTCAACAACGTTCACTTCTGTTTTTGAAGTTTTTGACTCTTCGATTGTGATAACGCCCTCACGACCTACTTTTTCCATAGCATCTGCTAACATCTGACCGATTTCTTTATCGTTGTTTGCAGAAATAGATCCAACCTGAGCGATCTCGCCAGAACCCTTGATTGGTTTTGATAAGCTTTTTAGCTCTTCAACAACAGTTGCTACCGCTTTGTCGATACCACGCTTAACCGCTGTTGGGTTGTGCCCAGCAGTTACGATTTTAACACCTTCACGATAAATAGCTTGAGCCAATACCGTTGCCGTTGTTGTACCGTCACCAGCTTGATCATTTGTCTTGCTAGCAACTTCCTTCACCATTTGTGCGCCCATATTTTCGAATTTATTTTCTAATTCGATTTCTTTAGCCACAGTCACGCCATCTTTAGTGATCAATGGAGCACCAAAAGATTTTTCGATAACTACGTTACGACCTTTAGGTCCCAATGTAACTTTAACTGCGTTAGCCAAAGTTGTTACACCTTTTAAAATGCTGGCTCTTGCGTGTTCAGCAAATAGTAATTCCTTAGACATTTTTATTACTCCTTAAGTAAAACTGTTTTTAATTCAATACAGTATTTGTTTTTAAATATTTACGATGATGAATTGGATTTTTGTTTGAGTTTGCAACAGTAAACCAATTTCAATTAAAAATACTAGCCGCTTAAATATTTAGTGAAATACGCCCAAGATATCTTCTTCGCGCATCATTAAATATTCTTCACCATCTAGTTTTAATTCTGTTCCAGCATATTTGCTGAACAAAACTTTGTCGCCAGCTTTGACTTCTAATGGAAGTACTTTGCCTTCTTCATTTACGCGACCCTTACCTGTAGCTACGATTTCACCTTTTTGTGGTTTTTCTTTCGCTGTATCGGGAATGAATAAGCCGCCTGCGGTTTTTTCATCTTCAGCCATTCTTTTAACTAAAATTCTGTCATGTAACGGACGTACACTTAATTCTTGCTTAGCCATGGAATATCCTCCTTAGAAATTTTTTATCGAATATGGCCTCTATAAAAAATTTGTCAAGGTGGGTGGACCAAGATTGTGAAACTAAAATTTGGCTTTCGTATTCTCTATAGAAAGACGCGAGGGGTTAATTAGCGTTGTGTGAGTTGGGGTCGGTGACGCCAGCGAGGGAGCCGCTGCAGGCAGCGCTGGGGCCTCTTTCGTAGAGGATTCGGGGCGCTCTTCGTTGCTGCTTAAATTCTTTGAAAAAGTCTCTAGCACTTCGGTCAACTCGTCAGGCGACATTTTTGCCGCTAACTGTTTGTATTTATTTGGGCTTTTCATTGGCCTTACATACAAAATGAAATAGTCAGAAATGCCAAGATCTTTGATAACCTCTAGGTTCCAGGATTCTTGAGCTAGCGAGCGCTCAAGGGGAAGTATGTCTTTATTGCCAGATTCCATTTTTAGAACCTGAATCTGTGCGCGCAGGTTACTCATGCGCTGAAGACTGGCTTGGACCTTTTCCATCTTCCATTCTTTGAAGGTTAATATTGTGCTAGCGCCTATGTTGGGAGCTGTGGGTTGCGTAATTACTAAGCCTCCTAAGGGATCAGCTTTAGCCTTTTCGTCTAAAATTAAAAACGAACATACTATCAGAATTATCATTCCCAAATTTAAAACCGATTTAAAAGACAGTCTTTTTATCAACACCGGATCGTCCTCTTTGATAGTTAAAGCTTTCTAGAAATGCGATTCAAAAATAGGGCCAACACAATGGTGTTAACTTCCAAACAGTTCGTGAATGTTTTTAGATTTAAGCAACTTAAGTCAGGCCATATTTGTCATCTCAAAAAAATTTTACAGGAGCTTAACACCCTAAAAATCAGGCTGACCCCAAATTGCAGCCCTAGCCTGAAAATATGGGAAGATTTAGGACCCGCTAAAGTCTTATTCAGGGATTAAATTTAAGATATTTACACCGTAGAGGCACCCCATCTCTAAATAGCAAAAATTCCATTTGGAGATAGTGTTTTAATGTGACATACTATCTCCAAACAGAGAAAATTCTATTTGGAGATAGTATGTTCCGAGGCCGATCTGATGAACTCAAACAACTGAAGGACTGTCTACAGTCACCGAACGCCAACCTTGTTGTATTAAAGGGACGTCGAAGAATTGGCAAAAGCAGCCTGATTGAACACTTTGCTGATCTAGAAAAAATTCAATTTATTAAAATCGAAGGTTTAGCTCCGACAAAGGGGCAAACAGATAGTCATCAGCTGGACTATTTTGCAAAGCAGCTTTCAAAACAAAGCGATTGGTCTTACATAAAGCTCAGTGATTGGACTGATGCTTTCACGGCCTTGCATTCTCAAGTTCCTAAAAATCAAAAAACACTGGTTCTGTTAGATGAAATATCTTGGCTTGGGAAGCATGATAAAAATTTTGCTGGGTACCTTAAATCTGCTTGGGATAATTTATTCAAAAAAAATAAAAACCTAACTTTAGTTTTGTGTGGATCTGTTTCCACTTGGATTGAAGAAAATATTATGAATCATACAGCCTTTGTTGGGCGCATTAACTTAGCTTTGCATTTGAAGGAATTACCCTTAAAAGTATGTTCTCAATTCTGGGGTAACTCTACTATTTCAACGTTTGAAAAATATAAATTTCTTTGCTTAACCGGAGGTATCCCCAGATATCTGGAAGAGCTAAGACCCAAAGAAACTGCAGAGCAAAATATCCACCGACTTATCTTTCAAAAAAGTGGCTTACTGTACCAAGAGTTTGATGACCTATTTAATAACTCTTACAATCTTGAAAATAAAATCTATAGATCCATTCTTGTTACGTTGCTAACAGGACCAAAAAGTTTTATCGAAATTTGCAAAAATCTTGAAATTGAAAAAAATGGGATCATTTCACAATACTTAGAAAATCTTGTTTTGGCTGGGTTCATTGCTCGTGATTATTTATCAAAATCAGATGGAAGCCCATCAAAATTAAGTCGTTTTCGACTATCTGATAACTACACCCGCTTTTATTTGAAATATATTTTGAATCAAAAAAATAAAATTGAAAAAAATCTTATTCATAATATCAACTTTGACAGCCTACCCCAATGGCAAACAATCCTAGGCTTGCAGTTTCAAAATTTACTGAACAATAACTATGATGTCATACTTAAAGAGCTGCAAATTGATCCTCAGATTGTCACGTTTATTGGACCTTATTTTCAAAATAAAACGACAAAAACAAAAAAAGCAATAGAGGTCGATTTATTAATTCAAACAAAACATCAGACTCATTATCTTTGCGAATTCAAATTTCGAAAAAAAATTGAATCCAGCATCATCAAAGAAATACAAGACAAAGTGGATGCTTACGCTCGACCAAAATATATTTCCGTCAGGCCCGTTCTTATCTATGAAGGAGAACTCAGCGAAGCTATCACTGAAAATCACGATTCATTGCAAATTGTATCTGCAGATCGATTTTTAAAGTGAATTAGACGCTGGAGGACCTCTTTCGCTCGATCTTATCAAGCTTGATAAAGCGTCAAGCTGGTATAAAAAAGGATCAGTATAAATCGATAAAATGATCTCTTGGGTTTAATGAGTGTACTAAATTACAAACTTAAGGCCAGTTAAAAATTGAACAAGACATCCGATAAGGCCCTAATGAATTATATTTGGTCCTCATTGTTTTTTGTAATTTTCATTTGTTTTTGTACTACAAAAACTGTGGCCCTGAACTGTAATCTTAAACAACCCGTGAGTGATTTTGAAAATGTCCTAGATAAAGGACTATGTACAGAACTACCTATAGGTCAAAGTAAGATAGTGAACTTTGATAAATCTAATTCTCCAACTGGAGTATCACATAAGTATGAATTAACTAAAGTATCAGCAAATAAATTTAAAATACGTTTAAATTTAAGGTTTAAAGAAAACACTGTGGAACCATCAACTGCCGCTTTTTTAAAATTTAAAAAATGCGACAGTTGATAAAATTTATTTGGAAAATAAAATTTTGAAATTAACTCTTTTTAGAAGAGGTCTTTGCCGGGCGCTTGTCGCCGCCACCAATTTGAAAGTCTTTGTCTACTGCCCGACGAGAAGATCCCGAACCACCAGCTGATGAGCGACCCGCTCCACCGCCACTGCTTTTACGAAATCCATCTGCATCACGAGTGGCTCCACCTTCACTCCTGCCTTCGAAGCGACCCTCAGTACGTCGAGGTCGTTCCGTGTACTCGCCACGACCTTCGCTGCGCCCACTGCGATCACTAGAAAAACGTCGGCCACCACCGCCACTAGCAGCGCGATCACCACCACGTTCGCTACGGTCACCACCGTAACCGCCTCGGCCACCACGATCACCGCCGTAATCACGACGACCACCACCAGAACCGCCACCACGGCCCGCATATCCACCACTGCGACCACCGCCGCTTCGACCTCCGCCACCGCCTTGATCATCCGCTGGAGGAGTTTGAAATCCCAACTGATCTGGTCCTGATAATTGATACTGTCCTAAAAATAATTGGCAAACTTTTTCTAAAGCTTCGTAGCCACCAAATTGCTCGTCCAACTGACTAGCTAATTCAGATGCAAATGGTGAGACCTCTTGTGAAGCTACTTTTTCGGTGAATGATTTCGCCCAATGTTTTTTCACCTCAACGTGTCCAGGCACTTTCAAAAATTGAATGTTCGCCTTAACACTGCGTTTTAGCATTTGAATACGACGAATCTCTCCCGGAGAGACCAAACTGATAGACGAACCTTTTTCACCAGCGCGACCAGTACGGCCAATACGATGTACGTATGTGTCTGTGTCTCTTGGAATATGATAGTTAATAACCAAACCAATTTCTTTAATATCTAATCCACGAGCCGCAATGTCCGTAGCCACCAACACGCGAGCTGGTCCCACTTTAAATGAGCGCATGATTTTTTCACGATCTCGTTGAGCCGTATCACCATGTAATACCAAACAGTGAGTTCCCTTTTCATTTAATGCTCTGGAAATTTCATCCGCTTCAATTTTAGTATTTGAAAACACGATGATTTTAGAAGAATCGGAAACTTCCATCACGCGAATCAAAGCATCCAAGCGCTCTTCAGCGCGAACCACACTGTAATACTGAGTGATATCTTCGTTCGTGCGACTAGCGCCTTCCACTTCCACGATTTCAGGGTTGTTCATAAAAGGACCCGTTAAGCGCTGGATCTCTCTTGGGAATGTTGCTGAAAACAACAAAGTCTGTCTGTCGCCTGGGAAAAACGCTAAAATCTTTTTCACGTCATCAATAAAGCCCATATCCAACATACGGTCTGCCTCATCGATCACTAAAAATTCAGGAGCAAAATTTTTCAATTGTTTGGACTCTAATAAATCAATCAATCGTCCCGGAGTCGCAATAATAATTCGCGATTTTGAGGCGTCATCAATTTGTTTAGAGTACGCCTTTCCGCCGCAAATCAAAGCGGATTGAATATTGGTGTAGTTCGCTAATTTTTTTGATTCAACTCGAACCTGTTCGCCCAATTCGCGAACGGGAACTAATACAAGGGCTTTCGCCTTTGGATTTTCAATTAGCTTTGTTAAGACCGGAACCAAAAAAGCCGCTGTTTTGCCGGAACCCGTTTGGGCTTTAGCAACTACATCTTTCCCCTCAAGGGCCAAAGGTAGAGTGCGTTCTTGAATCGCAGTGGGTTGTGTATATCCTAAATCAGTAATAGCTTTAAGAACTTCTTGTGCAATGGAATAATTTGTAAATGACATGCGGGCGACATTATATTGTTTTCGGTCAAATGCCTAGTTAAAAGTTTTTTTCTTGAAGAATTCCTGTGATTGATCGATCGAACCCCTGTTTTCCAACACTCATGAAGTGATTTGCTAGTTATTAAAGAAAATTTTTCAAAGCAGCGCCAGGCCTATAGTAATACCAACTCCACTAATTACTAATTTCTTGCAACAAGGGCTCTATCAATAATTTTTTACGAACTGTTTTAAGGAAACTTTCCCCTTGATAGTGTCCTATCTCGGGAGCCCAATAATCATCCCCTTTTTGAGTTCTAAAAGTGGGGTGACTTAACTCAAGCATGCGTGAAATTTTCGTGATCACCCAAATATCGTTGATATCGACTATGGTTAAAATCTTAGCCACATGTTGGCCCTGATTACCAATCACCTCTTTAAAGACAAACGCCAAGTCTTCAGCCTCTGCCTGCTTTTGTTGAATAAGACTATCCAGTGATTGATCGCTTCCCGTTTGATCGCACCTTGCCCTGCTGTCACAACCGCTGATATTCTTGATACTTTTAATATCACTAACTGAATTAACGTTAGAATTATCGTTCTGATTTAATAAACTGGAGCTTAAGCTTGATAAAAGTTTGTTAGCCCGACTGACTATAGAATAGCGAGGGTCATAAACTGGTCGAGAATCACGAGCACGCGGCTGACTGTTGGGCTTTAAATACTCTAAATTTTCAATACGTGCTGCAAACTGAAGAACATCCACAATGGCCTTGGCAGAAATTTGCCATCGTTGAGTTCCAAGTATGTTAGGATAAACGTTAATTCCTTCAGGCATTTGAAAAGGAATCGGTCGTTGTATTCTATTGGCAAAAAACGGTTTAAATTCTTTTTCAAATTCAGAACGAAAACACTGCTGATCCAGCTTGGTAAATGAAATATTGATCTCTAGATTTTTCCAATCGCGTTTGATTTTGTCTAGCTCGCCTTCGATGTTAAAATCCATTCTTTCACCTTCATCCCAATATCTAGCAAAAAAATTCACCGGATTCGTAAACTCAAACGAGCTGTCCATCTTGTTGGTTAGTTTTTCCGTCCATAATCGATCAAAGGCGCGATCAGATGTGTGCGACTGATTAACTAAAATAAATTGCCGGTCGTTGATTTTAAAAGCCTCTGCTTCGTTATGATGACTGCTGTTCCACAACAAAAATCCAGTGTCGACTCCATAAGCCTGCTGTTTGGATTGCAATTCGATAGGATGCACCAGTTGATTTAATAAAGTTAAATTCTGATCTTTTATCGCCGCTAAAAAGGCTTTATTATAGGGTTCCCAAGTATTCAAAGTTTGATTTTTTAACGATGCTAAATCTATGCGAAACATTTTGTAATTTCGCTGACGTTGTTGTGCATTCCACATAAAGGCCAAACGCAGTAGGGCTTGCACATCAAAGCCCTGATGGAACGATTTTTGTTCTTGCTGATCAAACATCACCTCTAAATAATCAGGATTTGGCTTGGCAAAGTACCAAGTCTGGTTAACGTAGGATCCAAATCCCAACAAGGCTAATTGTAGTTCTATATTATCCATCGCTTTCACCTTGGCGCGTCCCACAGATCCGCCATAAGAGGTCGACAGATAAAGCTGCTCACCAACATTTAGTTGTTCTTTTATTTCCTTTAATGCAAAAGGATTAATAGCGTTAAAAAAGCGTTCACGAATGGTTTCTGCTTTAGTCGTTACACTGTGAATGTATTCCCATGAATATGTTTTATATAACTGAACGGGAGTTGTTAGCTTTTCGTTGTTGATTCCGATGGGGAGACTTAACGTCAAACGATCTTTTAGCAGATAACGTTTTTGATTGGCTCCTAATTCTTGATTGACTTGCACGAAACGCTTCGCTTGAAACACGGGCGTTGCGATCCCCTTTGCAGCATCCGGGCGCCAGTGACCTAAATCCATACTCCATTCATTGGCGCCCTTTTCTTCGGCTCCTTCGGAAAAGCTAGAAGCGAAATACTTCGAAGGGTCTAACAAACCATAAAGCTTATTTTGAAAACCATTTAACGCTTTGACGGTCACTAATTGCAAAACTGAAAAGTCATTTCCTAAAAACTTCGCTGGATTTTCAGGTATGTTGTCACCATTTTCTTTTAATAAACCTTGTTGCGAAATATAATCCGGGTAGTTTGCAGCCAAACTAGTTGCAGATTTTACTGGGTGCAGTTGATATCCTTCTTTGTCTAACTCAAAATCCAATATCATCTGATTCACTCTAGCTTTGAATTTATTGACGTATAAAGCCACGACGGGATCTAATTGGCCTTTGCGAGTGAAAAAATCCGATTGATAATTGGAAAGATAAAATATTTTTTCTATTTGCTGAGACGTAATTTTAGCGATCCGTCGTGCCATCCACTTGGCGTCACTGTAAGTGACGGACTTCCACGCTCGATAGTCAAACAGTGATAACCAAAAAATAAAAACATGATCATCCCAACGTTTTGTAAACCAGGGTGTGAATTCGTTCACATTACCGACATTGCCGATAGAGGGTAGCCCCAATGACCAACCGGTATCTGCAATTAAAAACAACGGCTGCCACAATTTTGTTTGAGAATCATAAAAAGCATCCGCCCTGGACTGGTACTCATACTGATCAGCTAAGCCAATCAACGCATTGTACATCATCATACCACGATACTCGCGACGATTGGCAAAGCCGTTATCTCCCATGCGAAAGGGTCCCATTTTTCTGTATTTTTCCTCGTTAGGATAGGCTTCTAAAGTTACATTGTGTAAATACACGCTATTTTCGTTAGGTATTCTTTCGATATAACTAAGTGGAGAACCCATTTGCAAACCATGGACGATTTTCCACTGCGCTAAAAATTCTTCCAAACTAGTTTTATCTAAAATCAATTTTACTTTCTTACGCGTGGTCGTGGGGTTTGCAGCATAACCCAACATGCGAGCTAAATGATTCACTACAGATGTCGTCATGGATTCCCAACCCACTCGCAAGCTGACATTCTTCTTTTTAGGCTGACCCTCTTTGTTTAAATCACTTTTGTCTAACCAGTAGGATTTAATTTTGATAGTTCCTTGCCCCATTCGATCATAGTAAAATTCCGGAACAGAATCAGTTTGTGGGGGAAATAAATGACTGATCTTTATTCCTTTTTGTATTTGGTAGTTTTCATCGGCGGGATCATAAGATTGTACGTCCGTATCGGTCCAAAAAGCAGAACGTGGTGGATCTAGCTTTGAAATATCTCTATTTTCTTGTTTCCATTTGTTGATTTCCTGTGGTGATAAAAATCGACCTTGCCACAGTAAATTACTAGCCTCGGTCGACTTTGCCCCATCGGGATCAACTGCGGAGGACTTATTCAGAAGAAAATAACTGTGCAGTACTGATTGAGCCGCATTCTGAAGCCGATCCAAAATACTAGAGGGATAGATGGTATAACCAGTAACTAAAAACAATAATGTGGTTTCAACCCTTTCGTGAATCTGCAAAGCATTTAACGTTTTATACTCGGCTTTCAGCTTTTGTGCGTGTTCTTTTGCAAACAATAATGGCGCAATGGTGTCGGCTTCTTCATCGATGGCCTTCAACGCTTTCTTTTCGGCTTTTTCCTCGGTATAACCATGCACAAAAATCAAATTCGATTTTTTATTCATTTTTGCTGACGAGGATAAATCTTCTATTTTTTGACTCAAGAATATAATTAATTGATCCAGTTTTTTTTCTTCCAATACCGGAGCTGCTTTTAATGCCTGATAATTATAGAAATACTTTTGTCTAAGCTGTTCTAAACTGCGATCATGTTTTTCGCTGATGATGCCTTCGCTATTTGAATATGGTTGTTCTGCTGCTGGAAACGCTATAGCCGAACGCGAAGATCCCAGATAGACTAGGAAAAATAAAGTCGCCGCAAATTTAATTTTAAATTTATTAATTTTTTCGTGCATTTGTGTTTCCTAGTTTTTCAAAGAAAATTTATAATTAATTTCAACAAAACTTACTAGATGTTATAATTCTAACACCAGCCCCAATTTGTCATTTTCCTTAGATCCTAGATTAGAACAGCTGAGTACGAACAGACGGTGACGTTTATCGCCAAAACGTTAGAATTATAACATCTAGAAAACGAAGACTAATTTCGATATATTAAATAGATCGCGTGTAAATGTCCCCTTGGATGAAATAGTAACTTTGAATAAATGCACCTTTAGGAATTAAATTTACGAAAGCTAGGAGCTTATGTTGCGTTTGAAATCCATTTTGAAATATTTGCTCTTAACTTCGATCATCAGTACTGCTTTGATGCTTTCGTTTACGGCGCAAGCTAACGACATCGTCGACAGTCTTTTGCGAGATCAGGATTCTGTTTTAAGCGATTCTCGCTTTTCTGATGCAGAAAAATTGGACTTGGCGCTTTCTATGGGCCAAGTAATAGCTACTTATCAAATTGAAATTCCCTTTCTAACAGAATTGCTACTACACCAGAATAACTACGCATTTGAATTTTACCTAAGCCGGGTTACTACAACATACACATTGGAAAAACTATTCTTGCATCTGCTAGCAAGGAAAGACATCACGATTGATCTATTAAAAAAACCAGCTATGATTATTGCAAATCAACTTAATTTATACTCGTATATGAAGATACTGTCTATTATGAATTTGAGAAATCCTGTTGGAGGGGACATGGATCTCAAAAGTAAGTTTGTAGTTCAGCTACTTATTCAGAAATCTGTCCAGCAAAAATCAACGGAATTGTATTCTTCCCTAATGATGAAAGTCTTTTCCACTCCAGAGGGCTTCAAACATAATCAAGATCTGCTAGTACAGATGATCAATGTCGCCAATCCAGAACAACTTGGTAAGGTTTTAATTCAAATGAAAATTGTTAAAGACCGACAAACGATTAATTTGGCTATTGCCGCAATTAACACTCGAATTCAAGAATTTGACGACCAGTCTGTTCGTGTTCCAGAAAGCGTAAGGCGATCAGCTAAAGAGTTATTAAATTCGAATGATGGCCACAACGGTGCTTCGATGGGTTGCTTTATGATATATGGAAAACTGAAGTCTGTTAATTAAATGCAGCAAAATACTTTGGTACGAGTTATGTACAGTGGAATAAAGGGAGTTACTTTGATTCGAAATATTACTAAATACATTGTCGGGTTTTGTGTATTCCTTGGAGTATTATCGGTTCATGCCGACCCTCCCAGGGTGGGTTTGATCGTGTTCAATTCCTATGGTCCACTAGCTGATGCTAAACCTATTATTTCTGAAACTATTGAAGATAAAATTTACGACCTGTTGATCTATTCTAAAAAAAATAATACGTACTATCAGTTGATGCCTCTGAGCGAGTCTAACAATACACCCATTTACGTGCCCGTATACGGCAATGATGAGAAAGCCAAAGTGAAACCGCGTGTGGATGTAAATGAAAAATTTCATTCCGCTAAATTCCTTCCCTCTGAAGATGGTAAGTTAAAACTAGAAATTTATACAACGACATCAACGCCCACTTATTCACATTCCACTCAAGAGTTTGGTACGCTGATCAAATACTGGACCATCACTCCCTTTTTTGAAGAATTTGGTGAAAAACACGCTTATAAAAATTTGGTCGACACCCAAGAAATTTTAAGAAAATTTCCTCAATCAATAAATAGTTGCGCTGGTATTTACAGATAAAATGGCCTTCCAGATTATAAAGTGCAAACAAATTCTATTATTAATAACTGTTCACGCTTGTATTTTTAATGAGATGCCAAGATCTCGTCACAACTACTTTTGTTAAAACAATTGAAAAAAACCACGGAGTTTACGAGGATTCCGCACAAATAGTTTATCTAACTATTTGTGCGGAATCTTGACCTTACACACTAGTGAGTTCTGAAAAAATCTTTCAGCGTAATGATAAAATCAAAGTATTTAGCTTTTGTCAGTTTTTCATTTGGCTCTAAGTTTGTGATTAAAACTTTAAATAGCTTTTGTTTCTTCTGACTAAGAATTTTCATTTTATTTTCCATTTCAAAAAATATATCAGAATCGATTTGAGAATTAGAATACTTGCATTCACACGCGTATATCCGCTTTTGATTGGTTTGAATTAGCATATCCACTTGCAAATTGTTTTTTTCGAAATATGGTCCTAAGTTTATAGCTTCATCATTTATTTTCAATTTTCCTAGTATAACGCTAGCATTTTTTCTACAAAAATTCTCAAACTGAATGCCCTTCCAACTGTTCCAGACAGGCTTCACTTTGCTTTTAAAATAATTCTGTGAACTTGAAATGTTGAGAGTTTTTTGACTGGGTTGAATATATTTAAAGTAAAATATTAAAAATTCGTCACTCAGTTTATATTTTCTACCTTTTTTCGATGGCGGAATCGTCGGCGAATAACTTTGAATGAACTGCGCTAATTCCAATTCGTGTAAATACCTTAGCAAACCCCCTCCAGAGGGGATTTTCATTTTTTTTGATATTTCTTCTAAATTTTTTGGGCCAGCATTTGCTAAATACTGAACTATTTTTTCATGAACTTTATGTTTTTTAAATTGGCTATAAAATATTTTTTCATATTCTGTTTGAAAATAGGCTTCCTTTTTAAAGCAAAGATTCTGTATGTTTTCATCAAACGTGTATTTAGCATCTAGTAGCTCTAAGTATTTGGGTATTCCTCCAAACAATAATAGATAATCCAAAATTTCCTTTTCGTTGATTATATTTTTAAAAAACAATTTTGCGTCCGCTGGCATTAAATTCTGAATACACATTTCCAGATCAATTCGCCCATACAAGGCCTTCGATTTAATAACTTTTTGCACCATGTACGATGAGATTGAACCACATAAAATGAGTTGCACTGAATGCTGCTTCCATTGATTGTCCCAATAGAATTTTACTAAGCTGACCAGCCTTGATTGCCCTGCCGCCATCCATTGAAATTCATCAAAAAACAATATCGTTTTCTTCTTTTGACTAGCTAAATATTTAGTTAAGTAGTCAAATACTTCTTCCCAGCTATCCAGCCGGCTTTTGGCTAAAATTTTATCATCCGTCTGTTTTGCAAATTGTTTTACAAAATGCATGATTTGAACAGACGTTTTTTCTTTTTCGAGCGCTTCAAAATGCAGGACTGGTTTTTTATAAGCGTAGTTTTTAATTAAGTAACTTTTTCCCACGCGTCGACGTCCAAATATGACGACAATCGATGACCGATCTTTTTCATAGTCTTCATTCAGTATATTTATTTCTTCGCTACGACCAAGAATTTTTTGCGACGACATAGGAGCACCTCATTTATCACATTCCGCACAAATAGTTTATCTAACAATTTGTGCGGAATCAAGGCATTTGTTTTGGTTATTCCGCACAAATTGTGTATTAAACTATTTGTGCGGAATCTTAGTTACTCATACAAAAGGTATTTTTTGATTTCTTCTTGCCAGCGCAGCTCATCTGCCAAAAAGTGTTTTTCTAAATCTAGCGTGGTCTGCTGGGGATCGTCGATCCATTGTCGCACCTCACTGCCGCCGTTAATTAAATCAAAGGCTAAACGACTGGTTTCGTACTCGTAAGGAAAATTTCGATAAATGTCGTAACTTGGGTACAGTTTTCGAATGGCTTTCAAAAACAAACACGTCAAGCGATAAGGCTTAAAAGTCTTTGGATTGTATTCTGAAAAATCCGTGTGCATCTGCAAGCCCTGACATAATTTACCGACATGCTTATGAAATGTCGGCTGAAAATAACAAGGTCTAATCCACGCTCCATCGAACCAATGCTTTGTTTCGGCGTGAGCCGCACACAGGATTTGCATTGTATAAAAAACTTTTTCAGCATCAATATCAGGAGCGCCAAATAATTCTAATGGTCTAGTCGTGCCTCGCCCCTCAGATAAATGACAACCTTCGATCAACACCGTACCCGGAAAGCATCTGGCCATATTTACATTGGCGGCATTGGGACTGGGATTCACCCACGGTACTTGTTCTGTTGGCCAACCATAACCTGGTCCTTGTTGCGGAAAATAATTTTTCATTGCGATGACTTGCAGGTCGACATCCAGTTGGTGATTTTCTTTAAACCACAATGCGCTTTCTCCCAACGTCAATCCGTGTCGCATGGGCAATCGCGAAGCTCCCACAAAGCTTTCCCAACCTGGTCGCAAAAACGATCCCTCAATGGCACGCCCCGCAGGGTTGGGGCGGTCCAAAACCCAAATGGATTTTTTATGTTTAGCACAAGCCTCCATCGCATATAGCAACGTAGTTAAAAAAGTGTAAATACGCGTGCCCACATCCTGCATATCCACCAATAATACATCAAATGAGTTCATCATCTTGTCTGTGGGTCGGCGGACCTCACCATACAAGCTATATACCGGAATCTGATATTTGGGATCTAGATAATCTTCTGTTTCCATCATGTTATCTTGCTTTTCCCCACGCATTCCATGCTGAGGACCAAAAGCCGCCGTTAATTGAATGGACGTTTTTGTTTTTAACGCATC
The DNA here is from genome assembly GCA_052033755.1 of Bdellovibrionota bacterium. Classification (GTDB taxonomy): domain Bacteria; phylum Bdellovibrionota; class Bdellovibrionia; order Bdellovibrionales; family Bdellovibrionaceae; genus JBPOJH01. The sequence continues at coordinate 20,171 of JBPOJH010000074.1, read as the reverse complement.
CATCGAATGCAAATACGGTATACCACGATTCTGATCTAGATGATTCTGATGAAACGAAGCTGGATGTGCCAGTAAGGCCACGCGACGTCCCTGCAGTTTTTGTTGCAACGATAAATCACCAATCAGAACATCGATACCAAACTGAAATTTTAAATTTTTATTCATTATTAGATTTCATCGAAATTCTATTTTTAAGTCAATTTATCTGAAAACTGAAGCATACTACCAAAGTCGTGGAAGTCGGGTTGCCTTTGAGCGTGTTGTATCGCCCAATATTCTTTCGTGTGATCAGTGTATTCGGTCACGGCCGTTATATTAAATTGCCAATGGTGTTCAGCCTCAATCAGTTTTAATAACGGTTGTAGTGGCAATTGTATTTCTAATTTAAATCCTTGGTTAAAGCTCAAGTTAGGATCTTCGCTAGACAGATCGTTCCGGGTTATCGAAAGCGGCTGCAGGGATTCAAGATCAGCTCTATCATCTCGTTCACGATAATTTTTAAATAAATACAAGTTCCATTCGTTATTACAACTTAAGTTCATTTCTAAGTACTGGTTTGATAGCTTATTCTTAAGGAAAAATTCGAAGCATGTCGTTTTCCACAAATCATCTTTTCGCAAATATTTTTGAGACTTATTTATCTGATAAGTGGAATCGCAACCGAATAATAAATTCTGAATTTGAACCTCATACACCACACCTAAGATGTTATTTTTAAAATCATATATCATCTTGGCCGTGATCGAATTTTTTGAATTAGAGTTTGCATAAAACGGTATTAATTTATTCTTCGTAATTACTTTCATTTTAACCCCTTCCATTTCAATTTAAATCTGACCATCAAATAATTTTTTCAATGACTCGTCCCAGGGCAAAACTTGTATATCATCAACAACGCGAGCTGTTTTTTCGCGACTAACAAACCAGAACTCGCACGGACTGAGGTCTTCTTTAATTGCCTTCATGCGCGAGATATCTTGATTATCAACTGTTGTCGTCGATTTTATTTCTATCAGGACTTTTCTTTTACCTGGCCTTTCGACAATTAAATCAATTTCCAAATCATCTTTTGTTCGCAGATAAGAAAACTTCAAATCTTTTCGAAGATAATCATTCAAACGAATACACTCCAATATATAAAATTGCTCGAACGCATCGCCGTACTGTATGGTGCCAGGCACTGTAGGTATGGTTAATCCGTTGTTCAAAGCCTTGGTAACACCTATGTCAAAAAAATAAAACTTCGCATGCTGAGTCTGTCTTTTTCTGACTGACTGATGATACGGTTCCAAAAAAAATCCGATCAATGTATCCGATAGCACTTCGTAATATCTTTCTACGGCTTTTGAATTCGTTCCACTATCTCGTGCAATTTTTGAGTAATTTAAAATTTTCCCATTCATTTGCGCAGCCACTTCTAAAAATTTTACAAATGGTTCTATGTTGCGAACGGCTTGCTCTTCTTTAATTTCTTCTTTGATATAGGTATGTATGTAGGCCTTTAGGAATTCACGATATTCTATCTCTTGCTCTAGATGAGTTAACTTGGGTAACGATCCCCAATTTAAAATTTTGTCTAATTGAAAATCGGATTTTAATTCCCAAGATGTCAGTGGGTGTAAAAAATTAACAAAGGCTCTGCCGGCTAGTAAATTTGCACCGTCTCTTTTTAGTTTTCTGGTGCTAGAGCCCGTTAAAATAAATTTCAATTGATGCGACTCAATCAAATGATGAACATGATCTAGTAACGCTGGTACTTTTTGAACTTCATCAATCACTATCCAATTCCATGGTTTTGCTAAGGCCTGCTCTTCCAACAACTGAGGTCTAGCTAAATATTGTCGATAGTTTTCCGAATCTAGTAAGTTAATCCACAAAGTATTTTGCTTTGAAAATAGTTCTTTTATAAGGGACCTTTTACCAGACCCCCTGGGTCCGAACATAAAAAAGCTTTCTGATTTCAATGGTTTACAAAGTCTTTGATACATATGTCCAAATTGTACGCCATTTTAGACACATATGTCAATCAAGTGCAGCCGAAACCTGGATCTACAATTTTTCGTAATACTGCCGATGAACTAACCGGAGTTCGCAAATCGTCGTGTCTTAATGAAGAGACCGACGGATTGGTCTTAGGAGAGTTCTCATGGATGGTAACAAAAACACCTCTTCGCTATTTTTTATTACAAATAAACACTTGGTTCGATGTGCGCTAATTACGGCTACCTTATTCACCGTCGCTTGTAATAAAAGTTCTAAGACGACAGAATCTGTTTTTCCTGAAAATAATAAATCTGAAGTGAAGGTTTGTGGTGGCGATTCACCTAAATCAAAATTTATTCGCAATGAATTTATAGTAACTTGGGAAAATGGGGATATCTCGGTGGAAACAGCGGATAACTCAGATACTTTCATTAAAGATTTTATGACTCCACAGTTAGAAAAAATTCGTCATGTCGAGTACAATAAAACAATTCATTTATTAGATTCATACGATAGCGTCAGTGTTAACTCAGCCACAGAGGAAGTGGCTGACAAAGGACCCGAACAAATCAACGCGCCTGCGGTTTGGAGTCAAGGTCAATACGGAAAAGATGTCTTGGTCGCTGTTGTGGATAGCGCTGTGGACATCACACATCCACAACTAGCCGATCGCATTCAAATCAACGAAGTCGAAGCCAATGGTAAATCCGGAGTGGACGATGATGGCAATGGTTTTGTGGATGATGTTTATGGTTGGGATTTTGTAAATGATACTCCTCAGTATTCAAATAATGTCAGTGAACATGGAACACATGTCGCAGGAATCATCGCCGCTAACACCACTCGAACAACTGTCCGAGGAGTTGCTCCACAAGCAAAAATTTTGGCTGTGAATTTTTTAAATGCCGATGGTGATGGAAGCTTATTTGCCGCCATCACGGCATTAAAATACGCTGCCAGCAGAGGTGCCAAAGTCATAAATGCTAGTTGGGGTGCCTCTTGCTATTCCGCTTCACTGGAACAAGAAATGACCGCACTGAAAGATCAGGGAATTATTTTTGTAGCCGCCGCTGGAAATGAATATTTAGATTTTGATACCAATCCAAAATCAACATGGACTTTTCCCGCAGCTTCAAATTTAGAAAATCAAATAACTGTTGGTGCCAACAACATGCTTGGTTATTTGATGAGTTTTTCTAATCGCAGTTATTCCTTGGTACATCTAACAGCCCCTGGCTATGCCGTCACTAGCACCGTTCCCATTACTAAAGAAACACCAACCGGATACGCAAAAGAATCGGGCACTAGTATGGCAGCACCTTTTGTGACTGGCGCAGTGGCGCTATTGTTGGGCGCATTTCCACAAGCTACTCCTACACAAATTAAACAGTCCATTCTTGCGGGTGTAGAAAAACACCAAGGATACATCAGCAAAACCTTAACTGGTGGCATTCTGAACGTGAATACCTCCATGTCCTATTTAAAAAATAAGTAATACCAAATCTGCAATTTCGTCTTGCGTTAGTTTGCAAATGAAATTCATTCGAAATTTATCTTTTTCTTTGTAATCTTACGTCTGAAGATACTCCATGCAAGCTTTTGTTGACAGACAACAAATAAGTTAGCTGAATGATAGGCATTAATGTAATTATCATTCAATCCAGTTCTTAAAAAATGGAGTTTTATAAATGGAAATAGAACAATCAACAAAATCCAAATTGCAGGATCTAGAAAAACGAAATGAAAAAGCCATGATCGGTGGCGGCCTTGATCGTATTGCCAAACACAAACAAGGCGGACGATTGACAGCTCGTGAACGCATTGATGTTTTAGTAGACCCAGGTAGTTTTGTTGAAACCGATCGTTTTGTAATTCATCGTTGTGATAATTTTGGCATGAAAGATAATCGTGCTCCTGGTGATGGCGTCATCACGGGTTATGGTCGTGTGAATGGAAAATTGGTTTACGTATATTCGCAAGATTTCACCGTTTTTGGTGGATCGATGTCACGCACGCAAGCTAACAAAATTTGTAAAATTATGGATCTAGCTGTGAAAAACGGAGCTCCAATTGTTGGACTTAATGACTCTGGTGGTGCGCGCATTCAAGAAGGTGTTGAGTCCTTAGCGGGTTACGCAGATATTTTTGTTCGTAACACAATGTCTTCAGGCGTGATTCCTCAAATCACTGGTATTATGGGGCCATGTGCGGGCGGTGCGGTTTACAGTCCTTCGATCACTGATTTTGTTTTCATGGTGAAAAACAGTAGTTACATGTTTGTAACGGGTCCCGATGTTATTAAAACTGTGACTCACGAAGAGGTCACTAAGGAGCAATTGGGCGGCGCCATTACTCACAGTCAAAAATCAGGCGTGGCACACTTTGCTTGTGAAGATGATAAACACACGTTGTTGATGATTCGTGAACTTCTTAGTTTTGTTCCTTCAAATAATTTAGATGACACTCCAGTTTTACCTACCAATGACAGACCCGATCGTATTTGCGAAGTATTGAACAGCCTTATTCCCGATAATCCTAAAAAACCATACGATATGTTGTCATTAATTACTGAGGTGGTGGATGAACATTACTTTTTAGAGGTTCACAAACATTATGCGGCCAACATTATTGTGGGTTTTGCGCGATTAAATGGTCGCAGTGTTGGAATCGTCGCGAATCAGCCGCAAGTTCTAGCGGGCTGTTTAAACATTGAAGCCAGTCGCAAGGCGGCTCGTTTCATTCGTTTTTGTGACGCTTTTAATATTCCAATTGTGTCCTTCGTGGATGTTCCCGGATTTTTACCAGGCACAGATCAAGAGTGGAATGGTTTGATCACCCATGGTGCTAAATTGTTGTATGCATATGCGGAAGCCACTGTTCCTAAAATTACATTGATCACTCGCAAAGCCTACGGCGGTGCTTATATCGTGATGGGCTCTAAATTATTACGTTCGGATGTTAACTTGGCCTACCCGACTTCGGAAATCGCCGTCATGGGGGCCGAAGGCGCGGTGAATATTATTTTCCGTGACAATATCAACAAGGCTTCAGATCCAAATGCGGAACGCGCTCGCTTGATCAAGGACTATGAACAAAAATTTAGTAACCCTTATATTTCTGCTGAGTTGGGTTTGACTGACGAAGTGATCGAACCGGCGTTAACAAGAAAACGTCTGATCGATGCTGTTGAGATGTTGAAAAATAAACGGGATACAAATCCACCCAAAAAACATGGAAATATTCCTTTGTAATTGGCTAAATTATCGGAGAGCAAATTATGTTTAAAAAAGTTTTAATTGCCAACCGTGGAGAAATTTCGATTCGTATCACTCGCGCTTGTCGCGAATTGGGAATCCATTCTGTCGCCGTATTTAGTGATGCCGATCGTGATAGTCTTCATGTGTTTTTAGCTGACGAGGCTTACAATATTGGGCCCGCTCCCAGTAAAGAATCATATTTAAATATCGATCGTATTTTGGAAGTAGCCAAGCAAGCTGGTGTCGATGCGATTCATCCCGGTTATGGTTTTTTAAGTGAAAATGTACATTTTGCGCGTCGATGTGCTGCTGCCGGAATCACATTCATTGGTCCAACGCCTGAAAACATTGAGGCCATGGGTGATAAATTATCTGCGAAGGCTTTGATGAAAAAAGCGTTGGTACCAACAGTGCCCGGCAGTCCCGGCCCCGTAGAGACATTGGAAGAAGCGGTATCGATATGTAATGAAATCGGTTTTCCTGTGATCATTAAAGCCAGCGCCGGCGGTGGTGGTAAAGGGATGCGCGTGGTTCGCGCCAGCCAAGAGTTAGAAAGCGCTTATCGTGCATGTCGCTCCGAAGGGCAAAATTATTTTGCAGACAGCACAGTTTATATCGAAAGATTTGTCACAGATCCAAAGCACATTGAAATTCAAGTCTTTGGTGATACTCATGGTAATGTGGTTCATTTGTATGAACGTGAGTGTTCTGTTCAGCGACGTCATCAAAAAATTATGGAAGAGTCCCCAAGCCCCAGCGTACCAGCTGAAGTACGAGAAAAAATGGGTCAAGCAGCGGTGCGCGCAGCCCAGCAAATTAAATATATTGGCGCTGGAACATTAGAGTTTATTTTTGATAACTCAACTAAAGATTTTTATTTCATGGAAATGAACACTCGATTGCAGGTGGAGCATCCAATTACAGAATTAGTAACGGGTGTAGATTTAGTGAAAGAACAAATCAACGTTGCACTTGGAAATCCTTTAACGGTGAAACAAAGTGATATTCATCAAAAAGGTCATGCGATTGAAGCGCGAATTTGCGCCGAGGACCCCATCACTTACAAGCCTAGTCCTGGATTGATTCGCGCGTGTCGACATCCACAAGGACCCTTCGTGCGTGTGGATTCTTATGCCTATCCTGGTTACGAAGTTCCTATCTATTATGACCCGATGATTGCTAAGGTGATTACATGGGGTGAGACTCGTCAGGATGCCATTGATCGCATGGAGCGAGCTTTGTCAGAATTTATTTTGTCGGGAATTAAGTCCAACATCGCTTTACACAAGACGATTCTAAAGCATCCGAAATTTTTAGATGGTAGCTATACCACTCAATTTTTAGAGAAAAATTTTGAAGTATTAGAACCAGAATTATTTAAAGAAATTGATGATCATGTGTTTTTAATCGCGGCTGCTATAACGGCATTTAATGACCGAAAATCTAAGGACGTCAGACATTTAAATATGACGTCAAACTGGAAGCGCATCGGAAGAAAAATTCAACTGCGCACATAAATAAATTTTTTAGCAACAGAGGAATAAAATGTATTTTGAGGCAGAATTAAAAGGTAAAAGATATAAGATCGATGTTATCGAGTCTCGTCATCATTGGAAAGTGTCTTTGCAAGAAGAAGGTGGCCCGTGGGTGCACTATGATCTTTCCAAAGACGATTATAAAAAATCTGAATCTTATTTTAGTTTTTTATTCAAGGGCGTTTCTCACATGATGGACGTTGTGGGTAAAGATACCGAGTACACTGTCTATGCACGAAACAGTTTTCAGACGGTACGAATATTTAACGATGAAATGTTATTGCATGAATCATTAAAACGCGGCGGCGGCTTGGGTGGCGGTAAAGAATTGCGCTGTGGTATGCCAGGTAAGATTATCGAAATTTTTGTTAAGCCCGGTGACACGGTCAAGGCCAATAAGCCTTTAGTGATTATGGAAGCAATGAAGATGGAAAACGAAATGCGCGCCTCGCACGACGTGAAGATCAAAGAAATCTGCGTCAAACAAGGCGACAGCGTCGAATCAGGTGCTTTACTTATCAAATTTGAGTAAAGGAAGACGTTTACATAAGTCAATCACACCGGAGTGCACAATGGAAAAATCAACCGAACCAAGTTGGAATCTTGAAAGTGAATTTTCTGGATTTTCTAGTGAAAAATTTCAACAAGATTTGCAATTTGTAAAATCATCTATTGTTAAAATTCAACAAATTTCAAAATCAACCTCTTCTTCTTCCATAAAAGAGTTTTTGCTAAGTGTAGAACCCGCAGAAGAAGTTTTGCACGACATGACAACCTATGTGATGTGTCGACAATCCGTAGATATGTTGGATGCAGAGGCGAATGCTTTTGAAAATCAATTATTTCAACTGCGAGCTCAGCTAAGTTCGGCTAGCACTTTTTTGCAAAATTATTTGGTTCGCTGCTCTGATGAAGAATTTAATTCGGTTTTAAGTTCCACCGAAATGCAGAAATTTATTTTTAAATATCAACTGTTGCGCAAGGAAAAAGACTTTCTTTTGTCGGACACCGAAGAACAACTGATCGCTGAACTTAAAAATAATGGCTATATGTCTTGGGGTTCTTTGTATGATGAAGTTTCTGGTGAAATCAAAGTCACCATTGACGTAAATGGTAAATCACAAACGATGGGCGTGGCTCAAGCGCTAGGATATTCTAGGGGTAGCGACCCTGTCTTGCGTGAATCCGCCTGGAGAGCAGTTCAGCAAGCGTGGAAGGTCCACCAGACAACAGCTGCAAAAATTTTAAATTCAATTTTTGGGTGGCGACAGGATCTACTAAAAAAGCGATCGTATAAGAAGCCTTTTCATTATTTGGACGAGGCGCTTTTTTATGAAAACCTAAAAAAATCTACATTAGATGCGATGTTTGCGGCTTTAGAAAAGCATCATGATGCTATATTAGAAATTCCAAAAACCTTGGCGACGATCCTTCAAACTAGTGAACCCAATCGCAGGACTAAAAATCAGTTACATCCGTGGGATTTGGATTCACCTTGTCCGATTACTTCCACTGGCGAAAATATTCCCTATGAAAAAGCGATCGCGATGATCCAGCAAGCTTACGGTCAGATTCATCCCGAGTTTGGTGACTTCGTAAAGTTTATGAATGATTCCAATTTTATCGAAGGCCGAACCTTGCCGAATAAATCTCCCGGTGGGTACTGCACTGATTTTTGTCGATCAGGTACGACTCGAATATTTTTAACTTACACAGGATCTGTGTCTGATATATTAACTGTGGCTCACGAAATTGGTCATGCATTTCATTCTTGGCTGGTTCGGGATCTTAGTTTTGTGCAAAAAAATTATACTCATAGTTTAGCTGAAACCGCCTCGGTTTTTGGCGAAACTGTCTTCACTGATTTTCTTCTTCAACAGGCCACCAGCAAGGAAGAAAAAATTTCTATGTTGTGGAATGAATTGATGCGTGGTTATGCGTTTATGATTAATATCCCTGCTAGATACGAATTAGAAACGCAATTAAATGAAGAGCGAATGAGGGGTCCGTTAACCGCTGAAAAAGTAACGGCTTTGAATAAGGCGGCTTGGGAAAAATGGTACAAAGATTCGTTAACTGAGATGGACGAAATGTTTTGGGCCTGGAAGGGACATTTTTATTCCACTTATTCGACGTTTTATAATTTTCCATACACGTTTGGATATTTATTTAGTTTGTCGATCTATGCGACTCAAAAAACAAGTGGCCCTGATTTTTTTAATAATTTTAAAAACATTTTACGTGACACCACTTGCTTGTCTGCCGAAGAAATCATTCAAAAACATCTAGGTCAGGATATTTCAAAAATCGATTTTTGGGAAAAACCGATCCTATCTATTTTAGAAAAACAAAAGGAATTAAAATCGTTGTTACAAAACTAATTAATTTCGCGTTTTTTCTCGAAGAAGCCGACGATTAAGATGGAAACTTCGTATAATACCATCATCGGAATCAGCATTAATAACATACTCATCAAATCCGGCGGTGTTATTACCGCCGAAACAATTGCAATCCCGACGACTGCAAAACGACGATGCTCACGTAAGAATTTTGCTGATACCAAGCCCATCATTCCCAATACCACAATCACCAATGGCATCTCGAATGATGCACCAAACATCAATGTCGTTAATAAAAAGAATGACATGTATTGATCAATAGTGATCATCGGCTTATCGATCGTACCGCCAAATCCTAATAAAAACTCAAAAGCAAATGGAAGTGCGATAAAATAAGAGAACGAACAACCTATCAAAAACAAAGCAACTGCTGAAAAAATAAAACCTAGGGTATAACGACGTTCATTTTTATATAAGCCTGGAGCAATAAATTTCCACAGTTGGTAAAACCAAAAGGGACAAGATAAAATCAAACCACCAAATAATGAAATTTTCAAATGCGCGATAAACTTGTCCGCTGGCCCCGTAAACACCAAGCCACCCGAGGGCAAATACGGTGCTATTGGCTTTCGTATAAATTCAAATACTTTTTCGCTGATACTGTAGGTTACAATAGTGCCAGCAACGATAAACCATAGGGCTCGTACCAACCTTGCTTTCAGCTCAACCAGATGACCCAACATGGATTGATTTCTTTGGTCGATTTCTCTACCCGTTCGAGCCATCGTTGTTCTCCGTTTTTGTCGCTTTAGTTGTGTGCTCCATTGAACCGGTTTTTGCTATCACACTGTCTTGGTCTACATGATTTACGTTATGATTCTGGGCCTGACTTTGCATCGCTGTATCAGTCTTATTTTCTTCTTCGGGATGAGTTTGAATGTGTTTGCGATACTCAGCCTCATCCTTCATGTTAAAAAATTCATCTTTAAAGCCTTCGGTTCCTCGTTTTAGATCATTCAAAAGACGACCAATCGTTCTAGCTAATTCTGGAAGTTCTTTCGGGCCTATCAACACCAGCGCTAAAAAGCCAATCAACAACATTTCTGTAAAGCCAATATTAAACATAATAGAGTTCTTCTACATATACAGAATGGATTTGTCTAGCGATATATAATTACAAAGCTAGTCTAAGGGGTTCGATTTTGCCACTCATATCTGATAGCTACTTCAGTCTTGTTTGGAGTACTTACCTTGCTTGGGATGTATCGTCACAACGCCAAGCTCTGCAAGCTTTTCTTGAGCCAATTTTGAGCCCGTCTTTAAGTATCTTTCATACAAACGCAGTACCGAATGATCGGCTCGCACAAATGAGTACTCAGAGATATGCGTTAAGACATCGACATACTTTATAAACCGTTTTGCAAAGTCAGAATAAACACCCGCCAAATTTTCTTCTTTGGTGTAGGCCGATAATTCACTATAAGCTAACCCACCCATGTCCACATAATAATCCACATCCACTAACTTTCGATTTAACGAATCGCCAAAATAGCCACAAATATACAACGTCTTATCCGCCATACTACGTAACAAATTTAATTTTTGCGAAGGCTCACTGGATTTGGCTTTCAGATAGGATTCCGCCAATGTCTGAGGTTCATCAGCCTCAAATAATGATTGCGCATTCAAGAATTTTTCTAAGACACCCACTAAATACACTTGCGACTCTGGACTGACTTTTAATTTTCTTTTGCGCAAGCTCCACTCGACCATTTCCGTGAAATGTTGTGTGGGTGAAGTTATGATTTCAGGAGTAAAAACCAATTCTTTTTTCACAGCCGTCATGTCCTCTTATCGGAGGGATATGACTTTAATTTAACAGAGCATTCTCATAATGAAACACCTTATATGGAGCACATAAAATATTTTGGACTTTCGGATGGAAAATATCTTCCATTTCAATTTTTGATAAAAATTAAACAAAGAAAATCTTATTTCATCTATAACAACTATGAAATTTATCTATAAAATATTTCTTTTTTCAGATCCGTTTTTTAGAACGGATTCGAAGGTCCAACTAATGAAATAATTTCGTGTGATTGAAAAATTTCTTTAGCTAAGTCGCGAATATCTTGCGCCGTGATAGGACTGTAAAGTTCCACCACTCGAAAGACTTCACGATGATCGACGCCATATATTTCGTTATACAAAATAGCACTAGCAATGCTAGAAATTTTTTGTAAATCAATATCATGTCGACCAATCAAGTATCTTTTCGCTCGCATCAGTTCATCTTCTGAAACCAATTCATTGCACAGTTTGTTGAATTCAACTTTCATTAAATCATACGCTTTTTTCGATTTTTCTGGAGAACAACCAATATACGCACCAAAGTATCCCCCATCCAATCCATCCAAACGCACCGGTGAAACCGTATAGGCTAGCGAATGCTTTTCTCGCAATTCACTAAACAATCGCCCGCCCATTCCGGATAAGATGGATTCCATTAATTGCAATGTGAAACGTTTTTTATCATTCAGCTTTAAGCCACGATATCCGACGACTAAATGACTTTGCTCTTTTTTAAGTTCTTCAAATGAGAAATTATTTTTCTTAAGTGGCTCGATCGGAATTGATTTCTCTAATTTTTTTCCTGTTGGCATGGCTTGCACAGCTTGTTCGATTTTTTCCATCCACAACGAGCGGTCAAATCGTCCTGCTAACATAAATGTCGCATTACTACTGGTGACTGTGCTTTTATAAATTTGCTCTAGGGCTGCGCGATCAATATTTCTTAACGACTCCTCGGTTCCCAACATATCACGACTGTAAGGATGTTCACCAAACATCATCTTCATAAAATGGCGAATGCATAACTGCGAGGGATTATCTTTTTTACTTTTGATTTGTTCTAACTGCACTAATTTTTCACGTTCAGAAACCTCGCTTGGCAATAATGCAGAAACCAAGGAATCAAAATATATTTCTGCCATACGATCTTGAAATGGCGCTAAACACTCGCCACCAAGGCCAATCGTATTACGACCCGACATCGGCGATACGCCCCCAGCTATCGAATCTAATTCAAGCCCAATGTCTTGCTCGGAATGTTTTTTAGTTCCACCCATCCAAGTTCTTGTCATCAATTCGACAGAGCCAGGTAAATTGGCGGGCTCTGCACGAACACCACCCAAAAAGGCGGCCTTCATCGACACCGTGTGAGTTTCCTCGCTGTGCTTTAAAAATAAAGTAGCGCCATTTTTTAAAACAATTTTATCTACACCCAAATCCGATGAACCACTTTTTTTACCTACTGCGGGTTTGCCGCTAATTTTGAAATCGAATTTTGGTTTTGCATTTTTGGACTTTGTCGCTGTTTTCGCACTAGTTTTTTCTACTGTGTTTTTAATTTTTGAATGGGCCGCACCCTTGCTGTCCACTTTTGATTCTTTTAACTTACAAATGTCTTGAAAATCTTTGACGAATTTCTTAATCAGCGGTTGCACGGATTTAACATCATCATTTGTCATAATGGACGCCGTTATCGTCGAGGCGTTCACATATTTTTTCGCAGCCTTGGCTAAATCTTTCAGTCTAATTTTCTGAATGAGCTTCAAATATTTTTCGCTGGCTTTGGGATCCTTCATCACGAATTCTGAATTTCCAAAAAAACGTGACATCCCGTCAACGGTTTCTAGACTGTAGAATTGATCACACTCAAAATTTGTGATGGCTTTATCAAGCTCCTGAGGTGTGGCTTGCAAATGCACCACGTTTTTTAAATTCTGCAATAGCGCCTCTAAAATACGAGGCAGATTTTCTTTGTTATATCCGAACGACAAGACAAACAGACCTTCATCCTGAGCCGCAAACAAGCTAGTACCTATGGAATTAACTAAGGCTTCTTTGATACGCATGGATTGCACTAAATGCGAACTTTCCCCCTGCCCCACAATCAAAGACAAAACATCCAGCGCGGGAATATCCTTATGAGTGATTTTCGGAATTTTCCAACACAAGTATCCTATCGATTGATTGAATTCACTGTTTTCAACCGTGATACGCGGTTGTTTTTGCGTCAGCTCTTTCGGCCTTTTTATTTTCTTCACGGCGTGAGCTGGAATATCCGAGTAAACTTTTTGAATTTTTTGCTTCACATCGTTTTCTTGAAAATCACCAGACACCACTAAAAACATATTCTTAGTCGAGTATCTTTGTTCAAAATATTTTCGAATTTTTGCGACACTCCATTTGCGTACATTTTTTTCGTAACCAATCACGGGTCGACCATAAGGATGTTTTTTATATCCGGTTGAAAACATTTGTTGGCTGGCTCTACGACCCAAGCTGTCCATGCCGCGCTTGATTTCCTCGACAACAACTTCACGTTCAGCATCTACTTCGGCTTTATCAAATTTAGGGAAACCCATCATTTCTGCGATGGTTAGTAAACCCAGATCTAAAAAATTCTTAGATAAGGTCACATAGAAAACTGTTTGATCAAAAGAGGTATAGGCGTTCAGCTCACCACCCGCTCCTTCAATTTGCGCTGCGATTTCGCCGACGCCAAAACTGCGTGTCCCCTTAAAAACAAGATGTTCGATGAAGTGACTGATGCCTTCTTCACCTTTGGCTTCATCAGCACTGCCGTTTCGTACCCACATTTGTACAGAAACCACGGGAGATTTATGATTTTCCACTAACAATACGGTCAATCCATTTTTAAGTTGATATTTTTTGATCATTCGATACCTTGCCTTCCATGAAATTTGGCATTTATGTTCATATTCCTTATTGTATTCAGCGGTGTTCGTATTGCGACTTTGCTACCTTTGAACAACATTCGATATTGCCTCCGGCTGAATACATCAGTGTTATTCTAAAAGAAATTGAACTAAAAGAAAGGTTTTTTCCTAAGGGAGCGTTAACGTCTTTGTACTTTGGTGGCGGGACACCCAGTCTGCTACAGCCGATGCTGTTGAAATCGGTGATCGATAAGCTGAAAGAAAAAGGATTTCTACTGGACCAACAGACAGAGGTCACCATCGAAATCAATCCAGCCACAATCACTTCTGCTAAAATGGACAGCTATTTAGCGATGGGGGTGAATCGCTTCAGTGTCGGAGCACAGACTTTTAAGAACTCTTTGTTAAAGCACATTCGACGCGAGCACGATGCAGATCAAACGCGCGAAACGTTGCGCTTACTTCGTTCTTATCAGGTGAATTTTTCTTTTGATATTTTATTTGGGTTACCCCATCAGACAGCGCAGGATCTACAATTGGATTTGGAAGAGGTTGCACAATTTCAGCCCCATCATGTTAGCCCCTACTGTTTGACCTTACCTAAGGGTCATCACCTGAATGAAAATCGCCCATCGGATGATGTGCAAATCGAAATGTTCGAACAGATTTCTAGTTTTCTTCAGCAGCGGGGTTATCAACCCTATGAAATTTCCAATTTCGCTTTGCCAGGTTATGAATCCAAGCACAATTCTTTATATTGGAGTTTTGATAGTTACTGGGGAATAGGACTTAGTAGCCATTCTTTTTACAACCAGCAATCGCAGGACTCGGGATTTAGTTCTGCTTTGGGTGTAGACTTAAATTTGACTGTTCCAAACGAAACAGGTTTAAGTAAGGCTAGTAAACTGACTCGCTTTTGGAATAGCAATTCACTACCAACCTATATTGAGCAAATTAATAATTTTCAACATGCTGAAAATTTCACGGGAAATCTTCCTTCCAATCAATTCGAGATTCTTTCCTTGAGGGAAGCATTGACAGATTTTTGCCATGTCAGTTTGCGTACTCGATCGGGCTTGTCCTTACGGAAGGCGCAGTCTTTATTTGACTCAGTCGCAGTCACAGAAATTGAATCGCGAATTCATTTTGTTTTAGAGCAACAAAAAAAGAACTCCCATCTTGCGAACCAGGAACAAGGCAGTAACTACGTTCCTTATTTAGAACAATATGAACCTGGTATTTGGCGATTAAGTCCATCGGGAATACTGATCAGCAACCAAATCTTCGCCGATTTTTTATTTAGCTAAAATTATGCAGCCAAACGGAAAGTAACCTCATCGTATTCAACATGAGGTTGCTTTACTTTAAAAACTACACCGAACAAGCGACACGAAGGCCCACCCCCCCTCCCGCGCAACAATATGATCGAAATAATCGTCAGCTCTATCTAGTATTTTTACTAGACGTATCTAGTAAAAATACTAGATACGTTGATAAACTTGCTAGAACAGTTGTAAGGTACTCTTCGAACCACATTGCTGCATATGACTTTCAAAATTCCAAGAAAATTGAAAGTCATATGCAGACCCTGGGTACATTTCCATTGTTGTAGCATTATACAAAAGTCGTATTTTATTGAGGCTATGTTTAGTATTCTGTGGACCTTACCCCCTATATCGGTTAAAATTAAAATACCCCACATGCGGGGTAATAGTATGTTTACCCGATATCGGGGGTAATTTGGCGCTCCTAGCTATTCTAGGGTAGAAAGAAGCAACAATGAAAAAAACAAATCCACTAGATACAGTCGCTGTGCAATCTTCTAAAAGTATTCGATCGCCCAATGATATTGGTAACCTTCTTGTCTTTCTAAGAAAGCAAAGAAATCTCACTCAGAGTGAACTGTCAAAATTAACTGGTATTAAACAACAAACCATATCAGCCATCGAAAATGGTACTCAACAGGCGCAACTTAAAACTCTGTTCGCGCTTCTTTCCACTCTTAATTTGGAATTGGTTGTTCGACCTCGCGTGCAAAGAACTCACGGGTATGCACCAGGCCGTAAGGAGCAACTATAATGAGAAAAAAGAAAACCATTCAAAAGCTCAAGCTTTATATGAACAATACTTTTGTTGGTCTACTGCAAAAAAATCCAAATGGATCGTTGTATTTTTCCTACGATATAGGTTGGATTAACTCTCCAGACAGTATCCCTTTATCTTTAAGTATGCCATTATCACCAATAACTTATTCCGGTGATGTCGTAATTAATTATTTTGATAATTTATTGCCTGATAATTTAGGTATCCGAAAAACTTTGTCTCAACGATTTTCAATTCCCACTCAAGAAGTTTATGATTTATTATCTGTCATAGGAAAAGATTGTATTGGTGCCGTACAGTTAATTTCGGATAACGAAAAAATTGAACGTTATAAAAAAATAAAATCAAAACCAATTTCTGAAATTGAGATAGAAAGTATTTTGAAGAATTTAAAAAGCCATCCATTTGGACTGAATCCAGAGAGTGATTTTCGAATTTCTGTCGCTGGTGTCCAAGAAAAGACAGCTTTTTTGAAAAATAAAAACGGTTGGTATATACCACTTGGAACAACCCCCAGTACGCACATTTTTAAAATTCAAATGGGAGTCGTGGGAGATAAAATCGACATGACACAATCTATAGAAAACGAATGGCTTTGTTTGAAAATTTGCAAACATTTTGGATTACCCGTTGCCAACGCCGAGATGATTAATTTCGGACAGGTAAAATCTTTAGTTGTTGAAAGATTTGATCGAATTAAGATGAAAGAAAAGATTTTAAGATATGCACAAGAAGATTTTTGTCAGGTCTTTGGAGTCTCTTCCAATCAAAAATATGAAAATCAAGGCGGACCTGGAATTGTTCAAATCATTGATGCCTTGACAAAATCTGACAATCCAAGAGTTGACAAGTATATTTTTATGAAAGCACAAGTTGTGTTTTGGTTGTTGGCAGCAATTGATGGCCATGCAAAAAATTTTAGTGTTTTTATATTTCCCGATGGTATTCGTTTGACTCCTATTTATGATGTTTTATCGGCCTATCCCCCAATTAAACTTGGGCAAATTCAATACGAAAAAGCCAAATTTGCGATGGCCATAGGTGACAATCGTCATTATAAACTAAAAGAAATCCAACGCAGACACTGGTTACAAACTGCTAAAAAAGCTAATTATCCGCTAGGGGAAATGAGTCGAATATTGGAAGAAGTCGCCGACCAAACGTCTTCTGTTGTTGATCTAGTATCTAAAAGCTTGCCAGATAATTTTCCTTCAAAAATTTCCAAGCCTATTTTTGAAGGAATGCTGAAAGCTTCAAAATCGCTTTAATATTAGAGTTTGAAAATTGATTCTTGACCCAAAAACTTTTACCCCCCCTGGGTCCAAGCAAAAAAAGCAAACTATTTTAGCTAGTTAGCAATCTTGTATACATGGCCGTTATTTTTGCCGACAAAATGACGGCAGTCAGTACAAAAAGGAATATCATGTTTTCCCCGACCTTAATCAAAGACTTAAGTATCGAGTTTTTATCTGTTAAATTTTTTTATTTAAAAATATGTCTCAGTAACTCTCTGAACTTATTTAAAAAATTCGTAAGTGACAATTGTGGCTTAGGTGTCAAAATCATTACATCTAGGAATACATTTTTCAATCCAGTATATTACCCCGAAACCATCGTTGCAGTTTGCAAACCTGGGAAATTAATCCCACAAACATTGGAACGATACCCTGACAAGGCTGCACAGATAAGTATATGAACTCTAATTCTATATCCGAAAAAGAAATCTTAAAATACAGAAAACAACTGGGGGCCTTGTCCAATTTAGGGAAATACAAGCAAGCTCATGTATTGGCAAAGTCCTTGGTTAAAAAACATCCTGATATTTTATATTTTCAATATATCGAAGCCGTGATGACGGCCGAACAATCTGCTGGTTACAGCAAAAAACAAATTGAAAAGCGTTACCAATTAGCTAGTGCCAAATTAAAAAAATTAATTCCCAAAACTCGGTCTCACAAAAATAAAAAAATGCACTCTAGTATAATGAACGAATACTACTGGTTTTCTAAGCAGCCTCTAAAGCAATATCGACTAGGCGTTCTTCGAGTTAATAATGGTGAAAAGAGTGCTTACTATTGCCAAGGTGTTGGTGCGGCTATGCTAGCACTTCATCATTCTAAGCAAAATAAAAAATCGTCAGCGCTAAGGTGGGCTAAGAAATCAGAAAAGGCTTGGTTAAATTATTTTAAAATTGTTCCTGATTGGTATAATTCCTATTTGTTTTTTGCAATGGCCTTGGGGTTTCAAAATAAGTTGGCCGAAATGGATTCCGCCTTCACAAAAGCCAGCAAAATTTCCAAACAGCCGCTGTCGCATCCGGTTTTTAAAGAATTTCGTGGCCACGTAAAAGCGTTTCATAAAAATTTATCAAAATAGCTTGTCAAATCACTATTAGTACCCAGAATACCAGTACTAATATTACTGGAGGCTATTGTGTCTGAAAACCACTCAAACCAAAATGCAAATGGCGCTAATGATGCTGCCGACAAAAGCACCCCCAATGCCACTCAAAATGTGGGGGATGTTGCTAATGCTAACAACGAAGTCATTGAACTAAAGGCTTTAGCTGAAAAATATAAAAACGATTTTCTGTATTTACGGGCTGAGTTTGATAACTACAAACGCCACGCCATAAAAGAACGTGCCGAGCTAACTAAGTATGGTTCTGAGCGCCTAGTTGTTGAGCTGCTGAATGTTTTAGATAATTTTGAACGCGCTTTGGAAATTAAAATTTCTGCCGATAATTTTGAGTCCTTCAAAAAGGGCGTGGAAATGACAGCAACCGAGTTAAAGGGTATGCTGACGCGTTTTGGAGTCGCCGAGCTTCCCTGTCAGGGAGTAGCCTTTGATCCCATGGTGCATGAAGCCTTGAGCGCCGAGGAAACAACTAATGTTCCCGAAGGTCATATTTCACGAGTTTTCAAAAAGCCTTACAAATTTCACGACAAGGTGGTTCGTCCTGGTCAGGTGGTTGTGGCCAAAGCTCCAACAATGAATTAATTTTAATTGCATAAGGGGTGATCGAAAATGGCAAAGAAGGATCTTTATTCATTATTAGATGTAGCTAGAAGCGCGACGGCCGACGAAATTAAAAAGGCCTATCGCAAATTGGCAATGAAATACCACCCAGATAAAAACCCTGGCGACAAAAAAGCCGAAGAAAAATTCAAAGAAATCACCGAAGCTTACGAAATTTTAAGCGACACCAAAAAACGCGAAATGTATGACCAATTCGGTTTTGCGGGCGCTCAGCAAGGTTTTGCTGGTGCCGGAGCTGGCGGCCCTGGTGGATTCGGTGGCGGTTTTGGCGGCGGAGGTCCTGGCGGTGGGTTTGGTGGCTTTGGAGCCGGTGCTGATCCCGAAGCCTTTCAAGATATTTTCGGTGATTTGTTTGGTGATGTCTTTGGTGGCGGTGGTCGCACGGGGCGTGGTCCTCGTCGTCAGCGCGGGGCTGATTTGCGATATACTTTAAATCTTTCTTTGGAAGAGTCTGCTTTGGGTTGCGAAAAAACCATTTCCTTTGTCAGACAAAAGTCGGGCAAGGATGAAACCGCTCGCCTATCGGTTAAAGTTCCCGCCGGTATCAAAGAAGGCCAAAGATTAAAACTAGCGAACGAAGGAGATGCTGGACCTCATGGTGGTCCTGCTGGTGATTTATACGTGGTGATCAGCGTGATGGATCATCCCATGTTTAAACGCGAAGAAGACGACATCATCCTTGAGGCGCCAGTTAATTACTTACAAGCAATACTGGGATCTGAGGTCGAAGTTCCCACCCTCACCGGAAAAATCGTGGTTAAAATTCCCCCAGGCACTCATTCGGGGCAAATTTTACGGATCAAAGGCAAGGGCTTTCCAAAGTCTAGCGGCTTCGGCAGTGGTGATCTGTTAGTTCGCATTTTAGTCGACACTCCGACTCATATTTCTAACAAACAAAAAGAGTTGCTCGAAGAGCTTTCTAAGTCTCAAAATGAAGATACGCCACAAGTAAAATCTTATAAAGATAAGATGGCGCAACTTTTGAGATCTAGAAAGGTCTAATGCAATGAAATGGATGCCACTATGGATAGTGGCTTCCTTTTTGGCAGCTTGTTCTTCAACACCAGCTGCAAAAAAGAAAGCCAACCAACCCGCGCTGAAGCGCCCCACTGCTGTCACACAAAATATTCCTAAATCTCAAATTCCAGCGAATCAAAAACCAGAGGGTTT
>JBPOJH010000048.1:0-26091 GCA_052033755.1 Bdellovibrionota bacterium | reverse complement strand
ATTTAGAAAACGCTTTGGCCAAAAAATTCACGCAACCAAGCTTTCACTTTTTTATAGATTAGCAATCACGCCGCTAGGTCTAGTTTTATGCAGGAGCACTACAATTTTGCGCACGAAGCCCTATAATAAACCAATGGCTAGTCTTGATATCCCTACACTGCTTTCTAAAAGTACCGCACTGACTTCCGATCAGATTAAATCTCTGTTGGCGGGACCCTCTATTTCTAGTTATCAAAATATTGGTGATACCTTATCCAAGCGGGATTATTCCAGCGCTGAAGATTTGGTTTTCGATCTGTGCAAAGAAATGGGCTTAGACTATATCAAGGACATTCCCGTCGGCGATATACCGCTGGATCTGATTCGCGAATTACCGATAAACTTTGCGAAGCAAAACTCAATATTACCTTTTAAAGAAGAGCCCGACGCCGTCACTGTCCTAACAGCTAATCCAGTGGGTTTAAAAATTTTGGATGATTTGCGAGTGATGTTTGGTAAGCGCGTGAAGCCGCTAATTACAACCTCGCAAAAAATTCAAGATGCCATCAATCGTGTCTACGAAAAAAGTACGGCCAACTTAGAAGGCCTGGATGATATCGACGAAGAAGACTATGACTTGGACGACCCGATCATTGATTTACTAGAGGCCGACGATGATGATGCCCCAGTGATCAAATTGGTGAACTCGTTGTTGTTTCGTGCGGTCAAAGAAAAAGCCAGTGATATTCACATCGAGCCCTATGAAAAAGACATGGCTGTGCGCTTTCGTATCGATGGTTTATTATTTGATATCTTTAAACCACCTAAGAAATTACAAAATGCCATCACGTCCCGCTTAAAAGTCATGGCCAACTTAAATATCGCCGAAAAACGCTTACCTCAAGATGGACGGATTCCTTTAAAACTGGGCGGTAAAGATATTGATATTCGTTTGAATTGTGTGCCGACCGCTTTTGGTGAGCGCATTGTTATGCGTTTGCAAGATAGATCGAATGTGGTTCTAGAGCTAGAACAGCTTGGATTTTCCGATGACAACCTAAGAAAAATTGATGATCTAATTGCAAGATCCTACGGAATTATTTTAGTCACTGGTCCTACTGGATCTGGTAAATCAACGACTTTGTATGCCTTTGTTTCTAAATTAAATAAGCCCGACGTGAATATATTAACCGTGGAAGATCCGGTCGAACAACGAATTCATGGTGTTGGCCAAGTGCAAGTGAATTCAAAAATTGGATTAACTTTTGCCGCTGGTTTAAAGGCCTTTCTTCGTCAGGATCCCGACACGATTATGGTCGGAGAGATTCGCGACCTTGAAACCGCCGAACTGGCGATTAATGCCTCGTTAACAGGTCACTTGGTTTTAAGTACGATTCACGCCAACGATGCTTCCGGTGCATTTCCCCGCTTATTAGATTTGGGTGCTGAGCCCTTTTTGATCGCGACCTCTATTTTGGGAATTTTAGCTCAACGTTTGATTCGCGTTTTGTGTCCTCACTGCAAAGTGAAACACGAACCTTCGGATTTTCAATTAAACACTTTAGGTATCACTCGACAACAAGCCAAAGCCGGCAACATCTGCATGGCTGTAGGCTGCAGTCAGTGCAACCAAAAAGGCTACATTGGTCGAACGCTGATCTCAGAATTATTAATAGTCACAGATGACATTCGTTCGTTGGTCATGCAACGAAAAGATGGTAGCACGATTCGTAAAGCCGCTTTCGCTAATGGAATGAAAAGCTTTCGCGATCACGGTGTCACCAAAGTATTAAGCGGCATCACTACCATTGAAGAACTTCTTAGCAACACGCAATTGGATTTATGATGAGTTTTATCTATGCCCATATTTGAATACCGCGGCCTAACCAAAGATGGAAAAAACACAAAGGGAGTTATCGACGCCGATAACCAACGGGCGGCGCGTGCGAAATTAAAAAAAGACGGCATCTTCGTTGTTGATCTGAAAGACAAAAAGAAAGCAGTTGCAGGATCTACCTCACGCACTCGCCGTAGTAAAAAATCCGTTCCCGTGAAAGAGATGTCGTTAATGACACGTCAGTTAGCGACATTAATCAAAGCCAATATTCCGTTGGTGGACGCGCTCACTGCGGTGGCTGATCAAGTGGAAAATTCCACTTTATCGGAAGCGATTTCGGATTGTAAGAACATGGTCAATGAAGGCTCACCCTTCAACAAAGCGTTGGCTAAGTATCCACATATTTTTAATAACATTTATATTAGCATGGCCGAAGCCGGTGAAATGTCAGGCACACTGGACGTGATATTAATGCGACTGGCAGAGTTTTTAGAAGCACAAGCCGATTTGCGTGAAAAAGTAAAAAGTGCGATGACCTATCCGGTCATAATGTTAGTAGCTAGCGTCGGTATTTTAAGTTTTTTATTTGTGTTTGTGATTCCTAAAATGATGGCGGTCTTTGAAAGTTTTCCGCAACTGCAACTGCCGTGGTTTTCTTTGGTCGTGATCGACATCAGTGGTTTGCTAGTGAATTATTGGTATATTTTTATTGGATTAGGAATTTTATCGACAGTGCTTTTTATCAACTGGAAAAACTCAAGCACGGGTCGCCCTAAATGGGACGCGATTGCTTTAAAAATTCCTGTCTTGGGAGCGGTCGTGCGCATGGTCGCTGTAGCTCGCTTTACTAGAACTTTGGCGACATTACTAAACGGTGGCGTGCCGATGTTGGCCGCGATGCAAATCGTTCGTAACGTGGTTGATAATGCGGTACTGGCTAAGGCGATTGACGAAGCTCGCAGTAATATTTCTGAAGGGGAAAGTATTTCTGGTCCTTTGAAAAAATCACAAGAGTTTCCACCGATTGTCATTCACATGGTGAATATTGGTGAAAAAACTGGTGAGCTAGAAAATATGTTGATTCAAGTTTCTGATGCATACGACTTTCAGGTGAAATCTAAGATTGACTCATTAACAAGCATGATGGGTCCTGTTGTTTTAATTTTTATGGGGTTTGTCATCGCCATGATCGTTTTTGCCATTATGATTCCAATGTTTGAACTAACAAATGTTGCCGGCTAAAATAAAATCTGTAAAGATAAGAAACTAACATTTTCGACGAAGCACAATTGGAGAAAAAACAATGTTTAATATCTTAAAAACAAAACCATCCTTACCTATCCGTACTAACTTAAATGGCTCTAAAAATACTGAAGCCGGTATGACTCTGATCGAGATCATGATCGTTCTTGGTATTATTGGCGCATTAATGGCGGTGTTGTTACCACAGGTGACTTCAAAACTAAATAAATCCAAAGTCTCTGACACTAAAATTCGTATTGGCCAGGTCTCTAATGCGTTGAATTTGTATTTCACCGATTGCGGAAAATTCCCTGAAAGCTTGGATAATTTAACAACCGCTGATGCGAACTGCACTAACTGGGGACCAGATCCTTACATCAAAAAAGATTTACTAAAAGATGCTTGGCAGCGTCCAATGACTTATTCAGTGGAAGGTAGCGCTTTTGTTATTAAAAGCTTAGGCGCGGATGGCCGCGAAGGTGGAACTGGTTTTGATAAAGACATTACCAGCGAAGATTCTGGATCTTAAATTTAATCACAGCAAAAATTATTTCCAAAAGGGATTTACTCTTTTGGAAATAATGATTGTGATCGGTATTTTGGGTGGACTCACTGTCATTGCCCTTTCTACATTTCGTAAAAAAGATTCCAACATCAAAAAAGTAGCCCGAGATTTTAGCGTGCTAGCTCGCGAGGTGCGCAACACGGCTCGCTTAAAAAACATGACTCATCGGATAGTGTTTGATACCAGGCCGCAAAAGCATGCCTATTGGATTGAATCTGCATCGGGAGCGGTGCTGATCAAATCCAAAGACACTTTGGAAAAAGAGCGCTCCCTGAGCGAAGAAGATCGGCCCGCAAATCCCTTTCAAAAAACAGAAAAATTTTTTAAAGACAAACGCGAACTTCCGCCTGGCTTTTTCTTTGGCTTGATCGAAAGTAAGGATCAACCCGAGGCTATTCACGAAGATGGCAAAGCCTATATGTATTTTAGCCCCGAAGGCTTGGTGGAACCAATGTTGGTGCAAATCACGGATAAAGCCAAATTGACTTGGACTTTAATTTTTAATCCACTTACAGGAAGAACAGATATTATCGAGAAAGCTTTGACCTTAAAAGATTTACAATAAAAAATAAACTATGCGCTCGATGAACAAAAAAGGTTTTACTTTATTAGAAGCTTTGATTGCGATGGTGATTTTATCCACGGCGATTTTATTATTAAGTCAGGCTTGGAGTTCGACCTTTGTGAAACTCAATAAAACGCAAAAAATTTTTGAATTTGCAGCCTTGCTAGAACGTAAGATGGCCGAAGTGGAATTAAAATACCGTGGCAAAGCCGTGGACTCGATTCCCGAAGAAGAATCTGGTGATTTTGGCGAGACCAACACCGACTACACTTGGAAAATGTTTTCTAAACCGATGGAGATGCCAGACCTAGCTTCGACGTTAACGTCCAAGGATGGTGGTGCCGACGAAATTCTAATTTCATTAATGAAGCAACTGATGGAGGGCTTAGGTAAGGCCGTCAAAGAAGTCACTGTTACCGTGATGTATCGACCCAAAACCGCTAGTAAAACTATTGAGTACTCGGTCACAACTTACTTTGTCGACTACGACAAGGACATTAGCTTTGCTTTCCCAGGCATGGGGGCGATGGGTGCAGGTGGTGGAGCTAGTGGCGGCGGCGCTCCCCCTAAAGATGGCGGTTCACGATGACAAGAAATCAACAAGGCTTTTCTTTGTTAGAGGTCATGATTGTTTTAACCATCTTAGGAACACTGACCGTGCTGACCTCGCAAAGTATTCAGAATGCAGTGAAGTCGAAAGTAAAAATTGATTACACGAATGAAGATATGGGACGCGTCCGCGATGCATTAAAAATAATTCAGCGCGATGTGGAGTTGACGTTTCACTACAACGATTTAGAAATGGAAATGCGAGATTTGATCAAAGAAAAGCGCAAAGCTTTGTTTGCTCCCAATAACAACAACAATAATAACAGTACCAACAAAGATCCCAATACAACAACGACAACGACTTTACCGAACACCAATGCGCCGGTTTTTAATCCGAACGATCCGATGGATCCATTGAATCAAAAAAATCCTAATCGTGTTGATCCGGTCACACAGTTTGTTGGTACGGAAGATAAATTATATTTTGCCACTTTAAACAATAGCCGCATCAGCGAGGCCAATCCTAGCGCCGATTTTGTCAAGGTTGGTTATGAGTTAGCCAAATGTAAAAAGCCGGGATCTGATAAAGACTCTCAATGTGTTATTCGAAAACTATCGCCGATCGTCGAGGGCGACGTCACTAAGGGTGGCGAAAATACGGTCTTGCTGGAAGATGTGGTGGAATTTAAATTGCGCTACTTAGGTAAGGACAAGCAGGATTGGATCAGTGATTGGAGTACGGTCAATGGCGATCCCTCGACAAAAAATAAATTTCCTGATGCGGTCGAAGTCTCTGTTAAGACGGAAAAAGCGGATGGCAAAAAGAAAAAAAGTATCTCTATGCAATTGATGATTCCCATTCGATTTCCGAATAATATCGAAAAAAAGAAATCCTCAGCACTTGATGCGAATGGCAATCCGGTAGAGGCTGGAGCCGCAGGCGCTACACCACCACAGGATGGGAGTAATTAAATGAGCGTAAAAAACAATAAAGGAGTGGCGATCTTACTAGCGATATTTACGACGACCATTATTTTATACCTAGTTATGGAAGTGACTTATCAAACCAATGTGGAATATGTTATTAACGCCAACTCTATTAATCGTTTAAAGGCCTATTACGCGGCTAAAGCCGGAGTTGAATTTAGTTTGCTACGTATTAAAATTTACCAAAAAGTGAATCAACAATTTGGAAGCCAAATCCCCGCCGCTCAAAAAAAATTATTAGACCTGATTTGGAGTTTCCCCTTTGCTTGGCCTCCGATAATGCCCAGCGAGATCAGCAGTGTTGACAAAGACCTGATCAACAAATCGGTGAAGGAATCTAAACTGGAAGGTAGTTTTCGTACGGATATTTTTGATGAAGGCAGTAAGATCGATATCAATGATTTAGATTCCCCTTCGCAGGTGATTCGTGAAAATACACAAAAATTATTGCTGGGATTATTTGAATCGAAAAAAGAAAACGATGAAAAGTGGGCGAAGACTCATGACGAGGCCGAATACAAAAAGTTAATCAATAATATTATAGATTGGGAGGACAAAGATCAAACCGGCCTGAATGGCGGTGATGAACGATCTTTGTACGAAGAAATGCACCGGAAGTATGAAACCGATGTGAGCCTTCCTCCAAATCGAGGTTTTCGCACGGTGGATGAATTGCGCTTAGTGGCTGGCATGACGGAAGAGTATTTTAATTTATTAAAAAATAACATTACTATTTATGGGATGAAGGCGATCAATCCAAATTATGCCAGTCAAGATGTGATCAAATCATTAGATGCTAGTATTACGAATGAAGTAGTGACCGAAGTGATGAAACATCGCGATCCGATGAGTGGGACTCCGTTTACGAACGCGCAAGAGTTTTGGGATTTTCTATTTCAGAAAGGGGCCCGCATCGATATGACAAAGCAACAACAAGTGCCGTTAATCTTTGATAAAGTGAATAACTTCAAAATTCGAAGTGTGGGCGACTTTGCTGGACAAACTCGAGAAATCGAGCTGGTCGTTTTTGATTTTTCATCTGTGGCCGGCGCTGTGGCCCAAAACCTGAAATCAGAATGGGATCAAAAAAACAACCCCAACGCTAATAACAACAATACTACCAACAAGAATGCCGCCACAGCGAATATTGGAAAAAACAACAATAACGCCAAAGCAGATCCAATACCGAAAGGCCCTCCCCGTATTGTTTATTACTACGAACGCTAGTCCGCACGTCACCGATTCACTTTCAGCCTGCTTGTACACTTATATTTTGAATACTATTTCAAAGCAGCGTGGATAATTTAGGATCAGAATACCAAAATCCATGAGTATGCTTAGTTCGATATTGATTGTGAGTGCGACAAAGCACACGTAAGTTTTTTATTTCATTAGTTCCACCATAACTGAATGGCTGAATATGATCCATCTCTAGCTGATGCCTTGCCGTGCAACGAAGACCCGTGATGCTGCTAATATACTGACAACGATTTTGAGCTTTGGCGAATATTGTTTTTTTAGTTGCAGCGGAAATATATCGCGATTTATTTTCAACACTAAGCTTCACCGACGTCGGTGGTTTTTCTGTAATTTTATCACTCAAAGTTTTAAGTGCGTATTCATCTGTATATTCATCTGCATTGATTCTACTTTTTGTGTGTGAATTTAAATTTAAAGATTTCAGCTCCTGCGCTTGGTGTTTTTGAGATTCCTTTGGTTGCATATAAATGCCTTTGCGTTTTTGTAAAATCACGATCATTTCTTGAGTCATGTACTTAAGGATCTGATTGTAATTGCCATCGGGGATGGAATGACTTAATAAGTTTTGCACTTGTTTTAATTGGGCTAAAGTTTCTGTATCGACTAGAATCTGTAACTGTGTGATCTGTTCCGTAATCATTTTTTCTTTTTGTCTCGGCATCACCGCCGTCGGATTTATGGTTGCTAAAATTTGCTGAGCTTCTTTGGTCGATTTATTTTTAATTTCGTGAATGAGTTCGATTTTTTCATTTAATGAGAGTGGTTTATTTTGTTCTTTCTCGGTTCGTTGTATAAAACTTTGCAAGGTCGCTGCATTGGTCAGTGACAAGTCGCCATTAAAAATTTCTTTGGCTACCGCTGGTACGGACTCCATTAATTTAAGAGCATTTAATCTTTGGTAGCTGGAAGTCTCGCTTAAATGAAAATGTCGAACCAACATTTCAAATAAACTGGAATAACCAAGCGAGGCATAAATGCGACGATATTTTATTTCTTTTAGCACTAACAAAATCGAGTCACCAATTTGTTTTTCTTTCAGAAATAACCGGTGCAGATAATCAGTTAATTGACTGTCTGATAGTTTTTGCAAATCAAGATAAGAGGATATCCCACCCGATTCACCTTTCGTCTTAGACAAAAAAAGATCCTTGGTATTGGTATGACTCATTCTTCGACTCCTTACAACTTTACATTTACATTTACATTTACATTTACATTTACATTTACATTTACATTTACATTTACATTTACATTTACATTTACATTTACATTTACATTTACATTTACAAATTCTTATATCATGACTTTTAAAAATTGAATTTTGATCATTACAACAGCCTCTACAGGGCGGCAATAAAATATCCGCTCCCGATGATGCGCAAACTATTATAATCCAACGTGAGTCAATATAAGCTCATTGCAATATGATTCTAAATCACATGATATGCTGTAAATAAAATGCAGAAAAATACCAATTTCGCTGTCAACTAATATTTTTAAAAAAGTAAAATACGACGCAAGTCTTCTTCGCCAGCGGAGTAAAAAAATCAGTTGAAGTCATCATTGATAATTATTTTTATCAATTTTTCCTAGGCTAAAGTCACATCTCAATATTTGAAATTCTGTCGAGCACTACAGCCGTAAAACCCAACCATACTAATCCCACTTGCAATGGACAATTTACTTCATCAGTTTTGCAACCAACCAACCAACCAACCAACCAACCAACCAACCAACCAACCAACCAACCAACCAACCAACCAACCAACCAACCAACCAACCAACCAACTATCTATCTATCTATCTATCTATCTATCTATCTATCTATCTATCTACAACCAGCGATCTCACTATTCACTTTGTGGACGTCGAGATTATTGCAAAAATGTAAATTTATTCCGGGCAAAATTCGTCACAGTGTATAGTTCCTTAGACAGCACGATAGTCACATTAAATAATAGCCATTATTATACAGACCAAAACGTGCATTCATTTGATCTTCACTTTACAGAATAGATTCTGACAATTACTATATAGCTCAATGAATTGTTTTAAATTTGATTCCATTCATTTTATCATTCGTCGGCTGAACGATTTTATCAGAGTCGCGTTTTTTCATTTTATTTCGCTTTTTTTATTGTTGTCTCTGACTGGTTCGTTTTTATTTTACTCGTCAAATAGTTATGCAAGTAACCCCACATATCAAGATTCGCCATGGTTAAATTCTAATTCCTATCAGAGTTTTGTAACGACGGATTTTCAATGGAACTTTTTGCAAACCGATAATCAACAACTACCAACAATGGTTTTACTTCACGGTGGCGGCACCTGGAGTTATTCCTTCCGCGAACTTATCCCGTTATTACAAACCCATTATCACTTGGTCATAGTAGACCTACCAGGTTTTGGTCGTAGTTTCCCCTTGCAAGCTAAATTTAAAGACTATTCATTAAAAACGGTCTCGAAAAATTTGCAGGAATTAATTTTAAAAATTTTAGCCTTAAAAAAACAAACCGAGCCCGTCACAATCCTTGGTCATTCGTGGGGAGGCGGTTTGGGCATCGCTTATACTTTGGCATATCCACAACAAGTTAAAAACTTAATCCTGATCGCATCCAGTGGATTGAATGCTCCCGACACTTGGGACTGGGAATTGTTTCGCATCAAAGGCCTTGGACGATTAATAACTTATCTAATTTACCCCTTCACTGTGAAAATGGATTTAAAAAAAGCTTTTTACAATGACGCTCTTATTGATGACGAAATGGTGCAGGAAACATATTGGCCCCTTCGACAAAAACAAACTAAACGTGCTATATATTACTATTCGCAAAAATTAAATTGGAAATGGACCGAAAAACATTTATCCGAAATTAAAACTAAAACACTGATCATATGGGGCCGACAAGATCGATTTTTACCCGTGAAGTATTCTTTTCAATTAAAAGAAAAAATTCCCAATTCGACTTTGGCAATTTTTGATAAATGCGGTCATCAAATCCATGAAGAGTGCGCCGAGCCCGTTGCCAATACCATTCTACAATACTTGCACCCTTAGCCATCATCAGAATGCCTACTAATAATCACAGGTATTAACAACTGGCTTAACACCACAGATCGCCTGCAAATCAGATAACACTTTACGATCTCCCCATTGACCATTCGCAAAACAACGCATGCGAACACACTCCACAGTCCTTTTGGAGGCTTTGGGTGTTGCACATTGCTTTGCCCCCTTAGGTAAGTTTTCACACACCCACGCACATTGATTCAATTGCCCAAATGGTTTTTCACAAATATCACCCAGCTTTTTTTTAGGTTTATTTTCGATCGGATACAAGGGTGGTGTCTTCAGATCCTTAGACTGTTGATATTTCTGTACGTCGGATTCGGATAACTTCAATGCATCACTAGCTTGCCCCTTGGCCACTTTTTGACCATGCAGTAACACATCATAGGCCACTTGATTGTTTAGCTTTTGACCAATAAATAGACCGTACTCTTTCGCTTGCAATAGTAAAGTTTTTTCCTGCTCAAGTCCTCGAAAACGAAACTCGCCCTTCAAACAGATGCCAATCATTTTCGGAATTTCAGGTTGATATTCAAAAATTACATCGCCAGCACCAACAGACTCGTCAAATAAGTCCGATTTTACGCGCAAGGCACAATCTGATTCTTCGCATATAAAGCGAAATCGCCCCTGCACTAATTTCAACTCTTTAAATTTTTCATTCACTATATAGGGAATTTCCAGTGCTGAGTTTTCTTCTAGTATCAAAAAAGATTTTTTAGATAACTCGATACGAATTTTCGAATTTTTATCTGTATATAAAAAAGCCTTGTCCCTTAATCGATATAATCGCGTCAGCTTTTTTTTATTTTCGCCCGTATCTTTGATATATGTTTTCCCCTCAATGCGACTGACAAGAGGGTAATGCACTACATAGGAATCCTGCGCCCTTGCCAAGGGCTGACAAAAAACAATCACGACCCCAATAATCACGGCGAATTTGGCTGCTAAGATCTTAAACCGATTTATTAACATTTCTTTCCAACTCCCACAATTTGGCCCATTTTAAAAACACCGAATAAGATGCGCTAATCGCAATAAACAATCCTGCAACTCCATCTAAAAAACCTAACTTCCAAAAATAACACTCGATGAATTTAGTCGGCGGCTTCGTCCAAAGTTTCGCCCAAGAAAATTTTTTATTCTTCAAGAACAATTCTTTGGCTTGCAAACTAGAGTATTTATCATTCGTGATCACCTGATGACTTATATCACGAAACACCCAATGTAAAATCGGAGTTTGAAATCGATCCACCTTGAGACTTACGACAGATTCATGGATCTCAACTTCTTTCCATTGTGAGTGTTTTTTGTTAAACAATCGCAATTGATAATCCGGATACCATCCACCATGGCGAATCCAGCGCCCTAAGTGAAAGGACCTTCGTGGTAACCGATAACCACACTGAGGATCCAACCGCGTAAACCTTTGCATCAATTCCTGCTGCAGCTCCGTCGACAAGGCTTCATCCGCATCCAGTGATAATACCCAATCATGACTGGCATAATCAGTTGCTAATTTTTTTTGTTTTCCAAAACCCAAAAAAGCTTGTGCATATACCTTGGCTTGGTATTTTTCCGCAATTTTCACCGTCGCATCCGTACTTAAACTGTCCACAACAATGATTTCTGACGCCATCGGGACAGACTCGATACATCGAACCAAATTGCGCTCTTCATTGTAGGTCACTATGACCAAACTAAGTGGCAGCTTGCTGACGGGTATGCGATTTTGTAACTGCAAATCTTGAGACTCATGACTAGACGATACAGGACTGTCTTGAGTCCGATGAGATGGCGCTGTCGTTGAGTTCGATGTAGTCATATAGACCTATTATTCTCCTTCAGTAGAAACCCTGTCAAACTTTGGATTTAAGAAATTTAGACACGGAAAAGTCTTGTCAAAGTCTATGGCTTTGCGCCAGACTGTTGTCTATGAAATTACTTTTAAAAAAATCATCCCTGAATAATATAACTTCATTAAACATTACAAAACGAGCAAGATGGACAAGCCAGTTCATAGCCCCGTCAATGACAGCTTTCATAGTTACACTAGCAATGACTTTGTTGACATCAAGGTCACATGCCTATCTGACTGTTGGCGAAAGTGCTGAGGTCAACCCAACCCACATTTACAAAGCTGGTATCGAACCTCAAATTCGCTTATCTGATGGTGGTGGTCTAAACCTAACAGGTTTTTTTGATCGAGTCATAAATGACTCTTCTAGTTTTCGTGTCCATGCCGGAGTAGGCGACACCGATTTTTACACTGGAGCTTCTTATAAATTAATTCCCTATCCCGACTTTAATGATCAGCCTGCGATGGGCGGTCGAGTGAGTGCCATCTTTGGCCGTGAAGGTTCTGAAAATTTTTATACCTTTCGTGTCGAACCGTTGATATCAAAAAAATTTGATTCTCCTCATGGATTGTTCACTCCTTACGGTGCTATTCCGTTGATGTTTACTAATTACAAATCAAAAACCGAAACACAAGTGCAGTTAACTGGCGGTGTAGAGTATTCCAATCCTCAATTACCAAAGTTAGTTTTCACTGGCGAGTTAGGCTTAAATATTAAAGACTCTATTTCTTATGTGTCGGCTTCCGTCACAATGTTTCTAGATGACTTAAAAGTCAGAACTAGAAAATAAAAAGATTTATTTACAAACAGTAGGAGAAACAGGATGTTTTCTTTCTTCAAAGATGATGGCGGGTTAGCTGATTTTTATATTGACCTTGGTACCGCAAACACATTGATAGCCGCCAGAGGTAAGGGCGTGGTCGTGAATGAGCCCACACTGATTGCCTATACTGAAACTCGCCCAGGCAAACGCAAAGTCATTGCCGTAGGACTGGAAGCCAAAGAAAAGATTTTAAAAACACCTGGTAATATCATTCCGCTTAGACCCTTAAAGGATGGCGTGATAGCAGATTTCGATACCACCGAGGCCATGCTGAAGCATTTCCTTAATCGTCCCGGTATGAAAGTTTTCATGCACAAACCACGCGTGGTGATCTCGCTACCGTTTGGAGTCACCGAAGTTGAAAAAAAAGCAGTCATTGATGCTGGTAAATCCGCAGGAGCCAAAGAAGTGATTCTTATTGACGAACCAATGGCGGCGGCGATTGGTGCCGACCTTCCGATTAAGGAAGCTCGCGGTAGTATGATTGTTGATATCGGTGGAGGTACGACCGAGGTGGCCGTGATCGCCTTGGCTGATATTGTTTACTGCCAAGCGATTCGTATGGGTGGACATAAATTTGATGAAGCCATTGTGAATTATATGAAAAAGAAAAAAGGCTTAATCATTTCAGATGTCAACGCGGAACAAATAAAATTGCAATTAGCCACGGCCGTTCCTAAGAAAGACATTCGCACTAGCACTATTTCTGGTCGCGATGTCAATAATGGTCTGAATCGCAGTTGTGAAGTCAGTTCAGAAGATGTCGGCATGGCTTTGGATGATTGCTTTCGCGAAATCATCAACGCAATTCATGCGGCGATCGAACACACTCCACCAGAATTAGTTTCAGATATTATTGATACTGGAATTTGGTTAGCTGGCGGCGGAGCTTTGATCAAAGACATTGATCTTAGAATTCAAAACGAAGTTCGGCTTCCCGTTAAAGTCGTCGCCAATCCCTTGACCGTGATTGCCAAGGGCGGCGAAATGGTCCTTTCGGACCCCGATCTCCTAGATAAAATCCAACTCCAAGTTTAATACCAATCCCACTAAATAATTCCCCAGCGTTGCTGCGCTTTCGTAGTATTACAATACAACTTCAAGCTTGCGCCTTGGGTAATTAATTATTGGAATTGGTATTAGTCACAATCTTCATCGTAGGGAATAGAATAATATCGCGAATGCTTGGCCGATCCGTCAGAATCATCACGATACGTTCAATACCAAGCCCTACACCGCCCGTTGGCGGCATCCCAACGTCAATCGCGTGCAAGAAATCATAATCCATCGGATGCGCCTCTTCGTCGATCGTGCGCTTGTCCTCTTGCTGTTTTAAACGCAAATACTGCTCTTCGGGATCGTTCAATTCCGAATACGAATTCCCAATTTCCATCCCGGCAGCAAAAGGTTCAAATCTTTCCACTAAGCCTTTTTCTTTGCGATGCGATTTCGTCAGAGGCGAGATTTCAACCGGATGATCCATTACAAAAGTAGGATGCCACAAATGTTGTTCCGCTGTAAGCTCAAACAACTCCATCATCAATTCACCACGACTGACCTGCACTTGACCTGTCGTTTTGTCCCTAGAAACATCACCGCCATGCTTTTCAACGGCCGCCACTAAGGCTTCGTCAGAAATAGTATCGGGTTCGATTTGAGCGTACTCACGCAAGCCATCTTTCACTGTTAAACGGCGCCAAGGCGTCGTGAAATCGATTTCTTTTCCTTGATACTGCACTTTATGACTGCCCGTTATTTCTTTTGCCAAAAAGGAAACCAGCTCTTCAAATTGCAACATTTGATAGTTATAATCCGTGTAGGCTTCGTACCACTCTAACATGGTAAATTCTGGATTGTGCGAGCGATCAATACCCTCGTTACGAAAATTTTTACCGATTTCGTAAACTTTTTCAAAGCCACCCACTAGCAAGCGCTTTAAATATAATTCAGGGCTAATTTTCATATACAATTGCATATCTAAGGCGCGGTGATGAGTCGTAAATGGATGAGCCGCAGCTCCACCATATACCGGTTGCAATACCGGCGTTTCCACTTCCATAAAACCACGTGCATCTAAAAACTTTCGAATTTCGCGAATGATCTTCACACGTGTTTCAAAAACTTTTCTAGAGTCCGCATCAGTGATTAAATCCAAGTGTCGATGACGATATTTAATTTCTACATCTGCAATGCCATGAAATTTTTCTGGCAAGGGCTCTAATGTCTTTGTTAAAATTTGAAACGACTTACAATGTAAGGATAGCTCGCCCTTTTGAGTTTTAAAAACATAACCCTCGACACCCACGATATCGCCAAGATCTACTAACTCAAACGCCGTTCGATCCGTCTCGGATAATTCTTCGTTTTTGATATAGATCTGCAAACGACCCGTTTGATCTTGAATGTTAAAAAAACTGGCCTTACCCATCGCTCGCAAAGTCATCAATCGGCCCGCAATTTTAAAATGCGCCTCGGGCCGTTTTTCACCGATGGTTAATTCTGAAATGTAACGAGTGATGATATCCACCACGTGAGCATTTCGATCAAAAGAATATGGAAATGGATTAATTCCCTTTTCTTTTAATTGATTTAATTTTTTTCTTTTTTCTGCGCGTAGCGGATTGTCATCATTAAAACTCATATATTCAGCTTTCTTATTTTAGTTTTTACCTACAAAAATATCTTGCACTTGATTCAATAACTGAATCGCTTCCTTCTTAGGTCTTTGAAAAGCATTACGCCCCATGATCGAACCAAAAGCACCACCACGAGCCAAATCAGTGACCTCTTTCAGAATTTCAGACGAACCCTTAGCTTCTCCACCACTGAAAATCACAATGCGCTTACCATTAAATGAACTTTGCACCACATGACGTGCGCGATCCGCCAAAGTATCCACTTTCACTGAATTTTCTGCATAAACTTTTTTAACCGCGTCTTGCTCTACATGCGCAGTTGGTGGTTTCACTTTAATGATATGCGCCCCCAATTGTGCGGCAATATGAGCCGCATACGCCACCACATCAATCGCCGTTTCACCTTCTTTAGAAAGCTGCTCTCCACGAGGATAAGACCAAATCACAACTGCTAAACCAGCTTCTTTAGCTTGTCTGGCCGCCAACTGAATTTCTTCATACATGTTTTTACGAAATTGGCTGCCTGGATAAATTGTAAAACCAATCGCGGCACAACCCAAACGCAAAGCATCTTCCACATTACTAGTTAAAGCGGAAATAGGATTTTTGCTACCATACAAAGTATCTGAGTTATTCACTTTTAATATTAATGGAATTTCACCTGCGAAATCACGCGCACAAGCCTCTAAGGCCCCAAGTGGTGCCGCATAGGCATTACATCCTGATTCGATGGCCAATTCAAAGTGATAAGCGGGATCATAACCATCTGGATTTTTAGAGAAAGACCTATGCGGTCCATGTTCAAATCCCTGATCCACTGGCAAAATCACCATCTTGCCGGAACCAGCTAATCGCCCATGATTCATCATACGTGCTAAGTTAGTTAATACTCCAGGATTGTCAGCTCCATACCAGCTAAGAATTTCGCGCACTCTAGGTGTCATATATCAATGTCCTTTCCTATATAGTTTACTATTGGTTTTCAATTCGTTTTCCAGTAGTGTTTCATTGGATTTACGTAAATTTTATCTATCAAACTTCAAAACAGTATTGGCTTTTTTTAATGAAATCAACTGGTATTCAACACGAAACTCAACCCTTTATTGACAAGCCAGGACAGAAAACTTTATAAAATCAGCATCAGTCTAATTGCTTTTTTAATGAACTTTTTATTCTTATTTTACAAAGGAAACCGCATGTCTCAATCCCACACTCACGCTGATCAAAGCCCTCTAAATAAAAACTCTATTCAAGTTCGCACCGAGGCCACTCCGAATCCTGCGACTCTTAAGTTTTTATTCGGCGCCAGCTTGTGCGAAGGGATGCATGAGTTCCTAACTGTTTCAGAAACAGATCGTTCGCCATTAGCAGCTAAATTATTTGGTTTTCCCTGGACGCAATCAGTATTTATTTGTCCTGATTTTGTGGCCGTAACAAAGCAAGATTGGGTGGACTGGGATGTTTTAGCCGAACCGTTAGCTGGTTTAATTCAAGAGCATCTTATCGCAGACTTACCTATTATTGTCGAACTGGCTGTAGTTGATACAGACGATGCCGACGAGGAACAAAGCACTGACTCACCCGCGGTTCGAGCGATTAAAAATTTATTGAAAAAAGAAATTAAACCCATGGTAGCCTTAGATGGTGGCGATGTTTCATTCGTAAAATATGAAAAGAATATTTTATTTGTGAAGATGAAAGGCGCCTGCAGTGGATGCCCTAGTTCGAAGGCAACTCTTAAGCAAGGCATCGAAGTGCGCATGAAAGAAGTGATTCCAGAAATTATTGAAGTGATCTCAATCTAGGCAATCGTTACTATTTAACCACAATTGATCGAAAACGCGGCTTGGCTAAAAAAAATAAACCATTTTGACAGACCATAAATTCACTCCTAAGCTTTTTGTCATTCGTTTAAAAACGAAAAACAAACAACAGACAAACAGGAGAAAACAAAATGAAAAAACTTTTAGTATTAGCTGCTGCGGTAGCTGCTACAGGTGTTGCAAACGCTAAATTGACTGGCGATTTGCGCGTAGATTATAACCGTTTAACAACAAAAAACGGATCTGCTGATGCTACAACATCATCACGTTATGCAGTTCAAACTGCAGACTTGGCTTACGTTGGTAACGTAGCTCCAGGCACTACTTTCAACACTAAATTGTTAGTACCGTCTTCAACTCCAGCCGTTGATTACGCTTATGCTTCTAAAACTTTGATCGATAATTTGACTTTAAGAATCGGTTTAATCCGTACATTTGATGGTGGTATCGAAGATTCTTATGCAGGCGTTGATCAATACGCTACAACTCATATCAACAGTTTAGTTTTAGGTAACGCTGGTGGTTTTGGTTTAGACTATGTTATGGGTGATCACTCTGTATCTTTAGAAAACTTTAACAACGCTCCAACTTCAAATGGCGACTCTAACGGAACATTTACTGGTGTTGTGTACAAGGGTGCTTTCTTAGATAAAATGATTAAGCCTCATGTTTCTTACTACACAGGTTCTGCTGAAGGCCAAACAGTTAAAAACGTACTGGGTAATGCATTTGCAACTCCATTAGTTGGTGTTCGTGGATCTGCATACACTGCAGCTGCTGTTGGTGCTCAA
This sequence comes from Bdellovibrionota bacterium, assembly GCA_052033755.1. GTDB lineage: Bacteria > Bdellovibrionota > Bdellovibrionia > Bdellovibrionales > Bdellovibrionaceae > JBPOJH01. The sequence goes on along the minus strand of JBPOJH010000048.1, from coordinate 8,105 downwards.
TTCGCAGTTGGTATGGGCGTTGGTATCGATGCTGAATACAGATCTGTTACAATGGACAAATTGTTAAATGCAAACACGACTGCTAACGATAAATACACTGAGACTGGTTTTACTGTAGCTGCAGCTATGCGCGAAGGTATGTTCCAACCTCAAGTGAAGTACGGAACTTCTGAAGGCAAATATGACAACGGTTCAACAACAGACAAAAACACATACACTACTATGGCTGTTGGTGTAGAAATCGTTCCTAAAAAAGAAGAGGCTTTACGTTACCACGTAGCTTATGCTTCTAAAGAACAAAAACCAGAAACTGGCGATAAAACAACTTTAACTCAAGTTGTTGCTGGTATCAAAATTTCTGCTGATTTCTTGAAGTAATTTTTGTTGGCAGCAAGTTCTTTGCTTCGCCACAATTAAAACTTTAAGTGAACGCTTAAATTTAAAAAGGCCCTGTCGTTTTACAGGGCCTTTTTTATTTTTTTCTAAATTGCTGCTTGAGTTATCCCACAAAAATCGTAAGACTGGGGGAATGATTGCAATAGAAACAAAAAATTTAAGTCGCTCTTATCGAACTTACGAAAAAGCCGAAGGCCTAATGGCCAGTCTAAAAGGTTTTACCCAACGTAAATACATCGAAAAACAAGCATTGAAAGCCACCGATTTATCCTTGAAGTCAGGACAAATCATCGGCTTGGTTGGCGCCAATGGGGCCGGCAAAACAACCTTACTAAAAATTTTGTCAGGTTTAATTCCTCCCTCTACGGGTGAGGCCAAGGTCCTTGGTTACACACCCTTTGATCGCAAACCTGAATTTCTACGACAAATCAGTTTGCTATTGGGACAAAAAAATCAACTGTGGTGGGATCTAAGTCCTTCCGATAGCTTTCAACTATTAGGAGACATCTATAATCTGGAACCTGGCATTGCTAAAAAGCGATCTCTAGAATTAGCAGAAATATTAGATGCTAAACACGTTCTAAATACACAACTGCGACGCCTAAGTCTGGGCGAGCGTATGAAGATGGAATTGATTGGGTCACTGTTGCACGAACCTAAAGTTTTATTTTTAGACGAACCCACCATCGGTTTGGATATCGTGGCGCAATCTAAAATTCGTCAGTTCCTGTTGCATTATGTTCACGAAAAACAACCCACGATTATTCTGACTTCACACTATATGGATGATATCGCACAACTGGCTTCACAGCTACTACTGATGAGTCAAGGTAACATCGTGTACAACGGCAGTGTGAATGAGTTTTTATCCAAAAATGAAGAGCGACAAAAAATAAAATTTGCTTTGTCGAAGCCTTTAGAAAAGGAATTAAATATCCAAATCCCTACCGGGGCTGCCATCGCCCTACATCAAGGGCAGCAGGAATTCGAAATAGAAATCGAAAAGAAATTATTACCAATGGTTCTTAATTACATCACACAACTTCCAGGTTTAATGGATTTAAAATTTGAAGAGGTTAACTTTGAAAATGTCATTCATCGCTTTCTGCAAAAGGAATTACGCCTTTCTTAGATTAGCCGTAGCCTCTAATCTAGAATACCGCGTGAATTTTTTAACAGATACATTTTTACAACCCATACTGACTGCTTTGATCGAAATCGTATTATGGCTTGCGATTTTTTCTTCGTCCGGCATCACGCAAATGGGTGGCTTTACCAAAGAATACTATATGGGTTATTACATCTGGGCGGCCTTCATCACACGCATCACACAAAATTGGATGTATGAGTATCGCATGATCGAAGAAATAGCCTCAGGTACCGTCAATGCGTTGATGCTTCGACCCACTTCTTTCTTTGAATATTATTTTAGCCAATACATGGGTTACAAGTTACTTATCATCTTTACCAGCCTACTGATCCCATTCATGGCCAGCCATATTTTAGATTATCCAGTTTCGTTTTCACGCACGATGATCGCACTTAGTTTGATTATTTATTATTTGCTGTTTTCCTATTTAATTAGTTTTATTATTGCGACGATGGCCTTTCATTTGACTCGTGTCCACAGCTTTACCATGGCCAAAAATCTGACTCTATTTTTGTTCACCGGCGAGTTGATTCCCTTGGACTTGATCGTAGAACCTTTTCGCAGTTTTTTCCTACAACTTCCATTTGCGGCGGCCGTGTATTTGCCCGTCAGTTACATCACCGGGCGTATTGATATAGCTACCTTTTCTCATGGTTTTTACACAGTCACCATTGGCAACTTGATACTTGCACCCATCGCTTACGTATTTTGGATCAAGGGAAAGGCAGCGTATGTCGGTACAGGAGCTTAAACGATATTGGAAATTATTTCTTAGTTTTGCCAAAGCCAATTTGGTCTTAAATCTGGAATATCGCACCAACATGATTACTAACTTTATTACCGATATCGGATGGTACTGTGGAAGTATTGGTGTATTTGAAACAATTTTTGCTCACACCTCACAAGTGGGAGGTTGGAATTTAGATCAAGTGCGCGTGTTTATGGGTGTCACCTTTATTGTTGATTATTTTTTTATGCTGTTTGTATACGAAGGAATCGATTACTTGAATCAATCTATTGCTAACGGTGAAATTGATTTATTGCTAACAAAGCCCATCGAAAGTCAATTTATCTTAGCCTTTCGAAAAATGGGTTTGTCATTTATGGGCAGTGGAACTGTGGCCATTAGTTATTTTTTTTGGGCCTATATACAATGGCTCAAGTCCGCCCATGGCGCCGATAGCGTTTACATGGTCAGTTCTTATTTACCTTTGCTATGGATGATTCTACTAATTCCTTCGGCTTTAATTACGATTTATGTTTTTCGATTTCTAATTGCTAGCTCGGCCGTGTTTTTTACCAAAGCCGAGAACTTACAATTTTTATGGGTGCAAGTTTATCGCTTGGGACTTAGACCCGATTCTATTTTTCCCAACAAAATACGTTGGATATTTTTAACTATCTTGCCAATTAGTTTATCTGCAAATATTCCCACACAAGTGATTCTAAATAAATACCCCGAATATACTTTGCTGTTAGCCTTCTGGGCCATCATCTGGTCACTGGGTTTATTAAAAATTTCAAATGTTTACTGGAAATTTTGCATGAAGAAATATTCTTCATCCAGCAGTTAAGAATTTTTACAATTAGCCAATACCATTCAAAAAGGACATTAAACATGAAAACAAACATTAAAATAAAAATGATGGCGATAAGCTATGGAGTTTTGCTAACTACTATTTTATTTTTGACGACCATGGCTGAAGCCAATGAATTAAAATTAATGGACCCGGCTCCAATATTTAAAGCTAAAAAACAAGATGGCAGCGAGTTTGACCTAAGCCAGCGCAAAGGCCATTGGACAGTTCTATTTTTTTATCCCAAAGCTGGTACACCTGGCTGCACCAAGCAAGCTTGTGCATTTCGTGATAGTATTGACAAAATTAAATCACAAGGTGCGGATGTTTTTGGAATTAGCGGTGACACTGTAGAATCACAAGCTCAGTTTCATAAAGAACACCGTTTAAGTTATGATTTACTGGCCGACCCAGAAGCAGAAGTTATAAAAATGTATGGTAGTAAAATCCCGATTATGAAAATGTCTAAACGTTGGACTTTTATCATTGATCCTGATTTAAAAATCAGAGCCATTGAAAAAGACGTGGATCCCTCATTGGATGCCAATCGTGTCGCAGCCGAGTTGACTCGTCTAAAAGGCCAACCTTAAGCTAGAATTTTACCAATTCCAGTTACAAAGTAGACCAAGGCGCGACGGAAGAAGACGCGGAGGCCTGCTACCCGCAGGCCGCACAAGGCGACCGACCGAGCAACGAAGGTATACGAAGTAAATGGAATTGGTATTATCTTTTGAAATACTTCATAAAGCTCGATTCTTCAGGCGGTACATACGATTGATTTTGACTGCCTGAATTTCGCGTTGAGTTGACCCATTTTTGATATTTTTTAAGTACGATTTCATCTTTGCTTCGGAAATCTCGAATTGCCTCTAGCAACTCAATAAAAGTCATATCCATATTGCTATCATTCAATCGATCCTCATAATACTTATTCAATATATCCATTAGGCCAGAACCCGCTTTATCCATCGTCGACATATTTGCCATTGTCGTGATGGTTACGTTCGGAGCCACACTGTCTTTTAGTAATTCACTAATAAACGGTAATCTTCTGGCTGCATAAGCAATTGTTGCTTCGCCAATGGAGTAATCCGTTCGTAATGACATATTTTCTTTTTCAAACCAGTTAAAAAATGAAGTCAATACCGCATCCTTACGATGTGTCTTGTGCGTTTCTTCTAAATCTCTCCATTCGGCAACAAGCTCCAATTGTGTATCAAATTCTATATCAGTTGGAGAAAGAGTACTTTTGTTCGTGATACCGATTCCTTTTAAAAAAGCATTGTGAGCATTATCGAATTCGGTTCTATACTGAGATCCCATGATATAGCTTCCTGCAGAGGCTTTCTTAAAAGCCATGTAAGGAATTTCAGAACAAAACAATTCCGACTCGTTATCTAAAGTCATTGAAAAATCATAAGGAACACGTGCACCTTTTTGCATAGCTTCTGTCGCAGTTTGGTAGGCTATTTGACCTGCTTTTTTGGCTAGCTCTTCATTTGGATGGCGAAATAAAACGGATCTTGTTTTACCGTCTTGCGCATATTTTTCGGCAAAGGCGGCTACGTCTGTCCCAATTTCAATATGAGCTTCGACCGCGTAGGGAATTTGCGTGGCTTCATCCACATAGATAATAGCAGCGTGGCTAAACTGCCCATCCACTTTACCCACTCTGGCAATAGCGGCGCTTACGATGGCATTCCCGCGGCTAATCAGTACATCTCCAGATTTCAATTTGAATTCCTTGTACTTAGGATTCAACAACATAAAAGGCTCTTCCCCTTGGAAAACATCTTGGTTGAATTTTAAATCTGCAACTTTAGCAAAGTGCTCTTCGGTATAACGAAACACTCGCATGCTTCGACGAATTTCATTTTCACAAGCTTTCTTCACGCGACTTTGAGCTGACATTTGTTTTAATTTTTCACGTAATTCAAGACGTGCTAAAAACATTTTTTTAATATAACTAGCATAGTTAGCCTTAATGGATTCCCGATCCACTTCGTGACTACGAATGTTTTCCATGCGATCATTAAAGCTTGATAATTCACTTCGACAATTATCACGGTTAATACTTTGAAAAAACGGTTTTACTTGATCTACTAAATTAGCAACGTCAATCCTCTGAGTGCCATCGGTGTAACGAATCAGATCCTGCACCCCCGCATTGGCTTCGTAAATTCCTACTGATTGCATAGCCGCAACCATCATCAGGGAAGTTAGTGTAAAACTTTTTTTCATGTTACCTCACTTTTTGTCAGAATAAAATCTGAAGCCATTTAAACTTATTTAAAAGACCGAATGGATTTTCGATCCACCTTCAAATCACTTATTGCAAGGTTAGTGCAAGGTAAGTACCATGATATTGATATCAGCTGTAATTACTCGAAGTAATTAATCAATAAGAGAAGCGAAATAATCGCTGCCGAGTATTCCCAACACATTCAATCTGCCGAGAAGTTATCAACGGCTGTAACCAGCGTCGCAAATGTCGAGTCGAAACCCCCATCGCTTGACTGGCTGACTTAGAACCAAACCACTGGCGCTTGGCCCATTTTTTTAATCGTAGTAATGTCGAAGCATTTAACCCATTTTTATTTTCATTCGCAACGACTTGACGATTAAGAATGATTCGCGATCTTCGTAAGATATAACAGGACTGTTGTCTGACTAATTTAAATTCATTATTTTGCTGTTCAATTTTCAGTGGAATATGATTTTCGATTAATAACTGCTGCACGCGTTGTACGACTTTATAAACTCGTCCTGGTGATGATAAAGGATTATAGTATTCATTCGGGTAAAGCTGATTAAACAATGGCCCCAAAGATAGCGGTCGATAAAAATCCTGACTTAGAACCTGTAATAATCTTAACCCCTTTTTGGATTTTACTAAGGTGGTTGGCTGACCATTCCATATTCCCATATCGATATCAAATATATTTTTATTCGAAATATTTGATGTCGACAGTTTTTCAGTTTCTAAATAATCACAGGCTGACCACAAATAGAAATTTCCCTTTTTTTGTCGAAGCGACCTTGACATTTGTGAATGAGTTTCTGTTCGATTTAGCAAATAACGAACTTTATTTAAATAACCATTTTGTGGAGAACCATAGATCAAATGTCGAATCCAGTGTTCGTTATTCTGTGCAACGGCTAAATATAAATCACAATCCCTTACTAATTCATAATATTTGTACTGAAGACTTCGTTGACGAATATTCAAGAGGTCTTGTTGATAGTTATTTGGTTTTAATATCAAGGCTTTCCACTTTAGTAAGGATAGAGCATAAAAGCTATTTTCATCTTCTTTATTTATGTGTAGATAGGGTTCTAATATATTTATATATTCAATCGCTTTTGCCTGGTTGGATTGAAAAAATGCACCTTGTGCTAAAACCTCTAAAGCGTTAATAGTGACTAGCTTGAGGTTCTCTTTTTGCGCCCGTTGATAGACTCTTAATAAAACTTTTTCAGCTAAAGCGAACTGGCTGCTGTAACTATAACAAGCACCCAAATTTAAATATCCAATCAGTTTTTGATAACTGGATGTAGAAGTATTTTTGACTAGTTTTAAAAAATACTTTTTTGCCCCTGAGTAATTCCATTGGTTCATTTCTAGCAAACCTAAATGCAATAATACTTGAGATTGAATTGTCTGTGATGGTGACTGCAATAGTTTCAACAAGCGTTCCTTGGCCTCACTACGAATACCGATGGCTGCTAAACTGGCTCCGTAGGATAGTTGCTCATCCAAAGTTGGTTGCAATGTCGCATCTGGATGAAATAAATCACGAAGTAATTGCAAGGACTCATTGGCCCATCCCACACGACGGCACAGATTTGATAATCGACATTTGAGTCCGCGGCCTGTAAATTGAAGATTTGCGGATTGAGGACTTGTGAATTTGGCACCTGTTGATTTAGTACTGTTATTTGTATCTCTGCGATTATGGTTTTTATTGAGCTTATGAAAAGCCTTTGAAGTTAGGATCTTCTTGATTTCTTTTTTTGCTAAAAGAATCTGTCCCTGCTGAATCCATTCGTTGATTTGCTGTACGGATTTAAATATGTCCATCACCCTCTCCTTTTCGGATAAAACAGAGCTAATCTTAATTCTTATTTTGATACACAATAACTAAGTCATGGATTTTCTTATTAACCAAACCACATTGCGGACATTTATGTCGTTCGAAACTTCCGCGCTTTTTTATTATTCTAGTGTTGTAAACATAACATACGGAAAAGCAGTTCATAGCCTGCTTGTATTGAAAAGCATCCAATAAAGGAGTTTATATGCAAAAAATTAAACCACAATCAGTGATGATATTCTCTGCGATATTAACTATGATGTCGGTGATATCGATGTTCGTAGCTAGTAATATTTATTCCTTAATGAAATCTCAACCCATACTGCAGGATTTTGCTGCCATGATGTCAGTAGCTATTTTTATTTTAAGTCTGTTGGCTTGTGGAATACTTTCTTTGCGATTATGGCTAACAACTCATTCCATCGAAGGGGCTTCCACTTCAAAAAATATTTCTGCATTTCACATTTATCAAATGCATTACTTGTTGATTCTGGGCCCTTTACTAAGAAGTTCATTGGTGCCAGTGCCAATGACTCGATTGTTATATCGTTTATTGGGTGCCCGTATTGGTGAAAACACTTACACTGCCGGAGTGATCTATGACGCTCATTTAGTGAATGTAGGTGATAACACTTTATTAGGTGAAAAAACCTTGCTGACTCCGCATCAAATGGAGGGATCTGTATTATCCTTCTTGCCAATTCGAATTGGCTCGCAAGTCACCATCGGTGCCCACAGCGTTATATTACCCGATGTTATTATCGAAGATAATGCCATGGTGGCCGCAGGTTCTGTCGTTATCAAAGGAACACATATTCGCCGGGGCGAAATCTGGGGTGGTGTACCGGCTCGAAAACTGTCTCAAAAACAGATTTTATCTGAAAATGA
>JBPOJH010000140.1:0-1759 GCA_052033755.1 Bdellovibrionota bacterium | reverse complement strand
GTTCCTTAAAGGCGACTAGTTTTTTTAATAAATCCGCATGGATAACCTTATGAGTATCAGCACCGCTGTAGCCAGGCAGAGTATCAAAGTAGGCTTCTTCGTGTTGAAAATGAACGGCGGTATATTTAGCTAACTCTAAAATTGTTTCAGACATTACATCTTTTTTTTCACCTTCAGCATTTTGGTCAAATAGTCGATTCATCAAAACAATTAACTTTTGATGTTCTTGATCCATCTGATCTACTGATACGCTCAGTGTTGCTGGGTCCCATGTAAAAAACGGCATATACTCTCCTGTAGTTCAAAGACTGTGGTTTCTAAAGTATCTATTATAGTAACAAAACTAAGAATGATAACAAGTCCGGTTGTGATCTTTCTAAAAATGTACTAAGAATAGCAACATGAATTTAATACAAGTGATAAATGGTACAAAGTCATATGGAGCTAGAAAACTTTTTGATCAGATTAATGTGTCCATTAATGATGAGGATCAGATGGGGCTTATCGGACCGAATGGTGCGGGCAAGACTACATTTTTTAAAATTTTAGTTGGCAAAATCGAACTAGACGGTGGACAAATTGTCTGTAAGCAAGGATTGAAAATTGGCTATTTGGAACAAGAAGCGAATTGGAATCTAGAACTGACTCCCGCTGAAGAACTGACTCTTCATTCGCAAGTTCCTTTGTGGGAGCACAAAAAACTAGGTCATGTGTTAGACTTACATGAAGTACATTTTAATACACCACTCAAATCATTAAGTGGCGGTTATCGCATGCGATTTAAGTTGCTAGCCCTAATAGCTGAGCAACCAGATTTGCTACTATTAGATGAACCAACCAACTATTTAGATTTAGAAAGTGTTTTGACTTTAGAAAACTTTTTACAAAATTATAAAAAAGCGTTCATGATAATTTCGCATGATCGTGAATTTTTAAAGCGAACGACTTCTTATACGGTCGAAATTGAAATGGGTGATGTTTCTAAATTCCCCGGTCATATTGATGATTATTTTGAGCAAAAGCAGATGTTGCAGCAACAAGCTGAGGCCAAGGCAGAAAATTTAAGTGCGCGTCGCAAGTCGATCGAAAGCTTTATTGAAAGATTTAAGGCCAAAGCCACTAAAGCGAAACAGGCCCAAAGTCGTATGAAGATGTTAGACAAAATGGAAACTGTTGAAATTAAAGATTTACCGATTAAAGCTAAAATCCAAATACCAGCTCCATATAATACAGGTCGTGACGTGATTCAGGTGATGTCAGCGCAGATCGGTTACAATCCCTCAAAGGTATTATTAAACAATGTTAATTTGGTGATTCGTCGAGGCGATAAGATAGCAGTGGTCGGAGTCAATGGCGCAGGTAAGTCCACATTGCTAAAAAGCTTAGGACAAAAACTATCTCCACTAGCGGGTTCGATTCAATTGGGCTTGAATGTAAAGATTTCTTATTTTGCCCAGCATGTATGGGAGGAGCTTCACGAAGATGATACGGTGTTGGGGGCGTTGCAAGCGGCAGCTCACCCAGATTGTACGAAGCAAGAAATATTGAACATTGCTGGTAGTCTGCTATTTAGTGGCGATGACGTTTATAAAAAAATTAAGGTGTTATCAGGAGGTGAGCGGGCCCGAGTGGCTTTGGGGCAATGCTTATTAAAAAAGAATCCAGTGTTGATGCTGGATGAGCCGACCAATCACCTTGATTTTGATACGGTAGAAGCCTTAACGCAAGCGTTGGAAAATTTTGAAGGCACCGTTGTTAT
>JBPOJH010000126.1:0-16254 GCA_052033755.1 Bdellovibrionota bacterium | reverse complement strand
TTAAAAACCGCCGATAAGACCTATATCTCTTAGGTTTTTCGGACATAATTTCCTCCTTTACGGATTGAAAATGATGTCCTTTTCGAAACAGCGAATCTGATGGAACCAGTTCGCTGTTTTGCATTTTGTGGGCCTAGAATTCTAATCGCTGAAACTATAGAAAATATTTTAATTCCTAAAAAATCATTATCCGCTATTTGTGTTTACAGAACGCAAATAGCGGATAATGATCATTTGCAATTTAGGATCTTCTGTAGCTATTGTTTAATTCCATGAAATGGATCGGACGTTAATAACTAACCAGAAAAAGTGGTTCCAATCAGATTCGACTTATGTCTGGACTTAGACATCATCTTCGTTTGGGGTTGATTGTTTATATATGGACCTTTGTCATAAGTACTCTTCGATATACAACGAATCGTATATTGAAGGCTCTAAAAGCTAACTGCATCATGCAGACACTTTTATTTAATAACGAGTTTTCCAACCTTATTAATCGACCCTCAGTAATTCCTGTTAAAAGAGGTTCTCAAGAATTTTAAATATTTCCCAAACTAGCCAAGCTAATTTGAGCAAATATTTAAGTATCCTTAAAAACCGCCGATAAGACCTATGGTGTTTAGGTTTTTCGGACATAATTTCCTCCTTTACGGATTTAAAATGATGTCCTTGTCGAAACAGCGAATCTGATGGAACCAGTTCGCTGTTTTGCATTATGTGGGCCTGGATAATATTATTGTTAGACAATTACCAGTTGAAGCTTATGCGCGCTTACACAGTTTAACTAACATTCAGCAATTCTTGCAAAGTTATTACTTTATCAAAGTAGTGCATGCGTTCCAAACTAGGTTCTAACTCTGAAGCCGTGATTAAAACTTTTTGAATTGTTTTCTTAGTTTTTAAAGTTTGCAATTTCCTTTCAAATTCGTTGATTACTTTTTTATTAATTAAACCTTCTTGATATTTTATTTCACAAACAGTGATAACTCGATCTTGTCGATCAAATAATAAATCAATTTGCGCTGATAAATCCAAATCGTTTTTTGTAAAATACGAGCCAGATTTATATTGGACACCAGCAATTTGTAATATTTTAGCAATAGACGAGTGATTGTTGCGACACCAACGCTCAAAAGCATAACCAAGCCAGGCTCTATATTGGCTGACGTTCATAGCCGCATTGGGGTTTTTTTGAAAATCACCATTGGCAATTTTAGCTTGAACTGGTTGTATAAACTGAAAATAAAAATGAATATAACTGTCGCTGACTGTATATCTATTAAGAGTGGACTTACTGGATAACTGATACGGCGTCTGTTTTTCAATAAAATGACAGGCCTGTAAATCATTGAGTAAGTCCGTTAAAGTTCCTCCAGATTGCAATTTTAATTTTTTAACCAAACTCTGCCTGTCCAGAGAACGATTTTTTGATATGACCTCAATAATTTTTTTATAATGGGGATTTGTTGCCAATGAACTTGTAAATATTTTTTCATACTCTAAAGAAAAAAAAGAACCAGGTAAAAAGGAATTCTCGCAAATGTTTTGAAACACAGAATTGCTTGATTTCAAATATTTTAAATATTGAGGAATTCCGCCAGAAAGTAGCCGTGCATCCATTAACTCCAACGTTGATAATTTCAAGCCCATATATTCTTGAGTCTCTTTCAGATCAAAGGGCTTGAATGGAAAAACATATTCAGAACGGTTGTGTAATGCTTTCGATTGAATAACTTTGTTAATCATGAATGAAGGAGATGATCCACACAATACAAGTATAAAATTTGGGTTTTTTTCGAAATAATTATCCCACCAGTATTTCAAATAACTAATTAGCTTAGCATCATAACTGGCTAGCCATTGAAGCTCTTCAAGATATAAAGTAAATTTTTGGTTTTTAATTTTGTCATGAATGATTTCAAAAAAATCATTCCAATTTTCTATTTTAATTTTTTTTAAAGTGATATCATCCCAATAGGATTGCAGTTGTTTTGTAGCCTGCTGAAGTTGTTCACCTTCACTAAGCCCTTGCACGCCTTCAATTTTAATTAAATTTCTGCTAGCTAAATGCTGCTCAATAAAAAAAGTTTTTCCAATTCGACGTCGACCATACACTATAATGATAGAGGCTTCTTTTTTATTAAGAATAGAATCTAATTTTGAAATTTCCTCCTGACGACCGATAAAAGAAACTTTTTTTGCAAATTTTTTTGGAATAAAGCCCATCAAAAAATTCCCTTCTAGTTCTGGTATTAGATTTCCTAACATTAGTTCTATCTGCCTTAGTTTAATGATGTATTATACAAAATCCATTTACATCGCATACCTTCGTTGTTCGGTCGGTCTACTTTGCTATTGAAAATGGTACAAAAATCCTCTTCTAGCCAACTAGCTATAAAAAATACCCTATTTGGCTAAATTTAGCTATTAATTTTTAGCCAACTAGTTGCTTAAAATAAGCTATTTGGCTTTTACGCTCACAAAAGGAGAAAGCCACAGCGGCTCCATTCAGATTCGACTAACGTCTAGACACAGGACTAGTCATTTTCATTTGGGGGTTGATTTTGCTAATAGGGACCAAATTGTCAGAAGACAGCTTCAACAAAGGAATTTCTCTCTTTCATTGAAGTTTTTTAAAAGCAGACTGCATCGTGCAGCCACTTTTATCTTACCTACACTAAGACCTTACCTTATTAATCGACCCTCAATAATTCCTGTTAAAAGAGGTTCTTAAGAATTTTAAATATTTTCCAAACTAGCCAAGCTAATTTGAGCAAATATTTAAGTATCCTTAAAAACCGCCGATAAGACCTATATCTTGTAGGTTTTTCGGACATAATTTCCTCCTTTACGGATTGAAAATGATGTCCTTGTCAAAACAGCGAATCTGATGGAACCAGTTCGCTGTTTTGCATTTTGTGGGCCTGTCGATTTAAACAGAACTCCTTGTAAACTGAATTTATAAGAAATGTTTTAGCTCTAAAATATAATCAAAATATTTTGAATCTGTTAAACCCTGATCCGCGCCGTTAACTGTGATTAATGCTTTTTCGATCGAGTAGCTCTTTGGTATATCTAGCATTTTAATTTTTTGTTCTACTTCTGCTATGACTTTTGCAGTTAAAGGTTTTTGATGAAATTTAATTTCACAGACAGTGATCACTTTGTCAGTTCTTTTATAAACAAGATCGATTTGAAACCCTGTGCCTTGAGTATATTTCTTGGACCTAGTTTGATTAAAATACGGACCAAACGATTCTACATATTCATCAAAGCCCATCGTTTCAGCCAACATTGTCGCGTTCTTTAAACAAAAATTTTCAAAAGCAAACCCCAACCAAACTTCCCATTTCGATTCAATCAATCTAGAAAAAAGCGATTTTCGATTTGAATTATTTAATATCTGGTTCTTGTTCGTCTTTATAAACTTAAAATAGTATCGCAGGTACTCATCTGATATTTTATATTTTTTTAATTTTGAGTTTTCCATTTTATTATACGGAAAATAAGAAATAATAAATCCAGCGTAAGACAAATTATCTAAATAGGTTTTTAAACTACCACTAGATTTTTTTTTAATTTTCTGAGCAATTTCTTCTAAATTCAATGGCTCGTGAATCAAGGCATTCACTATTAGTTCATAAGTTTTTGGTTCCTTAAACTGACTAAAAAATATTTTTTCATAGTCGTTAAATAAATAGCCTTCTTTTTGTAAAAACAGACTTTCAATATTCTGCTGGTATGATTTATTTGACGAAAGTAGAGTCCAATACTTTGGTACGCCACCGAATGTTAAATAGTATTTGAAAATCTCGTGTTCATTTCTGTTGGGCAGAAACTGTCGACAATCAGACCAATTTAGAGCACCAATGTTTAGCTCTAAATTTATTCGACCATAAAGTGCTTTAGACTTAATAACTTTCTTGACCATAAATGAGGAAATAGAACCACACAGTATAATTGTTACGTTGCATTTCGACCAATATTGATCCCAATATTTTTTAAACAACGAAACTAGTAAAGTTTTTTGAGCCGCCATCCATTGAAATTCGTCGAATAACACCACTGTGTGCGCTTTTTGCCGTTGGAGGTATTTTGTAAATTCATCCAGTATATTGTCCCATTTAAATATTTTTGCATGATACAGTATTTCATTGTCAGTTTGCTTTGCTAAATCATTTTTAAAATTATTTATCTGAATATCCGAGTGTTCATTTTCCAACCCCTCGAATTGAAGAAATTTTTTATCTTTAAAGACTTGCTCAAGTAAAAAACTTTTCCCAATTCGCCGTCGCCCATAAACACAAATCAGCTGAGCAGTGGGTTTCTGCGCATACTCACGCAGAAGTTTTGACTCTGCTTTTCTACCTAAAAATGGATTATCTTGCCTCATGATTTTTTTCCTTAACTCTAATTACTTTTAAAGCTTGACAATTATCCGCTATTTCAGTCATTTGAACACAAATAGCGGATAATTGTCAAAAATATTATATTATCCGCTGTTTGTGTTATCGTAACGCAAATAGCGGATAATATCTCATCTGAACTTTAGGATTTTTCGGTAACTATTGTTTTAATTCCACGGAATGGATCGGATGTTAATAAATAAACGATAAAGTGGCTCCAATCAGACTCGACTTATGTCTGAACTTAGACATCATTTTCTGTTGGGGGTGATTGTTTATATATGGAACCTTTGTCATAAGTACTCTTCAACACAAAAAGAATCTTATATTGAAGTCTCAAAAAGCAAACTGCATCATGCAACCACTTTTTTATCTTATAACGAGTTTTCCAACCTTATTAATCGACCCTCAATAATTCCTGCTAAAAGAGGTCTTCAAGAATTTTAAATATTTTCCAAACCAGCCAAGCTAATTTGAGCAATAATTTAAGTATCCTTAAAAACCGCCGATAATACCTATGTGTCTTAGGTTTTTCGGACATATTTTCCTCCTTTACGGATTGAAAATGATGTCCTTGTCGAAACAGCGAATCTGATGGAACCAGTTCGCTGTTTTGCATTTTGTAGGCCTAGTATTCTAAATGTTGAAACTATAAAAAATATTTTAATTCTAAAAAAATCATTATCCGCTATTTGTGTTTATATAACGCAAATAGCGGATAATATACCATTTGCACTTAAGGATTTTTCGGTAGTTATTGTTTTAATTCCACGGAATGGATCGGATGTTAATAAATAAACAGAAGAAGTGGTTCCAATCAAATTCGACTTATATCGAACCCAGACATCATCTTAGTTTGGGGTGATTGTTTATATATGGAACCTTTGTCATAAGTACTCTTCAACACAAAAAGAATCTTATATTGAAGTCTCTAAAAGCAGACTGCATCATGCAGCCACTTTTATCTTGTAACTAAGCTTTCCAACCTTATTAATCGACCCTCAATAATTCCTGCTAAAAGAGGTTCTCAAGAATTTTGAATATCTTCCAAACCAGCCAAGCTAATTTGAGCAAATATTTAAGTATCCTTAAAAACCGCCGATAAGACCTATAACTGGTAGGTTTTTCGGACATAATTTCCTCCTTTACGGATTGAAAATGATGTCCTTGTCGAAACAGCGAATCTGATGAAACCAGTTCGCTGTTTTGCATTTTGTGGGCCTGGATAACGAGATAATATTAATACTCGATGATTTCAAGCTGGAGCTCACTCCTGCATGAACATTACTGAATTTATTTAAACTGACAGAAAACTTGAGCAGACAAGTATTCCCTTGGATCACCAGGATAACCAGTGTTGTTATAAGTACATGCAGAAAATGCAGGATCACCATGTTGAAATATTCCCACACGATTAAGCTTACATTGTTCCTTTGTTAAGCCGGCCTTCGCAGCTTCTTCAAACGCTCTTTTTTGTGCGACTAAACACTTCGCTTGAGACACTAACGGGAAATGATCAGCAAAACTAGTTTCAATTGTGCCTTCGAAGTATCTATATTTTGGTTTTTGTGCATCCATAGCAATAAGCTTTTCTTTGGCTTCTTTGCAATTAGGAATCTGCTTAAACAAATTTTCAAGAGCTTCATCATAGTTCCTTGAATAATGATCCTTATATTTTAAATCGACAGAAGTACCAAATTGCGATTTTCGGGGATATGTACTTCGTCCAAGATCTGTTTCTTCAAATTCAAAATCATCCGTTGAATGACTGTCTGTCTTTCGATAATGGCTTCGTAATTCAAAAAAGGCTGATAGTAAGGTGGTATCCTCATTTGAGGCTTTTCTAGTATACATATTTGGACCAACAATAAATTCCAAATCTAGTTCCGCAGGATAACCATCTATATCAAATATCCAGTGATCCCCAGGTACTTGATACTTATCTGTTAAAGTATATCCCTTTGTAGCTAATGCCGTTTTAATTTGTTCTATGTATTTAGTGTTTTTAAGTATTCCATTTTGATAAAATTCAGAAGAATTCTCTAAGAAAAATGTACAAGTTTTTGAGGTTTCTTCTGCTTTAACTGAGGATAAGAATAGACTTGTAGCTAAAGCCAACAGTGTTCCAATAAAGACACATGATTTCTTCACGCAATACTTCCTTTGCTATTTTTTTGTTATTTAAGGTCTGGATAGTTAGAGTTCACTAATATTAGTTCACCCTTATACCCTGTAGTTAAGAAACTAAATAGTGTTAAAGATTTTTACATATAATTAGTTCAAAATAAGCCTGCTTGTTGGGGCTTGCGACTATATTTTAATATTTTTACAGATGCCAATAAGATCTCTATGCTTTTAACCTTTAGATTCAACTAAATCAGAGTAATATGTAGGTATTTTACTACCATGAAAAATTTTACATGTTTTCATTTGAGCTCTGGCCCTATCATTGCCAAGATATTCATAAACCTGAATATCCATAGTAGCTATGGAGGTTGTCATCTTACCCTGAATACAAGATTCAATTTTCGATTTATTGTCTAATAAAAAGGTATAGGATGAGTTTGAGCGTGGATTAATAATCAATTTTGCATTGGCATTATCTACAATTACTACCCCGGTTAAATTATAGGTTTTTATTTTAGGCAAGACCTTTGCCGAAGTCGCAACTGAAAATAAAATTAAACCGAAAAATATCTTCATGGATTTCAATTTAAGATTTTGCATTTGATCACTTCCTTTATTTAGTTTCATCTGTGTGACCATTCGTCGATCCTTCTGATGAAACACCGGATTGTTGACTGCCTGTCGAAGAATTTTTATATTTATTCCAATCCATGTTACAGGCTGATAAGTTATTTGCATTTGATTGTTGTGCTAATTCTTTTAAAGATTGAATCCCTGGTGGATTGTTATTATCAGTAGCCGCATCGTAAAGAGCCTCTAATCCAGATATGTTTCTATTATTGTTTGTTAGATGTTTTTTTGCACAATTTAATATGTTGGTTCTCTCTTCCGGCGTAAACGCATTCGGTGATCTTGGAAAATCTCGATTACGCGCTAGGGCTTTGCATTTTTGTGGCAGTGCTTTGATGTCACTGCTATTGGTATTATTAGCTATTTCATCAAAGCTATTTTTCACATCCGGTCGGTCGAACAGATTTGCATCGGAATTTTGGGGCGCTAAAGATTTAGAAAATATACTACGCGTGTCTGAAGTGGCCACTGTCTGAGGTTGGTTCCAACGGTCCATCACTCGTGCGCACAGCTGCGCATGCAAAGGGTTCCCCAGCTTGTTTAAATAAAAACTATACATTTTGGTAAAAGTATTTTGAAATAACTCATCTTGTCCATAAGAGGGTTGATCAGCCCGCGATGAAGACACCATACAAACTGGTTTTGAATTTTTATCTTTGGCGCTCTCATTCTGTTCCATTTTTCTA
Organism: Bdellovibrionota bacterium; assembly: GCA_052033755.1. Lineage (GTDB taxonomy): Bacteria > Bdellovibrionota > Bdellovibrionia > Bdellovibrionales > Bdellovibrionaceae > JBPOJH01. The sequence continues at coordinate 8,405 of JBPOJH010000126.1, read as the reverse complement.
ATATACTCAACAAAACATCCGCTATAACAGGGGCCAAAATCTATATGCAAAGGCAAACCTTCATTTTTTAAAGGCTTATAAACATTGTTATAAAATTCTTCGGCATTCATTGTAACCTGTTTACCATTCCTATCAAAACCTGCACCAAAATAACATTTAGTTGGATCGTTCTTTTTGCTATCATTATTTCCATGCGCAAATACACCCAAAGAAATACTAAGATCAGCGTTCTTGCCACATTCCTCTTTTAGACTCTTAATTTTTTTAAGAAATTTATCAATGGCATATATCTTACTTGAACTAGTCTTTCCTTCTTGTCCTCCACCTTTTTGGTCAATAGAAAATAATTGCAAGCCATCCCCGTCTGAAATACTTGGAGATAAAATACTATCGTAAGGGTGCACATCTAGCTTTCTATATTTATTTTGATATTTATCAGTCTTAGGCCATGTCCCTGATTTTTCATTCCCATCAATAATAAAATTATTAATTTTTGTTCCAATTTCAGGACTACATGTACCCGCATTCTGACTTTTTAATTCAGAAACAACATTCGGATCATTCGCCTTCATTGTATCGTCTACAGAATTATTATCATTACAGTTTTTACAGTTTGGATGAGTCCATGCAGTATTTGTCTTACTAAATTGCGCCAAGGCGCCGGCATAATCCGAAGCTTCCGAATGCAACATTTTTTCACGATAAACCGTATTATTACTTTCTTGTGTCGAAGATCCCTCAAAAACAAAATTCAAAAGCTGTTTACATTTTGGATTCTTGTTTTGAGTATGATTTCCATTGTTCTGTTGTTGACCTGTAGATTCTGATGGTCGTGCCTGGTTTGTCGATTGATTTGCATTTGACGCTGGAGCTACAGGTGGTTCAGATGTTATCGCCTGTGCAGGCACAGCTACTGGCGATACCGGCACTGGCGGTGGCGTGGGTGGCTTCGCAGGTTCTAATCTAGCTGTCGACTGATCAGCAACAATGCCATCACTGACTGCTTCCGCTGTATTTCCAGCACCCGCTCCCTGTGCCGATACCTGATTATTTCCCGCACCGTAATTACGATTCAATGCCATTATTCTATTTCGATAGTTCCTACAAGCGGCCTTATTGAAATCCTCACAATATCTATAATACGTGTTTGTAGCATTATCTTGTATATTAAAATACTCCTCCGCAGTCGGAACGTTTGCTTTACTAGAAGCATTCAAACATCGCAATGAAATGGAACCTACAGGAGTCCTACTAATACAAACGTTTCCAAAGATATCTCCACACTTAAAACTATCCGAAGGTGCATCTTCAGAATCACATTTATTTCCACGCGAAGAGCACTTCCCAGCAACAATGGGTTGCTCAATACCGCCAATTAAACATTTATTATCTACAGCCCATGCGTAAGAAGAAATTGCGTCCCAGATCGATGGAGTAGTATTAGCGATTTCCATTTTTTCATTTAGTTCATTTTCAAATTTAACATACTCACTTCTTACGTTCTTTATATAGTTTTTCTTTTTTTCTAAGTTCAATTTAGAGTATTCCGATTTAGAAATAAATATTTGCCCTATCTTTTCAGACGATGTTTTATCAGTTTTATTTTTAGTTTGAGAATAAACATTCGAAATAAAAAAAACTTGAAAAACAAACAACGCACTTAAATATTTTTTCATTGAATTACTCCAGACTAAAGTGCAGCTTTAAAACTGCAATCGCAGCTATTTAACGAAATCATTACAAGAGTCAGTATATAAAGAGAAATAGAATTTCTTAAAAAAATAATTTGCATATTTTGAAAATACTACCTTTGTCTATATCTTATTTTCAAAAAAGTTGCTTGGAGTATCAGCGCCATAACCGACCTTGACTACAGCTCTAGGATTTCCCCAATCGAAAGAACTTTGTCAAAATACTCTTTTATTAGTTCTTCATCTTGCAGTTGCCCTTGATAAATTAAGACCGGACGAACAGAGACCCCTTTATTTCTAGTTTTTTTAACCTGAAAATAGGGCGAGGCAGATACCACTAGCTCTTTTGGAATCTGCAATTTTTCAATGATTTCTAGTCGATGATTTAAAATCATATTTTCAAATAGAAAGCCACTCAATGTACTCCATTGGCTTAACTGCTGCATAGATTGAAGAGTGAATGTCCCTAGCTCGATTTGATCTCTGTTGGGTTGAATATAGGTATTTGTTCAATCATCTGCTTTGAAAAATAATCTTTTCGTTTAGTTTTCTCTGTAAACCTGTAAATGCAGTTTTGTAGAGAAAATATTGATGTCTAAAAATCCTCTACAAACCTGCATTTACAGGTTTACAGAGATGCCACCTAGTCTTTCGTTTTTTTGATTTTACACTACTGCTGAGGTGTTTTTATTGTTGCGGCGATGGCGGAGCTAAGTCTGGATTGACTTTGCCTCGTTGACCTAGCCATTCATGACGAAGATTCATTTGCACCCACATATTCGCATCCGCTGGCAACAAAGCATCACCATTGAACTGACTTGTCGAAGCGGCAAAGGCCGCAGGCTCTCGACCGAAATTGGCAGCGTTCGCATTCATGCCAGCCATCGGATTAAAAGTAGGAAATCCCGCGCCCGCAGATCCAGAGTTACTTGCTGCAGACGTCGCACCACCGCCCGTATCCCAACCTTCAGTGACATCAGCGGCTTGCGCCGCCTTGGCTCCAGCCTCTTTCGCTGCCGCCATCACGGCCGCAAAATCCGCAGCCCCTTTACCGCCTCCGCTGCCAAGCCCCCCACCGCCTGCGCCCATCATCGCACTGACCGAAGTTACTTTTCCATCCGGAGTCGTCACAGTCTGTTTATCCAAGTCCACCTTGATACCTTTTTTTGAAAGATCATCTAAAGCCGCCTTCACCTGCGCCGCATTTTTTTTCGCCGAGTTCGGTGCCGTGGGATTCCCCAGGATCGCATTTAAAACATCCGAAGGGTTGTTGCCAGCGCTGCCGGGCTTTGCTCCCGTATTCGCTGTCGCAGTAGCTCCCGTAGCCGCCACATCTGGCACCGTCAAATCCTCCATCGAGGCTACTGATTGCTTGCCCGACTTCATCGCCATCGACACCGCCACCATAGACAAAGCCATACCACTAACGGAAAGCGCACAATAACCTGCCGTTGCCCAGTTGTTACAAGTCTGCGTTGCTTGATACGCGCAGAATGCTGCCATCCCCAACCCAGCCACAGTCCCGATCACAGATTGTTGTTTTTGTTTCTTCGCAGCTTCGTTGATCGAAGTAGACTTGGCGTTCATAGCATTTGCCCGCGCAGCATCGATCGCTTTCTTTGCGTCGTCCACTTGCTTTTGTGCGGCCTCTAATTGTTGTTTTTCAGAAATTTCTCTTTGGTAATCACTGTAAGAACGAGCCCCCTGTTGCCCAGACGAACCCGTCGAGGCTGCCATTGCCACAGACCCATGAAAGGCCGACATCACTATTGAAATAGTAAAGGCATAGGCTAACACCAATCTAGATATTTGCATTCGCTCCCCCGTCAGTCTTATTTTCGGTCATTCCACACAAATTCCAAAGCAGAATTCACCAAACGTCTCACCTTGATACAATCCCTGTAGCCAAGCACGCAGCGTAATGACATAATTACTCTATAACCATAGGGTCAATATATGAGCACACAAACAAATACGAATGTCACTCCATCCGAAGTCAGTTCTTCGAAGTCATCCTCGGTTTCGCCACGGGCAGAACACGCGGCAGAGCGAGCTCGGCAAAGACAGCCCATCGATCTGAATACTTTGCCTGACGAACTGAAGCAGCACATCGTTGAGCAGGATTACAGCCTGTACACGCCGATTGATCATGCTTGCTGGCGTTTTATCATGCGAGTGAATTTGGCTTTTTTTAAGGACCACGCGCATGCCTTGTATCTGGAAGGCTTGAAAAAAACGGGTATCCCTGTGGATCGCATTCCACGCATCGAAGAAATGGATGCTTGTTTAAAAAAATTTGGCTGGCGAGCAGTGGCTGTCAGCGGCTTTATTCCTCCCGCTGTATTTTTAGATTTACAGGCGAAGGGTATTTTAACGATCGCTTGTGATATGCGCTCGATCGAGCACATTGCTTATACACCGGCACCCGACATCGTTCACGAAGCCGCAGGACATGCTCCCATCATTGCTGATCCTGAATATGCAGAATACTTGCGAGCCTACGGTGAGGTTTCCGAGCGCACAATTTTTAGCAAAGAAGATCTCGACGTTTACGAAGCGATTCGACATTTATCGATCGTAAAAGAGGACCCGAAATCAGTCGCTGCCGACATTGAGCAAGCACAAAAGCAATTGGATCAAGCTTTGTCATCGGTTTACTACACCAGCGAAGCCACGCAATTATCACGCATGGCATGGTGGACCACCGAGTACGGCCTTGTGGGATCATTGGATAAGCCCCTTATTTACGGAGCAGGATTATTATCTTCCGCCGGAGAAAGTTTTCACTGTTTACAGCCTGATGTTAAAAAAATTCCTTTAACATTGGATTGCGTCTTGATGGGATACGATATCACCAAACCTCAACCGCATTTATATGTGGCCGCTGATTTTCAAGAGTTACAAAAAGTTCTAGAAGATTTCGCAGCCACTACAGCCAGCCGCAAAGGTGGACTGTATGGCCTTGCCAAAGCGAAAGCGGCTCGCACCGTGGCTTCTGCAGAAATGAACACGGGGGCACAAGTTGGTGGAGTTATTGAAAACATATATCATAACTCTGAACACGGGGTTTATTTTGTGACGTTCACGGGCCCCTGTCAGTTGGCTTATCAGGGAAATGAAATAGAAGGCTTTGGGGCTAAAGAGTTATCCACAGGTTTAGCCACAGTTTTAGGAACTATAGTCAGCAAGTCAAATACGGAATGGATTTTAAGCTCAGGAATACGTATTCAGGGGCAATTGGAAAAAACTATTTCTAAAAATGGAAAAGATTTATTTTTAATTTTTTCGAAAGCTGTCGTCATTGATGGTTTGAAAGACAATTCTAAAACTATTTTTGATTCGAATGCAAATCCGTCGACTCAAATGACAATTCCTTCTGTCGAAGCTTCTTCAGAACTAAATGTAAAAACTCAAAATACCAATTCCCAATCGAACGCTAAATCTAAAACTGAGGCCTGCAAATTAGTTCTAGTCTGTGCTGAAAGTGTTACTTCTGTGTATGGTGGAGCTCCCGATCGCGCGCAGTATTTTGCCGCTGTTGGCGAAGTCATGCCCAAACAAAAACACAAAACCAACTTAACAGAGGCCAATAAAAAATTATGTCAATGGTATGCTCGCATTCGTGAAATACGTGATCAGTATTTTGCCAAACAAAACGTGGCCGCTGCTAACTCTGCTGACCAGGCACTTTCAAGTATGTCTTCGATGATCCCGGAATTAGAAAAGATCATGCAATTGGTTCATCAGGAATATCCAAGTGATTGGCTACTAACAATGGAAATTTTAGAGCTATCATTACAGGTTAAGTCGTCACAGAATAAGTCCACAGCAAGTGAACAAGTTAAATCGTCTTCACTGTCGGAAGCAGAAGCCACCAAATCTGTAACAGACAATTTGATTCATCATGCACGTGGATTTCTGGATGGAATACTAAATAAAAATTTACAACCACCAGAGGTCCTATCCCTTATTCGTCGAGGTTTAAGCCTGTAATTATGTTCGCTTGGACCAACCCTTTTTCCTTCTGAACTTGGGGGTCTTCATTAAATCACGAGCAACTGCACCCAGTGCATTGCCTCGTCTTTTAGGATCACAAGCCCTAAGCCATGGGTGGACCAAGGCCTCAGGAAGTATTTTCTCCCAAATAATTTGAGAATAATTTTTTCGCTTTTTGGGCCGTATGGCATAAACCAATTCACAATCCATGGCATCGGCAAGCTTAGCTAAAGTCGATAACTTTATGGAACCCGTAGCTTCACCGACTTCACATCTGGAGTAAGCTGACTTTTTAACTTTTGCTTTTTGCGATACAGATTCAGCAGACAACATCAGGCTTAATCTTGTTTTTTTCAACCAACCAATACGATTTTTTTGAAATGGCAAAATTCTTTCATTGAGGTAAGGATCTAATTCAAAATCCAAAGAAACAAATCGATAAAATTTTTTCCAATAACTGTATGCAGTTTTTAATTCTTGTTCGGTTAATTTAACTGGTTGAGTAGTTTTGCTTTTGTAAATATTTTCGTTCATAAATTTTTTAGGTTTTAGGTTTTAGGTTTTAGGTTTTAGGTTTTAGGTTTTAGGTTTTAGGTTTTTTCCAGAACTAGATAAATAATCGTTCTTAGCTCATTCATCATCCAATGATGAATGGAATGTCATGTATATAACTTAACACTCAAGGATTTGTCAACATATTTGTAGACAAATATCAACATCACAAATTGCTAATACTAACTGCTCATTTAAATTTTGAAAATCCGTTTAATTTGATGCCAAATCATAATTCTGAATCAGGTAGAAGTAGGTTTATGTTCATTCTTGAATTTCCGCCAAACGAGATACCTGAATGATTCTAAACGAAAGTACCATCACTTCAATTGTTTGATTAAATACCTTGAACAACCTTATGAGCTCAAATCTAAAATTAATTATAATGCTTCTGAATATTTTAGCTGCTCAAAGATTTGTCTACATTTTTGTAGTCATTGGATTTTGAAATATTTATTTGTCTACAAATAAGTAGACAAATCTTTGAGTGGTTACAAATGCGCAATAATCGAAATGAAAAAAGATTCCAACGAAATGAATGAATTTATTTGTGAGTTCAATCGTGACTTTAAAATGGACTGATCGAAACTTTATAATCTTATAAGCTCTTAAACTAATGCTATAATAATCTAATATTCTAATATTCAATAATAGTGCAACACTTAATTACGCTATTATAGAATAGTATTATAGTATTATAGTATTATAGTATTATAGTATTAGATTATTGCAGTATTACATTATTCTAGTCTGTTCCTGCCCCCGATTTGATTTAGACACCAAACCAAATCCAACCCAACCTGAGGGAATCTTTATGAAAACTACGCCTTGCGGACGAAAACAATTTACACAGCAACCGAAAGAAATGTATCATGACATCAGTGATTTATAAAAACTGTAGTAACAGATCTGCGAATGCCGCTGGGGCTTCCGCATTCATGCTGTGCCCAACATTAGGAGCACAATAAAACTGTGCGTTGGGAATAGTGGCCGCCATCTCTTGCGAGTCTGACATTGGCAAAATAATATCTCGCTCACCGTGAACGACCAACACAGGTGTGTGTATGCGACGAAATCTTTCGGTGTAATCGACATTCTCCATCCAATGCACGATGGTTTTGCCGATTTGATCTACTGACCTCATGCTTTGCTCGACAAAATCATGAAAGAACTCAGGCTGTTGCAAATAACTTTTGGGAATTACGGCCGCAAAAATTTGATCTCGAAATTTTTCATCAAATCGCACTCGCTTAAAACTTTTTAAAATATCATCAGAAAAACGCATACCGCGCATACCAACGGGATCCAGCAATAAAGCTTTAGAAAATAAATCAGGAGCTTGCGCCAGCAACAAACCTGCGATCAATCCCCCCGTCGAGTGCCCGACAATGGCCAAAGAGTCTAAAATTATTTTTTGCTTTTTTAATTCTAGAATTAAATCCTGAAAATCCTGAACCATACGGTCAAAATCAAAACCAGGGTCCCAAGTTTTTTCAAACTCCTCGGCCGGTAGTTTTTGTAAAAACTCTTTATAACTTAAACCTTTGTACAAAACGCTGCGACCACAGCCTCGAAACTCGGCCATGATCATTTTGCCAGTCCACTTGTTACTTGTATGACTGTTATTTGCATGACTACTATTTTTATGATTACTGGCGCGAAGTCGCAACTCGTCCCGCAAGGGATACCACCAAAGATTCGAAGCAATATTACCGTGAATGAACAACGTGTCGACAGGCAGGCAATCAGGCACTACTTCGTAGTGCATCTGAAAGCCCGAACCATCATTAACCTCAAAATAAGGCATTAATTAAATAACCAATCCACCATCAACGCTGATCACTGTACCGTTGATATAAGAAGCTTGCTCAGAAGCTAAAAACAATACGGCGTTGGCGATATCAGAAGTCTCACCCATTCTTGCAACTGGAACCTTAGCAACCATAGCGTCTAATGTTTCCTTAGGCATCGCTTTTGTCATTGCTGTTGCGATAAATCCCGGCGCAACCGCATTACTTGTCCAACCCTTTTTACCTAGCTCTTTCGCCCATGTTTTTGACATACCAATTACACCCGCTTTGGCAGCAGCGTAATTTGTTTGACCAAAGTTACCATACAAACCAACAACAGATGAAATGTTGATAATTCTTTTATTTGTTGATTGAG